>CAMTXH010000027.1:0-11271 GCA_947085655.1 uncultured Omnitrophica bacterium | reverse complement strand
AAGAACAAAGGCGATCACATCTCACTAATTACTTCTTGGCTAAAGACAACCCTGCCTTTAGCGGTCAAAGAACTATAACGAGAAGGCCGGGTCATGGATTGAGCGGTTTAACAACCGCCGACCCGATCAAGCCCTCAATTAATTGGCACCAAGACAGTATTTTGAGAGGCGGAATCTGTTGCTTCAGAAACAGCCCCGACACTATGTCGGGCTGTTGTTCTTCTCTTGGCTCTGCTAGTTTAGTTCAAGTGGATTTTTCAGAATATCTAAAGATCTTTCGAAAGAGCCGTGGTTTGGTTTTGGGTCTGTCTTTTTGCGGTTTGCTTCTCGCTCTTTTGCTGACCGGTTCGCGACCAGATTTTTTTGAGACGGCAACGACTTTGACTCTCAACCGAACCTCGACTCTTGATCAGCGGGAGGTTGATTACTACCTTTTTGACAACTACTATGGCATTCAATCGTCCGGCTTTTTGGCCGACACCGTTGTCTCCTGGTTGGCTTCGCCGCCGGTTGTGACCGAGATTTACGAGCGGGCCGGCCTGGTGGTCCCGAAAGTTAACAGCCCCTTTAAGCTTGGGAAGCTTTTTAAGGCCAGAAAGATCATCCCGGCGACGGTTCAGATCAGCTTGCGCGATCCCGATTCTGAAGTCTCAAAGAAGCTGGTCGCCTCGGCGATTGAAGCGATTAAGGCCCGGACGGAAACTTTCAACAAAGCTGGCGAGCAGACAGCCTCGCGGTTTCAGGTCTTTGCCGAAGATCCGGTGACTCTCAAGCGCCAGAAGCCCTATCTCCTAAACGGCCTTTCGACTCTGATTGTCGCTTTCGTTGTCTCCATCCTCCTCGTCTTTGTCAAAGCTTATTTCCCGAAAAATTAAGGTCGTCTTTGAACTTGGGCTAAAATAGAGTTCGGAGGTCAGGCTTTCGGTGAGAGGCTATCTTGATTTCAAACCGATCAGGCGACTTGATAAGGGCGAGCCGCTGCCTTTTGTCGTGACTCCAGTTCGGCCGGTTGAGGAAAAAAAACGGTTTGAAGTTGATCAGCTCTCGGCTCTCGGTCGTCGGTCCAAACCGGTTGCCAAAAAGAGCCAATCGGCAATCTTCGTCCTTGGCCCGTTCATTAGTCGGCTGATCTTGGCGATGGCGATTGTCGGAGTCTCGGGCTATATTTTTGGTCTCAAGGGTGAAGCGGTCGTCTCAAAAGTTCAGCTCAAAACGGCCGACGCCATCGAGACCGCGCTCTCGGCCAAAGATTCGCTTCTAAAGGGTTTTGATCAACTTCAGGCCCTAAGGCCTGATCTGGCCGAACCTTATTTTCGAGAGAGCCTTGAAGCCTCGAGCCGGTTAGACAAACTTCTCCTTCACGAAGGCCAGAGGCAAGATTTTCTGACCCTTTTGTCGGTTCGCGGCTCGGCCGTTCTCTCGGCCGAGGAGTTTGTCGAGTTGGCCGAACGATCGGCTAAGCTTGGTCAGCAGACGGCCGAGGTCCTCAAAAAACTGGCCTCGGTCTCGAAAACCCCGATCAAAAAAGATCCGGCCGATCAGTTCGGGCCGATTAACGAACGACTCGGCCTCCTGACTTTAGAGTTGAGACCGTTGGCCGCCGAGCTTGGCGCTTTGAGACGGGAACTTTTTGAGCTTGAACGACTGACCGATTCGCTCGCTCGAAAATTCCCCGAGGATCGCGAACTGGCCGATCTCAAAAAGAAGATATTGGCGGCGAAAAAACTCTCCGGCCAAGTTTCGGACGGTCTGGTCGCTCTGCCCAAAAGCCTCGGTTTCTTCGGCCGGAAAAAGTTTCTCGTGATGTTTCAAAATAATGCCGAGCTTCGACCTTCGGGCGGTTTTTTGGGCAGCTTTGGCCTAATTGAGCTTGAAAAGGGGAAAGTCAAGAATCTTAAGGTCGAAAAGAATATCTACACTCTTGACAAGGCCTTTGCTCGTCGGGAGCGGATCGAGCCGCCCTGGCAGCTGAAAAAGAGCTTAAAAATCGGCCGCTTGACATTGAGAGACAGCAACTTTGACATCAACTTTCCCGACGCGGCCAAACGGGTGATCTGGTTTTATGAGCGAGAATCGGGTGAGGCGGTTGACGGTTTGATCGCGATTGACACTACGACAATCACCGAATTGATCAAATTAACCCGGCCGATTGAGCTTCCGGACTACCAAACGGTTATTACGGACGAGAACTTTGTAACCGAGTTGGCTTACAAAATCGAACGAGAGTATTTCTTCAAAGAAGAAAACAAGGTTATCAATCAGCCGAAAACGATTCTTGAAGATATGCTGCCGGCGGTTATCGAGCGACTGACCGAGCTCGAGACTAAAGACGCCGATGGCTTCAAGAAATTTCTGACCGAACAGGTGAGGACAAAACATATCTTGGCTTATCATCCCGATCAAGCGATTTTTAATCTTCTCGACCTCTTTCAGCTCTCCGGTCGGTTGAGAGGCGAAGACCAGCCAACTCGAGCGGGAGAGGCCGACTATCTCTATCTCTCAAACGCCAACCTAAACGGTAAAAAATCGAGTCTCAACATCGATCAGTCAATCAGCCTTATGGCGACCGTTGACCCTTCCGGTCGGATTAAAAACTCTCTTTCGATTCGGCGAAGGCATTTAGGAACCGGTCAATGGCCGGACGGCACGAATAACAACTATCTTCGGGTCGCCTCTCCCCTTGGTTCAAAGCTGATCTCCTCCAGTCTTCAAGGCGAACGTTACGATCGGGCGATAGAGACGACCGAGGAGGCCGGAATGACGATCTTTGGCGGTTTTGTCAACACTCCGCCCGGCCAAGAACTGGAGCTGAAAATTGACTACCTTTTGCCCGAAAGATTCAATCTTTTAAGGCGAGGGACGGCGGTTGAAAGGCTAAAGGACCGGGTTTTTTCGACCGCCGAACAAGGAAGGAAAAGCTATCAAATTTTGGTCGATCAACAACCCGGCAGTCGGCCGTCGGATCTGGCAATCAGTTTCGTTTTGCCCGAGGGCTGGTCAATCGAGCCGAAAAGTTTGACGGCGAAGCTCGATTCCGATCAAATCTTCGATTTTCAAATCGCGGTCCCTTAAATTTCTAATCCGATCTTCGGTTCAGGGAAGGAAATTGTCGGTCGTCGGGTTTTGGCGGAGATTTGGCAGAGGGATTGCTCCCGAAAGTCTTAAAGGCCCGTTGGGCTTTTAAGTCGAGAGTTTGGGTTAAGACTCGGGGAGAACGAGACTGGCCTTCGGCTGATCTGCCGAGCGCTTTTCGCTTCCTGTCGTCGGTCGAACCTCGACGGAAAAAAACCGGCGTCCGGGACTGGCTTCGGATTTTTGCTCGAGCTCTCAAAGTTGGCTAGACTAGAGAATCAGATGACAGAAGAGAAAAAACCAAAGCCGACTCGCTCTTCCTCCGACTACTCGGCCAAAAACATCTCGGTTCTCGAGGGCCTTGATCCGGTCCGAAAGAGACCTGGGATGTACATCGGCGGCGTCGGCGCTGATGGTCTTCATCATCTTATTCGCGAGGTGGTTGACAACGCGATAGACGAGGCTTTGGCTGGCGAAGCTAAAACGATCAGTCTGATTTTGGGGGACGACGATCTGGTCGAGGTTGAGGACGATGGTCGGGGTATTCCGGTTGATCTCCATCCTCAAACGAAAAAGAGCGCTCTTGAGACGGTTATGACCACTCTTCACGCCGGCGGGAAGTTTGGCGGCGGCGGTTATAAGGTCTCGGGCGGTCTGCATGGCGTCGGCGTCTCGGCCGTTAACGCCCTTTCCGAGTGGACGAGGGCTGAAGTCTATCGCGATGGTAAAATTTATGCCCAGGACTATCGTCGAGGAAAGCCGGAAGAAGTGGTCAAGGTGGTCGGCAAAACCGAGAAGCGAGGGACAAAAATCGCCTTTAGACCAGATCAAAAAATTTTTAAGACGATCGAGTGGGAGAGTCGAAGGATCCTTCAATACCTTCGCCAGCAGGCCTATTTGACACAGGGGGTCAGGATTTTTTATCGCGACCTTCGTTCCAATCGTCCGACCGAGTCGCCGGCCGACTACGGTTTCTACTTCGAAAGTGGGATTAGCTCCTATGTCTCTCATCTCAATCGGGCCAGAGTCAAACTTAACTCCCCGCCTTTTATGGTCAGTCAAGAAATCGAGTCTGAAGGCGAGAAGTATCTGGTCGAAGTCTCGATTCAGTACACCGAGGATTTCGTAGAGCGCGTTTTCGCTTTTGCCAACAATATTCACACCGTTGAGGGCGGAACTCACCTGACCGGCTTTCGGACGGCTCTAACTCGAGTCCTCAATGATTACGCCAAGAAAAACAAGCTCATAAAGGAAAGCGACAGTCTTTCCGGCGATGATGTTCGCGAGGGACTGACGGCCGTCATCTCATTAAAGCTCTCGAATCCTCAATTTGAGGGCCAGACCAAGTCAAAGCTCGGTAATCCCGAGGCCCAGTCGGTGGTCAACTCTGTTCTGGCCAAACATCTCGGTTACTACCTTGATGAAAACCCCTCGATCGCCAAGCGGATCATGGAAAAGGCCGCCCTCTCCCTTAAGGCTCGGCTGGCGGCCAAGGCGGCGAGAGACACGGTTTTAAGGAAGGGCGCTCTCGACGGCATGACTTTGCCGGGCAAGCTGGCCGACTGCTCCGATCGCCGGCCGAGCAGATGCGAGCTCTATATCGTCGAGGGAGATTCGGCCGGCGGTTCGTCAAAACAGGCTCGGGACCGGAGTTTCCAGGCGGTCCTGTCGCTTCGAGGGAAAATCTTAAATGTCGAGCGAGCGCGGCTTGATCGGATGCTGACTTCGGACGAAATCAAAGCCTTGATTGTCGCTTTGGGCATTGGCATCGGCGATCAAATTAACTACGATAAGCTTCGTTACCATCGGATCATTATCATGGCCGACGCCGACGTTGACGGAGCCCACATCCGGACCCTTCTTCTGACCTTTTTCTACCGAAATTTCCCGGAATTGATCAGTCGCGGTCATCTCTACATTGCCCAGCCGCCGCTTTTCTTGATTGAAAAAGGCCGCCGGAAAATTTACGCCTACAACGAAGCTGAAAAAGAGCGGATTCTTGCCGGCTTGGCGAAAGAGCGGTCAGGCGAAAAGATTGAGCCGGCCGCGCAAGGATCGGAAAAATCACCCGAGGACCAGGGAGCGGCCGAGACGGAAACCACCGTTCCTTTCGAGCTCGGAATCAAGGGCGTGAGCGTGCAGCGCTACAAAGGTCTGGGCGAGATGAATCCCTCGCAGCTTTGGGAGACGACTCTTAATCCCGAGAACCGAGTGCTCCTCAAGGTTTCGGTTGACGACGCCGAACAGACTGACGAGCTTTTCTCAATGCTGATGGGCGACGAGGTCCCGCCTCGGAAAAGGTTCATCCAGACTCACGCCAGGACCGTCAAAAACCTCGATGTTTGATCATCGGCAAGCGAACGAGGTGATAAAAAGACCAAAATCTTTGATAAAGGTTGTATAATTTTGATTATGATCGAGGAAAAGGGAAGAGAGTCTCTGACCGAAAGGGAAGAAGAGCTAGCCAAGAGGCTCCTCCGGCAGCTTTTCAGTGAGCGTCAGGCCCCTTGGCAGAAGAGGATTCTTCATTTGAGAGTTGTCGGCCCGCTTTTGGTTGGTCTGGGCGTTGTCGCGACCTTTTATGGCTTTGAAAAAATTCTTGACTCTACGAGTCTGGTCAATCATCCCTGGCTGATGCTGGCTTTTGGCAGCCTGATTTTGATTTTGACCGGCGCTTTCTATAACATCGTGAAATAAAAAGGCTCCCAAATGGTCTCTCAACTTTCAAGCCTGGTCTCTTTGGTTGTTTGCTCTTAAAGCCAGGTACCTCATTTAGCCGCTCGGTGTTTTGAGTCGGGTCTTGGATTTCAAAAGGTCGGCTATCGGTTGGCGATTGCTCGGCGACCTTTCCGCCAGTTGGTTGCCGATGCCCGTTCCGGCATTTGCCAAAACCGCGAAAGAGGCGGTAGAATAAGGTCTGGCGGTCCTGTTTAAGGCTTTTTAAAAATATTTTTTTATGGCCGATCAAGAAGAATTAGACGAAGCGGCGAAGGCGCCGGCCGAGTCTTCTCGCCAGACGGAGAAGACCGAGTTTGGTTTGATTGCCAGACGCTCAATCGAGCTCGAGATGCAGGAAAGTTATCTCGACTACGCGATGTCGGTCATTGTCTCTCGAGCGCTCCCCGATGTTCGCGATGGTCTGAAGCCGGTCCACCGTCGGATCCTTTTTGCCATGGACCGAATGGGCATGCGTCATAGCGCCCGATTTCGAAAATCGGCTGCCGTGGTCGGTGAAGTCTTGGCCAAGTATCATCCCCACGGCGACGCGGCCGTTTATGACAGTCTGACGAGAATGGCCCAAGATTTTTCGATGCGGATGGTCCTGGTTGATGGTCAAGGCAACTTTGGCTCGATGGACGGCGACCAGCCGGCGGCAATGCGTTATACCGAATCGAGAATGACCGCTCTGGCCGAGGAGATGCTTGCCGATATAGAGAAAGAGACGGTTAATTTTCAACCCAATTATGACGGCACCCAGACTGAACCGAAAGTTCTGCCTTCAAAGATTCCTCAACTGCTTCTAAACGGCTCGGTTGGAATTGCCGTTGGTATGGCGACCTCGATTCCGCCTCACAACCTGTCAGAGCTCTTGGATGGCCTAATCGCCTTGATTGAGAATCCGGCTCTTAAAATCGAAGGCCTTCTCGAGTTCATCCAGGGGCCGGATTTTCCGACCGGTGGCAACATTTATGATCTCGAGGAGATAAAAATGGCTTATACCACTGGTCGAGGCAAGGTTTTGATTCGTGGTCAGGCCGAGATTGTCGAGCGGAAAACGGGTGGTTTTCAAATTCTTGTGACCGAGATTCCTTATCAGGTCAATAAGGCGACTCTGGTCGTTCGAATTGCCGATTTGGTGAGAGATAAAAAAATTGAAGGCATCAGCGATCTCCGCGATGAATCGGATCGAGACGGCGTCCGAGTCGTGATAGAACTTTCGAAAACCGCCTACCCTCAAAAAGTTCTTAACCGTCTTTACGAGCTGACACAGCTTCAGACAGTTTTTTATGTCAATTCTCTGGCTTTGACTAAAGACCTTCAGCCGAGGGTTATGAACTTAAAGGAGATGCTTGAGCATTTTATCGAGCATCGAAAGGAGGTTGTTCGTCGGCGGACGAAGTTCGATCTCGCTCGCTCGAGAGAAAGAGCTCACATTTTGGAGGGTTTGATCATCGCTCTCAATGCGATCGATGCCGTGATTAAGACAATAAAAGAAGCGGTCTCTCGAGATGAGGCCGGGAAGAAATTGGTCAAAGGGTTTAAGTTGACGGCCGGGCAGGCGACGGCGATTCTCGATATGCGTCTCGCTCAACTCGCGGCTCTGGAGCGAAAAAAGATCGAGGACGAATATCAAGAAATCCAAAAGATGATCCGATATCTTGAAGAACTGTTGGCTTCAGAACCAAAAGTGATGAGACTGATTAAAGATGAACTTCTTGAGATCAAGGAAAAATATTCCGATCCGAGAAAAACTCGAGTTCATCGCCAAGGGCTCAAGGATTTTTCGGCCAAAGATTTGATTCCCGACGAACCGACGGTCCTGATGCTGACTCACGGCAACTATATCAAGCGGATGCCGATTGATACTTATCAGGCTCAAAAACGCGGCGGCAAGGGGATTATTGGCATGACTACGAAGGAGGACGATCAGGTCGAGCATGTTCAGGTGACAACGACCCATGACGACGCCTTATTTTTCACCAATCTTGGCCGGGTTTTCAAAACCAAAGTTTATGAAATCCCGGTCGCGTCTCGTCAGGCCAAAGGTCAGGCTTTGGTTAACATTGTTCAACTGGCGCCGACCGAAAAGGTGACGAGCATTGTCTGTCTGACCGAAAAAAAATTAAACTCCGAGAGCTTTCTCTTTATGGCGACCGAGTTTGGCCAAGTCAAGAAGACTGCCGTTTCGGCGTACGCCAACGTTCGGAAAACCGGCATTATTGGTTTGAGACTTAAGGACGGCGACCGGCTTTTGTGGGCCAAGTTGACTTCGGGTAAAGATCGGATCTTTTGCGTCAGCGCGGCCGGTCAGGCGATCCTGTTCAAAGAAAAAGACACTCGCCGGATGGGACGGGGTGCCAGCGGTGTCAGAGGAATGCGACTCCGGTCAGGCGACCGGCTTGTTTCGATGGCCGTCCTGTCCGAGGAAAATTCCGAAGCCGATCTTTTGGTTGTTTCAGAGAGAGGCTTTGGCAAACGGACCCGGGTCAGTTTATTCAAGGACCAGAGTCGAGGCGGGATTGGCACCCGGGCGATGAAGATCACCGAAAAGACCGGCCAGTTCGCCTTTGCCTCGGTTGTTAGCGATGATCGGGCCGACCTGATCATTATCTCGAAAGCCGGTCAGACGATCAGGTTTGCTCTAAAGTCGGTTAAGCGGCTTGGTCGAGACGCCCAGGGCGTGACCTTGATGAGGCTTAAAGGGAGCGACCTTGTCGCTTCGGTGACGGTGGTTTTGCCCGAGGAACCGGCGGGAGATAATTCTGGCGACAGGACCGAACCGCCGGCTGGACCACTGGCCGATAAGAAAAAAGAGCCGTTTGTTGATTCTCGCCTGAAAAAAACTGACCGGAGGGCTAAGATAGGGAATCGGCCGATTTCAAAAAAGCCTTCTGATTCGGGGAAAGCGACTTCAAAAGGGGCGAAAAATAATCATCGGTCAGCAGACGAAATTTTTCAGACCCGACCGATAAAGTCTAATTCGAGAAGAGGAAAAAGCGATAAGCAAAAAAATCTTGGCGATCGGTCTGATGTTAACTGGTGGGGGGCGACGAAAAAGAGGATCGTTTGAGATTGTGAGCCGATTCACAGCCCAGTCAGCCTTTTAGCGTTATCCGGTTTTAGGTGTCAAAGATTATCGTCATTCAAGCCAGCCTCAACCGAGGCTCGAGGACCGCGATTGTCGCCAAGGAGGCAGAAGCTCTTCTTCTAGAAAAAGCCGTTCAGACCGAAACGATTGATCTGCGGGAGTTAAAACTTGAGTTTGCCGACGGCCGAAGGATTGAGGACTATGGTCGAGACCTGAAAACTGTCTACCGAAAGCTTGCCGTCGCCAAGGGCTTTGTGTTGGCCTTTCCGGTTTATAGTTTTTCTCATTCCGGCGTTGTCAAGAACTTCATTGACATTGTTTGCGGGGCGATGCAAGGCAAATTTATCGGCCTGATTGAAAACTCCGGCGGTCGTCTTTCCTATCTGGCGGCCGCCGAAATGATGAAGCTTTTGGCCTTTGATTTCGACATCACGACCGTTCAGCCAGTAGTATATACTAGTTCTATGAGCTTTGATAATGGCAAACTGGTCGACCAGAAGGCGTTCGAAAAACTCGACAAAATGACCGACCGGTTGCTAGAATTTGTCGAGAAGCTCTCTAATTAAGGAGGAAAAATGGTCTTTAGCCTACCCGAGTTGCCCTATGCTTTTGACAGTCTGGAGCCTTTTATTGACGCTCAAACGATGGAGATCCACCATGGCAAACATCATCAGGCCTATGTTGACAATCTGAACAAGGCCATCGAGGGCCATCCCGAGCTGGCTTCAAGGACGATTGAGGACCTGCTTTCCGACCTTGACTCCTTGCCGGACGAGATCAAGGCGGCGGTTCAAAATAACGGCGGCGGCCATTTTAACCACTCATTTTTTTGGCCCCTGATGAAAAAAAATGGCGGCGGCGAGCCGAAAGGAGAACTGGCCGAGACGATAGCTAAGAGTTTCGGGAGCCTAAAGGAGTTTCAGGCGAAGTTTAACGATGCCGGGCTTAAACGTTTTGGTTCTGGTTGGGCCTGGCTTTCTGTGACCGGTTCTGGCCAGCTTGAAGTCGTCTCGACCGCCAACCAAGAGAGCCCAGTCTCAAAAGGCCTGAAACCGCTCCTTGGCCTTGATGTTTGGGAACACGCCTATTATCTGAAGTATCAGAATCGTCGGGCCGACTATATCGCGGCTTGGTGGCATATCGTTAACTGGGATCAGGTCGAGGAAAACTTTGGGAACTAATCCTCGCCAAAGGGCGGAGATTCGATCTTCGCAAAATCTAAAAATCGCCGGAGTTTTTTCTGGTTGGAATCTCAAACCGACCGGTTTTTTTATCTTCAGAAATCTCGGTCCTTAAACGCCCTGTCGTTTTTCTCGGTCGGAGGACGGAGGGACGGGTCAATTCGAGCTTTCAAAGGGCGGGGAAAAAACGCGAGATGCCAGCGGCGGCGCTTGGCAGTCTGGCAAGGGCCGTTTCTCAATCGGGTTTTAGAGTCTGTTTGAGCTATACTTTAAGTGGTGTTTGATCTAGTCAGTTTGATTAAGGCCGGCGGTCTTTTCGGAGTTTTTGCCATCGTTTTTGCCGAGTCCGGCCTCTTTGTCGGTTTTTTTCTGCCCGGCGACTCGCTCCTTTTCACGGCCGGATTTTTGGCTTCGCAAAATCTCTTGCCAATTGTCCCGCTTGCGGTCGGTTCCTTTATCGCCGCCGTCCTTGGCGACAGCTTTGGCTATTTTTTTGGCAAGAAGACCGGGCCGGCGATCTTCAAACGTCGAGATTCCCGATTCTTTAATCGGAAAAATATCGAGAAAGCCAGAGACTATTATGAAAAACACGGGCCGGCGACAATTTTTCTTGCTCGATTTATACCGGTTGTCCGAACTTTTGCTCCTATTTTGGCCGGTGTCGGCGAGATGAGATATCGGACCTTTCTTTCGTATAACTCGATCGGCGGTTTGGTTTGGGGCGCCGGTCTGCCGCTTTCCGGTTATTATCTTGGCCGCCTGATCCCCGATGTCGATCGCTATCTCTTGCCGATCGTTCTGTTGATTATTCTCGTCTCAATCTCGCCCGGGATCGTTCAGTTTTTCAAGTCGAGCTCGAAAAAGAGCCAATAGCCAAAGCCTTTAGTCTTTTGGAACTTTTTTAAAATCCTGGATTCAACAATCTGGCGCGACGGATAATATGTCCGTACGCCCGCCACAACCTATCGTCGTCTGACCCAAGAAGAACGTGAAGCAATCGGCCAAGCGCTGGCGGCGAGCGCGTCGCGGTCAGAGATCGCTCGGAAGTTATGGAAGCGTCCCGCCCGCCCGCCGTGAACTATCGAGCGAAAGCGGCAGTCGGGGCGCATATCAAGCGCGTCCGGCGGAGCCTGAACGACCATCCGCCAGCCGTGTTGGACCATGAGAAAAAAGATGAGGCGATTGACAGACTCGTCGCGCTAAAAGTTT
>CAMTXH010000026.1:0-8662 GCA_947085655.1 uncultured Omnitrophica bacterium | reverse complement strand
CTTTGAAAGAGATTAGACACGCAGAGAAGCGACTCAACACCCGGCCCCGGAAGACCTTAGACTGGGAAACCCCAAGCGAGGCCTTCCATAGACTGTTGCACTAGGAACCTGAATCCACCTCAACCTGAAACAAACTCCCACTCCCAGGGACGTTTCTACACTTGGCCCCGACCTGTCCCTTTTGTTTAAAAATCAAGACAGGGGACACATTGGGGCCAGATTAGGGCCAGAACTAGAAACGTCCCTACCATGGGATGAAGCCGGGATTGAGAATCCGGTCCGGGTCGTACTTCGTTTTCCATTCCCGGAGCAGAGGCCAAGTTTCGCCGTAATGGGCCTTCCAGCGGGCTTCGTCAAACTGGATGAAACCGGAGAGGTACCGCTTGGCTCCCGCTTTGAGACTCAAGTCACTCAACTGGTTTAATAGCGCAAGGACCGGTCCCTGAACCTCCTTCGGGATTCCGGGAAGAATCCCGAATCCCATCACCCGTTCCGTCCCCGGATGTTTGAAGAGGAGAGCATGGGAAGCCGTTCCCCGGGAGGGCCAGAGGAGAATGTGTCCTCCTCCCAAAAGATGCGGCGGCAGATTCGAAAGGACCTGCATGATATACGGATAAGCCGCCTCCCACGGGAGGATCGTCTCCATCCAGGGGTGGGTGTTCGTCCAATAGCCCGATTTTTTCCAGAGTTCAAAAAGGGGTTCGAGCCGGCTGGCAAATTCAAAAGCAGTCCGGTCTTCCTTGTGAACCAATTCCCGGAACGAAAGTCCTTTGAGAAGCGTTTCATCATCCGGTGCTTTGTCGCCGAACTCGACGGTGACATGAAACGGATAAAACCATCTTGCAAAGGGCTGCGGAGTTCCTCCTACTTTCCGGAATCCCTGCGGACAGGGAACGCACCACGATTCAAGATACTGGAAGCGACCTTCCCCCATGAGAACCGCCGCATCCTTCATCAAATTTTTCAATCCTTCATAGAGAAGATAATAGGTCCGGGTGTTGGGGAGCGATTCCCGGAGCCGGAGTTTCACCTCGGTGATGATGCCGAACTGCCCGAACCCGGCCCGGACACAGTTAAAAAGTTCGCTATTTTGTGCGGAGGAAGAGCGGACGATTTCTCCGGTTCCGGTGACCGCTTCCAATTCTATGCAATTATCCGCCTGGGTTCCGTAACGGAAAGAGCTGATGCCGAGCCCTGCCACCGAAAGGGTTCCGCCGAGTGTGACATCGAGATTATTGGTGAGGACAGGGGGGATGAGTCCCTTGGAAAGAGTCTCCTTGACCAGGTCGCGCCAGAGAACACCCGCCTGACAGACCGCCTCTTTTTTCTCCGGGTTGACCGAGAGGATTTGATTGAGAGAGCGGAGGTCCACGAGGATCCCTTCCTCGGTGAGTCCCTGACCGCTTTGCGTATGGGCGTTTCCCCGGATCCCGACCGGCGTTTTGGTTTCGCGGGCGAATCGGATGACGGCGGCAACGTCTTTTGCGCTTTTGGGCCGGACCACGCAGCCGGGTTTTTTCAAAACCCGCCGCCCGAAGTCGCCGGAGGTCTCTTCAAGGGTTTTGGGGTTCTGTACAAGCTCCCCTTCGATTTGTGAGGCGAGTTTTTCAAATCCCATAACTTCCAGAATACCATACCGTTAAAAATTTTTGTAGGGATTTTAAGAATATGCTAAAATAAACTCTAAACCCTTTTGCCGGGATAGCTCAGGTAGTAGAGCGCCAGACTGAAAATCTGGGCGTGGGGAGTGCAAGTCTCTCTCCCGGCACCACCTTTTTGTTCCGCTCCTTTGAATCACACCAAACTCAGTGCCGGCGCTGAACTGAAGTGCAACGACCGAGACGGGCACCCAGCCGGAGGCTGGGTCGTCGAGGAAGTCCCTGAGCCGAAGGCGAAGGGAGTCTCTCTCCCGGCACCAGAAATACAGTGTAAGGTGGAGGAGTCCTTACACATTTCTTTTTGGGTCAAACAGAAGCCGGCGTCATGATTTGAATCATGGCAGGTGCCTTGATGAAAACGGTAGGATGCGCATGGCATGAAGATTTTACCGATTCAAGAGGCCTACAGCAGAAAATTTGAGCGGCAGAGACGCATTCCGCAACTTGAATATCATGCGTCCGGTCATTGCGTCCACATCGGAAAATTATCTCCCGGCTGTTACAGGTGTTTTGTCCCGGAACCTTATCAGTACAACATCCTCACAGGCAGAGCATGCACTCTGAAATGTCTCTATTGTCCTGTCTTCCAAGGGCGGAGCGAACAGACAAAAAAAGAGATCGTCACCCGCATGGCCGGAATTTGTTATGATTCCCTCGAGCCGGATTTTCGGCCTTCCGCCGTCTCTTTCAGCGGCGGAGGCGAGCCGCTCTTTCATCTCGACGTCCTTTCGGGTTATATGTCTCTCTTCCGACAGATCGAAGGAGAGACCGGGGTTAAACCGTGGTACTATCTCTACACGAATGGTCTTTTGGCTGAGCGCAAGATCCTTCTCAAACTGAAAGAGATGGGTTTCGACGAAATCCGATTCCACATCGGCGCATCGAATTTTTCCAAAAAAGTATACAGGCATATGGCGGAGGCAGTCCGCCATTTTAAGGCGGTCACCGTTGAAACACCGGCGTGGCCTCCTCATCGGAAGAAGCTTTTCGAGATGCTCCCGATGCTTGAGGAGATGGGGGTCAAGCACCTCAACATCGGTGAGGTCATGGTCAACCGTCTGAATATCCGGAAAATTCTTGAAGCCATGCCCAATGCCGAGATTTACGAGTGCTATGAAATGCATCTGGATGACGGGGGATTGGTTTACGATATCCTTGGGGAGGTTCTAAGAAGCAAATATTCTTACTCAGTCCTGGACTGCAATAGTTTTGTCAAAAGCATCCAAAGGGCACCGGGCAAATGGAAATTTCATGAGGAGATCAAAGGATTGTGCGCAGAGTATCGCCGATGAAACTCTATTACTACCGGGCGGCTGAAGGGAACTTCGGGGACGATCTGAACGGATGGCTTTGGCCGAAACTCCTGCCCGGCATTTTCGATGAGGACGGCCGCGTTCTTTTTATAGGAATCGGGACGATCTTAGACGACCGTCTTCCGGAAGAACCGGTCAAGATCATCTTTGGCAGCGGCGTCGGCTATCCGAACCGCCTCCCCGATCGGAATGAACGGCTCCGGATCCGGGCGCTCCGGGGCCCTTTTTCCGCCAGGGCCTTGGGCGTCTCGCCGGACTTGGCCATTACTGACCCGGCGATTTTGGCGCGGCTTTTGTTCAAAGTGCCATCCGCCAAGACGCACCGGTTTTCCTACATGCCTCATTTTAAAAGCGCCAATGTTGAAAAGTGGCGCACCGTTTGCGAAGGGGCGGGACTTCACTACATCGATTCCCGCGCCGATGTGGAGACATGCCTTCGCGAGATTGCCCGATCAGAGATTCTGATCTCCGAGGCGATGCACGGAGCCATTGTGGCGGATGCCTTCAGAGTCCCCTGGATGGTAGTGCGGGCCAACAACTATTTCAATGAAGGGGAGATGTATACCTTCAAATGGGACGACTGGTGCGCCTCTCTCGGCCTTCCTTCCCGTTCTTATCCTCTGCTTCCGCTGTGGGAGCGGAGTCCGAACGAGGGGACCGTTCAGCGGTTGAAACAGAGGGTAAAGGAGGGATACGTTATTTCCCGTCTCAAATGGCTGATGCGGAGAGGGCGGCCTTGTTTAAGTGCGGATGGAATGATCGAACGATCGGTTTCACGTTTTCAGGAACGTCTGGAGGCCTTTAGGCGTGAACCGGACGGGGGCTGAGTTTTCTTGCAAAGTACGGCTTTGAAAGAAGTTTGCACCCCTTGAGCCAGGTCCGGTAGGCGAGATGGGACCAGTCCTTGTCTATCAGGTACTGGGCGTCTTCCGGCTGCACGACGAGACTCACCTCGATATTGGGGGCGATGCCGATCGGGATCCGGTGCTTCATACAGGCCTCATACATATAACGCATGACGGTGACCATCTCTTCATAGCGGGGAGGGGGGAATTGCTCCATCTCCGAGCCGATCAAGGGCCGGAAGATACAGACCGTCGGGAAAGCCCCGATGGAGGTGATGTAGTCGATGGCCTTGAGCGTGTCTTCAATCGGCTCAACGCCCGCAATGATTTCGCCGGAGCAACTTCCCTTTTTCATTTTCTTAGAGGTGTATTCCAGGGCCTGAAAGAAGCCCTCCTGTCCGATCCGCTCGAATTTCCCCGGACAGAACAGACTGAAATAGGAAGGATTATGAAATTCATAGCAGAAGGAAAAATGATCCGCCCCAAGGTCCCGCAGCAGGTCGTATTTCGAGAAGTCCGTCGTCGGGCTTGCCTGAACGCCGACCAGAAGCCCCACTTTTTCCTTCACCGCTTTGACATAGGGGGCGATCAGATCCAATTCCTTCCGCTCATTGTGGAATCCGGTATTGAAATGGACAAAGGTAATCCCTGACTCCTCCTTTGCCGCCTGACAGACCTCGACGACATCCCCGATATCTTTCGTCCTCTCTTCGTTAAGGCCGATATTTTTTCCGGTGGTACAGAAGCGGCAATTCGTCGGCCGGGGACGGCTGTACCAAAAATGGCAGGTATTGGAAACATAGATGCCAAGGTACGTTCCCTGAAGGATCCCGATACGGTTCATCGCCGTTCCCTTGGACGTCTTTTTTTGATACCAGGCCGGATCAAGAGGAATCCTGACAGCATACGGGGTTTCAGAGGGTTTGTGCAGAAGGATAAAAGAGCCGTTTGTCTGGGTTAAGAGATAGGGGGAATTGTGCGTAAAGGGCTCTTCCACAGGGACATTGACCCAGATGTCCTTGAACGGCCCCGGAAGCACCAATTCCAGTCCGCTTCCGAGTCCGGCGCGGGTCCGGTGAAGAGCAGGAAGATTCTCGGGGGGGATGGCAGGATCAACTCTTGCGCCTTTGCAGAACAGGTCGATTTCGAGTTCGCAGGGGTTGAGGTTTTGATGGAAAGACATTGCCCGCCTCCGACATTAGAAATAAACGGTTTCTCCCTAATACTCGAACTCGGGTTGCGGAACAGCAAAAGCAGGCCTCATGTTAATCTCCCACCGATAGAGGACCGGCTTTTTGTACTCTTTTTTCGGGGATGTATCCGTTTTTTTGTCGGTAGATTTTTCCTTCTTCGTCTTTTTCCTCATGGCTGAATGCCCTCCATAACCTTTTGATACAGATTTTCCAATTCTACGCACACCTATCTTTGAAAGTTTATTCGGAAAAAGCCGCTTTTTGTATGATCTTCATCATGATTCCATATTGAAACATGGCTCTTTTGCGTGGTATAATAAAAGGTTGTGAAAAAGGAACGCGAACTTTTTTTAAAGTCTGTCAGTCCGTTTCACACCCTTCCCTCCGAAGAGATCAGCCGCGTCTCCGGGCTTTGCTTTGAAAAGGACTTTCAAAAGGGGGAGACGGTCTTCCTTGAGGGAACCCCTTCCCATCATGTCTGGATCGTCAAAAAAGGTAGGGTCCACCTTGAGCATTTTCATTCCAGCGGGAAGGTTTCGACGAACTGCGTCATGGCAGGAGGAGAGCTTTTTTGCTGCCTCCCCGCTTTGGACCGGAAGACCTATCCGGCCACCGCTGTGGCGAAAACGGAAAGTAAGATTATCGGTATCCCCTCCCAGCTCTTTTCGGAGTTGATGGCAAAGTACCCCGCCTTTTCCCAGCAGGCCCTTTCCACCTTCTGCGGTCGCCTGAGGGAGGTGGAGCGGGTCGGTGGTTGCCACACCTATGACTCTGCAGAGAAGCGTGTGGTAGAGATCCTGCTGACGCTTGCGAAGAAGTTCGGCCCTGAAATCCCCCTCACCCGCGAGGAAATTGCGGAACTGGCCGGATTGACCGTTGAGACCACCATCCGGACCACCACCCTCCTCAAGAGCAAACAGATGATTTCCTCCGAAGGAAAGAAGACCCTCCAGGTTGATCCGGAGAAGCTCCGCGCCCATCTCCATTCTCTGTCCCTATGATGTAAATCATAGATACTTTTTCCATCTGCAGTAAACTCATAGAGAAGGAGTCTGCGAGAATGGAAGGCGGTTTTCTGCATCTTGATCCTTTCCGGAGTCTTCCCAAAGAAGAAAAGAACCGTCTCTGCCAGGACTGTTCCATCTCGGCATTTCCGAAGGAGAGTCGCATCTTTGAAGAGGGGAAGAAAGCGGATGCGGTGTGGTTTATTCTTTCAGGATGGGTCCGCCTTGTAAAACGCTCCCCCGAAGGACGGCCGGTCACCCTCTTTGTGGTTACCACGAGAGAACCGCTTTTCGGTGTTTCTGCGGTAGGTTTTGACACCTATGCGGCATCCGCCATCGCCGCTACGGGAGCCGAAGTTGCAAAAATCCCCCAAAGGATCTTCCAGCATCTTTTGAATACCTATCCTTCTTTTGCAAAAAGTATCGCCGTCCTTTCCTGCAAGCGGATTCGCGAGATGGAACTTACCTATGCGATGGCTTATGATACGGTGGATCGGCGGATTGCACATGTTCTTTTGCAACTTTCGAACGATTTTGGAGATACCTTATTTTTCACCCATCGGGAGATTTCCGAGATGGCCGGGACCACCGTCGAAAGTTCCATCCGGGCATTGAGCCGCTTCAAGCGGAAGGGATGGGTCCGCTCCTCCCGCGGGAAGATTGTTCTCCTCCAGCCCAAAGAACTTGCCAAGGAAGAAAGGTAAAATTAATGCTGTGAGGAGCCAATGTTGGAAGAATCGGTCCGGGAGTGCGGGCGGCGCCTCATCGGGACATTGCGCGGACTGATGGAGGAGGCGGAAACAGTTTAAAGCGGTTGCGCTTTTCCATAAGAAAATCAGGTAATATGATGTAAATCATAAAAATGATTCTGGGTTTGATAACCTAAAGCACAAGAGGTGATTCAATGTTGGAAACGCTCATGTTTCTCCAGAATATCGGAATGGGTGAGCTTCTCGTCATTCTGATGATTGCCCTCCTTCTCTTTGGCGCTGCGAGACTTCCTGACATTGCGCGTTCCTTCGGCAAGGCGGCCAAGGAATTCAAGAAGGGGATCAAAGGGATAGACGAGGATCTCGACAAGAAATAAGACTCCCTGGGAATTCCATGGGAGTTTTTTTGTACCCATTCAAGGGAGCAAGAGGGTCTCTTTAGGCATGTTTCGTTTCTCCGTCAGGACCGAATATGCGCTGCGGGGAATCATGGCCTTGGCGAAAGCGGGGAAGTCTCTTTTCATCAAAGAGATTGCCCAAGGCGAGAATATCCCCCAGAGTTTTCTCTCAAAGCTCATTCAGCAGCTCAGCAAGGCGGGCCTGGTCGATGCAAGGCGCGGCCGGCACGGAGGGGTACGGCTTGCGAGGCCGAAGGAAACCATTTCGATTTTGGAGGTGATTGAGGCCTGTGAAGGACCGCTCGCCTCTCCCACCTGTCTTTTGAACCATACGAGCAGTTGCCCGAGGCCATCAGCGTGTCCCATTCATGAGGTGTGGCAAAAGGCGCAGGAGGGGATGGCGAAGGTATTGTCTAAAACAAAACTTTCTGATCTTTTGTGTTGAGGGCAAAAAATTTGGAAAATCTCAACAGGCTTTTTAGAAGACTTCTGAAGGAAAAGCGAATCAGCCGACGGGACTTTTTGAAATGGACAACCGCTTCGGCGGCTACTCTTTTACTGAGTGAACCGGTCTTTGCGCTTTTAAAACCTATCGATGAAATCGAAAGTCCCCTTGACTACTACCCCAACCGGGATTGGGAGAAAATCTACCGGGATCAGTACCGCTATGACTCAAGTTTTACATTTGTTTGCAGCCCCAACGACACCCATGCCTGCCGGGTGCGCGCTTTTGTTCGAAACGGAGTCGTCGTGCGCACCGAGCAAAACTACGACATCCAGAATTACGCTGATCTCTATGGCAATAAAGCCACCAATAACTGGAACCCCCGGATGTGCCTGAAGGGTTATACGATCCACCGAAGACTCTACGGGCCGTATCGACTCAAACACCCGATCATTCGGAAAGGTTGGAAGGAATGGGCGGATGACGGATTTCCGTATCTCACACCTGAACTTCGAACAAAGTACAAGTTCGACAGCCGCGGGATAGATGAGTTTTTAAAGGTGAATTGGAACGAAGTGTTTGATTACGCGGCCCGCGGGATGGTCGCCGTTGCCAAACATTATAGCGGTGATACAGGGAAACAGCGCCTCCTGAGCGAGGGCTATGAGCCGGAAATGGTTGAGGCGATGGAAGGCGCTGGGACAAGGACGTTCAAGTGCCGTGGTGGAATGGGGCTTTTGGGTGTTATTGGAAAGTATGGAATGTACCGCTTTTCCAATATGCTCACCCTTTTGGATACCCATGTGCGTGGTGTAGGGCCGGATCAGGCGAAGGGTGGACGTAACTGGGACAACTACACCTGGCACGGGGACCAAGCGCCCGGACATCCGTTTGTACATGGTCTGCAGACGAGTGACTGTGACTTCAATGACCTGCGCTTCACAAAACTCCATATCCAATCAGGCAAAAATTTGGTGGAAAACAAGATGCCGGATTCGCACTGGTTCATCGAGTCGATGGAGCGCGGGGCAAAGATTTATACGATTACACCGGAGTATTCCCCGCCCGCGACAAAGTCCGATGTCTGGATTCCGAT
>CAMTXH010000025.1:0-45308 GCA_947085655.1 uncultured Omnitrophica bacterium | reverse complement strand
GGCCTTCTCGAATTCCGAAACATACCGGCCGCCGGAAGAAATCCAGTTTGTTTTGAGGCAGGAGAGGACGTATTCTATTTCCCGGCCGGAGAGCTTCGGTTCGCAAACCGGGATGATTTTTCCGTCCGGACCGGGTCGGAGCGTCGGCTCTTTTTCTGAAAGGAGATCAGAAATATCTCTTTCTAACGTTTGATCCAGAGGGAGAGAACCGTCCATAGATAATCCTTTCCGTAACTGAATGCTTTCCAGGGGGAGGCAAACGTTTTAGTCCGGCCGGCCCGTCTCGGCCGGCAAAGATAAGGGACCTCCTTCACCCGATGGCCCGCCTGTTTGGCCTTGTAAAGAAATCGGATGCAGGACTCCCCGTAGCGCCCGGACAGGCCAACCTGTTCCAAGACCTCCCGCCGGGTCGCCACGAATCCGGAGGTATAATCGCGGACATCGCCTAACAGACGATATGCGAATCGGTTGAGCCACCGACTTGCCAGGACCGGAAAAAACCCGTTCCGGAGATCTTCGCCCCCCTCCGCATAGCGGGAACCGATGACAACAGGGAAACTTTCAAGGAACGAAACAAGCCGCGGGACCACCTCCGGAGGCATCGAGAAGTCTGCATCCATCCAGAGTAAACGATCTCCCTTGGCGCTTGAGAATCCCTCGTTAAGGGATGCCACAAGCCCTTTCTTTCCACGTCGCCGGATGAGCCGGACCTCTTTGAACCGTTGTTCGAGCGCTTGGGCGACTTCCCAGGTCCGGTCAGGAGAATCGTCATCGACAATGATGATTTCAAAAGGGCGGGGGGTCTGTCGGATAAGTGCTTCTACAAAAGGAGCAATATTATCCCGCTCGTTATACGTTGGAAGGATCAAAGAAAACATGCTCCCCGTCCTTTATATTAGAGGATAAATAAGCATGTGTCAAATCAACGAGACTTGGTAAAGAACCTCATAAAAAGCACCATGAGGCATAAGGGTGCTTTTGTAGTGGATGAGGGTCTGGCAGGAGAGGATTTCTTGCTCGGGGAAGGTATATCCTTCCAAAAATTCGGAAAACCTCCGGCTGTTTTTGAGGGAGCGGAGCCGCGCCAATGTCAGGTGCGGCTTAAATTTTCGGCTTTCGGTTTCAAATCCGAACCGTTTCAGCGCCTCGTTCAAATCCTCCGCCAGTTGCTCTCCGTCCGTTGATTCCGCCTTGGAGCCGATCCAGATCACCCGGGGGGCCTTGAGATTCGGAAAGGCCCCGAGGGTGTCGATGGTGATCGAGAAAGGGCTGTGGCGTTTTGCGGTCTCCTCGACTGTCTTTCGGACCTCATCGAGCGAAGCGAGAGGCGTATCCCCCAGAAACTTCAAGGTCAGGTGAATGCTCTCGGGCTTTGTCCATTTGGCATCGAGCTTGAAGGTTTTCAATTCTTCCTGAACAGCGGAAATCTTTTTCCAAAGCCCATCGCTGATCGGAAAAGCGAGAAACGTCCGAAGCGTTTCCTGGGTCATCGGAGGAGCGCCCGCCTCGTCATCTCAAGGGCGGCCCGAACCACCCGGACCCGGATCGTCTCCCGGTCGCCGGCAAAGAGGCATTTCTGATGGTGCGTCTTTTTGGGGGTAGCGAGGGCGATATGCACCAATCCAACCGGTTTTTTTCGGCTCCCTCCGGCCGGTCCAAGAATCCCGGTGACGCCGAGCCCAAAATCGGTTTTCCCGGCCCGTCTTGCCTGCTCGGCCAAGGACTTGGCCACCGGTTCACTCACCGCACCATGGCGGCGAATCAACGCCTCCGGCACCCTTACAACAGAAATTTTTGTGTCGTTACCGTAAGCGACCACTCCCATCCGAAAAACATCGGAGCTTCCGGGGATCCGCGTGAAGGCGGTTGAGAGGGCCCCGCCGGTGCAAGATTCTCCGACGGAGATTGTCTTTTTTCTTTTCTTGAGAAGGGAGAAGACAACGCTTTCCAGGGTGTCGCTTTCCTTACCGAAAATAAAAGGACCGAATCGCCGGCGGATTTCACGTTCTGTCCGGCGGAGTGATTCTTTTGCTTCCTTCCCGCTGCTTTGTGCCATCAGTTTGATGTCCACGATCCCGCCGTGTGCGTAGAAACCGAACGTGAGTTGATTTTCTTTTTGGATCAAATCCTCAAGGCGCGCGTTCACATGGGATTCCGGAAGGCCGGTGGTCCGGAGCCGGATCGAGGGAAGAGAAGTCGCGCGCGGGAACCGTTTCTTCAGATAGGGACGGACCGTTTGCTGAAACATCGCCCGGAGCTCCTTCGGGACGCCGGGCAGGACAACCAGAATTTTTTTTCGATGTTCCAGAAGGATTCCGGGAGCGCTCCCGAGGGGATTTGGAATGGCGCGCGCCCTTTTCGGCAGGTACGCCTGACGCGCATTGATGCTTGGCATGAAAACGCCCCGCCTTCGGAAGTTTTTTCGAATTCCTTCAAGAAGGGAAGGGGAAAAGAGGAGTTTTCTTCCAAGTGCCTTGGCCACCGCCTCACGGGTCAGGTCGTCATCGGTCGGACCGAGTCCACCGGAAAGGATCAAAAGATCCGAGCGCTGGGATGCTTCCCGGATCGCCCGGACAAGGGGGGTGAGGGGAAGGTCTGCCACCACCGTAAAACGGTGACAGACAAGCCCCACACCGGCCAGTTCCTTTGCAAGATACGGGGAATTATCATCTCCCCTTTCTCCCTGAACCAGCTCGGTTCCGATGGAGACGAGTTCCACGATCGGGGTTCTTTTTTGCCGGAGGGCCACCGCCATAATCCTTTGTTAGAGAATATGTTACGACAGCCCTATTATACACAAAAAGCCCTAAAATTCAAGATTTTTTTCCTTTACAAAAGGGGCCAGATTCCCTATAATTGTTGGGCTATAGTCCCTTTGTTCAAAGGAGCCGGAAAAAGCGTCACACAGGAGGTCAAAGGTGGTTGAAAAACAGGTAGAAAAAGTGAAAGAATCGCGGCAAAAGGCGCTGGAGGTGGCGGTTTCCCAGATTGAAAAGGAGTTTGGGAAGGGATCCATCATGCGGCTTGGGCCGGAATTCAAAATGAATATCCCGGCCATTCCGACAGGGGCCCTGTCGCTGGATATGGCGTTGGGGATCGGCGGTGTTCCGCGGGGTCGGGTGGTTGAAATTTTTGGGCCGGAGTCGAGCGGCAAAACAACCCTGGCACTTTCCATTATTGCGCAGGCGCAGAAGCTGGGCGGGATTGCCGCATTTATTGATGCGGAGCATGCCTTTGACTCGGACTATGCGCGCTGCCTTGGGGTCAATCTGGACGATCTTCTCATCTCCCAGCCGGACACGGGGGAGCAAGCACTCCAGATCTGCGAGATGTTGATTCAGAGTAACTCCGTCGATGTGGTGGTGATAGATTCGGTTGCGGCGCTGGTTCCCCGGGCGGAACTGGAGGGGGACATAGGAGATCAGCATGTCGGGCTTCAGGCGCGCCTGATGAGTCAGGCCCTCCGGAAACTGACCTCTGTCATTGCCAAATCCAACACCTCCGTGATTTTCATCAACCAGATCCGTGAAAAAATCGGGGTGATGTTCGGAAATCCAGAGACGACGCCGGGCGGACGGGCGCTGAAGTTCTACGCTTCGGTCCGGCTCGATATCCGCCGGGTCGGTTCCATCAAGCAGGGAGAACAGGTGATCGGAAACCGGGTCCGGGTGAAGGTGGTCAAGAATAAAGTTGCCCCGCCGTTCAAGCAGGGCGAGTTTGACCTCCTCTATGACGAGGGCGTCTCCCGCACATCGAGTGTCCTGGAGGCGGCGGAAGAGGCGGGGGTGGTTCAGAAGCAGGGGGCGTGGCTTTCCTTCGGCGAGGAGCGGATCGGTCAAGGAAAAGAAAGCGCCCGGCTTTATTTAAAAGAGAATCCGGAGGTACTGGATGCGATTGAGAAAAAGGTTCGGGAGAAATTGGTTTTGGCTCACAACTAGTCTCATTGTCGCACCCCTCTTGTTGAGTCTCGGGGCGGGTGGCGCCTATGCGGAAAGCGCGGAAGAGCTGGAGAAGGCGTTTATCCGCGTCGCCGAGACAGTGGGACCTTCGGTGGTGAGCATCACCACCCTCCAGACCCAACGGGTCGGAGTCCGGCGCTTTTCTTCAAGAGATCCCTTTGGGCAGCGGGACCTGTTCGACGAATTCTTCCGCGATTTCTTCGGAGAGTTGCCAGAACGGGAATTTCACCGGCGGGGAATCGGGTCGGGCGTGATCATCGACCCAAACGGATTCATTCTCACGAATGAACATGTCATCTCCGGGGCGGATGAAATCACGATCGCTCTCCCGGACGGAAGAACCTTTCAAGCGGAGGTGCAGGGGGTGGATCCCCGTTCGGATCTGGCTGTTTTGAAAATCGACGCCAAAGATCTTCCTGCCGCCAAACTCGGTGACTCGGACGAAGTGCGGATCGGTCAATGGGCCCTTGCGATCGGGAATCCCTACGGCCATTTCGTGAACAATCCGGAACCGACGGTTACTGCCGGCGTGGTCAGTGCCTTGGGACGCACCCTTCCGAGGACAAACCAGCGCAACCGAGATTACAACGATCTGATTCAGACGGATGCCGCCATCAATCCGGGGAATAGCGGCGGTCCCCTCGTCAATTTGAGGGGGGAAGTGATCGGGATCAATGTGGCGATTTTTTCCACCACCGGCGGATTTCAGGGAATCAGTTTTGCGATTCCGGCAAACGCAGCCAGACGGGTGCTGAATCAATTGGTCGAGGGGAGACAGGTCATCTATGGATGGCTTGGGGTGCAGGTTCAGGATATCGACCGGAATTTGCAGGAATATTTCGGCCTTTCGAGTCAAAAAGGGGTGTTGGTGATCGGAGTGGTCGCCGGAGGCCCTGCAGACCAGGGAGGTCTTGAGCCGGGAGATATCATTGTCTCCATGGACGGTCTGGCGGCGGAGGATAGCCGGGACCTTGTCAAGCGGATCGGGCGCTCACAAGTCGGACAGCGGGTGACGCTGGGTGTTTTGCGTGACCGCCGGAACATAACATTGAATGTCCAAATCGGAGCCAGTCCGGAGGAAGAGACAACCCTTGTTTTTTCGATGACTTCTTGGCGCGGCTTGAAGGTGCAGGAAATCACCCCTGCACTGAGGAAGGAATTAGGTCTTGAAAGAAGTGAAGGGGTTTTTGTCCTGGAGGTGGAGCCGGGAAGTCTGGCAGAAAAGGCAGGGCTTCGTGCCGGGGATATCATCAATCAGATAAACCGGAAACCGATCCGAAACCTTGAGGATTACCAGAAAACCGTCCGGAGTATCCGCGGGGACTGTCTGATTCGAACCGAGAGGGGATTTGCAGTCTTAAGAGAAAAGTAGTGGAGAAACCACCTCCTTCAAAGACGGTTGAGAAGGCGTTTAAGGCAGCCCTTCGGCTCCTCCGGATCCGGCCGAGAAGTGTGCGGGAAATGACCACGCGCCTCCGAAAAAAATTTGACCCGGGTACCTGCCGTACCGTCATTCGCGAGCTTCAGGAAAGGCGTCTCATCGATGACGCCGCCTTCTCGAAATTTTGGGTTGAAAACCGGCTTCAGTTCCGGCCGAAGGCAAAAAGCGTTCTCCTTCGGGAGTTGTTGCAAAAGGGGGTGGACCGCCGCGTGATCGAGGAGGCGTTGTCCGAGGTCGGGCCCACGGCGGACCGGGCGATGGCCGAGCGGCTTTTCCAGTCGCGTCGCAAACGGCTGGACTTGGAAGATCCGAAGGATGCGGCGCGGATGTACCGCTATTTGAGAAGCCGCGGTTTCTCCCATGATTTGGTCACGGAGCTTTTGAAT
Organism: uncultured Omnitrophica bacterium; assembly: GCA_947085655.1. Taxonomy (GTDB): domain Bacteria; phylum Omnitrophota; class Gorgyraeia; order JACQQV01; family JACQQV01; genus CAMTXH01. Next base: position 39,522 of record CAMTXH010000025.1, on the reverse strand, counting down.
CATGTCGATGAAATGGATGTCGACGGATGACATCCGGGAACAGTTTCTGATTTTTTTTGAAAAAAAGGGCCACAAACGTTTTCCGAGCGATTCGCTGGTTCCCGAGGGGGACCCGACCCTCCTTTTTACCGGGGCCGGGATGAATCAGTTCAAGCCCTATTTCCTCGGAACGAAAAAAGGGCTCCGGAGGGCGGCCAGTTCCCAGAGGTGTCTCCGGGCAGGGGATCTGGATGAGGTCGGCCACACCCCCACCCATCATACGTTCTTTGAAATGCTCGGAAATTTCTCCTTCGGCGATTACTTCAAGGAGGAGGCGATCCTTTGGGGATGGGAGTTTTTGACCGGAACCCTCGGCATTCCTCCGGACCGGCTCGCCGTTTCGGTGTATGAGAAGGACGAGGAGGCCTACGAGATTTGGGCGGACAAAATCAAGGCCCCGAAAAAACGGATTTTCAAATTCGGACCGAAGGAGAATTTCTGGCCCTCGAATGTCCAGACGGAGGGTCCGAACGGACCGTGCGGACCCTGCTCCGAAATTTTTTACGACCGGGACCCGAAAAACCAGAGCACGAAATACGACGAGCGCCGGTTCTTTGAAATCTGGAATCTTGTCTTTACGCAATATGAGCGGATGGAGGACGGCTCGCTCCGGGACCTTCCGGCGAAAAATATCGACACCGGGATGGGACTTGAGCGGATTGCCTCCGTTTTGCAGGGAGCCAAAACGAACTTTGACATCGATATTTTTCAGCCGATTGTAAAGCACATTTTGGACAGCACCGAAGGTAGGAGAGGCGAGGAGTTGAAAGAAAAACGGGCCTGGGTCAACCGGATTGCAGACCATGCCCGTGCCGTGACGTTTGCCGTTCTGGACGGCGTTATCCCTTCCAATAAGGAACGCGGATACGTGGTCCGGACGTTGATCCGGAGGGCAAGTTTCAGTGCAAGGACCCTCGGGATCAAGACACCTTTCCTCTTCAAAACGGTGCCGGTTGTGGCCCAGACCCTGCGGGGACCTTATCCGGATGTGTGGGAATCACGGGAACGGATTAGCCGGGTCATTCTGAACGAGGAGGAATCGTTTGAGAAGACCCTTGAGCAGGGCCTGACGATGGAGGAGGATCTTCTGGAAAGACTTTATCGAGAGGGAAAGAAGACCCTTCCCGGAAAAGATATTTTTTATCTTTACGACACCCTGGGACTTCCTCTTGATCTGATTCGGTACGCGGCTGAACAGAAAAAGATCGCGCTGGACGACGCGGGTTTTAAGAAGGAACTCGCCCGCCAGAGGGAGCGCTCCAAACGGGGAAGCCGGATGAAGGGGGAGGTTTTCGGGGGCGATGTCGCAAAGCAGGCCCAACTCGACTTCAAGACAACGTTTGTCGGTTATGAGACCTGTCATCTGGAGAATGCGGAAGTCGTCGCGATATTGAAGGAGGGGGAGCGTGTCAAGGAGGCGAAAGAGGGAGAAGCCGTAGAGATCTTCCTGAACAAGACCCCTTTTTACGGAGAGCAGGGCGGACAAATCGGCGACACCGGGACGCTTTTTTCTGAAACCCTTTCGGTGCGTATCGAAGACGCCCAACACCTGGGAGAAACCCTGGTGCATTACGGCAAGGTGGAAAAAGGGTGTTTGAAGGAAGGGGATAGGATCACCGCCCGTGTTGATGAAGCACGGCGCCGGGAAACCATGAAGAACCATACGGCGACCCATCTTTTACATGCTGTTCTTCGGGAAACACTCGGCCCGCACGCGACCCAGGCCGGTTCGTATGTCGGCCCGGACCGGCTCCGTTTTGATTTTATGCATCCCAAACCCCTCACCTCGGATGAGATCCGCCGGGTGGAGGAAAGGGTGAATTCCTGTATCGACCGAGACGACACGGCACAGCCGAGAGAAATGTCCCGCGAGGAGTCGCGCAAGGAGGGGGCCATCGCCTTCTTTGGGGAAAAATACGGCGAGCAGGTTCGGGTGTTGACGATCTCCGATTATTCCAAGGAGCTTTGCGGGGGAACCCATGTTTCCAAAACCGGCACCATCGATTTTTTTTGGATTGTAAGTGAAGGGTCGATCGGAAGCGGCATCCGGCGGATCGAGGCCTTAACCGGAAAAGAGGCCTATCGCAAAGGGGAGGCCTACGAGGAATCCATTGAAAAAATTGCAAGGACTTTGAATGTGATTCGCGGAAGGTCGATCGGAAGCGACACGCGCCGCCTCAAGACCTTAAAAGGTTCCGAGGCGTATCGACGGGCAAAGTCCTACGAGACGATCATGAAAAAAATAGCGCAATGCCTGAAAGTCCCTGAGGAAAGAATTTTTGAGACAGTCCGGAATCTGAAAGAACGGTTAAAACACACACCCGTTCCTGCCGGGGAGCCGTTTGAAAAAGGGGGAAAGGAATTCTTCAACCGCATGGGCGAGGCGGTTTTGAAGGCGGTCGAACAGTTGCGGGAGCGGGCAAAGGAAGAGGAAAAAAAGCGGCAGTCTTCCAAGGAAAGCAGGATGAGGGACTCTGTTGCTGAAATAAGGAAACGGGGTGAGGACATTTCCGGAATCTATTTTGTTCCTTATGAGGTGAGGGACTATTCAAAAGAAGAAATTCCAACCCTCCTCGACCTATACCGGCGGCAGCAGGACGGCAAATGGAACACCTTTTTCTATACCGTTGACGACGACGGAAAACTGTTCTATGTCACCGGGAGCGACGGAACGATTTCCGCGCGGGATATTTCAAAAGTGCTGAATGAGGTCACGGGAAGCAAAGGCGGGGGGTCTGAACGGATTGCGAAGGGCGGCGGCGGCGACCCCGAGGAAGTACCGCGTGCGGTGGATGCCGTAAAGAAATGGATTGCGGAGAACTCACAATGAAACGGATCCGGATCGGAAGCGGGGAATTTCAAAAAATCACGAACCGGTCCGCCTACCGGAATCTTCGGGTCGAAGACCGAGTCCGCCAGATTATCGAGGATGTCCGGCTGCACGGGGACGATGCGGTTCTGAAATATACCCGGAAATTTGACCGGGTGAAACTGACTCCCCGGACTCTCCGGGTGAGCGAGGCGGAGGCGAGCGGCGCCTATCAAAACATCAGCCCCTCTCTTGTGGCGCAGTTGAAAGTGGTCATTGACAACGTCAACCGTTTTTACCGGAGGCAAGCCGGGCTTGAGCGCTCCTGGAAGATCCGGGATGAAGACGGCATGATGCTTGGGAAGAGAACGGTGCCGCTGGATACGGTTGGGGTTTACGTTCCGGCGGGACAGGTCCCCCTGGTTTCAACGGTTTATATGACGGTGTTGCCGGCCCAGATGGCTGGGGTCCGCCGGATTGTGATGGTCACGCCTCCCAAGGAAGACGGAAGCGTGGATCCTCACATTTTAATGGTGGCGAATCTGTTGAAGGTGGATGAAATCTACAAAGTGGGCGGGGCCCAGGCGATCGCGGCCCTTTCGTTCGGCACCAAAACGATTCCGAGGGTGGACAAAATCGTCGGCCCCGGAAACGACTATGTCACCGAGGCCAAACGCCAGCTTTTCGGGGTGGTCGATATCGATATGGTGGCCGGCCCGAGCGAGGTGGTGATTGTCGCCAATGATCACACCTACACCGATTTTGTGATGAGCGATCTGGAGGCGCAGGCCGAACATGCGATGGGACTTCCGATTCTCGTGACGACATCGGAAAAACTGGCCGATGCGGTGAAGAAAAGCCATGTCCGGGGGTACGTCATCATGGTTCGGAATACGGCGGAGGCGGTGGAGGTGGTCAATCAGATTGCACCGGAACATCTGGAGATTCTGGTGAAAAAGCCGAACAAATGGCTGAATAAAATCCGACATGCCGGCGCGATTTTTTTGGGACCGTATTCTCCGGTTGCCGTCGGGGATTATTATGCCGGGCCGAGTCATGTCCTTCCGACCCGGGGAACGGCCCGCTTTTTTTCGGGGCTCAGTGTCTCCGATTTTCTCAAATCCAGTTCCGTGATTTCCTTTTCCCGGAAAGCGCTTGAGAAGTCGGTGGCGCCGATTGAGGAGATTACGAAACTGGAAGGACTGAAGAAACATTTTGAATCGGTCAAAATCCGCTTTAACCAGAAAGAAACAGGGAAGACTTCATGAGAAAAGCTGCCTTTAACCGGAAGACCAAAGAGACGGAAATTCAGGTGAAACTGAACGTGGACGGGGAGGGCCGCGCCAAAGTGAAGACCGGCGTCGGTTTCCTCGACCATATGCTTGAGATTTTCGCCAAGCACGGCCTTTTCGATCTGGAACTTTCCGCCAAGGGGGATCTCCATGTCGATATCCACCACACCAACGAAGATATCGGCATCTGTCTTGGCGAAGCGTTCAAAAAAGCGCTCGGCAACAAAACAGGAATCCGCCGGGTGGGGGAATGCACGTTTCCCTTGGATGAGGCGGCGACCCGTGCGGTGGTCGATTTGAGCGGGAGGCCTACTTTGGATATTCATGATATAGCAGGCTCTCGAGATAGACGAGTTCACCCTGTTTCTAAAAGAGAAAAATATTATTACAGCTTTGATGATGCGATCGATCTTTGGCGTGCCTTTACTCTTCATGGGGGGGTGACGATGCACCTTTGGATTGAATGTGGGGAGGATGCCCACCACATCATCGAAACCGTTTTTAAGTCCATCGCCCGCGCGTTGGACGAAGCCACGCGGATGGATTCAAGGGTCAAAGGAGTCCCCTCCACCAAAGGCTCATTATGAGGGACGTTTCTAGTTCTGGCCCCGAAGTGTCCCCGGCCTACCCTGGCCGGCAGGCCAAGGGGACAGATTGGAGCCAGATCGGGGCCAAGTGTAGAAACGTCCCTGGAGGAACATTATGATCGTCGTTGTGGATTACGGCATGGGGAATCTGAGGAGTGTGGCCAAGGCCTTCGAGCGGCTTGGACTTCCGGTACGCGTATCGCAGGATTCCCGGGAAATCGAACAGGCGGAAAAACTAGTCCTGCCCGGTGTGGGGGCTTTTCCCGATGCGGTGGAAAACCTTGACCGGTTCAAATTGAAAAAACCGGTTGAAAGTTTCCTCCGTTCCGGAAAACCCTTTCTCGGCATCTGCCTCGGACTGCAGCTTCTCTTCACCGAAAGTGAAGAGGGGAAGGGCTCTTTGGGGTTTAATGTGTTTGCGGGAAAGGTGAGGCGCTTTCCGGAAAATGGTCTTAAAGTCCCCCATATCGGATGGAATCAGATCGCGCGCGCAGCGAAGCGCCCCGCGCCCAAAGAGTGCCCGCTTTTGGAGGGAATTCCCGACGGGTCCTATTTTTACTTTGTCCACTCCTACTATGGGCAGCCGGCCGATCCGGCCGTGACCGTGGCAAAAACAGAATACGGAACACCCTTCAGTTCCATTCTCTGGAAGGGAAACATTTTTGCCACACAGTTTCACCCGGAGAAAAGTCAGGCATTGGGGCTTAAAATCCTCGAGAATTTCGGGAGGGTTTGATGCAGTTACTGCCGGCGATTGATCTCAAAGGCGGGAAGGTAGTCCGTCTTTTGCGGGGCGACTTCAAGAAGGAGACGGTCTATTCGGAGGACCCGGTTGCGGTGGCCAAACAGTGGGAAGAAGAGGGGGCGCGGTGGCTCCATGTGGTGGACCTGGACGGGGCCTTCCGCGGAGAACCGGTCAATCTGGATAAAGTGAAAGCGGTTACCTCTTCGGTGGAATGTTCCGTTGAATGCGGCGGGGGGATCCGCAAACCGGAATTGATTGAAAAACTCCTTTCCTTCGGTGTCAAACGGGTGATCCTCGGCACCCGGGCGATCGTGAGCGAGAGTTTCCTGAAGGAATGCGTTCTTGAATTCGGGGACCGGATCGCGGTCAGCATTGACGCGCGAGACAATAAACTGACCACCCACGGCTGGACCGAAACCGTCTCCATGGATGCGCCGACCATGGCCAAGCGGCTAGAGGAACTGGGAGTATCTCTGGTCATCTGCACCGACATTCAGAAAGACGGGGCCTTGGAGGGACCGAACCTTTCCCTCTATCAAAAGATAACGAAGGCCTCGGAGATTCCGTATATCGTCTCCGGAGGGGTCTCTTCCCTGGAGGATATCCGGTCACTTTACCGGCTCAAACCCCGTCTCCCCTGGGGAGTAATTGTGGGTCGAGCTCTCTATGATAAAAAGTTCAGTCTTCAAGAGGCGATGCGGGATGTTAGCCAAGCGGATCATCCCCTGTCTTGATGTTAAGGAAGGGCGGGTGGTCAAGGGGGTCCATTTTGTGGACCTTCGGGATGCGGGAGACCCGGTGGAAATTGCCCGGCGGTATGAAGCGGAGGGGGCGGATGAGATGGTCTTTTTGGATATCACCGCAAGCCACGAAAAACGCCCCATTATGATTGACGTGGTCCGCCGGACAGCAGAGGTTGTCTTTATGCCGCTCACGGTGGGGGGCGGGATCAGGGATCTTGAGGATATCCGGGAACTGCTCTTGGCCGGCTGCGACAAGGTCTCGATCAATACCGCCTGCGTTGAGGATCCTACTCTCATTACCGGGGGGGCGAAACGGTTCGGAAGTCAGTGCATGGTGGTGGCGATTGACGCTAAAAGGATCGCCCCTTCCCGTTGGGAAGTATACACCAACGGCGGGCGAACCCCGACCGGAAAGGATGCTATCCAGTGGGCCCGGGAGGCGGAAGAGCGCGGGGCGGGTGAGATTCTCCTCACCAGCATGGACCGGGACGGGACCAAAGAGGGGTACGAAGTCGAACTGACCCGCACCGTCTCCGAAGCGGTCCGGATTCCGGTGATTGCCTCCGGCGGCGCCGGAAAACCGGAGCACCTTTTGGAGGCGCTTGATTCGGGAAAAGCGGATGCGGTTTTGTGTGCGTCCATTTTTCATTTCGGGGAATATACGATTCAGAACGTGAAATCTTTTCTGAAAGCAAAATCGGTTGAGGTGAGATTGTGATTTTTCCGAAAAAGGTGAAGTTCGGCCATGACGGGCTTGTCCCGGCCATTATCCAGGATGCTTCTTCCAAGGAAGTTCTGATGATGGCCTATATGAACCGAAAGGCGCTTGAAAAGACCCTCAAAACCGGAAAGACCCATTTTTACAGCCGGTCCCGGAGGAAACTGTGGCTGAAAGGGGAGACCTCCGGACACATCCAGAAGGTTCGGGGCGTCTATTACGACTGCGATATGGACACCCTTCTTGTGAAAGTCTCTCAGAAGGGCGGGGCCTGCCATGAGGGCTACCGTTCCTGTTTCTTCAGAAAAGGAAACGGCTCAAGGGTTCGCCTCGTCGGAAAGCGGCTCTTTGACCCCCGGAAGGTTTACGGTGGTTAAATACGTTCCTTCAGAAAAAATGTTTCGGGCTCTGGCTCGGAAGGGAAACCTGGTTCCTTTGGTGGCGGAAATTTCGGCCGATTTGGAGACGCCGGTGACCGCCTTTCTCAAAATCGGCAAAGGGGGGGATGCCTTTCTCCTCGAGTCGGTGGAACAGGGGGAGAAACTCGGGCGATATTCGATTCTCGGATCGGGTCCCAGACTTTCCTTTCAAAGCCGCGGGCAGGATGTCATTCTCCGGGATGAAAGGGGAAACCGGAAGGTCTTTTCCAATACCAATCCTCTTGAAATCGTCCGGGAGACGATGCGCCCCTACCGGTTCGTGGCATTGAAGGGAGAGGGGAAGGCGCTTCCCCGTTTTTGCGGGGGGTTGGTCGGTTTTATCGGGTATGATGTGGTCCGTTTCTTCGAAAAAATTCCGAACCGGCATCCGAACAGCGCCCCTTTTCCGGAAAGCGCCATGATGCTGGTGGACCACTTTGTGGTTTTTGATCACCTCCGTCGGACGATGAAGGTTGTAGCGCTTGCCCATGTGAAAGGAAAACCGGAACAGGCCTACCGGGAGGCGAGGCGGAAAATCGAAACATTGCTTGCGGCTCTGGCCAAACCGCTTCGGCCGCCCCTTCCTCTTTCGGTCAAGGAGGAGGTGTCGCTCAAGCGGATCCGCGCGAACATGACCCGGAAACAGTTTGAGGAAAAAGTCCGAAGCGCCATACGGTATATCCGGAAGGGAGACGCGGTCCAGATTGTTCTTTCACAACGGTTCGAGATCCCCTTTTCCAAGGACCCGTTTCAGGTATACCGGGCCCTTCGCTCGATTAACCCCTCTCCCTATATGTTTTATCTGCGGCTCGGGGAGACGACGCTGGTTGGCTCAAGCCCGGAGATTTTGGTTCAGTGCGAAAGGGGACAGGTAAAGGTCCGTCCGATTGCCGGTACCCGCCGACGGGGCCGGACAGAGGAGGAGGACATTTCCCTTGAAAAAGAGCTTCTTTCGGATCAGAAGGAGCGGGCGGAGCATGTGATGCTGGTGGACCTCGGGCGGAACGACATCGGACGGGTCTGTCGGCCCGGCACGGTCCGGGTGGATGAATTCATGAAGATCGAGCGGTATTCGCACGTCATGCATATGGTGAGTGAAGTTTCCGGGACGCTCCGGAAAGGGGAGGATCCGCTCAAGGTCCTTCGTGCCACATTCCCCGCGGGGACGGTGACCGGTGCGCCTAAGATTCGGGCAATGGAGATTATCGACGAATTGGAGGAGGGGCTCCGCGGTCCGTATGCCGGTTGCGTCGGTTATTTCAGCTTCACCGGAACACTGGACAGTTGCATCACGATCCGGACCATTTTAATCCAGGGGAGAAAGGCGTACGTTCAGGCGGGGGCGGGGATTGTCGCCGACTCCAAACCGCAGGCAGAGTATCTGGAGACGGTGAGCAAGGCAAAAGCCCTTTTTCAGGCGATCGCCTCCGTATCAGGGTCAAAACCATGATTTTGATGATCGATAATTACGATTCCTTCACCTATAACCTGGTCCAGTATCTCGGGGAACTGGGGCAAAAGCTCCTCGTTTTCCGGAATGATCAGGTGACAGTGGAAGAGGTGACGCGGCTGCGTCCGAGTTGTATCGTGATTTCGCCGGGACCCGGCACGCCGCAGGATGCGGGAATTTCCTGCGAACTGATTCGACATTTCGGAGCGAAAATGCCGATCCTCGGAGTCTGTTTGGGTCACCAATGCATCGGTGAGGTCTACGGCGGAAGGGTCATTCAGGCCAAACGGCTCATGCATGGAAAAACCTCACCCATTTATCATAAAGGGAGCACCATTTTTAAACAGATACCGAACCCTTTTGAGGCCACGCGCTATCATTCGCTCCTTGTGGAACGGGAAACGCTTCCTGGGTCTTTGGAAATCACCGCCTGGACCGAGGATCACGAAGAAAAGGAAATCATGGGACTCAAACATAAAAGGTATCCGGTCTGGGGGGTTCAATTTCATCCGGAGTCCGTCCTGACGGCGCCGGGCAAGAAAATTTTGGATAACTTTTTGAAAATGAGTTAAACGAAGGAGGTTTGGAGTGGTTGTGATTAAATCGCTTACGCCGGTAAACTCGGTGGTTCATGGAGCGCTTCTGAAGGTGATGGAGGGAGAAGACCTCTCCGGACCGGAGACGATGCGCGCCTTTGAGCAGATTATGAACGGAGTCGCCGGGGAAGTGGAGATCGGAGCGTTTTTAACGGCGCTCCGGATCAAAGGGGAGACGGTCTTGGAGATTACGGCCGCCGCCCAGGTCCTGCGCCAATTTGTGAAGCGGGTCCCGGGACTGGATGAGCGGGTTCCGATCGTAGATACCTGCGGCACCGGCGGGGATTTTTCCGGCACGTTCAACATCTCCACGCTGAGCGCTTTTGTGGCGGCGGGAGCCGGGGCGCGCGTGACCAAACACGGGAACCGCTCCGTCTCAAGCCGCTGCGGCAGCATCGACCTTTTGGAAAAACTCGGAATTTCCATCGAGGAGATCAGTTCAAGGGCAAAGGAATGTCTTGGGGCGTGCGGGATTGTCTTCCTCTTTGCCCCTTATTTCCACGGCTCGATGCGGGTGGTGGCGCCGGTCCGACGGGCGCTCGGCATTCCGACCCTCTTTAACCTGTTGGGGCCGCTTTCCAACCCCTTCTTCGCCAAGCATCAGGTGATCGGGGTTTATAAGCCCTCTTTGACATTGACGTTTGCCAAAGTATTGAGGTCTCTCGGTTCCCGTCACGTTCTGGTGGTTCACGGAAAAGACGGGCTGGATGAGGTAACCACCACCGCGAAGACCCAGGTCTCGGAACTTCGGAATAAGACCATCCGGAGCTACACCCTTGACCCGAAATCGTTCGGTCTGCATCGGGCCAAACCGAAAGACTTGAAGGGGGGAGACGCGGAAACGAATGCGGCCATTGCGGAGGAGGTCCTCTCCGGAAAATCGGGTCCTCAGCGCGACATCGTGGTGTTGAATGCGGCTTGTGCGCTTTACGCGGCGGACCATGTGAAAAACCTCAAGGAGGGGGTGGCTCGAGCCCAGGAGTCGATTGATTCAGGCAAGGCGATGGAAAAACTGAAGCAACTCCGGATGTTCAGCCAGGGGGAGGTTTTGGTTCTTGAACATTCTTGACCGGATTCTGGAGGCGAAGCGGCGGGAGATTGAAGACCGGAAAAAAAGGTTCCCCCTTTCGGAACTGAGAAAGCGTCTTGGAAACGGCTCCCCGAGGCGCAATTTTAAAAAGAGTCTTGTGGGAAAGGGGATCCAGCTGATCGGAGAGATCAAGCAGAAATCCCCTCTCCGGGGCATCCTTCGGGGATCTTTCGACCCTGTTGATTTGGGACGGACCTATCAGAAATGCGGCGCCGCCGCCCTCTCCGTTCTCACCGACGAACCCTTTTTCGGGGGAAAACTCTCGTTTCTTCTGGAAATCAGAGCCGCGGTGCAATTGCCTCTTCTCCGGAAGGATTTTATTCTGGACCGGTATCAAGTTTATGAATCGGCAGCCGCCGGGGCGGATGCGTTTCTTTTGATTGCGGCACTTCTTCCGGAAAAAGAGCTCCGGGACTTGATCCGGGAAGGAGAAGCCCTTGGGCTCTCCCCTCTGATTGAGGTGCACACGGAGGAAGAACTGGACAAAGCCCTTCAGTCGGGCGCAGAAATTCTCGGCGTGAACAACCGAGATCTCCGGACCTTCCAGGTGGATGTTCAGACAAGCGAGCGGCTTGTTTCAAAAATTCCGAAGGATAAAATCGCAGTTTCGGAAAGCGGGATTCATTCGCATGAAGAGGTGAGGCATCTGGAATTGCTCGGATTCCACGCCGTATTAATCGGCCAGGCCTTTATGGAGCGGCCCGACATGGAGTCGGCGGTGCATGAGGTCATGGGGAGGTGACGGAGCCACTCGACACTTAACCGAGGAGGTACAAAGTGAAGGAGTTGGTTCCTGTCCAGAAAATAGAACAAGCAATTCTATTGATTCGTGGTCACAAAGTGATGTTGGACGTAGATCTCGCGTTGTTGTACGGCGTAAGTGCTGGAAGGTTAAATGAGGCGGTTAAACGAAACCGAGATCGGTTTCCCGATGATTTTATGTTTCAGCTCACGCCTGAAGAGTTTGAGGCTTTGAGATCGCAAATTGCGATCTCAAACATTGGTCGTGGCGGAAGACGGTATCTCCCATTCGCTTTTACGGAACAAGGCGTAGCGATGTTATCCGGTGTCTTGAAAAGCAAACGGGCGGTTCAGGTAAACATCGAAATCATGCGGGCTTTTATCCGACTGCGCCACATTCTCGCATCCCATAAAGAATTAGCCCGCAGGTTGGACGAACTCGAAAAGAAATACGACGCCCAGTTTAAGGTGGTCTTTGATGCCATTCGGCAATTGATGTCACCTTCTGAGCCAAAGCGGATAGGATTTCATTAATTGGGAAAGCCACTCAGTCTTGAGAAAGAGGTGGTCGCAATTTGCGACCAGTTCCATAACTTTAATTTTTACAATAGGTTGGAGACTTAAGGTCACAAATTGTGACCTTAAACATAGTCGGGTTTCATGAATGAAGTGAAGGAGAAACGTGTTACCGGATAAAAAGGGAAGGTTTGGGGAGGGCGGTCGAATGAGGTTAGATCGAGGACAGATTGAGGTTATGGACGAGCAGATGGCTGAAATACTCCGCCGCAAATCGCCTCAGGAACGGCTCAAGATCGGTTTTGAGATGTGGGGATCGGCCCGGGAGATGATTCGCTCCTACCTTGTTTCCGAACATCCGGATTGGTCGGAGGCGACACTCGACAAAGAGGTGGCACGGAGGCTCTTGGGTGGGACCTCATGATCTTTTGAAACATATGGTACAGGTGTTCGAATCCCTAAGGATTCCTTATCTTGTGACAGGGTCTGTGGCTTCGATGCTCTACGGCGAACCGCGGTTTACGAATGACATTGATATCGTTGCAGACATCCCGGTCGAAAAGATAAAAGAAATGAAAAAACATTTTCCTGAAGGGGAGTTTTATTTTGACGAAAAGATGGTACAGGATGCCGTCTCGAAGAAAAGTTCGTTCAACATTATCCATCCCGCTTCGGGACTCAAGGTAGATGTCATGATCCGGACCTCTTCCCCTTTTGATGAGAGCCGATTTAAGCGGGGAAGGCGCTTGCCTCCTGCGAGAGGATGGGAGGCTACCTTTGCAGCGCCTGAAGATGTGATGATTAAGAAGATGGAGTTTTATAAAGCAGGCGGCTCCGAAAAACACCTTCGGGATATTACAGGAATGTTGAAGATGTCCGGCAAAGCAATCGATACCGACTATATCCAACGTTGGGCGGAAAAATTGAGTCTTACTCAAATCTGGGAAGCGATCTGCCGTCGGGTTGAAGAAAAATAAACCAAAGAAATGGTGAGAAACGTGTTACCGGATAAAAGAGGGCGGTTCGGAGAATTCGGCGGGGTATTTGTTCCGGAGACATTGATGGGGTGTCTTGCGGAACTGGAGGAGGCCTTCCGCTCGGCAAGGCGCGATCCCTCCTTTCAAAAAGAGCTGTCGGAGAAGCTCCGCCTTTACGCAGGGCGGCCCACCCCTCTTTATGAAGCGAAGAATCTCACAAAAGCGCTCGGCGGCGCAAAAATTTATTTAAAAAGAGAAGACCTTTGTCATACCGGCGCGCATAAGATCAACAATACGCTCGGCCAAGCACTCCTTACCAAACGGATGAAAAAAAAGCGGCTCATCGCTGAGACCGGCGCCGGGCAGCATGGGGTGGCGACCGCGACGGTGGCCTCCCTTTTCGGATTTGAGTGTGATGTTTATATGGGGGAGGAAGACGTTCACCGTCAGGCGCTCAATGTCTTTCGGATGGAGCTTCTCGGCTCAAAGGTCATCACCGTTAAGAGCGGTTCGCGGACGCTGAAGGATGCCATCAACGAAGCGCTCCGCGACTGGGTTACGAACGTCCGGACAACGCATTATGTATTGGGCTCATGCGTTGGACCTCATCCCTATCCCTGGATGGTCCGGGAATTCCAGTCTGTCATCGGACGGGAGACCCGCCGGGAAATGTTGAATCGCGAAGGAAAACTTCCGGATTATCTGGTCGCCTGCGTCGGCGGCGGGTCAAACGCGATCGGACTTTTTCATCCCTTCGAGAAAGACAAAAAGGTTCGGTTTATCGGTGTGGAGGCGGCCGGACTCGGCCTTGCTTCGAAGCAGCATGCGGCAACGCTTGTGAAAGGCGAGACCGGTGTTCTGCACGGCTCAAAAAGTCTCCTTCTTCAGGATAGAGACGGACAGGTGCAGACCGCTCATTCGGTCTCCGCGGGGCTCGATTACCCGGGCGTCGGACCGGAACATGCCTATTACCAGAAGACAAAACGCGCCCAATATGTGGCCGTGACCGACAAAGAGGCGCTTGATGGATTCGAACTTTTGGCGAAGACCGAGGGGATTGTTCCGGCCCTTGAGCCGGCCCATGCGATTGCCTACGTGAAAAAACTTGCGCCGAAACTTTCAAAGCGGGCCGTCATTGTTGTGAATTTGTCGGGGCGGGGAGACAAGGATGTGGAGATGGTGGCACGGCTCCGGAGTCGACGGTGAGCCGTCTGCCGGGGCTGCCTCTGCTTGCCGCTCGCTTCGATGACGCATCTTTGCTCGCTGTGGAGAAAATCCGCCGCGACACTGGATCGCGGTTTGGGATGCGTCGGATTTTCTACAGTCGCTCCGGCAGTCCCCGGCATCCGGCTTTACAGGATCTTCATGAACAGAATAGACACCACATTTAGAAGACTGCGGAGGGAGGGGAGGAAAGCACTCATTCCTTTTGTCACGGCCGGCGACCCAAACCTCAAAGTGACCGAAACCCTTGCCCGGGAATTCGAGCGGCGGGGAGCCGATATCCTGGAACTCGGATTTCCGTTTTCGGATCCGGTGGCGGACGGGCCGGTGATTCAGCGCGCTTCTATCCGCGCTCTGAAACAGGGCGTCACTTTGAAAGCCGTTTTTCAGTTGACAAGCCGGCTCAGACGGGAAGGATTTTCGATTCCGATCGTTCTACTCAGTTATTATAACCCGATCTTCCGGTACGGAGAAAAGCGGTTTGTTAAGGAGGCGGGGGCGAGCGGGATAGACGGTGTGGTGGTGCCGGATCTTCCGGTGGAGGAGGCGGCCGGACTTGTTTCGGCCGGAAGAAAAAAAAGATTCCATGTCATTCTTCTCGTTGCCCCGACGAGTGACCGCTCCCGGCGGAAAAAAATTGTGCAAAGGGGGGGCGGCCTCCTTTATTATGTCTCTGTGACCGGCACAACAGGGGTCCGGAGGCGTCTTCCTCCGGAGCTGTTACGGGATGTCCAATCGCTCAAAAAAATGACCCGGATTCCGGTCTGTGTCGGATTTGGGGTTTCAACCCCAGAAACGGCATACCGTATCTCTCGCGTCGCTGATGGCATCATTGTGGGAAGCGCCATCGTCCAAAAACTTGAAAAGGGCGTGAACGGTTCGACGGTAAGGCGGGTTGGGCATTTTGTCGCCTCTCTGGCAAGGGAGGTTCACCGGTGACCTACGTCGTGATTCTTGCGGGTGGCTGGGGAGAGCGTTTCTGGCCGAAGAGCCGTCTCCGTTATCCAAAACAGTTTCTCTCCCTAGACGGCAAAGGAAGTCTCCTACAAAAAAGCATTAACCGGTTCCGACCCTGGGTGAATCCCGGACGGATCCGGATCGTGGCTCTTAAAGAACAGGAAGGGATATTTCGGAAGAAATATCCTTCCTTAAGAAATCGGGTTTACTATGAGCCGTTCGGAAGAAATACGGCCGCTGCGGCGGCCCTTGCCGCCTTTGAAATTCAAAGGGAAAATCCGACCGCGACCCTGGTGGTCTTACCTTGCGACCAGTGGGTGGATGATGAGAGGGCTTTCCGGAGGAGCATCCGGGAGGCGGTGGGGGCGGCGGAGCGTTTCGACGGGGTGGTGACGGTTGGCATTCCCCCTGAATATCCGGCGACCGGTTTCGGGTATATCTGCCGGAAAGGCGCATTGAAATCGTTCGGGAGGGGGAAAGCATACCGCGTGGGGCGCTTTCTTGAAAAACCGGCTCTCAACAGGGCAAAACAACTCCTCCGGCATGGCTCGGTTTACTGGAATGCGGGGATTTTTGTCTTCCGGATTCCGGCTTTCATGGATCTTTTAAAACGTCACCTTCCAGTCCTTTATCATGGATTCCGGAATGTTCACGGTGCGAAGGACCGCACCCTTTTCTACCGGTGGCTTCTTGCCCGGGGATTCGACACCTCTTTTGATGTCGGGATTCTGGAACGGACAAAAAAAATTCTTGTGGTGCCGGCCCGTTTCAAATGGCGAGACCTCGGCTCCTGGCGCGCCGTGGAGGTGGTTCGACCCTCCTCCCGCGGAAAAAATATCCTTGCGGGAGCTGCCTACGTGGAGGAGGGAAGGGAAAATATTTTTCTCTCTGAAAGGGGGCATCTCCTTGCCGGAATCGGCATTTCCGGGCTTGTCGCCGTTCATACGAAAGACGCCACCCTCATTGTTCCAAAGGAACGGGCGGAGGATGTGAAACGGCTCACGCAGCTTTTAAGAAAGCAAAAAGCGTTCAGGCGTTATCTTTGACCATGAGGATCCTGGGAATTGATTACGGAGAAAAACGGTTGGGGCTTGCGGTCAGTGACGCCACAAAGACGGTAGCCCAGGGGCTCGAGACACTCGTCCGGACTGAAGACCTTGAAAAACTTTTCGGGAGACTTGGCGAAGTGATCCAGAAACACGAAGTAAGTGAGTGTGTCATCGGCTTTCCCCTTCACATGAACGGGACAAGGGGAGAAAAAGCAAAGGAGGCGGAGACATTCGCCGAACTCCTCAAAAAGAGGTTCGGGCTTCCGGTTCATCTCTGGGATGAACGGCTGACAACCGTTTCGGTGGAGCGGGAATTGTCCCGCTGGAAAATAAGCGTCCCGAAGCGGAAAAAACTTTTGGACCGGATATCCGCCCAGTTCATCCTACAAAGCTATCTCGACTCTAAAAAACGACCATGAAAACCACTTATCGGAAATCGTACCTTTCAAACGGCATGACCGTAGCAAGCGTTTATCTTCCCGGAATGGAGTCGGTCTCCATCGGTTTCTGGCTCAAGGTCGGAGGCCGGTATGAAAATCCGCGCCATGCCGGCGTCTCCCATTTTCTGGAACACCTCCTCTTCAAGGGGACCGAGAAACGCTCCTCAACCGATTTGAAGCAGGCGATCGAGGGGATCGGCGGCTCCTTCAACGCCTTTACGGGTGAGGAATACACCTGCTATCTGGTGAAAGTCCTTCAAAAACATCTTCCGATCGGCATCGACATCCTTTCCGACATGGTGCTCCATTCGACTCTCCCGCAGGAGGAAGTGGAGAAGGAACGGTTGGTCATTCTGGAAGAAATCAAGATGGACCAGGATATGCCGGCCCATTATGTGAACGAACTGTTGAATGCCCTTCTCTGGCCGAAGCATCCCCTCGGAATGGAACTGGCCGGCACACCGAAGACGATGCGTTCCATCCGGCGGAAGGACATCCAGGCCTACCGTGACTTTTATTATCACCCGCGAAACCTCACGGTCGTTGCTTCCGGTTCTGTCGACCATGGAAAAGTCGTCAAGGAAGTCAAAAAATATTTTGAAAAAGTTTCCGGTAAAAAGCCGAGCCGCTATATCCCGGTGAAAAAACGTGCTCCCCGCATCGAGACGCATTTTGCCTTTAAAAAAACCGCCCAAACGCACCTCGCGCTGGGGATGCTTGCCTTACACCGGGACCACCCGGATTACCGGGCCCTTTCCCTTCTCAACGTAATTTTGGGAGCCAATATGTCGAGTCGCCTCTTTCAGGAGGTCAGGGAAAACCGGGGACTGGCGTACGACATCAGTTCCCACCTCCGGCGCTACCAGGATACCGGGGCGCTGGTGGTGAGCGCGGGGGTTGACTCCCAAAAAGCGCAGGAGTCTCTTCAGGTCATTCTGGCGGAGTTGGAGCGATTGAAAAAAGAACCGGTGACTCAAGGAGAGTTTCAGCGCGCCAAGGAATACTACGTGGGTCAGCTCCTCTTTGCGCTTGAGGATACGATGGAGCATATGCTTTGGGCAGGGGAGTCGCTTGTGACCCGCGGCCGGATCATGACCCCCGAGGCGGTCTTGAACCAGATTTCCCGTCTTTCGCCGGCGGTTCTCCAGCGGGTCGCAAGGCGGGTCATTCAAAACCGGGCGTTCAAACTGGCGCTCATCGGTTCGGGCAAAAAGAGGGACCACGAACGGATTAAAAAGGTGTTGCAATCATGAGAACACTGAAGGTGGCGCCGAGTCTTCTGGCGGCCGATTTCAGCCGGCTGGAGGAAGAGATCAAAAAAGTCGAACAGGGAGCGGACCTCCTGCACGTGGATGTCATGGACGGTCATTTTGTTCCGAATCTCACGATCGGCCCGATTGTGGTCAAGGCGATCCGGAATTTAAGCCGCCTTCCCCTGGATGTGCACCTGATGATTTCGGAGCCGGAGAAATATCTGGATGCTTTTATGAAGGCGGGAAGCGACATCCTGACGATTCACGTGGAGGCGGCAAAGGAGAAAACAGCGGAACTCCTCTTGCGGATCCGTTCAAGCGGGCGGAAGGCGGGTCTTGCCCTGAGTCCCGATACCCCCCTTTCGGCGGCCAAAAGTTATCTTTCAAAGACGGATATGGTCCTTCTCATGACCGTCCATCCGGGATTCGGGGGCCAGAAATTCATCCGGGAAGTCCTCCCCAAAATTGAGGAACTCCGAAAAACGTATCCGGGGGATATCGAAGTGGATGGGGGGATCGATGACGTGACCTGCCGGGAGACGGTCGAAAGGGGAGCCAATGTCTTGGTGGCCGGGACGTTCATCTTCAGGGCGGAAGATCCCGCGAGGGCCATCAAACAATTACGGCAATGTCAGTGATTCATTTCGGGACCGACGGCTGGCGCGGACGGATCGGCAGGGAATTTACCTTTGAAAAAGTCCGGACCGCCTCCCAGGCGTTCGCCGCTTTCCTGTCAAAACACCATCCCAGAAAGGGAAGCCTTGTCGTCGGGTATGACCGCCGCTTTCTGGCAGACCAATTCGCAAAATCTGCTTCGGAGGTTCTCGTTGGAAACGGTTTTAAGGTTTTATTTTTTTCAAAGCCGGTTCCGACCCCCCTGGTGAGTTTCACCGTCCATCAAACGAAAGCACTCGGCGGCATGGTGCTTACCGCAAGTCACAATCCTGCGGAATTTCTCGGAATGAAATTGAAAGACGCAACAGGCGCTTCCTACGATGCAAGGGGTACCGAGGCCGTTGAAAGACTCCTCAGTCACACCCGGCCCAGACAGATGCCGTTTGAGGAGGGGCGCCGCCGGAAAAGAATTACCCTGCTCGGTCCCGGAAGAACGAATTATATTTCATCCCTCCACCGCCGGTTGGACCCTTCTTTTTTTAAAAAACGGCCCCTCAAGATATTGGTCGATTGTCTGCATGGTGTGACCGGAAACTTTGCGCAAGCGGCCTTTTCGATCGGGTCGCTCCGGCTGGAAATCCTTCACGGGGAAAGAGACGTCCTTTTCGGCGGTCATCCTCCCGAGCCGATCCGGGAGCATCTGGGAGAGCTCGTCCGGAAAATGAAAAACGGCCGGTATGACATCGGTTTGGCTTTGGACGGTGACGGTGACCGCCTTGCCGCCGTCGGCCCGGGAGGTCTATTCCTTTCACCCAGTGAGATTTTCGCCATCGTTCTTTTTCATCTTGTGGAGAAACGGCGTCTCCGGGGGAAAGTGGTCCGAACCGTCTCCTGCTCCTCGCTGGTGGACCGCCTTGCCGCTTCGTACGGTCTGCCGCTTGAGGAGGTGCCGGTCGGATTCAAACATATCGCCTCCCGGATGAAAACCGACCCTGATTTTCTCCTGGGCGGGGAGGAATCGGGGGGACTCGGTTTTCGAGGAAGACTCCCGGAGCGGGACGGGCTTCTTTCGGCCCTTTTTCTTTTGGAATCTCTCGCCGCCCAGGGACAAACGGTGAATCAAATCCTGGGGATGCTTAAAAAACGGTTCGGTTCTTTTGAAACGGACCGGATAGACCTTCCCTATCCGAAGGAGGGATGGGCAAAACTCGTCCGCCGGCTTCGGCGGGAGGGAAGGCGTCTTTTGCCGGACGGAGAATTCCTCGGGTTCCGTGAACGGGACGGACTCAAATTGGTGGGAGAAAATCGATGGCTTTTATTCCGGATGTCCGGCACAGAGCCGCTCCTTCGGATTTATGCGGAGGGACGTTCCCAAAGGGAAGTCAAACGGCTGCTTGAAAAGGGAAAGAATTTTGCTTTGAAGGGGAGATCCCGTTGAAAGATCAGCGGCTCATCCGGAATTTTTGCATTATCGCCCACATTGACCACGGGAAATCAACCCTGGCGGACCGGTTCCTTGAGTTGACCGGTGCGGTCGAGAAGCGGATTTTCCGCGACCAGATGCTGGATGACATGGAACTGGAGCGGGAGCGGGGGATTACGATTAAAGCGAGCGCCGTCTCTTTTTCTTATCCCGCCTCCGACGGAAAGAGTTATTTTCTCAACCTGATCGATACACCCGGACATGTTGATTTCACCTTTGAGGTCTCCAAATCGCTTGCCGCCTGCGAAGGGGCGGTTCTTCTGGTGGATGCGGCACAGGGGGTGGAGGCGCAGACGGTGGCCAATCTGTATCATGCCATGGAGAGAAATCTGGTGATTATCCCGGTGATCAACAAAATCGACCTTGCACATGCCGACCCGGCAAAAACGGCACAGCAGATCGAAGAGATCACCCATATCGAAAAAGAACGGATCCTCCGGGTGAGCGCCAAGGAGCGAATCGGGATAGAAGAGGTGTTGGAACGGGTGATTCAGGAAGTCCCCCCGCCGGCGGGAAACGGCGAAACACCGCTTCAGGGACTTATCTTTGATTCCACCTTTGACCCCTATAAAGGAGCGATCGTCTATCTCAAAATCGTGAACGGAAAAGTCACACCCGGCCTCCGGATCCGGATGATGGCCCAGGGGACGACCTACGAGGTGCAGGAAGTCGGCCTCTTCCGTCCCAAGCCGACCCCGGTCGAGGAACTTGGCTGCGGGGAGGTTGGGTATTTCACCGCAACGATTAAAACGGCGAAGGAAGTGGCCATCGGCGATACGGTGACCGATGCCGAGCATCCCGCCAAAGAACCCCTCCCCGGCTACCGGAAGTTGCAACCGATGGTTTACAGCGGCATCTATCCAGTCAATCCGAAAGATTATCCGCTCCTGAAAGATGCGATTGAGAAGATGCACTTGAACGACAGCTCCTTTGTCTATGAGCCGGAAAATTCCGCCGCCCTCGGTCCCGGCTTTCGTGCCGGATTCCTCGGGCTTCTTCATATGGAAATCATTCAGGAGCGGCTTGAACGGGAATACGGTTTGAATCTCCTTGTGACCACGCCGAGCGTTGTCTATACGATCCGGAAAAAAGACGCAACGGTCGTGAAAGTGGATAACCCGAGTCGTTTCCCGGTCCAGGGGGAGATTGAGGAGGTGCGGGAGCCCTACATCCTGGCGATGGTCTTGACGCCGCAGCATGCGATCGGGGATGTGATGACGCTTGCGACCGAGCGGCGCGGCCGCTACATTTCCAGCGACTACCTGGATCAGGACAAAGTGAAAATTCTTTTTGAGATGCCTCTTTCAGAGGTGATCGTCGATTTCTACGACCGGCTGAAATCGGTGACCCGGGGGTACGGCTCGTTGGACTATGAGGTCAAGGAGAGTCTTCCCTCGGATGTGGTCAAACTGGACATTTTGCTTAACGGAGAACCTTGTGAGGCCTTCTCGATGATTGTGCACCGCTCCAAGGCCTTTTCCAAAGGGAAGGGACTTGCCAAGAAACTGAAGGAACTGATTCCCCGCCACCAGTTCAAGGTTCAGATTCAAGCGGCGATCGGGACAAAAATCATCGCTGCGGAGAGTCTGGGGCCGATGAAAAAGGATGTCACCGCCAAATGCTACGGCGGCGACATTACCCGGAAGCGGAAACTCTGGGAAAAACAAAAGACCGGCAAAAAGAAGATGAAACAGATCGGCCGGGTGGAAATCCCGCAGGAGGCCTTTTTGGAGGCGCTCAAGGTCCGCTAATGAATCCCCACTTCAAAAGGGTTATCCGGGAATGGGTCGAGTCGATTGTCATCGCGCTCGTTTTGGCGCTGGCGGTCAGAACGTTTATTGTCCAGGCCTTTAAAATCCCGACCGGCTCGATGCGGCCGACCCTTCTCGAAGGAGACCGGATTCTCGTCAACAAGTTTCTCTACCGTTTCAAGGAACCCGAAAGGGGGGATGTCGTTGTCTTTAAATATCCGGAGGACCCGAAGCGGGACTTTATCAAGCGGCTCGTCGGAAAGGGGAATGAAAAGATTTCGCTTCAGGAAGGGCGGCTTCTGATTAACGGGGAGAAGGTGACGGAGGGGGCATTCGGGGAGCGGTATTACTACAACCAGGGACTCTACGGCCAGGAAAAGGAACCGGTCCAAATTCCCCCCGGCCACTTTTACGTGTTGGGGGATAACAGCGCCTCAAGCCGGGATTCCCGCTTCTGGGGATTTGTGCCGCGCAGGCAGATTGTCGGAAAGGCCTTTCTTGTTTACTGGCCGCTTACCCGGATCCGGCGGATTCACTGAAAATGACGCTCCCCAACTGGATTACACTCCTCCGGTTCCTTCTCGTCCCTTTTTTCGTGGGGTCGCTGGTCTATGTAGCCCCGGGGAAAGAGGCGCTCCAGACGGCCGCTGTTTTCATCTTTTTACTTGCGATGCTGACCGACGGGCTCGACGGGTACCTGGCGCGCGTGTTGCACCAGCGGAGCGAACTGGGAGTGGTGCTGGATCCCTTGGCAGACAAATTCCTCCTCATGAGTGCGTATCTGGCGTTGACCCTTTTGGGAAATCTTTCGGAGCGTTTCCGGATTCCGCCGTGGGTGACGATTTCAGTCATCAGCCGGGACATTTTCATTTTAAGCGGCTCTGCGCTGATTCACCTCCTGACGCAGCACCTCGAGGTGAAACCGAGCCGGCTCGGAAAATGGACCACTTTTTTCCAGATGACCACGGTGCTGGCGGCACTTTTGGGAATTCCTTCCCGGATGCCGCTTTATATCCTAACGGTCCTTTTGACGCTTTTTTCGGGTCTCGGTTATCTTCGATACGGAGCATCACTGGTGAACCCTTCCGGTTCAAACCGCGGGAAATGAATTCAATGCCGGGTCTTGTCTCCATTGTCGGCCGTCCCAACGTCGGGAAATCCTCCCTTTTTAACCGTCTGGTCGGGACGGACCGCTCTTTGGTCCATCCGGAGGGAGGAACAACCCGTGACCGGATCGAGGCGGTCTGCGCCGACGGAAACCGCCGCGCGCGTCTGGTGGATACCGGAGGGGTGATCCCGGCAGAGAAGGAAACGCTTCAAAAGCAGGTCCGGGAGCAGGTGAGGCGGGCGATAAGTGAGTCGGCCCTTCTTCTTTTCGTGGTGGATGCCCGGACCGGCCTTGTTCCGCTCGATTCGGAGATTGCGGCTCTTCTCCGAAAGACCTCAAAGCCGGTTCTTCTGGTCGCGAACAAAGCGGATACCCCCACCCTTCAAGCGGGTGCGGTCGATTTTTATCCCTTGGGATTCGGGGAACCGATTCCGGTCTCCTGCACCCAACGGAGCGGCTTTCCGGATCTGAAGAAGCGGCTCTTTGAGTCCTTCCAGGGAGCCCCGGAGGAAGAGCCGGCCCCATCGCTCCGGATTGCCGTTGTCGGCCGTCCCAACGTCGGGAAATCCTCTTTTTTGAACGCGCTTTTAAAGGACGAGCGGGTGATTGTGGATGTTGCCCCCGGAACGACCCGCGACCCGGTGGATGTCCCGTTTCAGAAAGAGGGGCGATCTTACCTTTTGATTGATACTGCAGGGATCCGCCGCTTCTCCAAGATCAAAGATGAGATTCTATTCCGGAGCATCCGGACAAGCGGCGAGATGATTCGCAGAAGCGACGTCTGCCTTTTTCTGATTGACGGAACCTGCGGCATACAAAAGGAAGATTTCCAGATTCTGAAACTGATTGTGACGGAAGGACGGGGGGTCGTCCTCGTGGTCAACAAATGGGACCTTGTGAAAGATGTTTCTCCAAGAAAAGCCGAACCGATGCTTAGAAAGCGACTGGGTAACCTGAACATCATGCCGGTTTTTTTCACGTCGGCTCTCACCGGACAGAATGTCCTTCGGGCCTTTGAAGCGGTGGATAAGGTCAAAGCCCATCATACCCTTCGTCTTGAAACTTCCCGTTTGAACCGCTTTCTTGAATCGATTCGGAAAAATCGGACCCTCCCCGGAGGATCCCCCAAACTCCGATATCTGGTTCAGGCCGGCACCGCCCCGCCCCGTTTTCTTGTTTTCGGCTCCCGCCCCCCAAGCCCGCCTTTTTTCCAGTATCTGGAACGGCGGCTCCGGGAGGAATTTGATCTTTCGGGGACACCGGTTCAATTGACGTTCCGGGAAGAAAAGAGGCAAAGAGGATGATTCCCCTTTCGTTAGTCCTCGCTTATCTTTTGGGTTCGGTTTCTCCGAGTTATCTTTTGGGGAGACTGTTGAAGGGAATCGACCTCCGGGAACATGGGAGCGGAAATGTGGGTGCCACGAACGCGTTCCGCGTCTTGGGGAAGGGACCCGGCATCGTCACCCTTCTTTTCGATGCAGGGAAGGGGTTTGTCATGACAGCGCCTTTTGCCCATTTCATGGAAGCCCGTTTTTCCCTCCCGATGGATCCTCTGCTTTACCGGATCCTACTCGGATTTTGCGTGATTGCGGGTCACAACTGGTCTTGCTTTTTAAAGTTTAAAGGAGGCAAGGGAGTGGCGACCACCTTGGGGGTTTTTCTGGCGCTTTCGCCGGGGGCTCTTCTTTGGGGGGTGGCGGTCTGGGTGATTGTGACGCTGGTCAGCCGGAATGTAGGAGTCGGCTCCATGGTGGGAGCGCTCGCAACACCGGTTGCCATCCTTCTTTTGGGAAATGCCCCTGTTTTGGTCGGTTTCGGGTTTTTCACGGCCTTTTTGATTGTCTATACCCACCGCTCGAATATCCGGAAAATATTTTTTGGGAAAAAGTTATAACTGTTGATATTAAAATGGTTACAAGATTTGTAAAAAGACTCAATAGTTTTTAAAAATCTTGACAAATTGGCATTTTGTAGGTATACTTATAGTAAATAGCGCAATTGGGGTAAGCGCCTTTTTTTGCCTGAATATCTAAAATCTTTTATAAGGCCTTTAGCGGGGATGGGTGCCCATGCGTGAAATCATCTTCAAAAACTTCACCACCCGGAACAACCACCGGCGCGATCTCTGGATGCATGAGATCACAGACGAAAACGGCCTCCACGCCGAAATTCAAAAACGGTGCGTTTACCTGGTCAGAAACCGAATCCAACTGCCGGACGCGCATGCGGTAGACCGGTGGATCCGGGAACATACCGATGACCCCCGATGCCGGCTTCGCAATCTCACCGTCACCCGCAGGGAAAACTCCAAAGACGGAACAAAGGAATTTTTCTTCAAGGCGATCGGGAGTTTCTTTGCGGTGATGGGGGAGGAAATCTTTTTAATCCGCTTTATCCAGACCTACGAAGTGAGTCTCGTAAAGTCCCTGGAGGAGGAAGGAGAAACGTGGACGTAAAGGCGAATTCCCGCCACTATGACCGGAGGAGACACGCCCGTGTGGTGAAAGATATATTCGCCGTTTACGCAACTGAGGAACCCTTCCTGGAGGGACTTCTCACCACCGAAAATGTCAGCGGTTCCGGAATCCTCTTCCGCTCGCAGGAGGCCCTTCCGGTCGGTTCCCTGATGAATCTGAACATCCATCTTCCGGATCAGATGAACCCGATTCCCTGCGAGGGGAGGGTGGTTCGTGCCGAGACGGTGAAAAATGACCCCTCCTCCTTCAACATCGGCGTCTCATTCACCCGGATCGCCGATGCGGACAAAAAACAGCTCCTCCGGAATCTCCTCACGCAGGACGATCTCTATTTATTCATTTAAAAAATTATTTCTTCCGGAGATACGACGGCAGGATTTTAAGGATCTGCCGGTATTTGGCAACGGTCCGGCGGGCGACGTGGAATCCTTCCTGTTTGAGCCGCTCGACAACCTCCTGGTCGCTCAAGGGAGAGGCGTGGTTTTCTCCGCGGATCCACTTTTCGATGAGGGCCATCACCCCTTTGGAGGCGACCGAATTTTCCGCCTCATCCGTCCGCGTGGCCCGGTCAAAGAAGAACTTCAGCGGGAACGAACCGTGCGGCGTTTCAATCACTTTGTTCGTCACGACACGGCTTACGGTCGATTCGTGGCATCCGAGAACTTCCGCCACCTCTTTCAATGTGAGGGGCTTCAGATGCTCCACCCCCCTTTCCAAAAATTCCTTCTGGTACTCCATCACCGCCCGGACCACCTTGGCAATCGTCTCCCGCCTTTGATTGAGACAGCGGATCAGCACAAGCGCTTCCTTCAGCCGCTGCCTCAGGAATTCCCGTGTTTCTTTGGGTGAAGTCTTGACCCGGAGGAGTTTTTTGTACAGGGGATTGATCCGGATGCTCGGGAAACCTTCATTCACAAAGGAGAGTTCATAGCGGCCGTCCTTGTGGCTGACTATGAGGTCCGGCGTCAGATAGACCGCCTGGCTTTCGCGGGATTGCCAGGGGCGGGGCTGGAGGCGGCTGATCCGCTCATGCGCCTCTTTCACCGCCTGGAGGGAAACTTTCAGCGACTTGGCGATGGGGGCGTAGCGCTTCCGGCCGAGTTCCGGGAGGTATTTTTCCACCACCCGGTAGGCAAGGGAGTCTTTGTCTCCTGCATGTTCGAGTTGGATGAGAAGCGTTTCCCGGAGATCGCCGGCTCCGATGCCGGGCGGTTCAAAATGCTGAACCGCATTGAGAACTTTCTCCACTTTCTCCGGCTCGACACGGAGGGTTTCTGCGATTTCGGAAGGG
Organism: uncultured Omnitrophica bacterium; assembly: GCA_947085655.1. GTDB lineage: Bacteria > Omnitrophota > Gorgyraeia > JACQQV01 > JACQQV01 > CAMTXH01. The sequence continues at coordinate 13,152 of CAMTXH010000025.1, read as the reverse complement.
GCCATTTCAAGAAAACCGGACTCATTGAGATTTCCGAGGATGAATTCCCCGATCCGGCGGCTTTCCTGGTCTTGGAAGGCGACGGCCAGTTGCTTCCGGAGTTCCTCCTGAATGGAGTACGGCTTGGTGATGAGACTTTCCCGGTAGTCCCGTTTTTCCTGCTCCCGCTGGGCGTCTCCCGGCTGGGAAATGTACGCCTCTCCGGTTTCATCTTCGTCGAGAATTTGCTCAAACTCGGAGGAGAAAGCTTCCTGTTCCTCTCTTTTTTCCCCCTCCGCTTCCTCAAGTACAGGGTTATTTTCAAGTTCTTGGTTGATGAGGGTCTTGAGCTCCTGGGTCGTCATCTGCAGGACCTGGAGCGACTGTTGCATCTGGGGGGTCAGAAGGAGCTTCTGAACCTGTTTTTGGGTCTGTCTGAACTCTAACGCCATGGCATTTTCCACATCCATTATACCATAAAAATTCTTTTGCGGAGGGGCACTTTTCGGATATAATACAAAGGAAAGACACGGAGGGAAAGATGCCTGAACGGGATGAACGGAGCCGGCGCGGAAGGCGCGTCAATGTCACAATGCCCGCCCAACTTTCGGTCGGGGGGGAGGTGATTTCCACCCAGACGGAAAATATCAGTTTCCTCGGGACTTATGTCAAAGTGGGAAAAGAAATCCCGGTCGGGACCCAGGCCGATGTGATGCTGACTCTCCCCCCGGGCCCCGGCGGGGGAAGCGTCCAGTGCGACGGGGTCGTGGTCCGGTGCGAGAATCTGGAACCCGGTTTTTTCGGGCTCGGCATTTTTTTCAAGCAGATTCTGGGGGAGGGGGAGACGCGGCTCGGCCGGCTGATTGACGATTACCTCCGGAGGCAGAACGAGGAAGCCCGCCGCTACTTTGAGGAGCGGGAGCGGCTCCGCAAAGAAAAGATGAAGAAAAAGCTCGCCGAAAAACGCCGTAAGCGCCGGAAGCGCGGACGCCCGCCCAAAAAAGGCCGCAAGAAAACCTCCCGAAAGCGCTCTTCTTAGCCCTTACGGATTCGGACTTTTCCAGATTGATTTCGAAGGATGGAGTCTCGGTTTTTTGTAGAAGAAGGATTGACGAAGAGGGGAAGACCCGTCTTTTGAAATTTCCGCCTCGTAACGGGACGTTGGGGTATTCACCCCGCTATTCCAGATCAAGGTGTGCCTCCCTGCCGGTAAAAATCCTTCGTGAAGAAGAGAAACCGTCTTTCCTTTGGCATCCAAAATCCTTACTTTTTGATTCCCGCTTTCTTTGACCTCGAGGGTAATCTCGGCTCCTGATTCAAAAGGCCTCACAGAAAGCGGTTCCCCCGCCCCCGCCGTAACTGCTTCAACCGCTGTCGCCGTCTCAGCGATTACCGGAGGTTCCTCTGCAAAAAGGGGCGTAACACCCAGAAGAAATCCCACAAAGAGGATACCCCAAATTTTTTGACTATGGAATCGTCTTATTCTCATAGAGTTTATCCGCTCCGTTATTGTAGATGTAAAGATCGAGGTCCCCGTCATTATCGATATCCACCAACAGTCCCCCTTCGCTATTATCTGTAATATCCGGCAGGGAGCCGCTCTCATCAACGAAGGAAATGGAACCGGAGGTGCTGGTATTTCGTAGAATCTTCTCCTTCCAGGAGCCGTTTCCGACCATAATGATGTCCGGTTTTCCGTCACCCGTGATATCTCCCACCACCACCTCTTTACAATCGCTGTTTGTGATGCCGGCAGGGTTGGTGATGGCAGAGGCAAAGGAGACCTCCACAAACCCGTCTCTCCGGGTATTCCTGAAGATCTTAAGCCCGTTTGAGGTATCGGCCGTGATCAGATCCTGCTTTCCGTCCCCATCAAGGTCGGTAAACGCCGCTTTTTGTTTGGAGTTATTAATGGCGGTAAACGAGATATTGTATTGATAGAAACTGCCGCCGCTATTCAGCCAGAGCCGTGCCGGTGACGGCGTGGACCCTGTTGCCGTGGCAATCGTCCAGGTGCTTCCTGTGAAGACATCAAGGTCATTATCTCCATCCACATCCGCCAATTCGATATCATGCGTCTTCGGAGTGCAAGTCAAACCCCCGCCGTTACAGGGGTTGTTCGAGTCGGCTGGGGCCGGGTCAATATGGTTGAATAAAAAGTTATTACCAGAGGAATCCTTTGCGTCGTTCCACCTGAAGGACTCCGAATCGGCGGCGTAGTTCCACTGTTTGGGGGGAGGAGACATGTATTCTCCGGTCAGGGAATTTGCGAAAAAGCCGGTGAGCCAGCCGCCATTCACTCTCGCGGTTTCGATGTCTGCTCCAAAACTGGCGTCAATCAGGGCACCGTCCCCCCTGACCATTTTGCTGCGCGTGATAAATTCGAACACACCGCCGGCTGTCCGATCCGGACTGAAAACACCCGAGCCGTTATTGGCCAGCCGATAGGCGAGTGCCTGTTCCCACCATTCGTAAGGGGCGGCTCCTTGCGTCCGCCGCCAATTGGAAAGGAAGAGGAGATTAAAAGGTCCCGTTGTCCCCTGCCGGCCGAACCGGACGCTGTGACTATAGTAAGTAGTATTTGACCCGGCGAGATTCCTCAACCTTCCATCCGTATCATCCGTGAAAAGACCTAAGCCGGGTCGATCAGGGTGGTTATTGATTAAAATCCGGACACCCGGCCAGGTGGTCCCCTCCGAAGAGGGAAGGTGCGCGATGACGATATCTTTGTCTCCGTCTCCATCAATATCGGTAGCGTCCGCTCCGGTAGTCCGGTTTGAATCACCGGTAAGATTGTTTGAAACATCTTCAAACCGGCGGACACGGATCGTAATGGTCCGGTCCACCGAAAAGGTCTGGGAAGAGTTGTCTGTGGCACGGACGGTCAGCGTATGGGTTCCGATGTCGCTGGTATTGGGTCTTCCGGTTCTGGCGCGGAAGGTAAATTCAACCGGATTATCCGGGGCCGGGGCGGTGAACGATTGAAGCCATGACGGCAGCGACCCGACCACAGAAAGAGTAACTTTGTCGTCATCCGCCGGCCCTGGCAATGCACCCAGGTTGTCGTCCGTTCCGATGAATTTGACCCAGAAGGCGTCGTCCCTCGGCATAATTTCGAAGAGCGTCACATTGATGTCAGGGTCAGCCGGATCGCCGCTTTCGGTCGAAAGTCTCGGGTATCCTTCAATTTTAATGAGGGCGCTATCCCTTCCGATCAGGGTACCATCCGAGGCCTCGAGCGTCGCCACATGAGAGCCGACTGAGAAACTATAAGTGATGGAGGGTCCGGAGCCGAGTTGAACCGCACCTTCCATCCAGCGATAAAACGCGATCGGGCTTCCTTCCGGATCCACGGCAGAGCCGCTTAAATTGACCGGAACAGGATTGTTGTTCTGGTTCGTAACATTGAAAGTTTGATCCGGTCCTGCATTCACGGTCGGCGGGTCATTGACCGGATTGATCGTGATAGAAACAGTGGCAGGAGGACTGATTTCACCGTCCGTATCGGTTACTCTGAAGGTGAAACTGTCGGAGCCGTTTTCATTCAGATTCGAATCATATGTGACCTGTGCGCTTGTATCCGTAAGAGGGGTGATGGCGCTCAATGTGCCTTTGCTCGGCGGGCTTACAATGCTGAAGGTGAGCGGATAATCCGACCCTGCATCCGAGCCGGTCAGGATGATATTGAGCGGCGGGTCATCCTCATTCAGGGTGACCGACTGCGGGTCCGCAATCGGAACAGAGGGGGGCTCACCCACCAGCACGGAAACATTTGCGGATCGCTCTCCGAACCATTCCACCCCTTCCTGAAGCATCTGCCATTGGAAGTTGTGAGTCCCCGGTGCGGTGGGCGCCGTGACATTAAACGTAAACGTTTTATACTGGCCGGTTGTGACGGTTCCCGCACCGAAGAGGACACGGTTTAAGCCCCACCTCATGGTGTCCTGCGGGTTTTGGGAGCCGAGCTTAAAATTCCCCAACTGGGACCAGTCGGAGGTTCCTTTATTCTGGAAGGTGAGACTCACGGAATAGGTCTGTCCGCCGACCATCGTTGTCGGAACCTCCTGGGAGATGAATTTGGCGTCCCGGGCCGCAAGACACGGGGATGCGGGTGTGCAGGTCATGTTGAAATAAATCCGGTCAGCGGCATCTTTCGCAAGATAAAGATCCAGATCCCCGTCATTGTCAAGGTCACCCAGTTTCAAGGCGTTATTGATGTCTCCGAGCGGATTTTGAGGGAAGTCCCATTTGGTGTTATCCTCGTACCACGAGCCGGAGTCAACGGTCTTTAGCGCCCTGATTTCACCCTTCCACGGAACGTAGATGATCTCCCGGTAGAATTGTCCCCCTCCCGACTGGATCAGGTCCAGATCACCCACCTCTACGTCCGCATCCCGGTAAATCTCCCAATTCAGCCGTCCCGGCAAATGAGTGAAATTGCCGCTTCCACTGTTGACAAAGATGGCATCCCCGTAGGCCGCCGGGGCCTTGGGGGTCGGATCCGCCAGAACCAAATCAAGACTGCCGTCCAAATCCACATCCACAAAATCGGCCTTCCGTTCGTAGCGGAAGAGATTAAACCAGTTGTAGCCGGCCGGATCGGTCGGGACCGTGGAAGGCCAGGAAAGATCAGCAAAAGACGTCGTGCTGAAGTCACCGACCTCGCCCGACACCGCACCCGCATTGGCAAAAATTCTGGAATTTCGCTTCCGGTCTTTTGCCGGATGGGTGATCAGGGTGCCGTTATGGTAGCAGCTGGAGGTCTGGTAGAAATTCCCGCTTTGGTCATAAAAAGCGAATCCCCCGAGGAAAAGATCCTGGTCGCCGTCATTGTTGATATCGCCGGCCGTCACCCCCCCTGCCTCGGAGATGCATTCGGGATCGTTGCCTGCCCCCGGCGGCGGAAAATAGGTTGTTCTCTCGACCCTGTCCTTATCAAAAATTCGGCTGTTGGCCGAAATAGTGCTTGAGCCGGAGTTGGCCAGGAGAAAGGCCCATTGGGAGCGGTTATTTTTGTCGTCCGGATGGCTGTAGAAAAAAGCGATGTTGGACGCCCCATGAAGGGTGTTCCGGATCGGCGGATAGGCAGCGCTGTCAAACCGCCCGGTGCCGTCATTCTGGAGAATAACATATTCGCCCTGATTGACCCCTTGCAAGGCGTGGTCTGTGCCGCGATGAACGATCAGAATATCCGGAAGGATTCCCGAACCGAGCCAGACAAACCGCGCACTCATCCCGCGCCATCTTTGCTCCGGACTGATGCCGGGGCCGCCCGGCGGTTCATCCGCCGGAAGTATCCTCGGCATAACCAGCGGCTCTCCTTTGGAGGATGATGTCTGCAATTGCGGCTCCGAAGTCGGGCTTCCCGAAGGTTCCCCCGAAAGTTCCGGAATTTTTTTCAGGTTATGCACCACCACGCCGCCCGCAATATACGTATGATAGGGATTGATTTCCAAATTATAGACTTTGACCTTTTCCTGAATTTCCTGAATGGAGGCGATGGTGAGGGGCTTGCCCTCCGAATCAAGAAGGGAATCCCCCACTTTTAATGACCCGATTTGAACCCACTTTCCATCCGAATAGACCGGGTGATTGGGGGTCACTTTCAGGTGCCCGTTTACAATGAGGTAAAGGTCCGCGTCATGTTCGAAAAATTGTTTGACCGTATCTTCCTTGAAGGTTTTGCCTTCCGCATCAAAGGCCAATACCTTATCCCCCACCTTAAATTTTTCAATCGGGCGGGTCGTTCCATCAGGGATCAGAACAGGGGTTCCTGCTAAAAAACAGCCGCTGCCTCCGGGGATATTCGCTCCCAGCACATCGGAAATATCGGTAAATGTCCCGTTTCCGTTATTCTGATAAAGCCGGATATATTCGGTCGGACTGACGGTCACGCTGGAGGGGTCAAGGCCTGCATGGTGGATTCCGGGCGTGGCGGTCAGGATGTCCAGGTCTCCGTCTCCGTCCATATCCGCGAAATCAACCGTCTGGGTATCGGCCGTGTCGCCTCCCGGAGGCAACTTTTCCTGAAAACGGGTTACGTACACATTTGCCGTGAGCGGGGCAGAGGTGTTGACGCCGTCTGTTGCGGTAACGGTAAAGGTAAAGGTGGGCGGGTCTGAACGCTTTCCGATATGAGAAACGAGCGTCGTTCCTTTTAAAAGAAGGGTGGCCGGATCTCTGTTATTGCTGGTATTGTCTACGGTAACCCAACCGGGAAGAACAGAGGTCACGTTGATGGTGACATTGTCTCCATCCGGGTCATCCGCCATGATCGGAAGCGCCATCGGAAGCCGCGCCGGGATCCGAAACGCATGCCCATTCGGCGGGTAGGTAATTTGAGGGGGATTGGGACCGGTCGGGTTCGTAACAGGGCAGCCCCCGCAGCTCCCGCCGCCACCTCCATCAGAGGTCATTTCCACTGTTGCAATGACCGGAGGGGCGGAGAGAAGAAGAAGTCCGGTGAAAATCGAGAGGAAAAGGATGAATTTTTTACACTTTTGAAATTGACACACTTTTTAAAAGCCCTAAATTTATCCTCAAAAAAATAAGCCAAGCCCCCGCGGGCTTGGCAACCCCCAATGCCCAGGGCAACCCTTTAAAGTATACCTTCCCTGAAGGCAAAAGTCAAGGTAACCAGAGGGCTTTTTTTGGCCAATTCTCTCTCAAAAATGTGACTTTGTTCCAAAAGATAATTTTTACAAAAGGGAGTTTTTAGGTTTGTCTGGGTCGTTTCATTACTATTTGAAATATAATATGTTATGAAGATATCCCCAAGTGGCCAATTTCTTCGTTCCAGACTTAGTTTCACAAAAAAAGGGGGCTGTGAAAAACTGCTTGACAATTTTGTACGGCTTTGTATAATAAAGGTTGCAATTTTTACCCGTGTAGTGGCGGGTAAATCATAAGATTGCAGAAGGCCCTGGGTGCCCTTTTTCTCGGATTCCTTGTCCAATTTTGTTTGAACGGGGGTCAGGGAAAAAGGGCTTTTTTTGTAAATTGTTTCACGAAGTCCTGAATTTCTGAAAGTCCGTATGGCGATTAAAGGTAAGTCGTTCATTGTCACAGGGGGGACGCGGGGGATCGGAAGGGGAATCGTCGAGGAACTCGCTTCCCAAGGCGCCAAAGTCGCCTTTATCTATGCATCAAGCGACCAACTGGCTAAGGAACTGGTCGAAAGACTGAAAGCGGATGGTCGCGAAGCGGTTGCTTTCAAAGCAGATGTCCGCGCCTTTGATAAGGCGGAAGAAGTGGTCCGGGAGACTGTCAACCGGTTCGGCCGGCTTGATGGGGTGGTCAATAACGCCGGCATTACCCGGGATAAGCCCCTGATGATGATGTCACCTCCGGACTGGGAAGAGGTGATTGAGACAAACCTCTTCGGGGCGTTTAATTTTACGCGGGCTGTCATCAAGCAGCTCATCAAACAAAAAGACGGCGATATTCTTAATGTTGCGTCTATTGCGGGCATGGTCGGAAGGCCGGGCCAGACGAATTACGCGGCCTCCAAGGCAGGGATTGTGGGGTTCACCAAATCGCTTGCCCGAGAGGTCGGCCGGTTCAACATCCGGGTGAACGCCATTGCTCCTGGGTTCATTGACACGGAAATGACACAGAACTTAAACGAAAAACTGAAGGAGGAGATCCTCAAAGAAATACCCCTCGGCCGGCTCGGCGAGGTCAAAGAGGTGGCGAAAGTGGCTGCCTTTCTTCTTGAGGGGGGTCGCTACATCACCGGCCAGGTCGTCTTCGTGGACGGCGGCCTGGTCATGGCGTAAGAAAGCAGAGCACGGGATTATAGAATAACCTTATAGGAGGATGGGGGAGATGAAAACATCAGTGGATTCGCCAGCGTTCAGGATCGTCGCAGTAGTTGTTCTTTTCCTGTTTGTTCAGATGATGGTGTTGCCCGAGGCCCTCGCCCTCGGCTCCGGTGGTTTCAGTAACCAGGTCGTCGGGCTCAGGGCCCTCGGCAAGGGAAACTCCGCAACCGCAAGTCCTGAGGATGCCACCACCGTCTATATGAACCCGGCCGGGATGGCCTTCCTGGATGAAAGTGAACTGGAGACCGGCGTGACGTTTGAAGTGCTTCAATTTGGCCACAAGACCTTCGGCGGCAATCCGACAGAGAATGAGAAATCGGTCATCTCCGTCCCGCATTTATTTTTCACAACCGGAAATGACTTAGATGAGCGCCTTTCCTTCGGCTTTGGCATGGCCGCCCCATACGGGCTCATCACCGAATGGGACGATGCAAGCTTTGCCCGTTTTCAGGCAACCAACACGGAACTGACCCTCATCGAGTTTAACCCGGTCGTCGCCTACCGGGTGAGCGACGATTTTTCGGTTGCAGGCGGCTTCTCCTTCTGGGATTCCACCGCAAGACTTGAGAAAAAGGTGAATGTGTCGCGGACGAACAGCGACTTAACAGGAGGAGTAGAGACGACGCCTAATCTGGTAGGCCACCAGGAGATCACAGCCGACGGCCATGGGGTCAGTTACAACTTTGGGCTTTATTACGAACCGAATGAAAACCACCGCTTCGGCACCACCTTCAGGAGCAAGGCCAGCATCCAGAATAAAGGGCGCCTCCGTCTGTCAGGACTTTCAGGCACCTTCGCCACCGCCTTTGGGGGCAGTACTTATGAAACCCGGACAGAGAGCAAACTGACTCTCCCTGAGAGTATCGAAATGGGGTATGCCTATACACCCGATTCCAAAAAATGGACATGGGAAGCAGACTTTGCTTGGACAGGGTGGGATGCAGTTGAAGCCACGATTTATGAATGGCCCCAGGAGACGGGTGCCACGCGCCTTTTAGTCTTAAATCCGGCAAATGTCAATCCCTTCCCGCGCGACTGGAAAAGCACGATCAGCGTCGGCACCGGCTTTGAATACAAAGCGCTCGACTGGCTGAAACTGCGGACCGGCTATTACTTTTATGAGACTCCGGTTCCCGGCGACCATTTTGAGGCCTCGTTACCCGACACCGACCGGCACAATTTCACAGGCGGCCTCGGGGTAGAATGGAAAGACGTCACAGTGGATGCCGCCTATGTATTGATCGTCGGGGATGCCCGGCGCATCAACAACAGCGTGGCCGACCCCTTTGACTCTACATCCTGTTGCAGCGATAACGGCGCCTCCAATCTTGACGGCATCTACGACAGCTTAAGCCACCTCTTCGGTGTCAACGTCTCCTGGAGGTTTTAATAAGGAGAAATTAATTGCTATCTTTACCGCTTAGCTACTATTCAGGGTCAGGGTTCGTCAATTTTCTCGCCTGTTCCTTGATCGGGATTATCGTTTTGAGATATGGGCGGGACTTTACCCATAAAATCTTCTCTCTCTTCTCGTTTAGCGTCGCCTTCTTTTCGTTTTTTTATTTTCTTTGGCTTGTAACGCCTGGTAAAGGGCTTTCCGATTTCTTCCTCCGAACTTGTATGATCGGTGTTTTATTTATTCCTTCTCTCTTTATCCACTTCGTCATGTCTTTTTTGAAGATGAAAGATAAAAGATCTTTCTGTGTAATCAATTACGTGGTGAGTTTTTGTCTTTCGCTTTTTGTCTATTCCCCCTTCTATGCCAAAGAGGGTGGACCCTTCCTAATTTTTCCGTATTGGGCGCATGCTGGCCTTCTCTTTCACATCGGTCTTGCCCATTTTTCGCTACTTGTTGGTTATTCCTTCTTTTTGATGTATCGCGCGCTTCAATCCGCAACTGGCGCCTTTCGAACCCAGCTTCTTTACGTCTTTATCTGCTCCCTTCAAGGTTACCTTGGGGGGTCATTAAATTATTTTGGATGGTATCGTGTAAGCATTCTACCTGTCCTGAATTTCACAATATCTCTGTTTGTTATAACCATGGCCTATGCTATTGTTCGCCATAACCTGATGGACATCAGAGTCGCAGTTCGAAAGGGTGTTATTTATTCTTTCCTCGTCACAGCCATTACACTTGTCTATTTTATCTGTGTTTGGAGCGCGGAAAGAATTTTTCAGACGGCAATCGGGTATCAATCCGTTTCAATAACGATGTTTGCTCTGTTGGTAATCGCCCTCTTTTTCCAACCGATTAAAAACAAAACCCAGATTTTCGTAGATCGCTATTTCTTTAGGGGAACGGTGGATTCCCTTGCAGAACAAAACGAACGTTTAGAGGAGGAGTTGGTCAAGGGAGAAAAACTTCGCCTTGCTGGTACACTTGCTTCCGGTATCGCCCACGAAATCAAAAATCCTCTTACAAGTCTCAAAACCTTTACTTCCTATTTGGAAGAAAAACACAGTGACCCGTCCTTTCGAAGGAAGTTTAAAGAAGTTGTAGGGCAGGAAATCGACCGGATTGAGCGGCTGGTTCGCGATCTCCTTCACTTTGCAAAGCCGAGCTCTCCCCAGTTGATTTTGGTTGATTTGCACCGCTCCATCGATCGGGCATTCGAGCTTATTAACACAACTCTCGCACACGCTCGAATTTCCCTTGTCCGAGACTACCATCGTCCCAATACTGAAATCATGGGTGATGCCTCTCAACTCCAACAGGCATTTTTGAATCTTTTCCTGAACGCCATGGATGCGATGCCGAACGGGGGAGAATTGAGAATCTCAACAGAAACCGATGACGGCTGGCTTAAAATTAAGATCGAAGACACCGGTGTTGGGATGACCAAAGAGCAATTGGACCACATCTTCGAGCCCTTTTACACGACAAAGGAAAGTGGTACAGGATTAGGCCTTGCCATCACTAAACGGATCATCGAGGACCACAAAGGAAAGATTAAAGTAACTTCACAGGTAAACAAAGGGACAATATTCGAAATTTCATTGCCATTGTGTTCATAGAGAAAAAGAGGCAACCCTAGAAAATGAACTTATTTGCATTATCAGGGCTTCTTACCTTTGTCAGCGCACTCTCACTTGGAATTTTTTCCTGGATTAAAGGGAAGAAGTTTTTAAACAAGATCTGGGCTATCTTTAATTTTGCAGTTGCTGTTTGGGGATTGGGTGCTTTTAAGTTCTCTACCACACTAAATCAAAACGATGTATTCTTCTGGCTTCGATTTGCCAATATCGGGGTTATTTTAATACCTGTGTTCTTTATTCATTTTGTTTTTGAATTCTTAGAAATCAAGAAGACAAGAATCATTTTTGCAACTTACTTTCTGGGGTTAATGTTCTTTACCTTAAATATTACAGATTGGGTAGGTATTACCAAAGTATTCATTACTAACTTAAGATATGTCTTTAACTCTTTTTATGTCGACTCCCCGCCTGGGCCGGCTTATTCACTTTTCGTTGTTTTTTTCTTTGGCACAGTGATCTACGCGCATTTCTTAGCAATGAAATTTCTCAAAGCCTGCCAGGGAATAAAACGCATGCAAATTAAATATTTTCTGGTAGCATCCGCTCTTGGATTCAGTGGAGGGGGAACGACTTTCTTAATGGTATTCAATATAGATGTTTATCCAATTTTACATTTTACCGTGCCTCTTTATCCTATGATTTTGACCTATGCTATCTTTAAATATAAACTTATGGATATCAACATCGTTTTTAAACGAAGTCTTGTTTATTCCATCTTGGTAGCGTCAATTACTCTTATATACCTTATCATTGTTTGGTCTATGGAACGTTCTTTCCAGACAGCGATTGGGTATCGCTCCTTTCCTATCACAATCTTGGCGCTTTTGGCGATAGCCCTTCTTTTCCAACCTCTTAAAAATCGGATTCAGCGATTTGTGGATCTCCGTTTTTTCAAGGGGACACTTGAGTCATTGGCTGAAGAAAAAGAGAAACTCCAAGAAGAGGTTCGTCGCACCGATCAGTTGCGAGTCGCCGCCACTCTTGCCTCTGGCATTGCCCATGAGATTAAAAATCCGGTAACGAGCATTAAAACGTTTACAAATTTTCTTGCCGAACGGCATCAAGACAAAACCTTTGTTGAAAAATTCAGAACGGTGGTTGGGGAAGAGTTAAACAGAATCGAAGGCCTCACGAAGGACCTATTGGATTTTGCGAAACCGCATCCTCCGAAATTTGAAAGGATTGATATTCACGTTGTCCTGAGGCGAGTCATAGGTCTTGTCGACCATGGTTTCCAAGCAGAAAAGATTCGTCTCATTACATCGTTTACGGATGCACGTTGAATATGAATTTATTTAATCTACCTTTTTCTTATCTTGTATTGGGAGTGAGTTACATAGTGATGGCAGGTTATCTACTCTTGAAAAATCCTCGTAAGGGTTTAAATGTATCGGGGACGCTGCTCGGATGCGCCATCGCCGGCTGGGCATTTTTTTCCATGGCTGCAGTTGCCTCCAAGGCGATGGATGCAGCCCTTATGTGGACAAAACTTTTTCTGGCTTGTGTTGTTTTTGTGCCACTTTTTAATCTTATGTTCATTCGACACTTCCTGTTAGATACATTAAAAAGGGGATTTGGAAAAAAATTGTTGGTTGTTTCCGGATTTCTTTCACTTTTCTTCTTGATATCGACTAGAACTCCTTTTCTGATCACGAGGGTTTCACTGCGTACAGGGAACTTTTACTTTAAGGATCCGGGGCCGCTCTATCATATTTTTGAGCTCTATTTTTTCTTTATCATTGTGTGCTGCTCGTGGGCACTCCTGAAGGCGCTTCAAGCATCACCGCGGGGAAGCGTACAGGAAAAGCAGACGTTAACTCTTCTTTTGACCCTTATTGTCAGCTACCTTTCAGGAAGCACGAGTTATTTATTGGCGCATAATCAGGTTCATTTCAGCGTCGTTTCTATCGGCAATTACTTGGCAATTCCGTACAGTATCGGGGTGATAACAGCAATTAGGTTAAGCACAGGTAATTAAAAAGATGCAACTGAATTTTTGGGCACTGAGTGGTCTTATAAATGCAATTGGTGTTGTCGCCTTGGGGGTATGGGTCTATTTAAAAGGACGAGAGCCGCGCATAAAACACTCTTTTGTCATTTTAAATTTTAATGTTGCTATATGGTGTTTTTCTTATTTTATTTGGCAGATATCGGGAACGGAAAAAATGGCCCTCTTTTGGGCACGTGCGCTAACAGCAGGCTCTGTCTCCATTGCTCCCTCTTTTTTAAATTTTGTCTTTAATTTCTTAGATTTAAGAAAAATCAACAGAAGAAGAATTTTGACCATTGCTTATGCATTTTCCTTACTTTTCTT
>CAMTXH010000024.1:0-13600 GCA_947085655.1 uncultured Omnitrophica bacterium | reverse complement strand
ATTGGCTCCCCCGCGAGGACTCGAACCTCGGACCTAGTGGTTACAGGTGATCCCCGGCTTTCGCCTGGGCCTGGACTTTCTCTTTACCCTTTCCTTCGACTCGGCCTTGCGGCCTCGCTCAGGATGAGGGTAGCAGGTGTAAAGTCTCTGCACGTTTTCCTTGCAAAGGGGACTTCGTCCTTCGACAAGCTCAGGGCTCGTTCCTCGCTTCGCTCGGAACTTCGCTCAGGATTCCCGTGGGCTTGCCCCGTTAGGGTTCCCTGAATTAGCCTGCTTTGTCAACCACGGTTTCCCGTGGAAGCTGCGTCTTAAAGGACACAGCCACCCGCTCTACCAGCTGAGCTACAGGGGAGCGAATTTCTCTTCTGTTTCAAAGAACAGTGAATCAATCCGCAAGAGGCGGAGGCATCTGGCCAGGGGTTGGACCCGGACCGGCCGATGCGGCCTGGACACCTTCCTCGGCGGACTCCGTCAGATAAAAGTAAACAAAGGCGGAGGTGCTCGCCAGTGAGATGAAAGTCGCCGGGAGACTCACAAGAAGTCCAAGGAGGTTTTCGTTCATCTTCCCGCCCATGCCGAATGTGGACAAAAGAAACGACAGAATTCCCGCGAGGATCGCCACACCCACAAAAATCAAAAAGAAAAGGATGCCCATCCGGGTAATGATCCAGAGGCGGCGCCGGGTGAAGAAAAAGCTCTGTTTGATGGCGACCACGATCCGCTCGGAACGGGTAATCAGAATAATACCGGCAAAGGCGGACGCGAGCAGGATAAAATAAAGCCCGACCGAAAAAATCAGAATCGCAAGCAGAACACTCAACACCTGCAGGAAGACGACGCCGGGTGCGATGACCGTCAAAAGAAAAGGCGCCATGGAAAGGAGACCGATAACTGCAAAAAGAATCCAAAGAAGGATCGTCTGTCCCGCAATCCGCCAAAAATAGGCAAGCCCCCCTCCCCAAAGGGTTCCAAGGGTGGCCGCGCTTCCCTCTTTGCGCAGTTTCAGATAATGGATAAGGCCGATCCAGAGAATGAAGTTGACGACGAGGAGGGCCACAATGAGAAGGGCGAATAAAAGCCCGAAGGCCACTCCCGCCGCCTGCGGCTTCGCAAAGTTGCTCAACTGGAACGGAACCCCAATCAGCCAGAAAAGCCCGACGATTTTCAGATTGTTCTTGGCACTTCGAAAGCCCTCACCGACCCATCCGCGCGCATTCATGACCATTCGCCTCCTTGTTCAGGGTTTTTTCGATTATATCAAGAAAATCCTGTAATTCCAAACGGAACAAGTTGTTGCAAGAAGGGGGACCTTCCGGTACAATAAAGCCATGCCGGAAGCATTCCTCCCGAAACGGAAAATGACAGAGGCGCGCCGGGAGGCCTTTGAGGTCGCCGAAGAGGCGCGCCAGGCCACCTGGGAAAAACCTTCCTTTGTCAGTGATCTTTTCATGGGGCATGTCCGCTCGGATCTTATCTTTCCCTTCCCCGACCAGCCGGAAGAAGACCGGATTGAGGGGGATGCATTCCTTGCGCGCTTGGAGAAATTTCTCCTCGATAAAGTGGACCCGGAAGAAATCGACCGGACCGGCGAGGTCCCCCTGGAAGTAATCAAAGGACTCATGGAGATGGGCTGCTTCGGAATGAAAATCCCGAAGGAATACGGGGGGCTCGGGTTTTCGCAGTTGAATTATAACCGCTCCATCGCCATGATCGCAAGCCACTGCGGCTCCACCTCCGTCTGGCTCTCCGCCCATCAGAGTATCGGCGTCCCCCAGCCCTTGAAACTCTTCGGGACGGAGGCACAGAAGAAAAAATATCTGCCGCGGCTTGCCAGAAGTGAGATCTCCGCATTCGCCCTCACCGAACCGGATGTCGGATCGGATCCGGCCAAGATGTCAACGACCGCCACCCCAACCGAAGAGGGCAAGTTCTATCTTTTAAACGGGGAGAAACTTTGGTGCACGAACGGGCCGGTGGCGGATGTGATGGTGGTGATGGCACAAACGCCCCCGAAGATGGTCGGCGGCCGCACGAAAAAGCAGATCACCGCATTCATCGTCGAGAAAACCTGGCCCGGTGTCGAAGTGGCGCACCGGTGTCAGTTCATGGGGCTCCGCGGAATCCAAAACGGGCTCCTCCGGTTCCGGAATGTGAAGGTCCCGGCCGAAAATATCCTCTGGGGACTCGGCCTGGGATTAAAACTTGCGCTCATCACCTTGAATACCGGGCGGCTCACCCTTCCCGCCGGATGCACCGGGATGGCAAAACGATGCCTCAACATCAGCCGGAAATGGGCGAATGAAAGACACCAGTGGGGCGCGCCGATCGGACAGCACGAAGCGGTCACCCAGAAACTCGCCTACATGGCTTCGCATACGTTTGCGATGGAGGCAATGACCTGGATTACCTCGGCCCTTGCCGACCGGGGGAATGCGGATATCCGCCTCGAGGCATCGATGGCAAAACTTTTCTGTTCCGAACACAGCTGGCGGATGATTGATGAAACCGTTCAAGTGAGGGGCGGGCGGGGTTTCGAGACATCCCATTCCCTGAAAGCGCGGGGTGAAAGCCCGATCCCGGCCGAGCGGATCATGCGCGATGCCCGGATCAATATGATCATTGAAGGGACGAGTGAAATCATGCGTCTTTTTATCGCGCGCGAGGCGATGGACCATCACATGCGCCTTCTGGGAGGACTCCTTGAGCCGAATCAATCCTTCGGTAAAAAAACGAAGATCCTCTTTGATGCGAGCCGTTTTTACCTGAGGTGGTATCCGAGGCAGTGGTGTCACACGGGAGGACTTTTCAGGCACCGGAAACTTTCTCCGGTGCTTGCTTCCCATATGCGTTATGTGGAGCGGGCAAGCCGGCGTCTTTCGCGCGGGCTTTTCCATGCGATGGGACGTTATCAACAGCGGCTTGAAAAGCGGCAGGGGGTCCTTTTCCGGATTGTGGACATCGGAACAGACCTTTTTGCGATGGCGAGCGTCTGCTCCCGCGCCCAGCACCTGATTGAGCAGCATCCCGCCTCCCAGGGCCCGCAGGAAATCGCAAACCTCTTCTGTCACCAGGCCCGGAGCCGTCTTGAGCAGAATTTCCGGAACCTTTTCACGAACCTCGATAAACCGACCTACCGTCTCGGCCGGAAAGTCTTAAACGGCCGTCTCAAGTGGCTTGAATCGGGTATCGTAAATGAGCCGTTCAGTTAAGTATCCCTTCCCGATCCTCTCAATCATCCTGCTTCTTTCCATCGGGATCCGTCTCGCTTACTACCAACAAGTAAAAGAAAGTCCTCTGATGAATCACCATCTCTGGCAAGAAAGCGACATGAATTTTTTTCATGTTTGGGGTAAAGAGCTTGCGGCCGGCGACTGGCTGACGAATCAAGTGCTCCATCCCTATCATGATTGGCATGCCGCCGTTGCCTCCAAAGAAACCTGGGACCGCTGGTTCGGCGGCAAGCGCTTCCATCAGGAACCGTTCTACGCTTACCTCGTCGGCATCATTTACCGGTTCTTCGGTGAACAGGTGCGATGGGTTTTCTTTCTGCAGTTTTTGATAGGAAGCATTAACCCTCTGTTGATTTATGCCGTCACCCGGCGATGCTTCGGAAACTCGGCGGCTCTGATTGCGGCCTGCATCGGCCTTCTTTACGCCCCCCTGCTTTTCTATGAGAGCGTGTTATTGCGTGTCACGCTGATCGCCTTCTCCACCCTTCTTTCAGTCTGGTTGCTGGGCATTGCCCTGGACCGTAGAAGACCTATCGGTTTTGTCCTGTTGGGACTCGTACTGGGCGTCGGGTTGCTCATCACATCACCCACTTTGATTCTTTTGCTGGCCGTTCTTATCGCCATACCGTTTTATTTCAAGGAGGTCGGGCGGCGTATGGGGTACGTCGCGCTTCTTTGCCTCAGTTCTCTGGTCGCCTTTTCTCCTCTTATCATCCGAAACGTCCTTGTTGGCGTCGGGCCTTTTGAAACGCCGAGTGTTGCATCACCCACCTTCATCGAAGGAAATGTAAGCGGCTTCATCCCCGGAACGGGGGTTTATTGGACCGAACATATCCTCCCGATTATGGAAAAGACCGGCGGTCGGTTCGGCCCCGTCGTCCTGGAGACTCTTCGAACACACCCCAACTTCCTAAGTTACTTCAGACAACTCGCTGGAAAATTTTTCTATTTCTGGCACTGGTACGAAATCCCGAATAATATCAATTTTTATTACTACCGTCTGAATTCCGGATTATTGGCCCATCTCCTGACGTTCTCCACAGTCGGCCCCCTCTCTTTCATCGGACTCATTCTCGCCTGGCGCACCTTGAAAAAAAGCTGGCCCCTCTATGCGGGGGTCTCTACCGGAATTTTGGTGGACGTGCTCTTCCATAATCTGTCGCGTTACCGGGCGCCTTATATCACGCTTCTCATTCCCTTTGCGGCGTACACCCTCGTCCTTCTGGTGGAATCTGTCGCTGCAAAAAGATACAAGACGCTGGGAATAGGGGCCGTTGCCACGGTATTCCTTGCCTATTTTCTTTTTTCACCCCCCAATCCCAAACTCGGGTATCCGATCGGGACCGTGGATTACGTCGTGGGGAACGAACTTTCCCTGTCGGAAGCCGTAAAGCATTATCGAAGCGGGGACGGTCGCGGGGCCTTAAGGAGAATTCGATACGCGCTGAAGACGGAACCGGATGAGATTTCTCGGATTTTATCCGAACCAGAAAAGACGCCTCAGGACGAAAGGTACTGCATCCTCGCCTACTCTTTCGGCGAGGTTTATCGCGTGAGTTCGGTTCTCAACAGGGATTTCCTTCAGTTTGATGCGGCGAATGAACATCTGGATCGGGCCGAATCCCTCCGGAAGTTTTGCGACGTCAAAAAGATCCGTCGCTAAAACTCGCGTCTTCCTTCGAGGGCTTTGGCGAGGGTGATTTCGTCCGCGTATTCGAGGTGGCTTCCCATCGGAAGTCCTGTGGCGGGACGGGTCACTCTGACATGGAGCGGTTTGAGGACTTTGGATAGATACAAAGCGGTGGTTTCGCCTTCCGTATCAGAGTCGGTTGCAAGAATGACTTCCTTAATTCCTTCCGACTTCACCCGGCTCAACAGTTCCTTGATTTTGAGGGTCTCGGGACCGACTCCGTCCAGCGGGGAGAGTGCCCCGAGAAGCACATGGTAGCGGCCGCGGTAGGTCTTGCTCTTTTCGACCACGCCGATATCCTTCGGCTCCTCCACGACGCAAAGGAGCGAGGCATCCCGTCTTGCATCCTGACAGATAAGACAACTCTCGGTTTCGCTTAAATTAAAACACCTCCGGCAGTAGCGGAGGGTTTCCCGAACCTCCTTCACGAGTTTCGTAAACTGTTCCACCTCTTCTTTGGGGACCCGGAGAAGGTGAAAGGCGAGCCGCTCGGCGGAGCGTTGTCCGATTCCCGGCATCCGGGAAAAAGCGCGGATGAGCTCTTCCATCCGTCTTGAGTAGTTTGTCATTCCTTGACGACATCCCCCTTGAAGGTCTCGATCGAAAATTTCACAATCGGCTCCGGTTCATGAGAGGGATGTTTCGGGGAAGCGACTGCTTCTTTCAGCGTTTCAAATGCGACCCGGATTTTCCCGCCGAGCGTTTCGCTCAGCGTCTCTTCAATCAGTTTCCGGTTGGATTGCATCTCAAGCGCTTCCTGCTGAAATTTGTGTCTTTCGGAAAAGCCGACGGTTAAAAGTCCCCCCTTAAAAGAAAGGAGTCTTCCCTCCCGGAAAAAAATTCCGAGTGATTTTTTCTTTGCCTCTACCGCCTTCACCAGGGAATCCCACTTTGTTTCAAACGTGGCGTCGGATATCTCCCCTGCCTCTTCCTTGATCGGGGCCGGTTTCTGCGGCGGCTCGGGATGCGGCCCCGGATTTTCCCCGCCCGATGAGCCAGTCTCCTGTTCAAGGGCTTCAAGCCGGTTCGTCAGTTCCTCAAGACTCACAAGACTGTCGCGCCTGGCCAGTTTCACCAGCGCCATCTCAAGCGGAATCCTCGGAAGACTGGAACGTCTCATGGAAAGGCGCGTGCCGGACAAAAGATTAGTGATGTAAAGATCCTCCTCCAGTGAAAAATGCTCCGCCTGAGCGTAAATCTCTTCGATAGCATCCTCCGGAAGGTCCATGAGCGATTTCCCCTCCTTCCCGAGCGTTGCCACCGCAAGATTCCGGAAATGCTCCACCAGTTCATCCACAAACTGCGAAAGGTCCCTTCCCTCATTCACCAGTTGGTCCACCATCTGAAGGAGCGTGAGTTTTTCCTTCTTCTGAATCGCCTCGGCCACCTTCATGAGAAAATCGTGTCCCACCCGTCCGAGTGCGCCCAACACCTCCTCAAGGGCCACCTTCCCTTTGGGGCCGCAGGCAAGTTGGTCTAGGAGACCCTCCGCATCGCGCATGCTCCCCTGTGATGCCCGGGCAATGGCCAAAAGCGCTTCCTCCTTGATCGAAATCTTTTCCGTCTCGACAATCTCCTTCAGTTTTCCGGCGATCAGTTTGGAGGGAATCCGGTGGAAATCAAAGCGCTGGCAACGGGAACTGATGGTGGCCGGCACTTTGTGCGGCTCGGTGGTGGCGAGGATAAATTTCACGTGGGGAGGCGGCTCCTCAAGGGTCTTGAGGAGCGCGTTGAACCCGTCGAGGGTGATCTGATGGACTTCGTCGATGATATAAATACGGAACTGCCCCCGGGTCGGGTGGAATTTGACGTTTTCGCGAAGCTCCCGGATCTGGTCAATCCCCCGGTTTGAGGCGCCGTCAATTTCCAGAACGTCGAGGGAATTGCCCTGCGTGATTTCCTGACAGGCCACGCACCTGTTGCAGGGTTTTTCGGCGGGGCCTTTCTCGCAGTTCAGACTCTTCGAAAAAATCCGGGCAACGGATGTTTTTCCGATCCCGCGGGGCCCGGTAAAAAGATAGGCGTGGGCGACCCGGTTCTGCTTAATGGCATTTTTCAGCGTCGCGGCGATCGGGTCCTGACCGATCAACTCATCGAAGGTTTGGGGACGGTATTTACGCGCAAAAGCGAGATAGGCGGTCATATTTTTAATTCTGCCAAGTAGAATGGCGGAGAGACTGGGATTCGAACCCAGGGACCCGCTTTTGGCAGGTCAATCGCTTAGCAGGCGACTGCATTCGGCCATCTCTGCCATCTCTCCTAAATTTTTTTTAAAACAAGTTATATAAAATCTTCCAGAAGATCTCGACGTCTTTGATGACGTGTACCGATGACTTGGAAGAATCTCTGTACTTCGTGCAGCCTGTCGATCCAGACGCGATGACCTTTCGTACGCCTTACATGGAACCCTAAACCGCTTAATATCTGATGTACCGATTGTAACAATTGAGGAGAATAACTATAAAAACTCATTTTGGGATAGGCATACTCCTTCCCATTCACTTTGTACCGATGAATGAACAGGTCTCCATCCGTATCCATAAGCCCGCGAAGACAGGCCACTTGATAAGAGCGTCTGTTCCAGATCCACTTCGGTATATCAAGTCCATTTCTCAGTTTATTACCCGGTCTTAATCCCGCTATCCGTCCAAGATAATCGACCAAAGCTTTACTAGAGACAACCACATCGCCCCCGAGGTTATGCCTTCTCAAGTAAATTGTACTCTTCAACCCAAAGAGGCGCCTGATGACTTGTTGAATCCATTTGGCGTAAGCATCCTCTGTTTTTCGATTATTCGTCTCAAGGCCCCAAGTTTGCCTGCCTTCCTGACACCCCAAAACTCTGGCAACATTTTAACTTTCGGCACTGACATAAAGGTTGCAACGCAGAGACGTCGCAAGGCGTCGTCAGACATCTTATATTTCTCACGTCGCCAGTCTCGAATTGTCCTTGGATCGACTTCGCAGATCTCCGCTAAGCCATCTATTCCGCGATGGGTACGTGACGCAAGTCGATTAAGGAGCTGGCGTTGTTTACCTGGAAGTAAATTTAATCTGCCCATCAATTCTCTTTTCGCCGCTTTCTTCGAAAGAACTCCTGAATGATAGTGCGGCATTCTTTTTCGAGGATTCCGGAGGTTACGGCAATGCGATGATTCAATTTCTTGTGGTGAGCAACGTTCAGAACAGAGCCGCAGGCCCCTGCCTTGGGGTCGTCCGCGCCATAGATGATCCGTTTGACCCGCGCCCAGACCAAAGCCCCGGCGCACATGGAACAAGGTTCTATTGTAACATAGAGTTCCGTCCCCGACAATCGCTCCGCCTTGAGCGCCGCGGCCGCCTCGGTGATCGCTACGATCTCGGCATGCGCCGTCGGGTCCTTCAGCAGAATGTTCTGATTGTGCGCGCGGGCGATGACCCTCCCTTCGTGCACAATGACCGCTCCGACAGGGACCTCGTCTTTGTCGAGCGCCTTCGCAGCTTCTTTCAGGGCCTCCAACATAAAGCGTTCGTCTATGGAACGGGCGGTTTTGAGGAATGAGGCTCGCATCTCGCCTCATCATAGCAGTTATACCCCTTATAGGGCAAGGGTTGTGTCCTTCAGAGAGGCGAGTTCGAGGAGGATGTTTTGGGCTGAACTAATTCTTACAACTTTAACTGCAACATATAGATACGTGCTTTACCATCAAGAAAGTGGACAAGGGGTTGACAAACCCGGAAAGAGGGTATACTTTTATCAGAAATTCAGGATTTCAGTATTTCAAAGGAGGAGGCACTCATGGTGACCTTGATTCGAAAAAATTACCAGCTGACGCTTCCGGCAAGCGTCCGTAAGAGACTTCGTTTGAAAGTAGGGGATGTGGTGGAGATTACGGAGAAAGAAGGTAAAATCGTACTCATCCCCAAAAAAACCATAGACCCTGATCAGGCCTATTTCTGGTCAAAAGAGTGGCAGGGGGCTGAACGGGAGGTGGAAGACAATCTCCGTAAAGGGAAGATCCACAAGGCAGAGAATGTCTTCGAATCCAAGACACCCCTCCCTTCACACGAAGCGTATCAAAGGAACAAAAGACATCTGGGAAGCAAGGGTCAGTTTGAATTACCGCCTGACCTTTCAGAAGATCAAAGAAGGCATTTTTCTCCGGAATTGAAGAGGTTTAACCTTCGGTCAATTTAAAATGAGTAGGTGATGGCAATCCCCACTTCCCGATCGCTCGCCACGAAGAAACCCCACCGTCTTGTTGAAGTTTCCTCCTGCGGGGAAAATGCATAAGCAGATTCGGGAAAAGAACGCTGGGTCCGGGATAACACAAGATGACGGGTTGAGTCCCCAACGGCGGCGGCCGCAAATAGATCGGCAAACACGACATTGAAGCGCTCCTTATCGTGGATATCATCGATTTCCTGTATGACGGCCGCCGCGACAAATGCCGAAAGTCCGGCGATAATTCCGGCTGCTTCATCGTGCCATGCCTGCTCGATAACCTGGGTATTACTCCTAACACTGTCTTGCATCAGGACGTTTGGGAAGCCCCCCCGAACATGCATTTGATACGCGACATCCCTGGCAGTCACCGACGAAGGTACTTGTGGCTCCTGGCGAGGACGGACGACCTGAACGGCCTCCGTCTTCCTGGTACGCCTTGCGGCTTGCTGACGCAGTTGCCTTCCATGCAGCCATTCAGAGCCAAATTGCGAAGTCTGAATCAAAAATACAATGACCAGAACGGAGGCAACGGTTTGATATTCTTTTCTGAGTTCCCCCCAGCGCCACCGGTTCCAAGAGGTGCCCTTTGCAGGATGCAGGCGCGGCCACCACCGCGGAACAGTGCGGCAGTAATCCGTGTAGGCCTGTCCGAAGGTCTGCGTCAGGAAACGTTCCTCCTCCCGAATGATCGGGTTGTAGATCAGCGCCCAATAGGCCAAACACCCCGCTGCAATCCAGAGGGAACCGGTAAGAAGGCTCAGGCCGAGCGTCAGGAAAAACCCGCCGAGGTAAAGTGGATTTCGCGTGTAGGCATAGGGACCGTTGGTGACCAAGCGAGAGGCGTGTACGTCCGAGGAGCGGCTTTTCCGGCCAATATGTCCCACACCCCAAATACGAAGGGCTTCGCCGCAGAGCACCAACGACCAGGCACATAGGTCAAGTCCCTTTCGGGGAAAGGATCCGGGACGAAATGGATGGCCCTGGTGTATGACTACCCAGATGCCCAAGATCACCAGAGGAACCGGGAGATACTTCCGTTGACGAAAGACCCAGGACGACCGGTGGAACGAACGAGGATGGATCAGGTGTTGCGCCGTCCTCACCATCGCGTCCGAAGCGATCAGGAGGGCCGCTGTTCCAAAAAGGATGACATGCTTCCCCCATTTTTCCGCCGTAAATAGCTCATGCTCCTGGAAAAACTCTTCCCGAAAATAAAAGAGAGTCAACAAGACAACCGCCCAAACCCCGGTCTCCCATTCTTTGCTCGCGACAATCCCTTTCCAGCTCCAAGTTCCTGAACGATGGGGATAGCGCCGCCCTGTCGGAACCCAGCGCGGTACCGCGGCGTGATAACGACGATACGCATGATTCCATTCATGCCGCAACGTTTCTTCTTCCTCCTGGATCTGCCGCCGATACAGGAGAAAAAAGAAGGCGACCGCGGCAAGACCCAACCAGAGATTCCCGACAACGACGCAGAACCCTATCCCGATGAGAAACGAACCCAAATAGAGCGGGTTGCGCACGAAGGCGTACGGTCCGGCGGTGATCAATTGGCCGATCTTAGAATACCCCCTTCCCCCGCTTTCGTTGACCTTGAGGTGTCCTACATACCCATTCGACCAGAAGCGGATCGTCTCTCCTAACAAAACCAAGACAATCCCCAGACGAAGTGCGGGCTCGGTCGTATACGCAAAGACAAAGGCCAGACCCGCAGCCGCATAGGCAAACAGGAAGCGCGGTTTTCTCGACAACCTCCTCACCAGCGCAGGTTTCTTCATTACAAGGAAATACCCCCTTTGGGGTCATTATACAATGTTTTTGGCTTGAGAAAAAGGATGAAGGTGTTATGACAGAAATAGATTTTGTTGGCCAAAGCGAGTCTCTCTCGACGGAAAAGAGAGATGAATCGGCCCGGATGGACAATTATGTCGATCAGACCATTTAACAGCCGGGGCAGGGATCGGCCATTATGGCAACGGGGGCCAGGAATGGACTCCGCCTTCCTGTATTGAGCTACTCAAAGAAGATAGCGTACGGCGGGCTCATCCGCCGAACGCTATCCTCTCTGAATCGCCCGCCGCAGGAAGGCGGATGGCGTGCCTGGAGGGATTTGAACCCCCGACCCTCTGCTCCGTAGGCAGATGCTCTATCCAGCTGAGCTACAGGCACGCGGAATAAAACGAACTTACTCGAAATGAGCCAGAACAATATCGGGCAGTTTGTCCAGATCGAATTTGAAGCGGAGCACCTCTCCCCCGCGCTGCTGGGATTCCATATAAACCCAGTATTCGTAATGGGCGTCTTTTCCTTTTTTCCGCAGTTTCTCAATCTCTTCCCGCATCTCTTCAACCGGCAGAAGATGCTGAATCCGCTCGCGCGAGAGGGTGCCACCTGCCACCGTTTCGCTTCCTTCGCTCATGTCGATCACCCCGCTATGCCGGGTGGGAAAAGGGGGGTCTTTTTCAAGACCGGCCAACAAGGTTTTCCGGGTGGTCGGACCGAGCCGGCCGACACCGGGACCGACCACAAGAATGCTTTTAAGTTTCGGACGTGTCCGCTGCATAAAGCCGATGACTTTCGTCTCAAGCATATTCTCCCCGACGTAGTAGACATCGACGCCGACAATACTTCCCTGAACATCCACCGCCTCGCGCCAAACCGGTACCGGTTCTTCCGCCGCCCGGGCCGAAAAAACCGGCCCCGCCAGAAGAAAAGCCGCTCCTCCAAGCAAAAGTATGGTTTTTTTCATCAGGACCTCCTTGGAAAGGGTTACGAAGAGTTGAAGGTATTGTACGAACTTCTGGCGGGAACGTCAATCGGATGCTAAACGGCCGGTGTGACTTGGGTGGAAAGCCCCATTTCTGAAACGAGGTTGGAAATCTCCCCCTGTGCCACCGGATCCACAACGATCATCCAGTCCGGCGGATCCTGCTTTAAAGACTGAGGGGATCTGATTTCCTTTCCGAGTCCCGGAAGAAACTTCCCCCACAAAGAGGAATCCGGACTCACCACATACGGAATGGACGCTTCGGCGCTTAAAGTCGTCATGAAAGAAACGGTCCGTAACGGCGATCCCCAGAGAACTATCTTTTCTCCGCGGGAGACCATTTGAGCCGTCCGTCTCTCGTGCAATTCGAGTATTTCGCCGATCGATTCGGAAAAATGCCGGACCGTCTCCGCAATCGCTTGAGAATCCTCAAAAGCATGGGGCCTTTCGGAAGGGTCGCCGGTTGACGGCCGGGCTTCCAAGACAAGTGATAAGTCCTCCGGCCTGCGGCGGAGATCCAAAATGTCGAAGCCGGATTCCCGAAAAAGAGGGAGGAGCGACCCGGCGCTGAAATACGAACAGCGGTCGTAGAAGATCTCCCAGAAGCGAAATTCCCGGAGAATTCGTTCTGTATCCGGAACCTCGAAAAGAAGCGGCTCCTTCCGGTCTCCCACTGTTTTTCGAAAAGCGCTTAACACCTCGGAAGGGTTCGAGGTGCGTTCCAGATAAAGCGGCGGTGCTGGGAGTTGATTCTCGAATATCGGATGAAAGGCGGTGTTTGTAATAAACGTGCAGACCTCGCAAAAACAGAGGATGATGTCTCCGTGCGGAATCTGAAGAGCTTCCTCAGGAGTCGAAAGGGCCGCTCCGCTAAAGGCAGGAACGTCATTCACCATATAAAAAACGGAGAGTCCCTCCGATCCGCAGGTGGGGCATCCGGTTTTTACAAGAAGGTCTGACCGAGACGGATGATTTTTGACAGAGGGTCGCATCGGACATAAAACTCCTTACCCTTTTTGTAAGCAAGTTCCATGCCAGATAACCGTTCTGATTGCAAATGGTTACAAAAGTTGCAACTGGTTGTGCATTCTAAAGTAAGCGTCGGGAGGGTTGGGGTAGGACTGAGTGAGTCTGTCCGGGAAGAAATGAAAGTTGTTGATTTTTGTCAACGAATGATGTGCAACATGAGGATTTTGGAGGATTCAGTGGAGGAGGCGGTCGTCGACGTACTTCTGGATATGCCGCTTTTCCTGATCGGAGATCTCCACAAATTGCACACCGACTTCGTGGCGATTGAGATGGGGGACTTCGCGGACCCAGACGACTTTTCCGACCATGGAGAAGGCCTCGTGAAGGGGCGGCAAAGCGAAATCGATCTTAAGCCACGAATCGATTGGGAGAAAATCCATTGCGCGGAAGCAGACCCCTCCGGCACTCAGATCTTTCATCAGCGCATCCTGAGGGGGTCCCATCTCCCCCGCATAATGCAGTGGAATAGCGCACCGGACACGTTCATAGGCCCTTCGGTTTCTAAGGGGACGGGTGTCTAAGGCAGCAATCATGCTTTAAGTTTACCAGAAAAAAGGGTAAAAAACAAGGTAAAATAACTACCTTTTGTCTTGACTAACTCCTCCTGGGGTGGATTCAGGTTCCTAGTGCAACAGTCTATGGAAGGCCTCGCTTGGGGTTTCCCAGTCTAAGGT
>CAMTXH010000023.1:0-14484 GCA_947085655.1 uncultured Omnitrophica bacterium | reverse complement strand
TTCGGCAAAACCCTGTTTCGACAAAACAAAGGTGATGGCTGCGGTCAGGGTGGTCTTGCCGTGGTCGACATGACCGATGGTTCCAACATTGACATGGGGTTTGGTGCGCTCGAATTTCTCCTTCGCCATTTCGACCTCCTTTAAACCTATTTTTTTGTTTTTAAGCCGGAATCCTTATGAATGATTTCTTCCGCGAGATTCGCGGGCACTTCCTGATAAAAAGCGGGTTCCATCGTGTAGTTTGCCCTTCCCTGACTCAACGATCGCAGCGCAGTGGCGTAACCGAACATGGTGGCCAGCGGCACCGTGCCGTGAATCACTTTCACGAGCCCTCTTTCCTTGATGTTTTCGATCCGCGCCCGGCGGGCGTTCAAGTCACCGATCACATCTCCCATATATTCATTCGGGACCACCACCTCAATCCGCATGATCGGTTCAAGGAGAACGGGGGAGGCCTGCTTGAGTCCCTCCGAAAGGGCGCGCTGTGCCGCCATCTTAAAAGCGAGTTCCGACGAATCGACGGGATGGAAGGAACCGTCAAATAATGTCACCTGAAAATCGATTGCGGGATACCCTGCCATGGAACCGGTTTTGGACTGCTCCCGGATCCCTTTTTCCACCGCAGGAATATATTCTCTCGGGATCTTGCCCCCCACAATCTTGTCGACAAACTCGACTCCGCCTCCCGGTTTGAGCGGCTCAATCTTGATTTCCACGTGACCGTATTGTCCGTGGCCGCCCGACTGCTGAATGAATTTACCGGTGACCTCCACCGACTTACGGATTGTCTCCTTGTAAGCCACCTGGGGCTTTCCGACATCCGCCTTGACCTTAAATTCCCGCAGCAGGCGATCCACAATGATTTCCAGGTGAAGTTCGCCCATTCCCGAAATCAATGTTTCTCCGGTCTCATGATTGTAATGAACCTGGAATGTCGGGTCCTCCTCCTCCAGCTTCCGGAGGGAAAGGCCGAGTCTTTCCTGGTCCATTTTGGTCGTCGGTTCAATGGCCATGGAGATGACAGGGTCCGGGAATTGGATGGTCTCGAGAAGAATCGGCTGGCTAGGATCACAAAGCGTATCCCCGGTCCGCGTCTCCTTGAGACCTACGCAGGCACCGATATCTCCCGCCCGAAGCTCCTTCACAATCTCCTGTTTATTTGCGTGCATCTTCAGAATTTTACCCACCCGTTCCTTTTTTTCCTTGGTCACATTATAGACGTAGCTTCCGGATTGCAGGATGCCGGAATAGATCCGGACGTAGGTCAGTTTTCCGACATAGGGATCGGACATAATTTTAAACGCGAGGGCTGAAAAGGGCTGATCATCACCGGTTTTTCGCTCCGCCGCCTCTCCAGTTTCCGGATTGACTCCCTGAATGGGCGGGACGTCCAGCGGCGAAGGGAGAAACGCACAGACGGCGTCCAAAAGATGTTGAACCCCTTTGTTCCGGAAAGAAGCGCCGCAGAGAACCGGAACAACTCCTTTGTAGATGGTCGCGTGGGCCAAGGCACCCCGGATGTCTTCTTCTGTAATTTCTTCGTCGTGGACATATTTTTCCATCATTCGCTCGCCTGACTCGGATAAGAGTTCGATGAGATCATGGCGTGCCTGTTCCGCCTGTTCCCGGTAGCCCTCCGGAATCTCCGCTACCTCAAATTGCATCCCCTTCGGGTCATCATAGTAAACCGCCTTCCTGGCAATCAGATCAATAAATCCTCTGAATTGATCCTCTTTTCCAACAGGGATCTGGATTGGGACAACCTTCGGACTCAGTCGTTCCTTCATCTGCTTGACCGCTTCGAAAAAGTCGGCCCCGGTCCGGTCCATTTTGTTGACAAAAGCGATGCGCGGAACGTGGTAACGGTCCGCCTGATGCCAAACAGTCTCACTCTGCGGCTCCACGCCTCCTACCGCACAAAAGACACACACCGCTCCGTCCAGCACTTTCAGACTCCGCTCCACCTCTGCTGTGAAATCCACATGACCGGGCGTATCAATGAGATTGATGGTATAATCCTTCCATTTACACATCGTGGCTGCTGATGTAATAGTGATTCCCCGCTCCTGCTCCTGGACCATCCAATCGGTTGTGGTCGTTCCTTCATCCACTTCACCGATCTTGTGAATCCGGCCGGTAAAAAATAAAATCCGCTCCGTTGTCGTCGTTTTCCCTGCGTCAATATGCGCGACGATTCCGATGTTCCGCGTTTTTTTGAGTCCGTCCTCTGTTTCCATTTCTTCCTTTATCGCTGCTTCCGGCATGCCGTTACCAACGGTAATGGCTGAAGGCCTTGTTCGCCTCCGCCATTTTATGAACATCTTCTTTTTTCTTGACCGCTTGCCCCTCGCCCTTGTACGCATCCAAAAGTTCCTGGGCGAGCCGGTCAGACATCGGTTTTCCCTTCCGGGATCTGGCGGAATCGCGGATCCAGCGCATGGCCAGTGTCGCCCCCCGTTCGGGGTGAACTTCAACCGGCACTTGATAGGTTGCCCCGCCGACCCGCCTCGACTTCACTTGGAGGAGCGGCCTCACATTTGCAACCGCCTTCTGAAAGATTTCCAGCGCATCCGTCTTGCCTGACTTCTCCACGGCAATGTCGAGTGACCGGTAAACGATTCTTTCCGCAACCGATTTCTTGCCCCTTTCCATCACCATGTTAATGAATTTGGTTAAGAGGGGGCTGCTGTATT
The DNA here is from genome assembly GCA_947085655.1 of uncultured Omnitrophica bacterium. Classification (GTDB taxonomy): domain Bacteria; phylum Omnitrophota; class Gorgyraeia; order JACQQV01; family JACQQV01; genus CAMTXH01. The sequence continues at coordinate 11,791 of CAMTXH010000023.1, read as the reverse complement.
TTGCATCCGGCATCAGGATCCGTTTGGGTGATCGTCTTCGTCTCATCTTTTATTCCTTTGGACGTTTGGCGCCGTATTTTGAGCGCGATTTTTTCCGATCCTGGACGCCGGCGGTATCGAGTGTTCCTCGGACGATATGGTACCGAACCCCCGGAAGATCTTTGACCCTTCCCCCCCGAATCAAAACGATGGAGTGCTCCTGCAGATTATGTCCTTCGCCGGGGATGTACGCGGTCACCTCAATGCTGTTTGTCAAGCGAACTCTGGCCACCTTTCGAAGCGCCGAATTCGGCTTCTTAGGAGTCTGTGTCTTCACTTGAAGGCAGACCCCCCGTTTCTGGGGATTTCCGCGCAGGGCCGGGGACTTCGTCTTTTTTCTGATGTCGATTCTTTTTTTCCGAATGAGCTGGGCAATGGTCGGCATCGGTTAAGACTCTTTCTCTTCCGTCCCTGAATCCCCCCTCTGGGCCTCTTCCGCCGGTACCTCTTCCGGCTGGCCGGCCGGTTTTTCTTTCTTCTCCCGGATCAACTCAATCTGCCGGTGAATGGGAAAGCCGGTCCCTGCGGGGATCAGATGGCCCATGATGACACTTTCCTTAAGACCGAGGAGTTCATCCCGCCTTCCGCTCGCCGCCGCCTCGGTCAGGACACGGGTCGTTTCCTGGAAACTGGCTGCGGAGATGAAGCTCTCAGTGGAAAGAGAGGCCTTCGTGATGCCGAGAAGGACCGGTGTTGCGCTTGCCGGTCGTCCGCCTTTCTTCATCACCTTATCGTTTTCCTCGCGGAATTGGAATTTATCGACCTGCGTACCGATGAGGAAGAGGGTATCTCCCGGATCTTCGATCCGGACCTTTTTTAACATCTGCCGGACAATGACCTCGATATGTTTGTCGTTGATTTTGACCCCTTGGAGCCGATACACTTCCTGGACCTCATTGACCAGGTATTCCTGGAGTTTTTTGTCTCCGCTGACCCGGAGAATATCCTGCGGCACAACCGGTCCGTCCACAAGCTGCTGGCCGCTGGTGACCCGGTCACCCTTATACACATTGAGGTGTTTTCCGTGGGGAATGAGATACTCTTTTTTCATTCCGGTGGGGCTTTTGACGATGACACGGCGCTGACCCTTTTTGGAGGCGCCGAACTCGACGAGCCCGTCAATCTCACTGATGATGGAGGGATTTTTCGGACGTCTCGCCTCAAAAAGTTCCGCCACGCGGGGGAGACCTCCTGTGATATCCCTTGTTTTCTGGACCTGCCGCGGGGTCTTGGCCAGGAGATGGCCCGCCTTGACCGTCTGGCCGCTCTGAACAAGGATATGGGCCCCTGCCGGAATGGGATAAAAGGCGACCACATCCTTCTTCTCATCCTGAATCACAAGTTGGGGATGAAACTCGCCGTGATGCTCTATCACCACGCGCTCCACAAGGCCGGTGGTCGGATTCAATTCCTCTCGAAGGGTGATATCCTGCCGGATATCCTCGAATCGAATGGTTCCCGGCACTTCCGTCAGAATCGGGGACATGTAAGGGTCCCATTCGATAAATGGGGCTTCCTTCTCCATCGTCCCGCCGTCCGCCGCATGAATGATCGCACCCTGGGGAACGACGTGGCGCTCCAGCTCACGGCCTTCTTCGTCATGGATTGAAATTTGCCCGTTTCGGTTCAGGGCAATAAAGTCGTCCGGTTTTTCCTCGGAAGGGACGACCCGGAGGTTATGGTACTTCACTATTCCTCTGTTTCGCGGTCGGATGAAGGATTGCTCGATGACCCGGCTTGCCGTCCCGCCGATATGGAATGTTCTCATCGTCAACTGGGTTCCCGGTTCCCCGATGGACTGAGCCGCAATGATACCGACTGCCTCTCCCAATTCCACCAGTTTTCCGGTCGTGAGATTCCGTCCATAACATTTGGCGCAGACACCCCGCTTGGCCTCACAGGTCAGAACCGACCGGATCCGGATCCGTTCGATTCCCGACTGCTCAATCGCCTCTGACATCTTTTCATTGATCTCATGGCCCGCTTCCACGATAACCTTATCCGTAATGACATCGACGATGTTGTCCAGGGCGACCCGGCCGATGATCCGTTCCTTCAGACTCACCACCGTCTCCTCCCCTTCGATAATGGCTTCGATCAGGATCCCGTTCAAAGTCCCGCAATCGTCTTCCGTCACAATCACATCCTGGGCCACATCCACCAGACGCCGCGTGAGGTAACCGGAATCGGCCGTTTTCAGCGCCGTGTCCGCCAACCCTTTCCGGGCCCCGTGAGTGGAAATGAAGTACTCGAGAACCGTCAGTCCCTCCCGGAAATTGGCCGTAATCGGACTTTCGATAATTTCCCCGGACGGCTTGGCCATGAGCCCCCGCATCCCGGCCAGCTGACGGATCTGCTGCTTCGAACCGCGGGCGCCGGAATCGGCCATCATGAAAATCGGGTTGAAACGGTCTAACTCATGGAAAACCAGTTCCGAAATAGTGTCTGTCACATTCGTCCAGATGTCGATGACCTTGTTGTACCGTTCGCCGTCTGTGATAATGCCCTTTTGGTACTGGGACTGAACGTTCGCGACCTCCTTGATCGCATCAGAAACGATCTTCTCCTTTTGTACCGGAATATGAATGTCATCCACCGAAATCGAAAGGCCCGCAAGGGTGGCCTGTTCAAATCCAAGGTTTTTCAGGTCATCCAAAAGTTCGATCGTCCGCTGAAGCCCGTAGAGGGCATAACAGGTGCTGATCACCTTTGAAATTTTTCCTTTGTCCAATGCCTCGTTGACGAAAGGAAATCCTTTCGGCAGAAACTGGTTGAAAAGGACGCGACCGGCTGTCGTGTCAACTTTCTTCCCCCCAATCCGGACTTTGATCTTGGCGTGAAGGGCGACTTCCCGGTCCTGAAACGCGGTAATGACTTCCTCCGGACTCGAAAAGCTCCAGCCCTCGCCCGGCTGACCTGCTTTTTCCCGGGTAAAGTAGTAACATCCAAGAACGATGTCCTGGGTCGGGGAGGCAATCGGCCGACCGTCGGCGGGCGAGAAGATGTTGTTCACCGAAAGCATCAAAATCCGCGACTCCATCTGGGCTTCCAAGGAAAGGGGAACATGAACCGCCATCTGGTCCCCGTCAAAATCGGCATTGAACGCGGTACAGACAAGGGGATGAATCCGGATCGCCTTCCCTTCAATCAGAATCGGCTCAAAGGCCTGAATCCCGAGCCGGTGAAGGGTCGGCGCACGGTTCAAAAGAACGGGATGCTCCCGGATGACTTCCTCCAGAATGTCCCAAACCTCAAGTTTTGCCTTCTCCACCATCCGCTTGGCGCTCTTAATCGTATGGACAAATCCGCGCTCTTTCAGTTTTTTGATGATAAACGGTTCGAAAAGCTCCAAGGCCATCTTTTTCGGAAGTCCGCATTGGTGAAGCTTGAGTTCCGGTCCGATCACAATGACCGACCTTCCCGAATAATCGACCCGTTTCCCGAGGAGATTCTGACGGAAACGGCCCTGTTTTCCCTTCAGCATGTCGGAAAGGGATTTCAAGGGGCGGTTTCCAGGTCCCATGACGGCCCGTCCGTGCCGGCCGTTGTCAAAAAGGGCATCCACCGCCTCTTGGAGCATCCGCTTTTCGTTCCGGATGATGATTTCGGGCGCTTTCAATTCCAACAGTTTTTTGAGGCGGTTATTCCGGTTCAGGACACGTCGGTAGAGGTCATTCAAGTCGCTTGTGGCAAATCGGCCCCCATCGAGTGGAACCAGAGGCCTTAAATCGGGAGGGATGACCGGGATGACGGTCAGAATCATCCACTCGGGATGGTTCCCGGAATTCCGGAACGACTCAATAATCCGGAGCCGTTTCAAGGTCTTCTTTTGCGTCTGCTCCGCGCGGGAGAGCCGGGCCTCTTTCTGGAGCTGGGCAATCATCCTGTCCAAATCCAGTTCCTTCAGAAGGTCGTAAATCGCCTCCGCTCCGATTTTGGCGCTGAACTTTCCGCTGTACTGTTCCGAATACTCTTGATACTTCTCCTCCGTGAGGAGCTCTCCTTTGCGAAGAGGGGTCTCTCCCGGGTCAATCACAATATATTGCTCATAATAGAGGACTCCCTCTAGTTCCCGGACGTTCATGTCCAAAAGCGCCCCTATCCTGCTCGGCATCGCCTTGAAAAACCAGATATGGGAAACAGGAACAGCGAGCCCGATAAAGCCCATCCGTTCGCGGCGGACCTTGGAAAGCGTCAATTCGACGCCGCATCGGTCACAAACGATTCCTTTATGTTTAATCCGCTTGTATTTCCCGCAGCTGCATTCCCAGTCCCGGGCCGGCCCGAAAATTTTCTCGCAGAACAGGCCGTCCTTTTCCGGTTTCAGAGTCCGGTAATTGATCGTTTCCGGCTTTTTGACCTCCCCCTTCGCCCATCCCTTGATGGTTTCGGGGCTGGCGAGACGGATGGTAATCGCGTCAAAAAGATTGACGTCCTCCGTTTCCGGCTCCTCCCAAATTTTCCTCAGTTCCTCTTTTTCCTTGACGCCTTCGGTCATCCAGATCCCCCTTCTCTAAAGTTGCTTGGCCGCTTTTGCCTTGGCCGCCTCTTGGGTCTGCTTTTTCCGCTCCAGAATGACATCCAATCCGAGACTCTGCAATTCCTTGATCAACACGTTAAACGATTCCGGCACACCCGGACGGAGGGTGTTTTCCCCCTTGACGATCGACTCGTAGATCCGGGTTCTTCCGATCACATCGTCCGATTTGGCCGTCAGAAGCTCCTGAAGGGTATACGCAGCACCGTATGCCTCCAGAGCCCACACTTCCATTTCCCCGAAGCGCTGGCCGCCGGATTGCGCCTTTCCTCCGAGCGGTTGCTGCGTCACGAGCGAATACGGCCCGATGGAACGGGCGTGAATCTTATCATCGACCAGATGTCCGAGTTTCATCATATAGATGTAACCGACCGTCACTTCCTGATCAAAGGGATCGCCGGTAAAACCATCCCGGAGCCGGATCTTTCCATTCTCCGGAAGAGCCGCCGCCTTCAGTTCCAGTTTGATCTGGTCTTCCCGGGCACCGTCGAAAACCGGTGAAGCCACCCGGTACCCCAACACCTTCGCCGCCCATCCGAGGTGAGTCTCCAGAATCTGTCCCACGTTCATCCTCGAAGGAACACCGAGCGGATTCAAAATGATTTCAACCGGTGTGCCGTCAGGTAAAAACGGCATATCCTCTTCAGGCAGAATCTTCGCCACCACCCCTTTATTCCCGTGGCGTCCGGCCATCTTGTCTCCGATGGAAATTTTCTTTTTGCTGGCAATATACACAATCACCCGTTTGATCACCCCGGGAGGGAGTTCATCACCCCTTTTGATTTTGTCGATTTCACGTTCCTCTTCATAGGCGAGTTCCCCGATCTGGTCGTCATAGATGAGACAGATCCGTTTGATTTCGTCCTCCACTTTCGGATTTTCGGGAATCCGGATATCATGAAAATCGCAATTCTCAAGGTGCTTGAGATCCGTCCTCCGGACGACCTTTCCAACGGGGATCACCACCGCACCGGAGTCCTCATCCAAAAGGGCCTGGGAAAGTTTTTTTCCAAGCAGAAGTTTGGAGAGTTTTTCGAGCTTCTCTCTCCGTATGACCGCGATCTGCTCCTCGGAGGTTTTTCGAACCTCCTCTATCTGGGCCTGCTCCTTCTTAACCTCCTCCCGGCTCCTGGAACGGGCTTCTTTTCGGGCAAAGACCTTGGTATCCACGACAATCCCCTCGACACCCGGCCGCACATAAAGAGAGGTGTCCCGGACATCCCCCGCCTTCTCCCCGAAAATGGCCCGGAGGAGCTTTTCCTCCGGTGAGAGTTCGGTCTCGCTCTTCGGCGTGACCTTGCCGACCAAAATATCTCCGGATTTAACTTCGGCCCCAACGCGAATAATCCCCTGGTCGTCGAGATCTTTCAACGCCTCCTCACCCACGTTAGGAATATCCCGCGTAATCTCCTCCGGCCCAAGCCGTGTATCCCGGGCGTCAATTTCAAGTTCCTCGATATGGATGGAGGTGAAGATATCCTCCTTCACAAGTTTCTCGCTGATCAAAATGGCATCCTCGAAGTTGTATCCGCGCCAGGGCATAAAGGCCACCAGGACATTCCGCCCGAGCGCCAGTTCGCCGTTTTTGGTGGCAGCCCCGTCTGCGATCACATCCCCCTCCTCCACCCGCTGGCCGAGTTCCACGATCGGCCGTTGATTGATGCAGGTGTTGGCATTCGAGCGGGCAAATTTTCTCAGGGGGTAAGTAACGCCTCCGACCACAATTTCGTCGCTCTGAACGGAGGAGATGACACCGCTATTCTTCGCAACCACGACCGCCCCCGAATCCCTCGCCACGCGTCGTTCCATGCCGGTTCCGATGAAGGGCGGCTCCGTGACCAGAAGTGGAACTGCCTGGCGCTGCATGTTGGAGCCCATCAGGGCGCGGTTCGCGTCATCGTGTTCGAGGAACGGGATGAGACTTGCGGCAATGGACACCAGCTGCTTGGGGGAAACATCCATGTAATCGATTTTGTCCTTTGTTACTTTCGGGAAGTTTCCCTTGTAACGGCAGGAGATCAGTTCCGATAAAAAATTCCCCTTTTTATCGAGTGGGGCGTTGGCCTGAGCCACCACCGCTTGATCCTCTTTGTCAGCCGAAAGGTATTCGATCCGGGTTGTGGCTCTTCCCTCCGTGACCTTCCGGTAGGGGGTCTCCAGGAAACCGAATTCGTTGACCCGTCCGTAGGTGGACAAAGATGCGATCAGACCGATGTTGGGGCCCTCAGGTGTTTCGATGGGGCAGAGCCGGCCGTAGTGAGAGTGATGCACATCCCGCACTTCAAAACCGGCCCGCTCACGGGAAAGGCCCCCCGGGCCGAGGGCTGAAAGACGCCGTTTGTGGGTCAGTTCCGCCAGAGGATTCGTCTGGTCCATAAATTGGGATAGCTGACTTCTCCCGAAGAAATCGCGGATGACGCTTGAGACCAGTTTGGAATTAATCAGATTGTGCGGCATCATATTTTCAAGATCATAAATGCTCATCCGCTCCTTGGCCGATTTCTCCACCCGGGCCATGGCAATCTGAAATTGATTCTGAACCAGTTCCCCGACGGTTCGGACCCGGCGGTTTCCCAGGTGATCGATATCGTCAATTTCCCCCTCCCCGTTTTTGAGTTTGATGAGGTACTTCATGACCGCCACAGCCGTCTGGGCCTCGAGGGTACAATGATCCAAAGGCACATGCATGTCGAATTTCCGGTTCAGCACATAGCGGCCCACCCGCCCCAAATCATAACGTCGGGGATCCAGAAAGAGGCGGTTGAAGAACGTGCGGGCGCTCTCGAGGGAAGGCGGATCTCCGGGACGGAGCCGTCTGTAAATGTCAACGATCGCCTCATCCCGATTCTTGACGTGGTCCTTCCGGAGCGTATTCTCGATTTCCGAAACGGATTGCTCGAGGAAGGAGATGGATTTGATTTTGTGTCGCTGAATCTTTTCGGCTATCTCCTCGGTGAAAACGTCGAACCGCTTGGCGATCCCGAACCCGGTTTCGGTATCCTCCACATCCTGCGCCAGTTTTCGCCCCACTTTCGTCTTGAGCTGGGCCCGCCCCGTATCCTTGATCTCCTCAATTCCTGAAAATTCCCTCAAAATTTCTTCGTCGCTGTTATACTTTAATGCCCTCAAAAAGGTTGTCGCGGGAAGCTTCCGGCGCCGGTCAATCATGACATAAAGAACGTCCGAGACGTCGAATTCAAACTCCACCCAGGCGCCGCGGTAGGGGATGATGCGGGTCGAATAAAGCCGCTTCCCGTTGGGGTGAATCGTCTCTTCGAATGAGACTCCCGGTGAACGGTGCAGCTGACTGACCACCACCCGTTCATCGCCGTTAATCACAAAGTTGCCCGTCTCCGCCATCAGGGGAAGGTCCCCCATGTAGACTTCCTGCTCCCGGACGTCCTTTTTCGTCCGGAGGCGGAGTTTCACCTTGAGCGGAGCCGCATAGGTCATCCGCCGCTTTTGGCACTCGTCGATGTTATACTTCGGTTTACCGAGAGAATAATTGACGAATTCGAGCCGGTTGTTTCCGTCATAACTTTCTATCGGAAAAACATCGAGAAACACCCGTTCAAGTCCCTTTGATTCCCGTTTGGTCTTGGGCGTGTTTTGCTGCAGAAATTCCTCGTAGGAAGCCGTTTGGATTTCTACAAGATTCGGGATATCAAAGACTTCTTGAATCCGGGCAAAATTTTTGATGGTGCTCATGAAATCACCCCTTATTTCAATTCGACTTTCGCGCCGGCCTCCTGAAGCTTCTTTTTAACGTTTTCGGCCTCCTCTTTGGCCACTCCTTCTTTCACAGGTTTAGGGGCGCCCTCAACCAAATCTTTTGCCTCTTTCAGCCCGAGATTAGTCAATTCGCGCACCACCTTGATCACCTGGATTTTGTTTGCGCCCACCTCGGAGAGGACAACGGTGAAGGTGCTTTGCTCCTCAACGGCCGCCTGCGCCGCTCCCCCTGCCACCTGCCCGCCAAGACCTGCAATGGCCATCACCGGGGCCTGCGCCTGGACGCCGAACTTCTCCTCCAGGGCGCTGACAAGGTTTGAAAGCTCTAGCACGGTAAGCGATTCGATCGATTTCAAAATTTCCTCCGCTTTCTTGGAGAGGTCCTTCTTGGATTCCTTCGCCTCCGGCTTTGCCGTTTCTTTCTTGGTTTCCACCGTCGCCGTCCCTTTCTCTTGAGTTTGTGCTTCAGTCATTTTTTCTTCCTTCCTTTCTTTCTTCTCTTCCATGGTCAAAGCCCTCCTAAGAGGATGGGTCGCTTTTTCCCTTTTTCTTTGAAATTTCCTGAAGGGCAAACATGAATTTTCGAATTGCTCCGGAAAGAACACCGACAAGATTTGTCAAAGGGGATTTGATTAAAAGGACGGTCTTCCCGATCAAGACTTCCTGAGAAGGGAGCTTGGCAAGTTCCTTAACTCGTGTTTCCGTCAAAATCTCCCCATCAACCAGGGCTCCGTTGACCTTTAACGCTTCATGCTCCTTCCCGTAACCGATCAAGGCCTTTGAGATGGCCAGGGGATCTTTCTCCCCTGCCACAAACCCGGTTTGTCCCGTTATAAAAGGAAAGAGCGCCTCCCGCCCAAGTGCTTTAAGGGCGATCCGACTGAGACTATTCTTTGCGACCAGATAACGGCTCTCGATCGGACGGAGTCTCTGCCGCAGTTCCGCCAGATCCCCGACCGAAAGGCCCTGATATTGGGTGACAAAAAGGTACGGAGCGCGAAGCTGCTCTTCGATCTCTTTGACCATCTGTTGACGGAGCGCACTCCCCTTTTTCACCCTTCCTCCTTCTGGAGCGTTCCGAGGTCCAATCGGACACCGGGACCCATCGTGCTTGAGAGGGAGATGCTTTTGACGTACTGGCCTTTAACGGAGGCCGGGCGTGCTTTCAGAAGACCTTCGTAAAATTTGAGAAAATTTTCGACGAGCGCTTTTTCATCAAACGACAGTTTTCCGATCGGAAGGTGTATATCCGCCTGCTTGTCCATTTTGAATTCGACGCGCCCCTTCTTTACCTCTTGCACCGCCTTAGCCACGTCATCCGTGACGGTGCCCGCCTTGGGATTCGGCATCAATCCCCGCGGCCCCAGAATCTTACCCAGAGAGCTGACTTCCTTCATCATTACAGGCGTGCTGATGGCGACGTCAAAGTTGATTTCCCCTTTTTTGATCTTCTCGATCAAATCCGATCCCCCCACCAGGTCGGCCCCGGCTTCTTTTGCCCCCTTTTGTTGATCTTCCTTGCAGAAACAGGCGACGCGGATGCTCTTTCCTGTCCCGTGCGGGAGGGAGACCGTTCCGCGTACCGTCTGGCCCGTCTGCTTGGGGTCCACATCCAGTTTCAGATTGACCTCGACCGTCTGATCAAACTTCACGGCGGGTGCATTCTTCAATAAATGGATTGCTTCCTTTAAGGGGTAACGTTTCCCCTCTTTGACGAGTCCGGCAAAGCTTTTTTTTCGCTTGGAGAGGTGCGGCATGTCTAACCTTCCACGTCGATGCCCATGCTCCGGGCGGTCCCTTTCACAATCCGAATCGCCCCCTCCAACTCTTTTGCATTCAAGTCTTTCATTTTTGTTTTGGCGATTTCCTCCACCTGGGCCAACGTGACCTTTCCGACCTTCGTTTTATTCGGCTCTCCGGAGGCCTTGGCAATGTTGCAGGCCCGTTTTAACAAGACCGAACTCGGGGGGCTTTTGATAATGAAACTGAACGTCCGGTCTTCGTAGGCGGTAATGAGGACCGGCAGGATCAACCCTTCCTGACCCTTCGTTTTTTCATTGAACTGCTTGCAGAACTCCATAATGTTCAGTCCGTGCTGACCGAGAGCCGGACCGACTGGAGGGGCGGGTGTGGCCTGTCCCGCAGGACAATACAGTTTAATCTGTGTCTTGATTTTCTTTGTCTTGGCCATTTTTACAACTTCTCAACCTGCCAGTATTCGAGTTCCACGGGGGTCAACCGTCCGAAAATGGAAACCATGATCTTCATCTTTCCTTTATTCGGATTGACCTCTTCAACCGTTCCGTTGAAGTTGGTAAAGGGCCCCTCCGTCACCCGGACCCCTTCTCCGATTTCAAAGATGACCCGTGGAGTCGGTTTTTCTTTCCGCTCTTCGGCCTGTTTCAGGATATTCTGGATTTCATGATCATGGAGGGGAATCGGTTTTGACCCGGAGCCGATAAAACCGCTGACGCCCGGCGTACTTTTGACGAAGTACCACACCTGATCCGTTAAATCCATTTCAATGAAGACATAACCGGGGAAGAACTTTCTCAAACTGATCCGCTTTTTGCCGTCTTTGACCTCAGAGACCTTTTCCGTCGGGATCATGATCTGCGCAATGTTTTCCTTGAGGGGGCTGTCCTGCAAATGCCGTTCCAAGTTCGCCTTCACTTTGTCCTCGAAGCCGGTCTGGGTATGGAGGACGTACCATTTTTTCGGCATCATGACCACCGCATCAGCCATTGAATCGCTTTGGAGATCATCAGGTCGCATAAACCGACGAAAAGAGTCAGGAGAACCACACTCACAATCACCACGACAGTAGATCCCCATAACTCCTCCCGACTGGTCCAGGTGACCTTCTCCATTTCAGCCCGAACTTCCTGCGTGAACTTCTTGACCCGTCCGATCATCTTGGAAATGGCAGGCCAGGAGGGATTTGGCGCCTCAACGTGGGACCCGAAACCCACGTTTCAGTCGGCCACCCGCCTCGCTGACGTCCCTCGCTATTCGCTCGGGACTTTTCCCGCACTGCGGGCGCTCGGCTCTCTTCAAATCCCGATAGCCCTCTATTGGAAAAAACATATGGCAGGCCAGGAGGGATTTGAACCCCCAACCCGCGGATTTGGAGTCCGCTGCTCTGCCAATTGGAGCTACTGGCCTCCGGTTTTGGCATGAGAAGACTCATCTCTTATTTCATCTCCTTATGCGGTGTATGTTTTTTGCAAAAGCGACAAAATTTTTTCAGGGTCAGCCGTTCGGTCGTATTTTTCTTGTTCTTGAAGGAGGTGTAATTCCGCCTGTGACATTCAGAACATTCAAAGGTAATGAGTTCAAGCATTACGTCAACACCTCGCTAATAACACCCGCTCCCACCGTCTTGCCCCCTTCCCGGATGGCAAAGCGCTGTTCTTTTTCCATGGCCACAGGCGTAATCAGTTCGATTTCCATGGTGACATTGTCTCCCGGCATCACCATCTC
>CAMTXH010000022.1:0-81788 GCA_947085655.1 uncultured Omnitrophica bacterium | reverse complement strand
GTGGGCGCAGGAAGTGCCGAGAGCGCAAGAGCGCGAACGGCACCCCGCCCCCCACATTTACACGGCTGGGCGGGCAGGAGGGGGCAAGGAAGGAAAGGATTCGCGTTTGAAGTATTCTATGAGCATGTCTAACAGGGGACGCCAATTTTTTTATCTTTTCCTCCTCGCCTTTTCGGTCCGGATCCTCTACCTTTGCGAACTGGGCCAGAGCCCCTTTTTCTTTCCGGCGCCGGGCCTGGACCCTTTTTTGTATCATCAGTGGGCGACCGATATCGCCCAAGGCAGGGGAATGGGGAGCCAAGTCTATCAGGCGATGCCTCTTTACCCTTATTGTCTCGGCTTGCTTTACCTTGTTCCGGGCGGGGGATTTTTCTGGGCGATGCTGGCCCAGTCTTTTCTGGGGGCCTTGAGCGTCCTTTTGGTCTATGGGATCGGACGGATCCTTTTTTCACCGGCGGTCGCCTGGATCGCCGCCTTTCTCCAGGCCTTTTCCGGCATCGCCATTTTTTATGACGTCATTCTTGTTCCGGTGACCCTCGTCACATTCCTTTTCATCCTCGTCTTCTTTTTGACGTTAAAGGCCCATCGTCAAAACCGGATTCGGGATTGGGTGGGGGTGGGGCTTGCCAGCAGCTTGACGGTCTGGGCGCATGCGGGAATTCTTTTTTTCTTGCCATTTCTTTTTTTCTGGATGCTCCTTGATCTTCCGGGAGCCCTTGCGAAAAAACTGGTTCGAATCGGCATTGTAACCGGATGCGTGACCGCCGCACTCGGCCTCATTTTTTTGAGAAACCTCACGATCGCCAAAGATCCGGTTCTCCTCACCTCCCACAGCGGAATCAATTTTTATATCGGCAATCATCCGGGAGCCACGGGCCGGTTTCAGTCTATTTTTTCCCGACATACCGCCTCCAAGCAGCTTTTGGAGGACTCTCACAAAAAAGCCGAAGAGGAGCTCGGACGTTCCTTGACGGCAGGGGAGGCCTCCCGCTTCTGGTTTCAAAAGGGACTTGCGTTTATCCGGACGGAACCGGGCGCTTTCGGGAGAGTCCTTTTGAAAAAATTCCTTCTTTTTTGGAACGGTTATGAAATTCCGGATGTCCGCGACTACCACTTTTTCCGGTCCGAGTTTCGTGTCCTCAGGTTTGCCGGTCTTCCGTTCGCCTGGATCGTTCCGCTCGGGCTGCTCGGCATCCTGGCGGGATTCAAACAAGTTCGAAAACTTTTCCTTTTGTATGCGTTTGGGGTGAGTCAGATGGCGGCCGTTCTTTCCTTTTTTGTTAATTCCCGTTACCGCTCGCCGCTCGTTTTTGCCGTGATCCTTTTCGCCGCTTCGGCTCTGGTCTGGTCGGGACGGCTCATCCGGGAGCGGCGTTACGGGATGATTCTGGCTGCCTTTTTTATTCTGATGCACGCGGTTTTCCTGACCCGGTTGGATGTGGGAGCGACGGATGAGGGGCTTGAGCATTACAACCGGGGGGTCGCCTTGAGCCATGCGGGAGAGTATGGCGAAGCGATCAAGGCGTTTGAAAAGGCCCTCTGGCTTTATCCGGACGACGAAGTCGTGCAGTTTGCCATGGCCAACACCCATTTCCGGGACGGTCATCTTGAAAAGGCGCGCCTGGGTTATGAGCAGATCCTTTCGGATCATCCCGACCATGCGGATAGTTGGTTTAACCTCGGGGTCCTCTACTTTTCCAAGAAGGATTGGGAGAGGGCAGAGGGGGCTTTTATCCGCTCTGCCTCCCTGAAAGAGGATGAGGCGGACGTTTATTATTTTTTGAGTGAGGTGTATCAAAAACAGAAGAAGGAAAAAGAGGCGACGGCGGCCAGACAGAAGGCCCTGTCACTCGGATTGAGACCGGAACTTTTGGAACGGGACATCGAAACACTTCTTTTGGTTCGTTAAGGAGAGAAATGCCGAAGGTTTGTTTTAAAACGTTTGGATGCAAAGTGAACCAGTATGAAACCCAGGGAATCCGGGAAGACCTCCTGAAAGAGGGATACCGTGAGGTCGAGGAGGGTGCGGATCTTTACTTGATTAATACCTGCACCGTCACGGAAGAGGCGGACCGGGAGGCGAGGCGTCTTATCCGGACCCTCCAAAAGAAGAATCCTTCCGCCAGGATCGTGGTGACCGGTTGTTATGCCCAAAAAGATGAGAAGGAAATTCTCGCCCTCGGCGGGGTGACCCATATCGTCAAACAGCATGAAAAGGACCGGATTCCCGACATCCTCGGGGAGAAGACGACCGCTTCAACGTCTCCCTATATTTCGCCTCCTCTGACAAAAAGACCCGCCTGGCTCTCTTTACAACTATCCGATTTCAAAGGACACACGCGTGCATTCATCAAAGTCCAGGATGGATGCGATTACCGGTGCGCTTTTTGCAAGGTCTGGGTTGTCCGGGGAAGCTCTGTCAGCCGTCCCCTTTCGGAGATCATCCGAGAAGCGGAACGGCTGGCAAGGAACGGATTTCGGGAAGTGGTGTTGACCGGTGTTTCCATCGGCCTTTACGGCAGGGATCTCAAGGAGAAGGCGGACCTTTTGGATGTTGCTAAGGCGCTCGAGTCGGTACCGGGGGCGGAACGGGTCCGCTTGAGTTCCATCGATCCGATCGATGTGGACGGCCGTTTTCTTGAAAGGTTGGTGAAGACGGAGCGAGTCTGCCACCAACTCCATCTTTCCCTGCAAAGCGGCGACGATGCGGTTCTTTCCCGGATGCAGCGCAACTACACCGTCGCACACTACCGTTCCATCGTTCAAAAGGCAAGGTCCCTCGATCCCCGTTTTTCCATCACGACCGACGTGATTGTCGGTTTTCCGGGTGAAACGGAAACAGAGTTTGAGAACACCGTTTCACTGATCCGGGAACTTCAGTTGACCCGCACGCATCTTTTTCCCTACAGCCATCGAAAGGGGACGGTCGCCTTCCGTTTTCAGGATCTTATTCCGGCGCCGGTCATCCGCTCCCGGATGAAACGGATCACACCGGTTGTCCGCGAAGCCTCTTTGGAATACCGAAAACCACTGTTGGGGGAGGTGGTCAATGTTCTGGCGGAAGAGAGGGAACCGGACGGCCTTTTGGCCGGCTATACGGATCATTACGTCCGGGTCCATTTCAGGGGGGAACAAAAAGATCTTGGTCGGATTCTGCCGGTCAGGGTTGAGGCGGTGACATTAGACCGGACCCTTGGGAAGGCCCTGCACGAAGATGCAGGGCAAACCCTCAGAAGCCCCTGAAAAAGGCCGTTTCAGAGACCTCGTTTTTATGCTATACTTAATGAGGACATAAGTTACGGAGCAAAGCGACGTAACTTATTGTCCGAATTAATCCCGCCCTTTTGAAGGTTTTTTGGGCCTAAAAGGGCGGGATCCGAATCCGGCCAACGACTTACATCGCTAGCGCTCTGTAAGTCTTGGCCTCATTGGAGATACGGATGGCAACGACCCATACAGCCAATCTGAAGCTGGGGGAACTCCTTCTCCGAAAAGGGGTCATCAATCAGTCGCAGCTTGACCAGGCCCTCTCGGAACAGAAGGCGAAGGGCGGTTTTATCGGACAGCTCCTTGTCCGCCTCAAAATCGCCAAAGAGGGGGAGATCCTTCCGGTCCTCTCCGAACAACTCGGCATCCCTTATATCGTCGTCAAGAGTCTCAACATCCCCCGGTTTGCCATCGACAAAGTTCCGGCCAAATTCGCCTCTCATTACAAACTCCTTCCGGTGGCCTTTGAAGCGAATGTGTTGAGTCTGGCGGTCACCGATCCCCTCGATGTTCAAATGCTGGATGATCTCCGGATCCTTCTCGGCTGCGAGATCAAGGCGATTCTGGCGGGTGAAAACGACATCCTGGAGGCGATCCGGAAATATTACGGCCTGGGCGCGGGGACGCTTGAGGCGATGATGGATCTGGACAAGAAGGAGAAAACGACAAGAAAATCGGTTGTTGAAAAAGCGGAGACGGAGAAGATTACCGACTTGGCGGAAGACGCCTCGGTCATCAAATTCGTGAACCAGATTCTTTTCCAGGCGGTTCAGGACCGGGCGACGGATGTTCACGTTGAGCCCTATGAAAATGAACTCCGGATCCGTTTCCGGATCGACGGGACGCTCCATGATGTTCATTTTCCCTCCACCATCAAGAACTTTCAGTCGGCGATTGTCTCCCGCGTCAAAATCATGTCCAACCTTGACATCGCCGAGCGCCGGCTCCCCCAGGACGGCCGGTTCAAGGTCCAGCTCGAGGACAGGGAATTGGACCTCCGCGTCTCCATTCTTCCGACCCCCTTCGGCGAGAGCGTCAATATCCGGCTTCTCTCGACCAATATTCTCTTCGGGATGGAGAATCTCGGCCTTTTCAAACGGGATCAGGCGATCCTGGAAAAGGTGATTCAGAAACCCCACGGCATCATTTTCATCACCGGACCGACCGGGAGCGGCAAAACCACCACCCTCTACACGTGCCTCAACCGCATCAACTCACCCGACCGGAAAATCATCACTATCGAGGATCCGATTGAATACCAGCTTCGCGGCATCACCCAGATCCAGATTTTTCCGAAGATCGGACTCACCTTTGCAAACGGCCTTCGGACGATGCTCCGGCATGACCCGGATGTCATGATGGTGGGGGAGGTGCGTGACTTTGAGACGGCGGAGATTGCCATTCGGATTGCCTTGACAGGGCATTTGGTCTTCAGCACCCTCCATACCAACGACGCTGCCGGGGCGGTGACGCGGCTTTTCGACATGGGGGTGGAACCGTTCCTCGTCGCCTCATCGGTCGAATGCCTCATTGCCCAGCGGCTTGTCCGGACCATCTGTCCCGAATGCCGCGAGAAGACAAAGTTCGACAAAGATCTTCTTAACCAATTTGAAATCACCCCATCCCAGGGAGAGATGACCCTTTATCAAGGGAGAGGATGCGAGGCATGCAAAACAACCGGCTTCCGGGGCCGGACAGCGATTTACGAAATCATCGTCATTGATGAGGAACTCCGCGAAATGATCGCCCATAGCGCTTCCTCCGCGGAGATCAAGAAAATCGCGATTCGAAAAGGAATGCATACCCTCAGGCAGGACGGTTGGGAGAAGATTCAGCAGGGAATGACGACTCCCAGCGAGGTCATTCGCGTCACGTCCCAGGAAGGGAGGTAATTCGGCGTTGCCGAAATATGCCTATCGGGCCAAGGGGGGGCCACAAGAGGTCCTTCAGGGAATCATCGAAGCGGAATCCCAGGAAGCGGTTCTCCGGGAACTGGATCGTCTCGGCTATTATCCGCTCTCCATTGAAGAAGCGGAGGGAAAGCCGGCATCAACCCTTCCCTTATCTTTCCGTGCCAAAGTTGCCCAGCGGGATATCACCCTCTTTACCCGTCAAATGGCGGATCTGTTGGGGTCGGGGGTTTCCCTGGCCCGCTCACTTGATCTTTTATCCCGTCAGACGGAAAGTCGTTCACTTCGTCTCGTGATCGAAGATCTCCAACGGTTTGTCCGGGACGGCGGAACTTTTTCGCAGTCGCTCCTCCGGCATCCGAAGGTTTTTTCGTCGCTTTACGTGGGCCTTGTCGAAGCGGGGGAGGTGGGCGGTGCCCTTGACAGCGTATTGGACCGGCTGGCCGATTTCGGTGAAAAGGAGGAGGAGTTCCGGACAAAGGTTTCCCAGGCCCTTGCCTATCCGATTCTGATTGCGGGAGTCGGTCTTCTCACCGTCGGTTTTCTTTTGATTTTTGTGATCCCGAAGATCACAGGGCTTTTTCAGGATTTGCAAACGACCCTTCCCCTTCCCACCCAAATCGTCGTCTCGCTTTCGGAGACCTTTGCCTCCTTCTGGTGGGTTTTGCTGGGCCTTGGGGTGACCGCCGTCATTCTTTTCAAGCGATTTGCCCGCCTTCCGGGCGGGGCCCAGGCCCTTGACCGGTTCAAGTTGCGGCTTCCCCTTTTCGGGGAGTTTCTCCGGAAAAAGGAAATCGCCCGCTTCGGAAGGACACTCGGGACGCTGGTCGGCAACGGCGTGCCGGTCCTCCGGGGGATTGAAATCGTCTCCAAAACAATGTCGAATCAGGTTCTCCGGCAGGAAGTGGACCGGGCCTGGCAGGATGTCCGGGAGGGGGCTTCTCTGGCCGAAAGTCTTGCCCGGAGTCCCCACTTTCCCCCGACGGTGACCAACATGGTTGCGGTGGGAGAAGAATCCGGAGCATTGGAACGGGCCCTCTTCAAAGTGGCGGATGCCTTTGAGCGGGAAGTGGACCGGACAGCCAAAAGAATGACCACCCTTCTGGAACCGGCGATGATCCTTCTTCTGGCGGTCCTGGTCGGCTTCATCGTGATCAGCATGCTTTTACCGATCTTTCAACTTCAGGGAGTTGTCGGATGAAAAAACGAAACGGATTTACCTTCATCGAAATCATGGCGGTCGTGGTCATTATCAGTATTTTGATCGCGCTCGTTGCCCCCCGTCTCATTGGACGGACTGGCGAGGCAAGGGAACAGGCCGCGAAAGCCGATATTGAGGCAAACATCGCTCTTGCCCTTGATTTGTATGCGTTGGATAACGGCTCCTATCCGACAACGGAGCAAGGGCTCAGTGCCCTTGTGACGAAACCGAATGCGGCTCCCGTTCCGGAAAACTGGAGGGGACCTTATCTCAAAAAGGGAATTCCCAAAGATCCCTGGGGACGGCCCTATCTTTACCGGTATCCCGGCGAAAGGAATCAGGAGGATTACGACCTTTATTCCTATGGGGCGGACGGCGTCGAAGGAGGAGAGGACGACATCATCAATTGGGATGAGGCCGAACAGCAGTAGAGAGGGGTTCACCCTGCCAAGACGAAACGTGATGGCAGGGTTCACCTTTCTTGAGCTGTTGATGGTGGTTGCCATTCTAAGTCTTTTTATTGCAATGGCCACACCCCGATTCCGGTTGACCTATCTGGATCTTCAACTTTCCAGCCAGGCGCGAGACCTGGCTAAATTTTTGACCTATGCCCAACAGCGCTCGGTGGTGGAAGGGAAGGTCTACCGATTTGAGAGTGATACGGAAAACCGGAGCTACTGGTTGATGGTCGAGAAAGAAGATGGGGAAGAGGCATTCGAACCGATTTCAGGGCGCTATGGGAGGCACATTCAGCTTCCCGCCGGGATCTCCCTGGAGTCGGATCCGCCCTCCATCCTCTTTTTTCCCGACGGAAGCAGCGATTCTTTCACACTCACCTTGGAGAACCTGGAGGGAAAAGTCCTCCTCCTGACGAAAGGGAAATCGTTCGATCATGTCCGGATTGAAGAAAAATCCTCGTAACGGCGGATTTCTACTCTTTGAATTGATGGTAGCGGTCATTGTCATCTCCATTTCCCTCACGGCGATTTCCCGCTCGTTCATCCATTCTCTCTCGGTTTTACAACAGACGACCTCCTTCCTGGAAGGGGATCTTCTTTTGGAAAAGAAAATGTGGGAGCTGGAAAACGAAAGCAAGCTGGTTCCGGGGGAAGAGGAGGGGGTTTTTGAGGAATGGGACGAACGTTTTTGGTGGAAGGTTGCGATAACGGAAAAAGAACCACCCCTTTCTCTTTTAGAGGCCCGTGTGACAGTCGGATGGGGAAGCGGGAACCGGGAGCGGACGCTGACCGCCACCCGCTATTTTCAAAAGGCCGATGAAAAAGAGTAAAAGGGGTTTCACCTTTCTGGAACTTTTGATTACCCTGGCCCTCTTTTCAGTGGTCATGGTGGTGATCAGCTCCGTTTTCAGCACCGGGATTCTCAGCTGGCGGAGGGGCGAAACGGAGAGCGGATTTCATCACGAACTCCGTTTCACACTGGATCGGATGGGGCGGGAAATTCGGAACACCCTTCCTTATGAAGGGATCCCTTTCAAGGGGGAGAGGGATCTCTGTTCCTTTGCCTTGGTGGTTCATCCCCGTCTGGCCCCGACCCCCCGGTGGGTCGAGGTCACCTATGAGGTCAAACGGGAGGGGGAAGTGAGTTCCCTGATTCGCCGGGAGGAGCCCTGGATGGAAGAGGGCTCGGAGGAGACCGAAGTCCTCTCCTCTTTTTCCGAGATCTCTTTTTCCTATCCCGGTTTTGAGGGGGGAGAAGAGGTCAACTGGACCTGGCAGGAAAACTGGGAGCCGGGAGAGGAAAAGACCCCGCCCCCTTTTTTCCGAATCGAACTTTTAACGACGAGTCAAAAGCGGCTTGAAAAAATTTTTGTGATTCCGAGCGGATAGATGAACCGTTCAAAAGGAAGCATTCTCATTGCAACGCTCTGGATTCTGGCGATTTTGTTTTTGTTGGGGGTGGGGCTCGCCTACCGGATCGGCCTTGAACTTCAGATGACCCGCTATGCGCAGGCCCGCCTCAAGCTCTTTTACGTGAGCCGTTCCGCCGTCTCCCAGACGATGGCGCTTTTGCTTGAGGAAGGGGCATCCAATTCGGTAGACTCTTTCCAGGAGCCCTGGAGCCACGACGAATCCCTTTTTAAAGAGCAGCCGGTCGGGGAAGGGGTTTTTTCAATCCAATATCCGGTTCTGGATGAGGGGGGGAAGGAAGTGATCCGTTACGGGATGACGGATGAGGAGTCCCGGCTTCCTCTCAATACCGCACCGGCCGACGTCCTTTCCCGTCTTCCTGATTTGGAGGAGGAGATCATTTTCAGCATCCGGGCCTGGCGCGGCGATTCAGGTCTTGATCCTGAACAGCTCACCGCTGAGGACAACTACTACGCTTCCCTGGAGCGTCCTTACACCCGGAAGGAAAAACCGTTTGAGACACTGGAGGAGCTTCTCCTTGTCCGGGGGATGGAAGGAGAGCTGTTCGAGAAAATCGCTCCTCTCCTCACGGTCTACGGAGGGGGAACCGTCAACTTGAATACGGCCTCAGTCGAGGTGCTGGTCGCCTTGGGACTGGATGAAAAGATTGCGGAGCAATGGGCGGAGGCGCGGATGGGATCGGACGGCCTCTTGGGCACAGAGGATGATTACGTCCTTGAATCGGCCCAGGACCTTATTTCGCCCGAGACCCAGGAGTATCTCGGACTCGATCTGGACCAACAGCTTTTGCTGAGAAATTTTTTTACGTTGCGGCAGACTCTTCTCTCCGTCCAGTCCTCCGCTTTCAGAATTCAAGCGGAAGGACGTCTCCCGGGTCAAAAGATGGTTCATCAGGTGACTGCCGTGGTGGAGCGTTCCGAAGAAAAGATGCAAATTCGCTACTGGCATGAAAAATAAGCGATTCAAGACCCCTTTTAAACTCAAATTTAAATTTAAACGGCCGGTCCTTTTCAAAAAGAAAAAGAAAGGAACGCTCCTCGTGGAACTGTCAGACCGGCTTCTCAAAGTGCTCCAGGTGACCGGGACCGGAGCGGACCGAAAAATCACTTTTCTCAAGGCGGCGGAACTGGATGAGACGGAACCGGGGGAAATTTCCGGAAAGCTTGTCCCCCTTCTGAAAGGGCTCCCTTATCCGTCGGAACGGGTCTTTGCGTCCCTTTCGCGTTCTCAAATGACCACCCGGATCCTCTCCCTTCCTTCCACCGAGACGGCTGAACTGGACAAGATGGTCGGATTTCAACTCGAGAAAGAACTTCCTTTCCCGAAAGATAAAATTATTATTGATTATGTCCCCCTTGAGACAACGCCGGAAGGTTTTACCCGGCTCCTCCTTGTGGTCGTCGGGGAGGATCTGGTCCATCGGAGTCTTGCGATTTTGAAACAGGGGGGACTGATTCCCGAAGCGCTTTTCTTCTCCTCCGAGGGAGTGGCGGCCTCTTGGCAGATGAGCCGCAAGGAAGAGACGGCCGAAAGCTGCGTTGCCTTGGTGGATCTGGACCGTTTTCTGACCCACGTAGAAGTGATTCAAGGCGGAAAACTCCGGATGACCCGCAGCTTCCTGACCGGTGCCCGGCATCTGAATGTTCCGGAACCGAAGGCCGCAGAAGAGACCTTCCTTCAGGAGCTGAATCGGACCTTTGTGGCCTTCCGAAAAGAATCCCCTCCGGGAAAAATCGACAAACTTGTTTTAAGCGGCGGGGAAGAGGGATTGATGCTCGTTCAGAAATACCTTGCCCCCCGGATCGGTCTTCCGGTAGAGATACTCGATTTCAAGGGGATCTGTCCCTTTGAATCGGAGACGGTGAAGGAGGCGCTGGAAGGGGATCTCTCCTTCGTCTCCGGAGTGGGTCTTCTCCTCAAGGAAGGTCAACGGATCAATCTGATTCCCCCTTCTTTGAAAAAAGCCCGCATGGTCCGACAGGTCCGACAGATGGTGTTCCAATCCGCTTTTCTTCTTTTGGGGGTTTTGGCACTCGTCGGCTTCCTTTTCGGAAGCAGTCTGAGGCAGCAACAGCACCAACTTGTCATGCTTCAGGAACAACTCAAAACGATTGAACCGGATACGGCCCGTCTTGAAACGATGCAGAAGCAACTTCAATTCCTTGAGCGGCGGAAGACAGAGTCCGAGGCCATTTTGGAAATCTTGCGGGAACTCTACCGGATCATTCCTCAGGATGCCTCGCTGACGTATCTTGTGATTGAGCCGGATCATCTGTCTCTGCGGGGACGCTCCAGCGTCCTTGCCACTGTTTTTCAATTTGCCGAGGCGCTGGAGGAGTCTCCTTTTTTCCAATCGGTCCGGGTCAATAACGCAACCCGGAGAACCCTCTCGGAGGGGGAAGTGGCCCTCTTTCAGTTGGATGCCGCGGTTTTGTTTTCGGAGGAGGAGAAATAGTGCTTCCGACCCTTTATCCCCGGGAGAAAAGAATTCTCTGGGTCACGGCCGCCGTTTTGATAGCGGCACTTTGTTACCTATTTTTGCTGGATCCGTTCTTTCGCGAATGGAGAACCCTTTCAAGCCGGATTCAACTCGCCCAAGGAAAACTGCAGAGGACCCGTCTTCTTTTAAAGCGGAAATCCGAAATCGAAGCGGCGTATCAGGCACTCACCGGAGGTTCTACGGACCGGTCAAAAGCGCCGGAGTCGGTCGTGACCCAGATGCTTCAGGAAGTGGAGGATCTGGCGCAGAAAAGCGGCTTGAACATTCTGGAGTTGCGCCCTCTTCCAGGAAGAAAGAAGGGATTTTTCCAGGAGCAAGGGCTGGAATTGAGTGCGGAAGGGACCGCTCCTCAATTTGCCAGGTTTATCTACTCTCTTTTCGAATCCCCCAATCCCTTAAAGATTGAGAAGCTGGAACTCCGCTCAAAATCAGGAGGCGACCCAAGCCTCAGGGGGATCCTTGTCCTTTCCACCCTTCTTCAATCCCCCTGACCTGCCATCACTCCATAACCCATTGAATTAAAAATGGATACAGAAAAAGATTGAAATTTTTCCCGATTTTTGCTATACTACTCTCTGATTAGAGAGTAACTCACCGGATAGAGAGTGGAGCCGAAGAAGGGAATGTACCTGGTTAAGGATCTGGCACGGGGATGCGGCATTTCCATCCACACCGTCAAGTATTACCTGAAACTGGGACTTCTCTCCGAGGTGGGAAGGAGCCCCGAGACCAATTTCCGCTATTTTGACGATACCACCCTTCATCGACTCCAGAAAATTCTCTCCTTCCGCCGGGAAGGAAAGACCATTCGTGAAATCCAGCATCTTTTGAGCGACAAGCGATGAGTTATTACGCCGCGCTTAATCTTCACAAAGAACCTTTTTCCACCAGTCCCGATCCTGAATTTTTCTTCCTTTCTTCCGCCCACCAGACCGCCCTCCACCGCCTGGAAATTGCCATCCGGCTCCGACGGGGCCTCAGTCTCATCCTCGGAGATGTCGGAACGGGAAAAACGACATTGAGCCGCACCCTCCTTCAACATCTTACGGAGGAGGAGGGCTTCTGTTTTCACCTGATCCTTGACCCGACCTACAAGTCCGAGTTTCAGTTTCTGTCGCAACTGGTGAAGATGTTCTCGGTCCGTCCCAACGGCCGTTCCACCCTTGACTACAAGGACGCCATCGAGAAATATCTCTTTCAAAAGGGGGTGACGGAGAACAAAACAATCGTTCTGTTGATTGATGAGGGCCAAAAACTGACGGCGCCCTTTCTTGAGATTCTCCGCACGCTCCTCAATTACGAAACCAACGAGTATAAACTGCTTCAGTTGGTGATTCTCTCCCAGATGGAACTCCTGCCGCGTCTGCGGAAAATCAAGAATTTCATGGACCGGGTCAGTCTGAAATACATCATCAACCCTTTGGATGAACAGGAAACGCGGCAGATGATCGAGTTTCGCCTGGCCCAAGCAGGGTTCAATTCCGGAGGCCGTCTTTTCACGGACGAAGCGATGCTCCACATTTTTGAGGTCACGCAGGGGTATCCGAGGCGGATTGCCATCCTCTGCCATCAATCTCTTGAGCAGCTGGTGATGGAAAACGGATCGATGGTGGATGAGTCCCTGGTTCAAACGATTGTGCAGAATGAGGTCCGCTGACGGTGGAACCCCTCACACCCGAAGAACGGCTCTTACGGTTGATTCGGAAAAAAGGGGGAAAAACGTCATCCGGAACGCCGACGGAGAAGGCGGTTCCGGCTCGGTCCCCTCTCAAGAAGGCCAAAACGCCTCTCCTCGTCCTTTTCAAAAAGGCGAATCAGATCCTGACGGTCGGTGTGGCAATCCTTTTCGGTCTGGGTGCGGTCCATTTCCTCTGGGGAAAATTCCGTTCCGAAACACCGCTCCTTCCGGAGACGACCGGGACCTTTTCGGAAGAGACGCCAAAGAAGGAGGAGGCCATCTCCCGAAAACCCTATAACCACTACTCCTCGGAGATTGAGAAGCGGAACATCTTCGGTCCCTCTCTTCAGGCGGAACTGGAAACACCCTCCATTGATACCCAGGCCCTCCGGGAGGCCTTTCAGAATTTGATTCTGGTCGGCATTATTTCAGGAAAAAATCCCCAGGCCATCATTGAGGACAAAAAGGAAGGAAAAACCCATTTCATTAATGTAGGGGATACCATCGGACAGCTTCAGGTGGAGGACATCCGGGAGGATAAAGTGATTTTAAATTACCGTGGCGAGCGGCTGGATCTGGCGCTCTAGGAGGGGGGTCGGGATGAGGCGTTTTGTTATCGTCGGGATCTGTCTCGTGGCGATCTTTGTGGGTTCGACTCCTCCCGCTTTTGCACAGACGGAAGTCCAGGCTCCCAAGGAGACGATTTCCCTTGATTTGAAGGGGGTGAATATCCTGGATGTCCTGAAACTCATCTCCAAGGAGAGCGGTCTGAATATCGCCGCCGGCCAGAACGTGAGGGGAACCGTCACGATTTTTTTGAAGGATGTGGATATCTGGGATGCCCTCCGGATTGTGCTTGAGACGAACGGTCTTGCGTTTGAACGGGAAGGGAATTTGGTCAAGGTCATGTCCGAGCAGGATTACGAGCGGTTTTTTGGCGAGCGGTTTCAGGAAAAGACCCGGCTCCGCGTCGTGCCGGTTCAGTATTCAACCGCTCTAAGCATCAGCCAGGCGTTGAATCAGGTGAAGACCCGGATCGGCCGGATCGTGGTGGATGAGCGGGCGAACACCCTGATTCTCATTGACGTTCCGGAGCGGATTGACCAGATGATCGAAATCATCAAAGAGATCGATGTCCCCGCCGAGACCCGTGTTTTCGAGCTGAGTTACGCGAATGCGGAGGAGACTAAGACCAAATTGGATGAAATCGTCACGAAGGGATCCGGAACGGTCCGGATCGACAAACGGACCAACAAAATCGTGGTGAGCGACACCCCACAGAAACTGGAAGAAATCGCCAAAATGATCGAGGCGTTTGACGAGCGGACATCGGAGGTGCTGATCGATGCCAAGATTGTCCAGATTGAATTGGATGACGAATATTCCCTCGGGGTTCAATGGGAAACGATCTTTGCCGGAATTGATGCCCGGGCGGGAGGTCATTTCAGCGTGATTTCGGATGTGGTGAACACCGCCTCTCCGGTGACCGGCGGCGCCCTCGCCGTCGGCACCCTTGATCAGCAGGGGTACAAGTTCCTGTTTGAGGCGTTGGAGACGATCGGACGAACTGAAATTGTCTCAAGCCCCAGGATCGCCGCGATCAACAACCAGGAAGCAAAAGTCCTCGTCGGAACCCGTCAGCCGTACGTGACCCAAACCACCACAACCCCTGCCACGGGAGCCACCACGACCGCCGAATCGGTGACCTTTGTGGATGTGGGGGTCAATTTCACCGTCACCCCCACCGTTACCAAAGACGGTTATGTGTTGATGAAGGTGAAGCCGGAAGTTTCCAGTCTCGGCACCCCCCTCACGACGAGTACCGGAAACAAAATTCCGGTTGTCTCCACCTCCGAGGCGGAAACGAACGTCTTAGTCAAGAACGGCAACACAATTGTTCTGGCCGGGCTGATTGAAAACCGGGAGAGGGACACTACGACCAAAGTCCCGCTCTTCGGAAATCTTCCCCTGATCGGCGCCCTTTTCCAGAGCCGGACCCATGGCGAGACCAGTCTGCCGGATAAAAAGGAGCTGGTGATTTTCCTCACCCCGACCATCATCACCGGAGCAAAAGAGGCGAAGGAGTGGAAGTCATATTCCGAGGGAATCTCGGAGAAGCGGAAAGCGTCAGGCATCCTGTTCCGGGAGGGAAGTGAAAAAGAGGAGGAGAAAGTCGAGGAAAAGAAAGCGGGGGGAATTTTCAGGAGCGAAAGAGCCCTCTACCGCTATTCCCGCGAGTTGAGCGAGCGGATCGGTGAAACCTTGAGGCAGAACTACACAAAACAGGGTCGGATCGGGGAAGTCCACCTTTTCTTCACCCTCCTTTCAAATGGAGAATTGGTGGGGGAACCGGAAATCCTCAATTCCATCGACGAAGGGCTCAGGAAAGCGGCCATCCAGAGCGTGAAAGAGGCAAGCCCGTTTCCCCCCTTTCCGGAAGGGATCCTCGGCACCGAGCGGCATTTTAAAGTGGTGATTTCTTTTGAATAGTTTCATTATGGAAGAAAGGTTTTTAGTAAAATTTTGAATAAAAGGTTTTTGATCATAATTTAACTACTTATAAATAAAGAAGAAACATTTGTTAGAAGAAAATATAGTTAGAAAAGGATAATTTCCCGTACTCTTGACAAGAAGGGGGGTATATGGTATACTTTCAACAGATTTTTTCTGCTTTTATCGAAAAAAGCAGGGAGGTCCTCTCTCATCTCAATTGGGTGGATCTCATTGCCATTATTATCGTTGTCAGGACCCTTTACATCGGAGTACGAAAGGGTTTGCTCATTGAAATGTTCAAATTAGCCGGGTTTTCCCTCGGTATTTTCTTGGCGGTGACGCAATTCCGCCAATGGGGAGCCGCACTTTCAGAAAAAAGCGCCCTTCCGCTTCAGGAGTCCGAAGTGATCAGCTTTCTGGCGCTTCTTGCAATGGTTTATAGTGCTACGTTGATTCTGCGGCTCCTTTTTGTCAGACTTTTCTCGGGTCAGACGATCGGGTGGTGGCCACGGCTTGCCGGCGGCTGTGTCGGTGTTTTGCGAGGATGCCTGGTGGTCCTGTTTTTGGTGGTTCTGACTTTGGCATTCAGCAGCGAGGGATATGTGGCGGAAAGCATCCAGGCCAAATCGTTTCTGGTCCCTTCTCTTTTAGAGGGAGGGAAGCATCTTTATCAGGCCATCCACCGGCTTTCAGATAATTTTGTCATTGAGACGGTCAAATCTCTGTAGTGTAATACCTCTATTCCCTCCTCGAAAGATGCCGGAGTGACGACTGCGTGAGTATCCCCCAGGAGACATTGGAGCAAATTCAAGAGCGGGTGGATATCGTTGAGCTGGTCTCAGCGCAACTCCCTCTCAAGCGGGCAGGGCGGAACTTCCGTGCCCTTTGTCCGTTTCACCATGAGAAAACCCCCTCTTTCATGGTGAGTCCCGAAAAGCAGATTTTTCACTGCTTCGGCTGCGGGGAGGGAGGGGATGTTTTTCAGTTCGTGATGAAGACCGAGCGGGTCACCTTTCTGGATGCGGTCCGCTCTTTGGCAGAAAAGGCAGGGATTCCGCTGCCGAAGCAGGATCCTGCTTCGGAGAAGCGGAGTTCTGAAAGTGCGCAGCTCTACGAAGCGAATGCGTTGGCCCAGGCCTTTTATCGGAACACTTTGTTAGGGCCCCAGGGAGAAAACGCAAGACGGTACCTTGTCAGCCGGGGATTGGATTCGAAAACGGAAGCGCTCTTTCAGATCGGGTATGCCCCTGCCGGTTTTCAAGAATTTTTGAAGGTGGCGAAGGCCAAGGGATTCTCGGAACAGACCCTTCTCCGGGCAGGTTTGATTCTGAAGGGGGAGGATGGGAGTTTCCGGGACCGTTTCCGGAACCGGATCCTCTTTCCGATTGCCAATGTGAAAGGACGGATCCTCGGTTTCGGAGGCCGGGTTTTGGATCAGGGGGAACCCAAGTATCTCAATTCGCCGGAAACAGAGATCTTTTTCAAAGGGCGGGAACTTTACGGGTTGGTCCATTCCGGGAAGTGGATTCGGGAAAAAGAGTCGGTGATTTTGGTGGAGGGATACCTGGATCTCATCGCCCTCTATCAGTCGGGAATCCCGCAGGTCGTTGCCACCCTCGGCACGAGTCTCACCCGGGATCAGGTCCGGCTGCTGAAACGGTACGCCCGGGAAGTGGTCGTGGTCTTTGATCCGGACAAGGCCGGTGAGGCGGCGAGTCTGAGGGGTCTGGATCTATTTTTGGAAGGGGATCTTTCGGTCAGAATGGTCACGCTCCCGGGAGAAGATCCGGATGCCTTTGTCCGGAAACGGGGAGCGGAGGCCTTTTTGAAAATGGTGGAAGAGGCAAAGCCGCTGATCCCCTACCGGCTGGAGTCTCTGGCGCGGAAATTTTCGCTGAAGACGCCAGAGGGAAAATCGCGCGCCTGCCAGGAGATTCTCCCGAGCATCGCCCGGATTGAAAATGCGATTCTCCGCTCGGCTTATCTGAAGGAGTTGGCGGAAAGTCTCGCCGTCCGGGAGGAGGATCTTCTTTTAGAGCTCAAGCGGCTCAAAGGCGTGGTGAGGGAAAGGGAAATTCCCCTTCGGAGGGAGCAGGCGACCCTCCCGCCGGCGGAGGCGATGCTTTTGAGAATTCTTTTGGATGATGCGAAATGGATCTCTTTTACCAAAGAACGGTTGACGCCGGAGCGCCTCTCGGACGGTCGCTCTCAGAAGATGTTGCAAACGTTGTATGAACGGTTTGAGAATGGAGAGTTGAGAGGTCTTTCGCGGTTGGCTACGGAATTCCATGAAATTGCAGGAAAGGGATTTTTCTCCGAGTTCGCTTTATCGGTGGAACTGTTGGAGGAGGAAAAAGAGAAGGCCTTGAACGATTGTATTCAGAAAATTCGAATGGAGAGTCGGAACCGCCTGCTCGCTTCGCTCGAGGCGAAAATCAAACGGGCGGAGAGCGTTCGGGACCAGACACAGCTTGAGGCCCTGATGGCGGAATTTCAAGCTGTCAGAAAGCAGGGCGTATCTTGAAAGGGAATGACGGCATGGGTGTAGACACCAAAAAAATGGTACAACTGCATATCGACAAACTCATTGCTATCGGCAAGGAAAAGGGTCAACTGACCTATGACGAGGTAAACCATATCCTGCCGGAGGAAGTGGTCTCTTCGGGCCAGATCGATGAGGTCCTTTCCATTCTGGAAGGTGAGAATATCCAGATCGTCGACGATGTCGCTTCCAAGGAGGAAACCAAACCCCCCGAACCCGAGGAAGAGGAAGAAAAGAAACCTCCTGTCCAGGAGGAAGAGAAACCGGTGCCGGTCGAACCAGAAGAGGAAATCGATCTCCACACCACCCAGATGGACGACCCGGTCCGGATGTACCTCCGTCAAATGGGACAGATCTCGCTCCTCACCCGGGAAGAGGAGATCAAACTTGCCAAGCGGATTGAACAGGCGGAGATCAAATACCGGGAGGCGGTTTTTTCCTCAAAATTCGCCCGAAAGCACGTCTTGGAGCATGTGGCCAGCATCCTGAAGGAAGAAGTCAGCCCCGAGGATGTCATCAATGAGGACCTTAAGGAAGACCGGATTAAGACGCTTCGGCGGCTTCAAGGCCTTTCCCGGAAGCTGAAAAGTACCCGAACCACGGCGAAGGCGGTTCCCATTCTTTTTGAACTGAACCTCACCGTTTCCTTCGTGGAAGAGATGACCTCCAAGATCAAAGAGAGTCTCAGACACTTGACCCGCTTCGATCAGGAAATGGAGCGGATGCGCCGAAGGAAAGTCCGGGGTCAGATTCAGAAATTGGAGCGGAAAAAGAAGCGGTTCCTCCAGGAATTCAGCTCTTCGCTGGATGCTTTGAAGGAAGAGATCGCCACCATCAAGCGGCGCGAGAGCCGTTTCAACCGGGAAAAGAAAGCGCTGGTCGAGGCGAATCTCCGGTTGGTGGTGAGCATTGCCAAGAAATACACGAACCGGGGCCTCTCCTTCCTTGACCTGATTCAGGAGGGAAACATCGGACTGATGAAGGCGGTCGAGAAATTTGAGTGGCGCCGGGGCTACAAGTTTTCCACGTATGCGACTTGGTGGATCCGGCAGGCGATTACGCGGTCCATTGCGGATCAGGCACGGACGATCCGAATTCCGGTTCACATGACCGAGGCGATCAACAAACTTCTCCGGGTCTCCCGGGCGCTCGTTCAGGAAAACGGGAAGGAGCCGACGCCCGAAGAGATTGCGCGGGAGATGGAAATGCCAGTGGAAAAAATCCGGGGTATCCTGAAGATCGCCCAGGAACCGATTTCGCTTCAGACGCCGATCGGGGATGAAGGGGATACCCATTTCGGGGATTTCATCGAAGACAAGCGGGCCATTTCTCCCTCGAGCGCGACAACCTATTCGTTGCTTCGGGAGCAGATGGAGTCTGTCCTGGAAACGCTGACGGATCGGGAGAAAAGGGTCTTGATGCTCCGGTTTGGCATTACGGACGGTTATCCGCGAACCCTGGAAGAGGTGGGCGCTCTCTTCAATGTGACGCGGGAGCGGGTCCGGCAGATTGAAGCCAAGGCCCTCCGGAAACTCCGCCATCCCACCCGGAGCCGGCAACTGAAGAATTTCCTCGACCTTCGCTACAGCGAGGAGAAGGAGTATTGAATTACCGCTTGAGTGAGCGGGGTTCCTTGAGGCCGCCGTGTGCTATAATAGACCGGCGGCCTTTTTAATGCGGTGCATGGTGTCAGGTGTTAGGTGGAAGGGACTGACCTAACACCACACACCCTACACCCGACACCGTTTTTAGGGGCCCATAGCTCAGCGGTAGAGCAGGAGACTCATAATCTCTTGGTCCCAGGTTCGAATCCTGGTGGGCCCATGATCGTACCTGGCCCGTTTCCCAGGATTCGAAGCCTGACGAGCGCATCCAGTGGATGAAAAGCCGCGACCTTATGGGAGCAGCGTCAGTGAGTCAGGCCGCCCGCAGCCGGGGCTGGGCCCCCGGCGAGGAGCGAATCATGGTGGGCCCATAGGGGCGCATAGCTCAGTTGGTTAGAGCGCTGCGTTCACATCGCAGAGGTCATAGGTTCGAGCCCTATTGCGCCCACCATTAAAGCAGTGTCAGGCGAAAGGTGTAAGGTGTAATGTCTTCCACGAGAACCATTGGAGAACAGCTCGGATCGCTTCTCCGGCTTCAGGAAATCGACGGAAAGCGGTATGGCCTGATGAAGGAGAAGGGTGAGAAACCCCGTCTTCTGGAGCAATACCGAAAGAAGCGCGATGAAAGAAAAACCGAGTTGACCGAGGCGGAAAAAGCTTTGACGGCTCTTCAAATGAAACGGAAAGAGAAAGAAATCGACCTTGAGACAAAAGAAGGGAACGTCAAAAAATATCAGACCCAGCTCTATCAGGTAAAAACCAACAAGGAATATCAGTCGCTTCAGAAGGAAATCGAGACGCTCAAAGCGGATAATTCCGTCTTGGAAGAAGAAATTCTTCAGATGATGGATGAAGTGGATCAGAAGAAACGAGAGGTGAGCCGCCTGAGACAGAGCCTTGAGGCAGAGGAGGCGGAACTGAAACAGCAGGAAAAGCGGATCGCAGAAGAGGTTATCGCCATTGAGAGGGAACTCAAGTCTTTGAAAGAGAGTCGTGAGGAGATTATTCCAGAACTGGAGCGGAAACTGTTTGAACAATACGACCGGATTCTGGCTGCCAAAGGGGGATTGGCGCTCGTACCGGTGAGAGGAGATGGCTGCGGCGGTTGCAACATGAATCTTCCGCCCCAGAGGATCAACGAGGTTCGGCTTCAGGAGAAATGGGTGATGTGCGAAAACTGTTCGCGGATTCTCTATGATCGGGGTGAAGGGGGATGACGGACGATCTGTTTGAAAGCATCGGGAAAGAAGCACTCTCCCTTTATATTGACGGGGCGGCGCGGGGGAACCCGGGCCCGGCCGGCGTCGGCGTGGTCCTCTGCGACGGTCACGACGGAACTCTCCGTGAATTCGGGAAATACATTGGCGAGACAACCAACAATGTGGCGGAATATACTGCACTCATCTACGGACTTCAGGAAGCGCTCATTCAAAAGGTGAAACGGCTCAACGTCTATACCGACAGCGAACTGTTGGCACGTCAACTGCAAGGCCGGTATCGGGTGAAGGAAACGCATCTCAAACTTCTTCATGATCAAGCCCTTGTTCTGATTAAACATTTCAATCATTTCAGCATTCAGCATCTTCCACGCCGTGAAAACCGCCGGGCAGATCGACTGGCCAATCAGGCGATTAACAGCATGAAACTGTAGAGTAGACCTGGCGGTCGCCCGCCATCCGCCACGATGTGTGGCGGAGCGGGAGGAAAGTCCGAGCTCCGGAGGGCAGCGTAGCGGGTAACACCCGCCTCCGTCCGCCGCGAATCTTGGCGGACGGAAGGATTAGAGCAACAGAGACGAGTTCCCCGCCGCAGTTCTCTGGCGGGGAGGTGAAACGGGCAATCTCTACGCGGAGCAAGACCCAATAGACCTCTGCCTGTTCCTAAGGAATGAAGGGCGGCCCGTCCGAATCCCAGACACGGGAGGCGAGGTGGGTATGGTCGCTGGAGCCCGGTGGCAACACCGGGACAAGAGAGATGACCGCCTCTCCGCCATGAATCGTGGCGGAGGACAGAACTCGGCTTACAGGTCTACTCTACTGTCTCTAAATGGTATTCTGTGACCAACGCGAAACGCTTTTTATGGGGGCTGATCGGCCTCTACGGCTGCCTTTTTTTTGGCCTCAACGCTCTGAAGTACCGTTCGTACGCCTTCCATGATTTTGACCTTGCCGTCTATGCCCAAGGACTCTGGAATATCCTTCACGGCTCTTTCGAAAGCTCCCTCTTGGGCATTCCTCTCCTCGGGAACCATTTTGTTCCGATTCTTTTTTTGATTCTTCCCCTCTATGCGGTTTTTCCAAGCCCTGTCACGCTTCTTTTTCTCCAGACTCTTTTTCTGGGAGGGGGGGCGCACTTTGTCTATCGGATCGCCGAGCGGCACCTGCCGGAACCGTCTCCTTTGATCTTTGCCTTTTCCTATCTTTTTTACCCCGCCCTCGGATATGTGAGTCTTTTCGAATTTCATCCTGTGGCGCTCGGGGTCTTTTTTTTACTCGGGGCACTCGATGCGTTTGAGCGGGAGCGGTCCCTTTCCTTTTGGATCTTTGCGGCACTCGCCCTGCTCTGTCAGGAAGACGTGTCTCTGGCGGTGATGATGATCGGAGTCCTGGCCCTGTTGAAGAGGAGGGGATGGCGGTGGTCTTTTTTCCCTTTTTTCATCGGGGGGACCACTTTTGTCTTCGTGGTCTTCTGGTTCATGCCGAGACTGAACCCGGAGACCATCAATTTTTCCCTTCTCTATTCCCATCTGGGAGAAAATCTTCCCGACGCCCTCCGATTTATCGTGACGCATCCTTTGAAGACACTTTCCCTCCTTTTCGAGGGGCCTCTCCGGAAACAGATGGTGATGCAGCTTCTGGCTCCTTTGGCTTTTTTCCCACTCCTTGATCCGAAAAGTTTCGTTTTGAGCCTCCCCTTTTTCATGGAACATCTCCTTTCCCAGCGTCGAACCCAACATCTCCTGAACTACCATTACGGGGCCCTCTTCATCCCCCTTTTGTTTTACGCCGCGATTCACGGCGGAAAACGGCTGATAGGACGTCTTTCTGTCAAGGTCATCTGGGGCCTTCTTTTTTCAATGACCCTGATCGTCAATGTTTGGGCCGGTCCCCATTTTCGGCTTTCGGGAGTGATGGAGGAGGCCTGGCCCGATGTTTTGGATGCCAAAAGGGATATTTTAATCCGGCGTCTTCCTCCGACGGCGCCGGTCATGGCGACGTTTGAATTTCTTCCGCATCTGGTGAACCGGCGGGAGCTCTATTCATTTCACCACGTTTACACGGGAACCTACACCCTTTCCAAAAGACCGTATGCTTTCCCCGAGACGCTTCCATATCTCCTCGTGGATTGGAACGATCCGCTGACCCACGTCGGTTTTTCCCGGGAGGATTCGGACGAATCGGCCCGCCGCTTTCTCGAAGAAAGGAACTTTCAGCCGGTTTTGGCATTTGAGGATTTGGTCCTTTTTGAAAAGGACGCGAAAGGGACCCCGCTTTTTTGGGTGGAGCGAAAAAACGGGACGCCGGACCTTGCGGCGGAGGACCCGGACGGGGCTCTCGGTCTTTTCCGTTGGACGGCGGCATCCCGGACACTCCCTTCAGGCGAAGCGCTCCCGCTCACTTTTGAATGGGTTTGCCGGCACACCCCCTCCCGACGGTACGGGATTCTTTTTGAAATGGTGGAGGCAAAACAGAAAAAAATCCGGCGCCATTATCACCCGTTTCTTTACCGGCTCTATCCCACGGACCGGTGGCAACCGGGCGAACGGATCACGGAGCACTATCGGTTGGTCTTTCCGGAATCGGATTTTTCCGGGGCGACCTGGTCTGTTGTTCTTTACTGGGTGGATGAGAGGGAGGGAAGTCTTTTTCCACTCGTGGATCTTGGAGAGTTTGTCATTGAAGACAAGAACTCCTGAACATTTTGCCAGGGTCTGTCCTGTCTGTCGGGGAGGCGGCCTTGGCCTTTACCGGAAGCAGGGAAGCTTTATGCCGGTGACCGGTCATTCCATTACTCGGGCCCGATACGGACGAGCCCGGGCATTGGTCCGGTGCCGGAGGTGCGGCATTGTCTCTGTTCATCCGTTTCCTTCCGAGGACGAGCTCCGTTTACTTTACGAAGAGATGGCGGATGAGACGTATCTGGAGGAAAAGGCGGTTCGGCAGAGGATGGCCGAAAGGAGCCTCGACTGGATCGAAAGCGTTTCCCCGAAGGGACGGCTTCTGGATATCGGCTGTTTCGCCGGCTTTTTCCTGGAGGTGGCCAAACGGCGCGGATGGGAGGTGGGGGGGATCGAACCTTCCGCCTGGGCCCGCCGGATTGCGGAAGAGACATTGGGTCCTTGTATTTTCGGAGGGACGTTGGAAAAAGCAGACCTTTCATCGGAAAGGTTCGATGTCATTACCCTCATCGATACGTTGGAACATCTCACCGACCCGAAATCGGCCCTTTCGGAGAGCCACCGGCTCCTGAAGAAAAGCGGCGTCCTTTATCTCAGCACCCCCGACGTCGGGAGTCTCGCCGCGCGTCTCTTGGGAAACCGCTGGTGGGGGTACCGGATGGAACATCTGGTCTATTTTTCCTGGAAGACCCTCCCGGCTCTTTTGGAGGAGCTTGGTTTCAGGATAGCGGCCAAGCGGTCTTACCGGCGGATTTTTACGGTTCAATCCCTTCTCAAACGGGTGGCAGCCATGAACCCTCTCCTCGGGGCGGGATTTGCGCCTTGGGTCCGGCTTTTCCGGCTGGGTCCCCGGGAAGTCAACATCAATTTCTCAGACCAGATCGAATTGATCGCAAGAAAGGGGTGAGGCGTGAAAAAACCTAAGGTCACGATCGTTCTTCCGGCGTACAATGCGGCCAAGACGCTGGAAAGAACCGTTCGGGATATCCCAAAAGGGGTGGCGGACGAGATCATCCTGGTGGATGACTCAAGCCGCGATGAGACGGTTTCGATTGCCAGAGGACTCGGGCTTTTGGTTCTCATCCACCCCAAAAACTTCGGTTACGGCGCCAACCAAAAAACCTGTTACCGGGAAGCGCTCTTGCGCGGCGCGGATCTGGTTGTCATGCTTCATCCGGACTATCAGTACGATCCGAAGGTCGTTCCGGAACTGATTGAACCGATTCTGGAGGGAAGAGCGGATGCGGTCTTCGGTTCGCGGATGATGAAGGGAGGGGCCTTGGAGGGCGGGATGCCCCTTTGGAAGCATAACGCCAACATCCTTCTCACCGCCGTCGAAAATGTCGTTCTCTCGACGTACCTGACCGAATACCACTCCGGTTTCCGGGCTTACAGTCGAAGAGCCCTCGAAGGGGTTTTGTTTCACAAGAATTCCGACGGTTTTGTTTTCGACACCGAAATCATCGTTCAACTTCTCCTCCACCATTTCCGGATCGAAGAGATCCCGATCAAAACCCGCTATTTTGAGGAGGCCTCCACGATTTCTTTCTGGCGAAGCGTCGTTTACGGCTTCGGGATTCTCTGGACACTGGTGAAATTTCTGGTGCACCGATATACCTTTGTGAAGATTGCGCAGTTTCGATGAGGAAATGGACCCTCCTTCTGACAACGCTTTGGTTTTTGCTCTTTGCATCGATCCTTTTTCAGGCGGTCCGTTTCAGTTTGTCTGTCTACCCGAAACTGTGGGGGATGGACCTGGAGGCGAAGCAGCGTCTTCTGGATGACGATCTGTTCGCGGCGGCCAAGGCATGCGAGCGCCACCTCCCCATCAATGCTTCTCTTTTTTTTTACAACAGCCCCCACGTTCCTCGGCGGCTTTTCACCCGCCATTCCCCCAACTTTTTCCTTTCCCATGACCAGCAGAAGATGGCCTACCTCCTTTATCCCCGAAGGGTTTATTGGGAAGGAAACTGGCCGGAGGAGTCGGTGGACTATCTCCTCGTTTACCATGCTCCGTTTGAAGAGGAGGGCTTTGAGCCCCTGGTCCGTTTAAGTGAGGATGTGGTTCTCTTGAAACGGAGAAGACCCTGATGCTCCGCTTCGGATTTTCGCTCCTTCCGGTTTTTCTCACCGGGGCGACCTTTTTTCGTCTTTGGATGAAACGCCCCCCCCTTTTTTCAAAGGCGGAAAGCATCGCTTTTGCCTTCGGGATCGGATGGGTGATCTGGACGATCCAGCTCTTTTACGCCTCGCTTCTCGGCATTTCCTGGAATCCCTGGATCCTCTCCCTTCCGTGGGGTATTCTTTTTCTGAGTTCGTTTCTCCGACGGAGGAAGGGAAGAGCTCCCACCTCGAAAAGGGAACCGTTTAACTCCGTCGAAAGGTCCATTCTCCTTTTTCTTCTTTTCATTTTTATCTATCTCTGGATTGAGGCGCTGACCTTTCCCTTGAGTTATTACGATTTTTGGGATGCCTGGTCCATCTGGGGACTCAAGGCAAAGGCCTTTTTCCTCGCCGAAAGCGT
This sequence comes from uncultured Omnitrophica bacterium, assembly GCA_947085655.1. Classification (GTDB taxonomy): domain Bacteria; phylum Omnitrophota; class Gorgyraeia; order JACQQV01; family JACQQV01; genus CAMTXH01. Next base: position 56,282 of record CAMTXH010000022.1, on the reverse strand, counting down.
CGATCTTTCTTTCTTTACCAACCCCGTCAATGCGTTTGCCCATAAAGATTATCCCCTGCTTCTCCCTTTGGCGGAGAGCTGGGTCTATCTCGGGATCGGAGCGTTGGATGAAGAAAAGGTCCGGCTCCTTTTTCCCTTGTTTTATGGTGCCCTTTTGGCTGTTTTTTGGGGAGGCACCCGGCGTGAAAAGAGCCGGACGGAGAGTTTTATTCTGACGGCACACCTCGCAACCCTTCCCCTCCTTCTGGACTACACCCTGCGGGCCTATGCGGAGCTGCCGATGGCCTTTTACCATACCGGCGCCACCCTCTCCTTTTACTTTTGGGCCAGGCGCGGAGCCCGGGAGGACCTTTGGATCGCTCTCCTTTTTTCGACAGGGGAGGCCTGGACAAAAAATGAAGGACAGGTTCTGTTTCTTATCAATGCCTTCCTTTTCGGAACGGCCCGCCTGTGGCTCCTCCCGAAAGGGGAGAAAAAGCAATTCCTCCGGGAAATCCCACTTCTTTCGATCCCCCTCCTTCTCCTTTTGCCCTGGTGGCTTTTTCTGAAAGAGCACAGGATCCTTTCCGAGTTTTTACCGCAGCTTCAGTGGCAGGTGATCGGGACGCAGAAAGCCCGGTTCTCCCTCATTTTCAAGACACTGGCGCTTAAAATGACCGATTGCATCCGGTGGAATCTCCTCTGGCCGGCCCTTTTTTGTTTCGGTCTTCTCTATTGGCGGAGACTCCTCAAGCCCCCGATCCTTCTTTTGTTTTTGGCGGTTCTTTTGCCGGTTACTCTTTACATCTTCATCTACATTATCCATCCTCTGGATGTGCGTTGGGTGATGAATGTGGATGACAGTTTCTTGAGAATCCTCCTCCCCATCGGGCCGACCGCCCTTTTTCTTTTAGGATCGTTTTTGAAGTGGGAACGGCAAGAGTCTTGACACTTTTTTCAAGGACGTGTATACTCAAAAGTTAGAAAGGGGTTATGGGATGTCAATTACGAAGGAGCGAAAGGGTACTCTCGTTTCGGAATTCCGCCAACACGAAACGGACACCGGATCCTGCGCCGTTCAGATTGCGATCCTGACTGAGCGGATCAATAATTTGACGGAGCATTTTAAGGTTCACAAGAAGGACCATCATTCCCGACGGGGTCTTCTGAAACTGGTCAGCCAGCGCAGAACCCTGTTACAGTACCTGAAACGGGAAGATGAAACGTCGTATCAAAACATCGTGAAGAAATTGGATCTCCGGAAGTAGGGCGGGTCCGAAACCTCTTAGGATACCTCTACCATGTCAGAAAAATTCAGCATACCACTCGGTCGTGAAGAACTGATTCTCGAAGTTGGCAAAATGGCCAAACAGGCGGACGGTGCCTGCACGGTGCAATACGGTGGGACCGTGGTGTTGGTTACGTCCTGCATGACCCCCGAAGCCAAGAAGGAGGCCGACTTTTTTCCTCTAACGGTCGAATACCAGGAGAAGACCTACGCCGCCGGGAAAATTCCCGGCGGTTTTTTTAAGCGGGAAGGCCGCCCCAGCGAGAAGGAAATCCTGACCGCCCGGTTGATGGACCGCCCGATCCGGCCCCTCTTTCCAAAGGGGTTTGCTCATGAGGTTCAGGTCATGGGAATGGTCCTATCCCACGACGGGGTCTATGACCCGGATGTCCTGGCGATGATCGGGGCCTCCGCGTCGCTTATGATTTCCAGCATTCCTTTTTCCGAACCGCTGGGGAGTCTTCGGGTCGGACGGTTGGCCGACCAATGGGTGATTAATCCAACCTACGCAGAACTGGACACCTCGTCGTTGGATCTGGTCATTTCCGCATCCCGGCGCGGCATTCTGATGGTCGAAGCGGGCGCTACGCAGATTCCTGAAGAACTTCTCTTGGAAGCGGTCCAGTTTGGCTCCGAACAGGCCCAGGCCATTATCCAGCTCCAGGAGGAGATGGTTCGGAAACTGGGGAGGCAGAAGACGATTTTTGTTCCCCGTCAGGTGGACGAAACCCTGAAGACGAATGTCGCCTCTTTGGTGAGAGGAGAGATTGAACAACTCCTCAAAATCGACCCCAAGGAAAAGCAGGAGGAGGAGCTGGGAAGACTGGTGAGTTCCTTGGTTGAAAAATTTGTCAAGGAAGACGGGACGGTGACAGAATCGGATGTGAAAGAAGTCCTTTCCGGTTTGGAGCAGGGGGTGGTCCGGCAGTTTATCCTTGAAAAAGGGAAACGGGTTGACGGAAGACATTTTCAGGAGATTCGGCCGATCACCTGTGAAGTGGGAGTCCTTCCCCGGACCCACGGCTCGGGGCTATTCACGCGGGGTCAGACCCAGAGTCTGGCCACCACCACTCTGGGAACCACTGCCGATGAACAGATGATCGATGCCTTGGAAGGCGAAACGTTCAAAAATTTTATGTTGCACTACAACTTTCCGCCGTTCAGCGTCGGAGAGGTGCGACCGGTTCGAGGACCCGGCCGGCGGGAAATCGGCCACGGGGCCTTGGCAGAGAGGGCGCTAAAACCCCTCATGCCGCCCAAGGAGGAGTTTCCCTACACCGTCCGTGTCGTGTCGGATATCCTGGAGTCAAACGGTTCCTCCAGCATGGCCTCTGTTTGCGCGGGTGCCCTGGCGCTCATGGATGCGGGAGTTCCGATCAAAGCACCCGTCGCAGGGATCGCAATGGGGCTGGTTCGGGAGGGGAAAAAGTGGGTTGTCCTGACTGACATCGACGGTTTGGAAGATCACTTCGGGGATATGGATTTCAAGGTGGCAGGGACCCGGGAGGGCATTACCGCCTTTCAGATGGATGTGAAGATCGTCGAAGGGCTGACACTCGAAATTTTTAAAACCGCCCTGACCCAGGCCCGTGAGGCGCGGTTGAATGTGTTGGCCAAAATGACCCAGGTCATCGCCGAACCCAAGACGACCCTTTCCCAGTATGCCCCCCGCATCACAACCCTCAAGATTAATCCCGATAAAATTCGGGAGGTGGTCGGTCCCGGCGGAAAGATGATCCGCAAGATCATCCAGGAAACCGGCGTCTCCATCGATATTGAAGACGACGGCACCGTTCTGATCGCCTCCAACGATCCCCAGGCCTCCGAAAAGGCGGTGGATATCGTCAAGCGCCTCACCGAAGAGGTGGAAGTCGGGAAAATTTACAGCGGCAAGATTAAACGACTGATGGCTTTTGGTGCTTTCTGCGAAGTCCTGCCTGGAAAGGAGGGGCTGATTCATATTTCGGAACTGGCCGATCGGTACGTTGAAAAGGTGGAGGATGTGGTCAAGGTCGGCGATGAAGTCCAGGTCAAGGTGATCGAAATTGATCCGCAGGGACGCGTGAATCTCAGCATGAAGCTTTCGGATGATAGACCCCCTTCCTCTCCTTCCAAACGTCCTCATCGCCCAAGACCCGCGCGCAAGGACGCGCGATGATCCCTTCGACTCCGCTCAGGATCGATGGTGAGCGAGCGAAGCGAAGCGAACCATGACGCTTGGCGAAGCCGCCTCTTCGGGGGTGGTGCAAGGCGTCACCGAGTTTCTTCCGATTTCCAGTTCCGGGCATCTGGTGCTCCTCCACGGCCTCTTCGGGTTCCAGGAGCCAAGACTCCTTTTTGATCTTTGGCTTCATGTCGGATCGCTCGGCGCGGTAGGCATTTTCTATTGGCGACGGATTCTTCGTCTCTTTCAAGAATTTCGGCAACTCGGATTTCTGGTCATTGGGACCGTGCCGGCCGTGTTCGGGGGACTTTTCTGGGGAGGGGCGCTAGAGCAACTTTTCCGGGAACCGAAAGCGGTCGGAGGGGGATTCCTGATCACCGCTGTCTGGCTCTGGGTCGGGGAACGATTCCAAGCAGGAAGGAAGCGGGAACTGAACGGCTGGTCGGCTCTTCTCATTGGTATCAGTCAGGGTATCGCCCTTGTTCCGGGTATTTCTCGAAGCGGGATGACGATCGCGACAGGACTTCTCCTCGGCCTCGAGGGAAAACGGGCGGTCGAATTTTCTTTTCTCCTTTTGTTCCCGGCCGTTCTGGGCGGTTTTTGTTACAAACTCTTTGGCCAGGGAAGCTCCGGCGAAGTCGCCTTCCTTGGCAGAGAAATGCCCCATTTCCTCATTGGAGGAGGCCTTGCGATGGGGGTTGGGATGTTAGCCCTCTCGGCGTTGGAGCGGGTCGTCGAGAGGCGAAAACTTTCTTTCTTTAGTCTTTATTTGGTGGCGGTGGGTCTTTTGACACTTGGGATGTCCGGATAGCGATGCATGAAGACCGCTGGAAACAGGTTGAGGGCATTTTTCTTTTTTCGACCAGTCTCCTCCTTTTTTTGAGTCTGGCATCCTTCAGTCCTTCGGATCTTTCCCTCTATACTTCTTCACCCCAAGTTCCCCCCCGAAACTGGGCCGGACCGATCGGCGCCGCCGTGGGAGGGGGGCTCATTTTTCTCTTCGGCTGGACCGCCTTTCTCATCCCGACCATGGTCGGCGTCTGGGGAGGACTTAAGTTTTTCGGCAAGGACCAAAAATTCCTCTCGATCCGTCTCTGGGGCGGAATGATTCTTTTTCTCTCCACCGCCTCTCTTTTAAGTCTCCTTACCTTCGGGAGCGAGCCGACCCGGTTCAAAGTGGGAGGGCTTCTCGGGCTTTTCATCTCCGATTTTCTCCGGAAATATTTAAGAACCCCGGGGAGTGTAGTGGTACTCGGTGCAATCTTTTTGATTTGTCTGATTCTGTCGGCAAACCTCCGGCTAGATCCCTTTTTCCTTTCCCTTTTTCGGCTCTTCCGGAAAGGGGGTTCGGCTCTTGTCGTCCCTTTTGCCCGACGCCCAAAGCCAAAAGTGAGGATCCAGCGGGAATGGCCACCGGAGCCGGATCGATTCGCTCTAGAATCAAAACCGAAAGTGAAATTTGAGCCGGAGTTAGAGGAACTGAAACCGATCCGTCCCCTCCGGATTCTCACTCCCAAACCGAGGGCCGAAAAGGAGAAAGGGGTTCTAAAACCGGCAGCGGAGAGACAACTTCAAAAAAGTGGTGACTATCAACTTCCTTCCCTCGATCTTTTGAATCCTCCCCCGCCCCTTAAGGACCGGCAGATTCGGGAGAGTCTTGAGGGGAATTCCCGCATCCTGGAGGAGACGCTGCGGGATTTTGGGATCGAAGTGAAGGTGATCAGCGTTGAACCGGGGCCGGTGATTACCCGCTACGAATTGCAGCCGGCTCCCGGCGTCAAGGTCATCAGGATTACCGCCCTTTCGGATGACATCGCCCTTGTCATGAAAGCCCCCAGCGTCCGGATCATCGCACCGATTCCGGGGAAATCGGCTGTCGGCGTCGAGGTCCCCAACACCCAGATGACCTTCGTCTATTTAAAGGAGGTCCTTGAATCACAAGAATTCCGTGAGAGTCCCTCGAAATTAACCCTTGCCCTTGGGAAGGACACCGGCGGCCGGCCCTTGGTGGCGGATCTGGTTGACATGCCGCATCTTTTGATTGCCGGGACGACCGGCTCCGGAAAGACCGTCTGCATCAATACCATCATCGCAAGTCTCCTTTTCAATGCCTCGCCGGACGAACTCAAATTTATGATGGTGGACCCGAAGATGGTGGAATTGGCCCTCTTCAACCATCTTCCACATCTTTTAACCCCGGTTCTTACCGATCCGAAAAAAGTCAAGGGGGCTTTGGCATGGGTTGTGCAGGAAATGGAGTCCCGTTATCAACTCCTCGCCAAAATGGGTGCCCGCAACATCCAACAATACAATGAGAGGATCTCTCAAAAAGAGACCTTCCCGGAAGGGGAGGCCTTCGAAGCCCTTCCGTATCTGGTGGTGGTGATCGATGAACTGGCGGATCTGATGATGGTTGTGCCGCAAGAAGTGGAGACGGCGATTACACGGTTGGCGCAACTTTCCCGGGCGGTCGGCATCCATATGGTGTTGGCGACCCAGCGCCCCTCTGTGGATGTCCTGACCGGTGTGATTAAGGCGAACTTTCCTGCACGGATCTCTTTCAAGGTCGCTTCAAAGGTCGATTCGCGGACCGTTCTCGATATGGGGGGAGCCGACAAACTGGTCGGGAAGGGAGACATGCTCTTTTTGAAACCGGGAGTGGCCAAACCGATTCGGGCCCAGGGGGCGTTTATCCAGGATCAGGAAATTGAGCGAATCAGCGAAGCGATCCGTTCCCAGCAGAAACCCTCCTACCATGAGGGGATTCTCCAGGAGCAGGAGAAGCGGATGGGAGCCTCTTCCTCCAAAGACGAACTTTACGAAGAGGCGGTTCGAACGGTGCTGGAAACCCGGCATGCTTCGGTTTCTGTCCTCCAACGCCGTTTCGGTCTCGGGTACAGCCGGGCGGCCCGCCTCATCGATATGATGGAACAGGACGGCATCGTCGGCCCCTACCGGGGAAGCAAACCGAGAGAGATTCTCGTGGATGCCTCCGAAAAAGGCGGTTCCGCCGGGGAGAGGCCTGCGGAGGAGTAACCCATGTCATCCATCGGAACGCGGCTGAAAAAGGCACGCGAAAAAAAACAGCTCTCCATCGAGCAGGTCAGTCAGAAGACGAAAATTCATCCCAGAATCGTTGAGGCGATTGAAGAAGACCGGGGGCAGGAAGAGTTGCATCCGGTCTACATCAAGGGGTTTCTAAAAAGCTACGCCTCCCTCGTCGGATTGAACGGGGAGGAACTCATCCATGAATATCTAGCCCAAGTGCCGAAGTTCAGCGCGGCCCCCCCCAGTTTGTTGGAAGTCGCTTCACAGGAGGAAGAGCCGGCTCTTTTGCCTTGGGCCGGACGGCTTCTGCTCGCCATTGCGATTGTCGGCGCCCTCTTTCTGACCGGCATCGGCATTTCGAGAATCAGACTTTCCCACGTGGTTCTCCAGAAAGGGGTGATTACCCCTTATCCTTTCCGGATTCCTGAAAAGGGGCTGCTGACACTCAAACTGCATGCCCGGGACAATACCTGGGTCACGGTCCATGCGGATGGACGACTGATGTACCAGGGGCTCCTGGCCAAGGGTAAAGAAGAGAGCTGGACCTCCGATCGGCAATTCGTCCTCTCTTTGACCGATGGGGGAGCGGTTCACGTGAATTTGAATCGGAAGTCGCTCGGCGTGCCGGGAAGGAAGGGAAGACCGCTTGAAAAAATCGTGATGACGCGGGAAGGGTGGAAACTGGAGGAAGCGGAGTGAAGATCGGTTTTGTCGGACTCGGGTGCGCCCGGAACCTGGTGGACTTGGAGGCGATGCTCGGACTTTTGCGTCAGCACCAGTATGAAATCACCCTCCGGCCCGAAAAGGCGGAGATTCTCCTCATTAATACCTGCGGCTTTATCCGGGAGGCGGTGGAAGAATCGACCGAAGCGATTTTGGAGGCGGCCGAATGGAAACGGAAGGGAAGAATCCAAAAAATCGTGGTGAGCGGATGCCTTCCCCAGCGGTATCAGGGCGAACTTTCCAAAGAGCTTCCGGAAGTGGACGCCTTTCTCGGCTCCGGAGAACAGGCCCGCATTGTGGAGGTGATCGACCGTCTTTCCAAAGGGGTGACCTTTCTCCCGAATCACTGGCCCCACCCCCGATTTCTAGTGGACGGGGATACCCCGCGGTTTTCCCTCACACCCCCCTACACCGCCTATCTGAAAATCTCCGAAGGGTGCCTCAACAGCTGCCGTTTCTGTATCATTCCCAAGATCAAGGGGGGCTACCGCGAACGATCCCTTGAATCGATCCTGGAGGAAGCGCGGCGTCTATCGGAGACGCGTCCGCTGAAAGAACTGAACCTCATCGGGCAGGACACGAGTCTCTACGGACTGAGGCATTACGGGAAAAAGAAACTGCCCAAACTGTTGAGGGGTTTGTCCCGTTTCGGGAAAATTCCCTGGATCCGGGTCCTCTATCTTCATCCGGCCCACTTCACCGACGAATTGATCGAGGTCTTTCAAACCGAACAAAACATCTGTTCCTATATTGACATTCCGATTCAGCACGCAAGCGACAAAATTCTTTTTTCCATGAAACGGGAATGTACCCAAAACCAGATGCGGTCCATCTTCGGGAAGCTCCGGGAGGCGCTTCCCGAATTGACCTTGCGGAGTTCCGTAATGGTCGGCTATCCCGGAGAAGACGAGAAAGATTTCGAAACACTCCTTCAGTTTATCGAGGAGATTCAATTTGATCGTCTCGGCGCATTTATCTTTTCAAAGGAAGAAGGGACAGAGGCGGACAGGCTCCCGGACCACCTGCCGGAGGAACTGAAGGGGGAGCGTTACCGCAAGGTCATGACGCTTCAGAGGGAGATTTCCAAAAAGCGGCTTGAACGGTTTGTCGGAAAGACCGTGGAGGTGCTTCTGGAAGAAGCCGATGCGAAGGATCCAACCCTTTGGATCGGGCGGAGGCAGGGAGATGCCCCAGAGGTGGACGGCCAGGTCTTTGTCCGATTTCCTTCCGGCACGAACGGGCAGAAAAAAGGAGTTCTCCGCCCCGGCGAGATCGTCTCCGTTCTCGTCCAACAAAGTCTCGATTACGACCTTGTGGGAGAGGCGGTGTGACCTCTGCCAATGTCCTGACCCTCTCCAGAATCGCACTCACCTTTCTTTTCATGTTCTTCCTTTTCAAGGGGGATTTCGGATACCGCTTTCTTGCGCTTTTTACTTTTTTGGTCGCCTCCCTCACCGATTTTTATGACGGCCGGATTGCCCGCCGTCGGAATGAGGTCACCGATTTCGGCCGTCTGATGGACCCGATTGCGGATAAGATCCTCATTCTTTCCGCTTTTTTGGCGTTCGTGGAACTGGATCTTGTTCCTGCCTGGATGGTCATTCTGATCGTTGTGCGGGAATTCTTGATTACCGGCATCCGGCTTTTGGCTTTTTCCAAGGGGAAGGTATTGGGAGCGGAGAGGCGGGGGAAACATAAGACAGCGACCCAGATGACGGCGGTTCTATGGATTTTGTCCGTCCTTCTGATTCAGGAAAGAGGAGTCCATTCCTTTTTTGAGGCGTCGGTTTTCTGGGTGATGTTGACTACCGCCCTTGTCACCGTGGGGTCTGGAATCCGATATCTTGTTCGAAACAGGGATCTTTGGTATGGGACAGCTTCAAAGCAGCCGTCTGGGTAGGTTATTTGCCAGCGGTTTCGGGATCGGTTACTCTCCGATTCTCCCCGGGACGATTGCGAGTGCCGTCACCGTCTTTTTGTATCTTTTTTTTCTCCAAAAACCCTCCTGGTATCTTGTCGGGCTCCTTCTTTTCGGCGGGCTCGGCGGCTGGTCAGCCCACCAGGCCCTCCGGACCACAACGGAGAAAGACCCCACCTGGATCGTGATGGATGAGTTTCTCGGGATGCTGATCACCCTTTTTTGGATCCCTCCCCGGATTCCGTACCTCGTGATCGGATTCGCGCTCTTTCGTTTTTTTGATTCGGTCAAAGTGCCCCCCTTGGAGCGTCTGGAGCGGCTCCCGGGGGCCTGGGGCATCTTTCTGGACGATGTCGGGGCCGGGGTTTATGCCAATCTCTGCCTTCAGCTCCTTCGCCTCCTCGGCTAGCCATTGACAGCCCGCCTCCTTTCATTTATAGTAATAGTAACGTCCTAGAGGGCTATCGGCTTATGACCAAAGCGATTCGGAATGTTATCCTCCTCGGCCATTCCGGAGCAGGGAAGACCTCGGTGGCCGAGGCCTGTCTTTTCCAGGCGGGGACGATCCAGAAGCTCGGGTCGGTTCCGGCGGGGAATACTGTCAGCGATTACCATCCGGACGAGATGGAGCGAAAAATCTCCATCAATACCAGTCTCCTCCATTGTTCCTGGGAGGGGTGCCAGCTTCATTTGATCGATACCCCCGGTTACACCGATTTCTTCAGCGAGACCCTTTCCGCCCTCTATGCGGCAGATGGGGCGATCCTCGTTTTGGATGCGGCGGCCGGCCTTGAGGTAGGGACGGAAAGGGCCTGGGACCTGATCACCTCCCGAAAGATCCCGACGCTATTTTTCATCAATAAGATGGACAGGGAAAACGCCAGTTTCAACAAGGTCTTCGAGGCGATCCAAGAGGCCTTTGGAAGTCACTGCGTTCCGGTCCAATATCCAAATGGCGAAGGCCCCTCGTTCAAAGGGGTCTATCCTCTCCTCGAGGAAAATTCCCTTCCGGATGCGGTCAAGGCGGTGCGGGAGAAACTGATGGAAGGAATCGCCGAGCAGGATGATGCTCTCTTAGAGAAATATCTTGATCAGGGGACGCTTGAAATGGCGGAAATCCAGAAAGGAGTCCGAAAGGGCGTCTTTTCAGGAGGTGTCTATCCGATCCTTTGTGGCACCTCCACCGCTGGCGACTCTGTGAAGTCTCTTCTTCAGGTGATGGTCGCGTATCTTCCCTCGCCCTCGGATATCAGGGAGGTTCGAGGGAAAGATCCGGTTTCCGGAGAAGAGGTCGTCCGAAAACCGGATCCGAATGAACCGTTCAGCGCCCAGGTTTTCAAGACCATCGCGGATCCCTATCTGGGGCAGCTCTCGGTCTTCCGGGTTTTTTCGGGAAGTCTCCGTCCCGACACCGGCTTTTACAATGTCACGCGCCAGACGAAGGAACGGATCGGGAAAATCTACCTGCTTCAAGGGAAAGATGCTGTTTCCCAAAATGAGGCGGTTGTCGGTGACATTGTGGGAGTGGCGAAACTCAAGGAGACGCATACGGGCGATTCCCTCGCCGACGAGAAACATCCAATTTTGTTTGATGAAATTCCGTTTCCGGACCCGGCCATCTCTGTCTCACTGAAGCCGAAAAGCCGTTCCGACGAGGACAAAATTTCGGATGCCCTCGGCAAACTCGCGGCGGAGGATAAAACGTTTCAGGTCGGCCGGGACGCCCAGACCAAAGAACTCCTGGTCTCCGGCATGGGGGATCTCCATCTCAAGGTGATGATCGGACGGCTGAAGAGCCGATTCGGGGTGGAGGTGGAAGTCGGCACCCCGAAAGTGGCCTACAAGGAAACCATCAGCCGGACCGCCCGGGTTCAGGGAAAATACAAAAAGCAGACCGGTGGACACGGACAGTATGGCGACTGTTGGATTCAGGTGGAACCGCTCCCGCGCGGAGGCGACTTTGAATTTGTGGATCAAATCGTTGGAGGATCGATTCCCCGGAACTATATCCCTTCCGTGGAAAAGGGGGTCCGGCAGGCGATGACCGAGGGAGTGTTGGCCGGTTACCCGTTGGTGGATGTCAGGGTGACGTTGGACGACGGCTCCTTCCACCCGGTGGATTCGTCGGACTTGGCGTTTCAGATTGCCGGCTCCATGGCCTTGAAGAAGGCGGTGTCGGAAGCGGGACCGGTTCTTCTTGAGCCGATCATGGATGTGGAGGTAACAATCCCGAATGATTGCATGGGGGCGATCACAGGGGATCTGAACTCGCGGCGGGGAAAGGTGATCGGCATGGATTCAAAGGGAAAAAGCGAAATGCTCCATGCCCAGGTTCCCTTAGCGGAGATGCTGAAATACGCGCCGGATTTGAAAAGTCTGACCGGCGGACGGGGTTCGTACACCATGAAATTTTCTCATTATGAGATTGTGCCGCACAAGTTGAGCCAGGAAGTGATTCAGAAGGCGAAGCTGGTGGCGGTAGAGGAGAAATAACGATGTCGGGTCATTCAAAATGGGCGACCACCAAGCACCGGAAGGCGGCCCAGGACGCCAAAAAGGGGAAACTTTTCACCAAGCTGATCCGGGAAATTACGGTTGCGGCACGGGAGGGAGGCGGGAGTGTGGAGACCAACCCCAAACTCCGGCTTGCCCTGGACCGCGCCCGCCAGGCGAATATGCCGAGCGACAATGTGGACCGGGCGGTGAAGAAGGGAACCGGCGAACTCCCCGGCGTCACCTACGAAGAGGTCATGTACGAGGGATACGGACCGGGGGGCGTGGCGATTCTGGTAGAGGTGCTGACGGATAATAAAAACAGGACCTCCGCAGAAATTCGGAATCTTTTTTCAAAGAAAAACGGAAATTTAGGGGGCAGCGGCTCGGTCGGCTGGATCTTCAAGACGAAGGGGTATTTTTTGATTGACCGGGACGCGGTGGATGAAGAAACGCTCATGGGTCTCGTCCTGGAAAACGGCGCGGAGGATCTGAAGACGGACGAGAATGCGTACGAAGTCACCTGCGACCCCCATTTTTTTGAGTCACTTAAGAAGGTATTGGAAAGCCGCAAATTAAAACTTCAGAGTGCAGAGATTACGAAACTTCCGAGTTCCGTCGTGAAGGTGGAAGGAGAAACGGCCAAACAGCTCCTTCAGTTGGTCGAAGGTCTGGAAGACCACGACGATGTACAGCATGTGTACGCCAATTTTGACATTCCGGACACGATTCTCAATGAAGCCGGGACTTAGCTTGAAAAAAAGAGCGAGTTGATGCGGATTCTGGGAGTGGATCCGGGACTTGGCACTACCGGATATGGGGCGATTACCGCAGAAGGGCGTTCCTTCCGACTGATTGAAGGGGGCATCCTTTCCACCCGCCGACAAGACCCTCTGGAAGAAAGACTCAACACGCTCCGACGCGGACTCAAGGAAGTGATTGACCATTGCCGGCCGGAGGTGGTCATTCTGGAAGAACTCTATGCCCATGCCCGGCATCCCCGCACAGCCATCCTGATGGGTCATGCAAGGGGCGTTCTTCTCTCGGTCTGTTCGGAAGAGAAGCTGCCGGTGGTTCACTTTCCGGCGAAACGGGTGAAACAGGCGATCACCGGAAACGGAAACGCCACCAAAACCCAGATGCAGGGAATGGTTCAATCCCTCCTCCGTCTCAAGGAAACGTCCCAAAAAACGGATGTCTTTGATGCCCTCGCCCTTGCCATGAGTTACATCTATCTGAAAGGGAATGTTCGATGATTGTCCATCTTTCGGGGACCCTCCGGAAAAAAAAGGAGGACCGGGTCTGGGTGGAAGTTCAGGGGGTGATGTATGAGGTGATTGTCCCGAAAGCGGTGATGCGGTCCATCGAACAGGACCAGATCCAAGAAGGAAGCACCCTCCGTCTCGTCACGTTTTATTACCACCAGATGGACCCTTCCCGGGCCATTCCGGTATTGATCGGATTTCTGAATGAAATTGAGCGGGAATTCTTTGAGAAATTCATTACGGTCTCCGGCGTCGGCCCCCGGGCCGCCTGCCGGGCCCTTTCGCTCCCCATCTCCGTGATTGCCAGGGCGATTGATGAAGGGGATCAGTCGCTTTTGGAATCGCTTCCCGGCATCGGAAGCCAGCGCGCCAGAGAAATCATCGCCAAGCTTCAGGGGAAAGTCGGCAAATTCGGGCTGGTTCAGGATCAGCATCTGGCCCCTTTGCCTGAAAAGTCTCCGGCAGGAGACATTCCGGCGGAGGCGCTGGAAGTGCTTTTGCAACTCCAATACAAACGCCAGGAGGCGCAGGCGATGATTCAGGAAGCACTCGGAAAACTCCCGAATCCCAAAAATGCGGAGGAACTGCTGAATGAAGTCTACCGCCAGCGGACATTGGTGAGGAAATGACGAATCCCGAGAGAAAACCGCTTCTTTCCGGAGAGGATGCGGACGAGGATCGGATCCTGAATCTTTCGCTCCGGCCGAACCGGATCGATGAATTTGTGGGGCAGAAGGAAGTGGTGGAAAACCTCAAAGTTTCGCTGGAGGCGGCCCGGAAGCGGAAAGAGCCGCTGGAACACCTTCTCTTTTCAGGCCCTCCCGGACTCGGAAAAACGAGTCTTGCCCATATCATTGCCCACCACACCGGAAACCGGATTACGGCGACTTCCGGTCCCGCCTTGAGCCGGCCGGGTGACCTCATCGGGATCCTCACGAATCTTGCCCCCGGGGATATTTTTTTCATCGATGAGGTTCACCGTCTGCCGAAGGTGGTGGAGGAATTTCTTTACCCGGCGATGGAAGATTTCCAAATCGATTTTATCATCGACAAAGGACCCTATGCCAAGACCATCAAGTTTCATCTCAAACGGTTCACCTTGATCGGGGCGACTACCCGGTCGGGTCTGTTGAGTGGGGCGCTCCGGGAACGGTTCGGGATTCTTTACCATCTGAATTTTTACGAAGCGGGGGAGATCGCCAAAATCATCAAACGGTCGAGCCAGATTTTGAATGTCTCCATCGATGAAGAGGGGACTTCGGAGATCGCCCGCCGCTCCAGGGGCACTCCCCGCGTCGCGAACCGGCTTCTTCGGCGCGTCCGAGATTACGCAGAGGTGAAGGAAGGGGGGAAAATCACCCAGGCCGTGGTGGCAAAAGCCCTTTCGGCTCTTGGGGTGGATGAAGCGGGACTGGATGATATGGACCGTCGGGTCCTTCGGGCGATCATCGATTTTTACGGCGGGGGACCGGTCGGCATCGAATCGCTCTCCGCCACCTTAAATGAAGAAACGGATACCCTCGTGGATGTGGTGGAGCCGTTCCTTTTGAAAAGCGGTTTTCTGAAAAGAACTCCCCGCGGAAGGGAGGCGACGCGCCGGGCGTACGAGCATTTTCAAAAGACGGCCCCCAAGCCCAGGCAGCGGGAACTTTTTCAGGAGACGTAACGCGGATGACGGAACTGGGACGGCTTTTTTTGATGTTGGGCGGGGCGCTCCTTCTGATCGGAGGCGTCCTTCTTCTGGGAAGTAAGATCCCCTGGTTCGGACACCTGCCGGGCGACATTGTGATTGAGAAAAAAAACGTCCAGTTTTACTTTCCACTTGCCACTTGCCTCCTTGTCAGTCTTCTTTTTTCCCTCCTTTTTTCCCTTTTCGGGAGAAAATGAGGTTTCTTCAAAAACTTCTCTTTTTCTTTCTGATTTCCTCACTGATCGGGAACGGGTCCGCCCTTTCCATGGGGAAGTCTCCGGCGCCGGTCGCAAGCCGTTTCTTACGGGTGGCGGTCGCGAAGGATCAGAAAGAACTCCGGGTGAAAGCGGAAGGACCTTACGAGATTCATCAACTCTTTCCCTACGAATTTCTCCAAAACGGAAGTGATCTCGGAACGGTCCTGACCGCAGAGCCGGACGGGATCCGGATGGGAAAGGAGTTAATCAAAACAGATGCCATTCGGGTGATCTCGAAACAGGAGGCCTCTCTCTCCCTGGACGGAAATCATTTCCGCGGCACCCTCGATATCATCCGGAAAGAAAGCGGATTTCTCGTCGTCAATCAACTTTCGATTGAAAAGTATCTGTACGGTGTTCTCCCCCACGAAGTTCCTCACGAATGGCCGCAGGAGATGCTGGAAGTTCAGGCGATCCTTGCCCGGAGCTACGCCATCTTTAAAAAGACGCAGAATCGGGAGAAGGAGTACGACGTGGAATCTTCGGTTCTTTCCCAACATTACGGCGGAAGTGAAAAAGAAAGACGCCGGGCCCGCTTGGCGGTAGACCGGACCCGGGGACAGGTATTGACGTATCAGGGAACCCTTTTCCCGACCTTTTATCACTCAACCTGCGCCGGCCATACGGAGGATGCGAAGGAGGCGACTCTCTGGAAAGAGCGGTTTTTTCCGCTTCAGGGGGTTGTCTGTTCCTACTGCACCCTTTCCCCTTTTTATCGGTGGGAGCGTTCTTTTTCACTGGAGGACATTGCCTTTCGGCTCCGTCGCTCTGGCATCCCGGTCGGAAACATCCAGAAATTTGAAACGGAAGGAAGGACCCTTTCCGGAAGGGTAAAACAGATTGTCATCATGCATGACAAAGGAAAAACAGCCATTCCGGGGCCGCATTTCCGGTTGGCCGTCGGTCCGGTGGATCTCCGGAGTCTCAAATTTGACGCGTCTGTCGAAGGGGAGCGGGTTCATCTGAAGGGAAACGGGTGGGGACACGGCGTCGGGCTTTGTCAGTGGGGGGCTTTAGGGATGGCTCACCTCGGATTTTCGGCTGAGAAAATCCTCTCTTTTTATTATCCCGGGAGCGAAATCCGAGAACTCCCCAATATTCCGTGGAACGAACGGTAAACATCGTGTATAATAGGGACGTTTTCAGAAAGTGTCCCTAGCGTGACAATTGATTCACGGGACACTTTCGAAAACGTCCCAAGAAAAAGATGAAACTATCTGAAAGTGTCCCTAGCGTGACAATTGATTCACGGGACACTTTCGAAAACGTCCCAAGAAAAAGATGAAACTATCTGACTTTGATTATATCCTTCCCCAAAACCGAATCGCACAATTCCCCCTTAAGAAGCGGGATGGCACACGTCTTCTTGTTCTCCACCGGAAACAAAAAAGAATGGAACACCGGTCCTTCCGGGATCTCTTAGATTATCTTCGGTCCGGGGATGCGCTCGTTTTGAACGACACACGGGTCAGGCGGGCGCGCCTTTTCGGACGGAAAGCGACCGGCGGAAAAATGGAGGCGCTCCTTTTGCGCCGCGTCGCCCCCCGGGAATATGAGGCCCTTCTTTCCCCCGGGTCGCGGCTCCGGATCGGGACGCCTCTTTTTTTCGGAAGATGGACCGCCTTTCTCACCGGCGGAAACGGCACGGTCAAGCGGATCCGTTTTCAAAAAGAGGGGATTGAAACGTGGATGAAGAAAAGGGGAGCCGTTCCTCTACCTCCTTACATCCGGCGTCTTCCCGGCCGGCTCGATCTTTCCCGGTATCAAACGGTTTATGCCAGAGCCGAAGGGGCGGCGGCGGCGCCCACAGCCGGTCTCCATTTCACAAAGGGACTCCTCCGGAAAATCGAGCAAAAGGGAGTGACTCTCTGTCCGACAACCCTTCATGTCGGCTACGGGACGTTTGAACCGGTCCGCAAGGAGCAGATTGAAACACACCGTCTCCATGAAGAGTATTTTGAGATCTCTCCAAAAAGCGCTGCTTTGTTAAACCGGGTCCGGGAAAACGGAGGGGAGATTGTGGCGGTCGGCACCACCCCCTGCCGCGTTCTTGAAACTGTTTTGGGGAATGGCGGCTCCTTCCGGCCGATGAAAGGACGGACCGACCTTTTCATTTACCCTCCTTACCGGTTTCAAGGAGTGGATGCGCTTCTCACCAATTTCCATCTTCCCAAATCGTCCCTTTTGATGCTGGTTGCGGCATTCGCCGGGCTTCCGCTCATCCGTCAGGCCTATGAAGAAGCGATCCGCAAAGGGTACCGGTTCTACAGTTACGGGGATGCGATGCTGATTCTATGACACAGATTATCGGTTCGAGAGAGGAAACCAAAAAGGAAAAAACGGAAGGGGCGTTTGTGATTTTGGGGGAAGATCCGGCCTCCCAAGCGAGGGCCGGTCTTCTCCGGACGGCTCACGGAGAGGTGGAGACCCCCTGCTTCATGCCGTGCGGGACTCAAGGGACCGTGAAGGCCCTTTCGAGCGAAGAATTGGAAGAGGCGGGGGCACAAATTATTCTCTCCAATGCGTATCATCTTTATCTTCGGCCGGGGGAGGAGGTCTTTGAAGCGACCGGCTCCC
This sequence comes from uncultured Omnitrophica bacterium, assembly GCA_947085655.1. Taxonomy (GTDB): domain Bacteria; phylum Omnitrophota; class Gorgyraeia; order JACQQV01; family JACQQV01; genus CAMTXH01. The sequence continues at coordinate 38,880 of CAMTXH010000022.1, read as the reverse complement.
TGCACTCCTTCATGCGTTGGAAGGGGGCCATCCTGACCGATAGCGGTGGGTTTCAGGTCTTCAGTCTTTCACCACTGCGGCGGGTGACCGATGAAGGGCTTTCCTTTCAATCCCACATCGACGGTTCCAAACAGTTTTTGACACCGGAGCGGATCGTTCAATTCCAGCTCCTTTTGGGAAGCGACATCGTCATGGTGTTGGATGAATGCGTCGGTTATCCCAGTCTCCTTGAGGCGTCGGCCAAAGCCATGGAACGGACGCTCGGGTGGGCCCGTCGCTCCAAAGAGGCCTTTCAGGCGGGAAAGACCCAGGGACGGTTTCTTTTCGGGATTGTCCAGGGCGGAACAGACTCGAATCTCCGTCGGCAATGCGGTGAGCGGCTTCTGGAGATCGGCTTTGACGGCTATGCCATCGGCGGACTCGGCGTTGGAGAACCGGCGCCCCTTTTGTGGGAGCAGTGCGCCCTTTCAACCGGACAGCTTCCCAAAGACCGCCCCCGCTATTTGATGGGGGTCGGGACGCCGGAAGACCTTTTGGAAGGAATTTCCCTTGGGATCGATTTTTTTGATTGCGTTCTTCCGACGCGGCACGGACGGAATGCCCAGGTCTTTACGGGGGAGGGGATCCGGAATCTCCGGAACGCTGCCTATGCGAAAGACCCGGAGCCGATCGAGCGCGAATGCCCCTGTCCCGCCTGCCGGGGGTATAGCCGGGCCTATCTCCATCATCTGTTGAAGTCAAAGGAGATTCTGGGGGTGCGGCTTGCGACACTTCACAATATCTGGTTTTACCTCGGTCTCATGAAGGCCTCTCGGGAAGCGATTCGGAAAAAGAACTTTGAACCATTCAAAAAAGGAACCCTCACACGATTAAGGAGAACCTCATGAAGAGTTTGATTCTGCTTGCGCAGGCCCGGCAGGAACCGCCTGCCGTTCTTTCCTTCTTTCCGATTATCCTGATGTTCCTGATTTTTTACTTTATTTTGATCCGCCCGCAGCGGAAACGCCAGAGTGAACATGATAAAATGATTCAAAACCTCAAGAAAAACGACGAAGTGGTCACCGGGGGCGGACTTCACGGAACCGTCGTCGGGCTGAAGGAGAAAAGCGTCCTTTTGAGGATCGCGGAAGATGTCAAGGTGGAAGTCGAACGGAATGCCATCGCCCGCCTTGAGAAATCGCATGGCCCGGAGGAGGAGTAGCCGATGGATAGACGCCTTCAATGGAAACTACTGCTCATCGTTTTGATTCTCGCCGGAGCCGTCCTCAGCATCATTCCGCCCAAGAAACGGATTAATCTGGGACTCGACCTGCAGGGAGGGATGCATCTGATCCTTCGGGTGGATACCTCCGGGCTCACCCCTGATCAGGCGGAGGGTGCCACGGAGCGCGCCCTGGAAATTATCCGGAACCGGATCGACCAGTTCGGGGTCCGGGAACCAGTGATTCACCGGCAGGGAAAGGAAGACATTGTGATTCAACTGCCGGGCATCACCGACCGGAGGCGCGCCCTGGACCTGATCGGAAGAACCGCCCGCCTTGAGTTCCGGCTTGTTTCGGAGGATCCGGAACTTTTGAAACGGCTGAAGGGAGGGGAACTTTCGGAACAATACGAGGCCGTTCCTTACGAGCGGGAGGAGCTTCTCCTTGAAAAACAGCCCTCCCTCACAGGGGATGCCCTTGTGACCGCCAGTGTCTCATTCGACCAGACCCGCTTCAACGAGCCGTACGTCTCTTTGGAGTTGAATGCGGAGGGAGCCCGGCAATTTTCACGCATCACCCGGGATAACGTCGGAAGACGGCTTGCGATTGTGTTGGACGGAAGGGTTCAGTCGGCCCCGGTGATTCAGGAGCGGATCCCTTCGGGCCGGGCCCAGATTACGGGCCGTTTCGGCGTTGAGGAGGCAACCGATTTGGCCATTGTGCTGCGCGCAGGCGCCTTACCGGCGCCCCTTGTTATTGAAGAGGAGAGAACGGTGGGACCCCTCCTTGGGAAAGATTCGATTGAAGCCGGAATCCGGGCGTCTCTTCTCGGAGGAGGACTCGTCTTTGTCTTTATGTCGATCTATTATCTTTTTGCGGGACTCGTGGCGGGTTTCGCAGTCCTCTTCAATTTCCTTTTGATTCTCTCGGGCCTTGCTTTTCTTCAGGCGACGCTGACGCTTCCCGGTATTGCAGGCATGATCCTGACCGTCGGGATGGCGGTGGATGCCAATGTGCTCATTTACGAGCGGATCCGAGAGGAATTTCGCGAAGGAAAATCTCTCCGGAGTGCGCTTCACGCCGGCTATCACAAGGCGTTCAGCGCCATTCTGGATGCGAATGTCACGACGCTCATCGCAGCCGCCCTTCTTTTCTGGTTCGGCTCCGGGCCGATCCGCGGCTTCGGCGTGACGCTGACTTTAGGGATTCTGGCGAGCATGTTCACCGCCATTTTTGTGACACGCGTTATTTTCGATACCCTCCTCCAGTGGAAGTGGCTCACTTCTTTCCGGATGCTTCAACTGATCCGCCCCACCCGGATTGACTTCATTGGAAAGCGGAAATTCTGTTATGCCCTTTCCCTCTTTTGCATCATCGGGGGGATGGTCTATTTTTTCAGTCTGGGGGAGAAGGCCTACGGAATCGATTTTTCGGGGGGTCAAATTCAGGAATACCAGTTTGAGAGAGACATTCCCATTGAGACGGTCCGGGGGTCGCTCCGTGCGGGAGGGATTGCGGATGCCGATCTCCAGCACTTTCAGGAAGACCGGTTGATTCTGGTCAAGACCGCCGGGGAGACGGCGGACATAGTGGCGGCGCAATTCAAGAAGGATTTTCCGGATAACCCCTTTGACATCCGCCGAATTGAGAAGGTGGGACCTTCCGTCGGAAAACTGCTCCGTCGGCAGGCCACGCTTGCCCTTTTGTATGCGCTGGCCGGTATTTTGATTTATGTGTGGGTCCGGTTTCAGAATGTCGCCTTTGCCGCAGCCGGTATTGTGGCCCTTTTTCACGACGTGCTGTTCACCCTCGGCTTTTTGGCGGTGACCCATCGCGCTGTCGATTTGACGGTGCTGGCGGCGATTCTGGCGATTGCAGGATATTCCATCAACGATACCATCGTCATTTACGATCGGATCCGGGAAAAACTCAGGACCGAGCGGAAGGCAACCCTGACCGAAATTGTCAACGCGAGCGTCAACCAGACGCTCTCCCGGACCCTTCTCACCACCTTGACGGCCCTTTTGGCCGTGGTGGCCCTTCTTCTTTTCGGAGGTCATGTGATGAACGCCTTTGCATTCAGTCTTTTGGTCGGATTCCTCTCCGGTGTTTATTCCACCGTCTATATCGCGACCCCTCTTGTGATTGCCTGGAGCCACCGTCCGAAATGAATCCTACGACGCCATGATCCGCCGGTGGGAATTGAAAATTCCAGATCCGCTTTTACGAAAAGAGCTTGAGGAAACACTCCATATCCACCCTGTGACGGCTCAACTTTTGCTTCACCGGGGTGTCCGGAGCGCCGAGGAAGCCCGTGTTTTTCTCTCGCACGATTTGGGTGCTTCTCCGGATCCTTTTTTGATGAAGGATATGGATAAGGCGGTCTCCCGGTTGAGACGCGCCCATAAAAATGGGGAGACGGTTTTAGTCTGGGGAGATTACGATGTAGATGGTGTCACCGGGACCTCTCTTTTGGTTCGGACGTTCCGGTCTCTCGGTTTCCGGACGCTTTATCATATTCCCAACCGGCTGCAGGACGGTTACGGTCTGAACACTACTTTTCTCACCGAGGCCCGGCGGCAGGACGTCCATGTCGTGATCAGCGTCGACACCGGGATTGCCGGGCATCGGGCGGTGGATCATCTCGGACGTCTCGGCGTGGATGTCATCCTCACCGACCATCATCCTCCGAAAAAAGAACTGCCGAAGGCCTACGCAGTCATCAATCCTCTTCAAGAGGGATGCCGCTATCCCTTTCCGCACCTTTCCGGAGTGGGGGTTTCCTACAAATTGGCCGCCGGCATCACGCAGGCCCTTTTTCCCGAAAAAAATGAAGGGGTCCAGGAACATCTGGATCTGGCTGCGATCGGAACCCTTGCGGATGTGGTGCCGATGATCGGGGAAAACCGGATCATCGTCTATCACGGATTGAAGCGGCTTGAGCGTAGGAAGAAACCGGGGCTGCGGCGTCTTTTGGCGATGGGACGGGTCAGAAAAAACAGTCTTTCCCCGAGGGACGTCATCTTTACGGTGAGCCCGAGGATCAATGCCTCCGGCCGGCTCGGTTCGGCGGAGACGGCCCTCAAACTTCTTCTCACGGACGATGATGAGGAAGCGGAGGAGCTGGCCCGGCAACTGGAGGAGGGGAATCAGACGCGGCGCCGGATTGAAAGACAGATGCTGAAAGAGGCCTTCCAGAAAGTGGATCGGGAGGTGAATTTCAAAAACGACCGGGTCATCGTTCTGGAAGATACGAAATGGCATCCCGGCGTGGTCGGCATTGTGGCCTCCCGGATTCTGAACCGGTTTTACCGTCCCACCGTCGTCATTGCGGTTTCGGGCGAACTCGGCCGCGGCTCCGCCCGTTCCATCCAGGGGTTTCCGCTCCCTGCCGTTTTTGACCGGTGTCGGAAGCACCTGGAGGAATTCGGCGGCCATCCCTTCGCCTGCGGGCTGACCCTCCGGAAGAAAGAGATCCAACCGTTCCGGGAATCTCTCAACCGGATCGCCTCCCAAATACTCGACGGGGAAGATCTGGTTCCGATTCTTTCCGTGGATATGGAAATTCCGCTCGAGACCCTCACGCTCAATCTTTTGGAGGAGCTCTTACAGCTTGAGCCGTTCGGGACCGGAAACCCGGACCCCCTTTTCCTTTCCCGGCGAGTTGCGGTCAAATACCTCTCACAGAAGGAAAAGGAATGCCGTGTGGAACTGAGACAGGAAAAAGGTCCCGTCCTTTTAGGATCTTTGCCGGCAACACTGGCAAAAGAGATGAAACCTTTTCTGGGAGAGCCGCTCGATTTTGTTTATCAGCCGGTCATTCAGACGGAGGGAACCGGGAAAGGAATCCTGCTTCGGGTGAAGGACTTTTCGACCTCTAAACCGCCTGCTTCAGATTGAAGCTCGCCCTCTGAACTTTGCCCGCCTTCAGGCACTTCGTGCAGATACGGAGGGTCTTTCGAACACCATGGAGATCGGCCCGAATCTTCTGAAGATTTGGGAGGAAACGGCGCGGGGAAATTCCGGTCACCTTTTTGCCGACCCCCCCTTTTTTCTTGGCCAGACCCTTTCGGGCAATCGCTCTTCCCGCAACAGGACCTTTTCCGCAGATTTCGCAGACGTATGGCATCTTAAGTTACGCTTTCGGTTGAGATATAATAGGATAGAATGATCATGTTGCAAAAGTCTATCACATTCCAGGGACGACTTCAAGTGAAAAAAGAGCCCCACCGGATTCCGGTCCGGTACCTGAAAGGGGTCGGACCCAAGCGGGCGGCTCTCCTTTCCCGTCTCGGGATTGAAACGATTGCGGATCTTCTGATGATGCTCCCCCGCCGTTATGAGGACCGCTCCCGGCTTGGAACGATCGGCTCGTTAAAGGTGGGTGAAGTTCAGACCACGATCGGCGCGGTTCTGACCGTCGCGGAGCGGAAGAGTCAAAGGCGCGGCATTTCCCTGGTGGAGGTGGTATTTGGGGACGGGACCGGGACTTTGAAGGGGGTTTGGTTTCACCAGCCCTATCTCAAACATTTTTTTTCGGCGGGACAAAAAGTGATTCTCCATGGAAAGGTGGAATCTTTTCAAGGGCTGCAGATGACGCAACCAGAACACGAAAGGGTCGAAGAAGGGGACCAGGCCAGTTCCTTTTTGCATGTGGGACGGATCGTCCCGATTTATCCTCTCACCGCCGACATTTCACAGCGCGGATTGAGAACGGTTCTGTACGAGGCGGTGAAACAGTATGCGGGGTGGATGGCGGATCCTCTTCCGGAAGCGATTCAAAACCGCCATCGGCTCCTTCCGCTTCGGGAGGCGATCCGGAAAATTCATTTTCCGAAACTCCTGGAGGAGACGGAAGACGCGCGGCGGAAACTGGTTTTCAACGAGTTCTTTCTTTTTGGTTTGAGCGTTGCCTTCCGACGGACACAAAACCGGGCCGTTCCCAAAAAAAGGCCTGTTCAGGGAAACGGCTATCCCCTTGAGGCGTTCGAGCATCTTTTTCCCTTCTCGTTGACCCGGGCCCAGCGCCGCGTGATGGAGGAGATCCGCCGCGATCTGGAGGGGCCGGTCCCGATGAATCGCCTGTTGCAGGGGGATGTCGGTTCCGGCAAGACCCTTGTTGTCCTTTACGCAATGATTCTGGCGGTGAAAAACGGGCATCAGGCGGCTCTGATGGTTCCCACTGAGATTCTGGCGGAACAACATACCCTTCGCCTGAAAGAAATTCTTGCGCCTCTCGGAATCCGGGTGGGTCATTTGACCGGCGGGCTTTCCGTTCCCGAACACCGGCGGACCCTTCGGGAGATTGAAAAGGGGCGGTTCGACATGGTGATTGGGACGCACGCCCTGATTGAGGAGAAGGTCCGTTTCAAGGAGTTGGGCATCGCGGTGATCGATGAGCAGCATAAATTCGGGGTGGTCCAGCGGGCCCGGCTTCGCCAGAAGGGTGAGAATCCGGATGTGTTGGTTTTGACAGCGACACCGATTCCAAGAACGCTGGCCCTCACCCTTTACGGAGATTTGGATGTCTCGGTTCTGGATGAGATGCCACCGGGGCGTTCGCCGGTTGAGACCCAATGGGTGGAGGAGGAGAAGCGGGAGGAGGTGTACGCGTTTCTCCGGGAGCAACTGCGCGAGGGCCGGCAGGTCTACGTTGTCTATCCCTTGGTGGAAGAATCGGAACGGCTCGATCTTTTGGCGGCGACCGAGATGGCAGAGCATCTCCGGGATGTCTTTCCCGAATTTCGGATCGGTCTTCTGCACGGGAGGATGAAACCGGACGAAAAAGAGATGTTAATGCGGAAGTTCCGGAACGGGTCGATTTCCCTTTTGGTTTCCACGATTGTGGTGGAGGTCGGCATTGATGTGCCGAATGCGACGGTCATGGTGATCGAACATGGGGAGCGTTTTGGGTTGAGCCAACTCCACCAACTCCGCGGACGGATCGGGCGGGGGAGTCACCGCTCCACCTGTTTCGTCATCTCCACACCGAAGACGGAGGAGGCGCGAAAACGCCTTTTGGTTTTCTCCCGGACACAGGACGGTTTCGAGATTGCGGAGGAAGACCTCCTCCTCCGAGGCCCGGGGGAATTCTTCGGGAAGCGGCAACACGGCCTCCCGGAACTCAAAATCGGAAACATCATCCGTGACCGCCGGCTTTTGGAAATGACTAAAGAAGAGGCGACCCGCCTTCTGGAAAAGGATCCTGTTCTCTCCGATCCGGCCCATCGGGTCCTCCGGATGAAATTCATCGAGACGTTCAAAGAAGCCTCCGAATGGATTGCCACTGCATGAACAAGGTCATTGCCGGGAGATGGCGGGGGATGACATTGAAGGTGCCGGATCCGGCTTGCTCCCGGCCGACTCAGCAGAGGGTGAAGAAGTCGATGTTTGACATCCTCGGTCCCTCTGTTCAGGGAGGCCGGGTACTCGATCTTTTTGCCGGGAGCGGTTCTCTCGGTATCGAAGCACTCTCCCGCGGCGCGAAAGAGGCCTCTTTTGTCGAGTGGGACGCCAAGTGTCTCAACTGCTTGAAGGAGAACCTGTTGAAACTGAAAGGGGAAAGGCGAACCGTCTGTCTGAATGAGAATGCCCTGAAAGTCCTTTCGGAATTGTCCAAAAAGAAGGAGCGGTTTGACCTGATATTCATGGATCCCCCTTATTTTAAAGAAGTTACAACAAAATGCTTGCGGAGGATAGGGGAGTGTGATATACTAACCCGAAACGCAATTCTGGTCGTTCGGCATCCCCGAAAAGAGTCCTTGCCGCCTCAAATCGGGTGCTTGAGCATCTGGCGGCAAAAGCGGTACGGGGAGACATCCCTTTCTTTTTATCAAATGAAGACATCGGTTACGGAATGAGGGTGAGTTGTGAAACGTGCGGTCTATCCGGGAAGTTTTGACCCTGTGACTTACGGGCATCTGGACCTGATCGAACGGGCCCTTCGGATCTTTGACACGCTCACGGTCGCGGTTGCCCGGAACGTCGGAAAAGATTCTCTTTTTACGCCCTCCGAGCGGATGGCGATGCTGAAGGAAGCGACCCGTTCGCTCAAAGGGGTCGAAGTGGAAACGTTCGACGGGTTGGTGGTTGATTATGTCCAGAAAAAAGAGGCCTCCGTCGTCATCCGGGGACTCCGGATGATTTCCGATTTTGAATATGAATCCCAGATGGCCCTCACCAACCGGAAGCTGAATGCCGACATCGAAACGATTTTTTTGATGCCGTCTGAAAATTATGCGTATCTTTCTTCGCGCCTCATCAAAGAGGCGGCGGCGTTGGGAGCGAAACTATCGGACTTTATCCCTTCCTTCGTCGAAGAACGGTTGAAGGAAAAACTTCGCAAGACCACCGGACATGAAAATCTATCTTCGTGAGATTCCGGAGACCGGGCTTGTCTCGAGCGAGGAAGTGAGCCCCGAGCCCTATGAGCTGAATACGGGAGAGGCAAAGGTCGTTTCGCCCCTTTCCCTTTCTTACCGTCTCTTTCTCGACGAGCAGAATCTTTTGTTCCATTTTTCCCTCTCCTGCCGGATCGAGTTTGTCTGCAGCCGCTGTCTCCGGTCTTACGAATTAACGTTGCAGAAGGAAGGGGAAGTATCGGTCCCGGTGGGGAAGGAGAAGGTCGTGGATATGACGGATGACATCCGGCAGGAGGTGCTTCTGGAGTATCCGATGAAACCTCTTTGCCGGGAAGATTGCAAGGGAATCTGTTCGGTGTGCGGACAGAATCTGAATGAAGGGGTGTGCGGTCATTAGGGAGTCTTAAGATGGCACTACCAAAAAGAAGACATTCCAGACAGCGGCAGGCGAAACGGAGGACACACGATCGGATTGTTGTTTCCTCCCTGACGCCCTGTCCGCAATGCGGATCGCTGAAAAGGCCTCATCGGGTCTGCCCGGCGTGCGGCTATTATGCCGGCCGGGAGGTCATCCGGATGGGCGAGTCAAAGAAGGAAAAGAAGGAAAAGAAGGTCAGCGTCTGAAAGTGATTACCGTTGCACTCGATGGGATGGGAGGAGATCATGCTCCCCGCGTCGTGGTGGAAGGGGCGGTTCGGGCGGCGCAGGAGTTTCCGGATATCCGGGTGATTCTTGTGGGCAGGGAGGACCTCCTCCGGAAGGAACTCTCCAAGCATCGCGACGTCCCGGACCGGGTGGAAATCCGGCATGCGGCGGAGGTGGTCGGGATGAAGGAGGCCCCGGCCATGAGCGTCCGGAAGAAGCGCGACTCCTCCATCATGGTTGCGGTAGACCTTGTCCGGAAAAAAGAGGCGGATGCGCTCGTCAGTGCCGGGCATACCGGTGCGGCGGTGGTGGCCGCCACCCTTTCTTTGGGACTGTTGGAGGGGATCACGCGACCCGGCATCGCCATTGCCTACCCGACCCTGAACGGGACGTCCGTTCTGATTGACATCGGTGCCAATATCGACGCCAAACCGGAGCATCTGTTGCAATACGGAGTCATGGGCTCCACCTTTGCCAAAAATATTCTTCATAAAGAGAATCCGCGGGTCGGCCTCCTCAACATCGGCGAGGAAGAATCCAAGGGACCCGATTTCATGAAGGAGACGCATCAGCTCCTTGAAAAAAGTCCGTTGAATTTCATCGGAAATGTGGAAGGGAGGGACCTTTTCAACGGCCGGGTGGATGTGATGGTTTGCGACGGATTCGTGGGAAATGTGGTGCTGAAAGTGACCGAGTCGCTGGCCGAGTCGACCAACACCCTTTTGCGCCGGGAATTGTTGAAGGGGGGATTCCTGATACGGATGGGGGGACTCCTTGTCAAATCGAGTCTTTTCCGTCTCAAAAAGCGGCTCGATTACACCGAATACGGCGGGGCACCCCTATTGGGAGTGAACGGCACTTGCATTATCTGTCACGGCGGCTCCTCCGCCAAGGCGATTAAAAATGCGATCCGGGTGGCAGGGAAATTCGTCAAGTTCCGGATCAACGAGCAGATCCACGATATCATCAAGTAACAGTCAGGGAGGAAAATGAAACCAGGGGGGCAGCGGGTCGGTTTTGCGGGGCTTGGGAAGTATCTTCCGGAGAAAATCCTAACCAACCAGGATTTGGAAAAAACAGTGGAGACCTCCGACGAGTGGATTACCAGCCGGACCGGCATCCGGGAACGGAGGATTGTATCGGACGGGATGGTGACAAGCGATCTGGGAGCCCGTGCTTCCCAGATGGCGCTCGAGCGTGCCAAGATCGATCCCAAAGACATTGAACTATTGATCGTGGCCACCATTACGCCGGACATGCCCTTTCCGGCCACGAGTTGCATCGTTCAGGATAAAATCGGCGCCCGTCGGGCCGCCTGCTTCGATGTGTCGGCCGCCTGTTCCGGGTTTGTTCACGGGGTCACCGTGGCAAAACAGTTTGTCACAACCGGCGTCTATCGGAACGCCCTGGTGATCGGCGCGGAAACCCTCTCCACCATCGTCAACTGGAAGGACCGGTCCACCTGCGTTTTATTCGGCGACGGGGCAGGGGCGGCGGTGCTGACGCCGGTGAAGGAAGGAGGCATCCTCACCACCCATCTCGGCTCGGCCGGTGAACATGGGGAACTTTTGATGGTCCCCGGCGGAGGGGCCCGTTTTCCCGCCAGTCAAAAAACATTGATGGAAGACCTTCATTATATGCGGATGAACGGGGGAGAGGTTTTCAAACTTGCCGTCCGCCTCATGGCGGAATCGGTGGAGAAGGTCCTTCAAGACTGCCATCTAACCACCGACCAGATCGCCTGTCTCATTCCGCACCAGGCGAATGTCCGGATCATTCAGGCGGTGAGTGAGCGACTCCATTTCCCGATGGAGAAAGTTTATCTGAACCTGGATCGTTACGGAAATATGTCTAGCGCTTCCACAGTGACCGCCCTGTGTGAAGCGGTGGAAGAGGGCCGGGTGAAGAAGGGGGATCTGGTTGTTCTTGTCGCATTCGGCGGCGGTGTGGTCTGGGGCTCCTGTGTGGTTCAATGGTGACCTGCGCTTTTGTTTTTCCCGGACAGGGGGCCCAGTATGTGGGAATGGGGAGGGTCCTCTACGAAAGTTTCCCGAAGGCGCGGGAAATCTTTGAAAAGGCGAACGCCCTTTTGGAAATGGATCTTGCCCGACTCTGTTTTGAAGGCCCTCAAGAGACACTCACCCGGACCCAATACAGCCAGCCGGCCATCTTTGTGACCAGTATCGCCTCCCTTTTTTTTCTTTCCGAACGGATGCGGGACCGGTATCAGCCGAAAGCGGCATGCGGTTTGAGTCTCGGGGAATACACCGCTTTGGTGGCAGCAGGTGTTCTCTCCTTTGAACCGGCCCTTGCGGCGGTTCGGGAGAGGGGCCGGTTGATGGAAGAGGCCTCAAACGCCACCCCAGGAACGCTTGCAGCCATCTTTGGACTTTCACTTGACAAGGTGAAAGCGTTATGCGAAAAAAGCGGCACCGAAGTGGCGAACCTGAACTGCCCCGGTCAGATTGTGGTCTCCGGCCGCCTTTCAGACATCGACCGGATCACCGAGTTGGCGAAGGAAGCGGGTGCCAGGCGGGCGATCCGGCTGGACGTGAGCGGCCCTTTTCATTCCCGCTTTATGAGGGGGGCGGGGGAGAAGCTGGCCAAGACTCTCACGACCCTCCCTTTTAAAAAGCCGAAGATCCCCTTTATCAGTAATGTTACCGCACAAAAGGAGGAGGATCCTGACAAAATCCGTGAAAATCTGGTGAGACAGGTCAGCGAACCGGTCCTCTGGGAGGAGTCCATCCGCTTTCTTTTGAGGAAGGGGATCCGTCAATTTGCCGAAATCGGGCCGGGAAAGGTTCTGAACGGCCTGATCCGGAAGATTGATCCTGGTACAGAGGTTTTTCATTTGGAATCCCCCCAGGAGATCGAGGCATGATCGAAAAGCGGGTTGCTATCATCACCGGGGCCACCCGGGGAATCGGCCTTGCCATTGCCAAGCGGCTGGCCCAAGATGGAATCGCCCTCTCCCTCTGCGGCCGGAACGAAGAAGCCCTCAAGCATCTCCAGGAAGAGATGGGGAAGGGGGAGGCCTCTTTTCTCCTTTCCAAGACCGATGTTTCTGATGCCAAACAGGTGGAAGCCCTTGTGGAGAAAACCCTTGACAAATTTGGGAAGGTTGATATACTTGTCAACAATGCCGGCATCACCTCCGACAGTCTTCTGATCCAGATGAGACCATCGGACTGGGAGCGGGTGCTGGCAACCAATTTGACCGGTGCTTTTTTGGTGACGCGGCTTGTTGCCAAGGAGATGATCCGGGCACGAGCCGGCCGGATCGTGAATATCGCATCGGTGGTTGGGATCAGGGGGAATGCGGGTCAGGCGGCCTATGTGGCGTCGAAGGCAGGCCTCATCGGTTTAACCAAAACAGTGGCCCGCGAGCTCGCCTCCCGAGGCATTACCTGTAATGCGGTTGCCCCAGGGTTTATCGAAACGGACATGACCGGGGCCCTTCCAGAGTCGGTGAAGGAAAAGATGCTTTCAGAGATTCCGCTCGGCCGCTTTGGAAAGGCAGGGGAGGTCGCGGAGCTGGTCCGTTTTCTGGTTTCGGAGGAGTCCGGTTATTTAACCGGTCAGGTCATCCGGATCGACGGGGGAATGGTTACTTCCTAAAAGAAAATCAACTTAAGGGAGGAAAAGAAGGATGTCCACTGCAGAAAAGGTCAAATCCATCATTGTAGAGCAACTGGGCGCAAAACCGGAAGAGGTGGTGCCGAGCGCATCCTTTGTGAATGATCTGGGGGCGGATTCCTTGGATACGGTGGAACTGGTCATGGCTTTGGAAGAGGAATTCGGCATTGAGATTCCGGATGAGGATGCGGAGAAGATTATCACGGTTGATGATGCCGTTAAGTATATCGAGAAAAAAACGACAGGTAGTTAAGACGATTTAAAAAATCTGGTCATACGATAGGGCGTATCGGCATTTGCTGGTACGCCCTTTCAAATAATTCGGGAGGTTCGAAGCATGAATCGCGTGGTGGTGACGGGGTTAGGCATTATCTCTCCCGTCGGAAACACCGTTCAGGGTTTCTGGAAGTCGCTCGTTGAAGGAAAAAGCGGCATCGGCCCCTTGACTTCCTTCGATGCCTCTTCCTTCGAGTCCCGGATTGCGGGAGAATCAAAGAATTTCGACCCTTCCCCGGATATTTCTCCGAAGGAACAGAGGCGGATGGAGCGCTTTGTCCAGTTTGCCGTCTGTGCGGCGAAGATGGCGGTTCAGGATTCGGGACTTGACCTTTCCAAGGAAGATGTCTCCCGGATCGGGGTCCTCCTCGGCTCCGGCATCGGAAGTCTCCATATTATCGAAGAACAGCACAAAGTCCTTCTGGAGAAAGGGCCGAAAAAAATCTCCCCTTTTCTCATTCCGATGCTGATTGTCAACATGGCTCCTGGACAGGTCTCCATCAGTCTGGGTCTGAAGGGCCCAAATTCCTGTGTGGCGACCGCCTGCGCTTCCGGGACTCATGCGGTCGGGGATGCTTATCAGATCATCCAGCGCGGGGATGCAGATGTGATGGTGGCGGGGGGGACCGAAAGTTGCATCACCCCGATGGGGATCGGCGGTTTTTGCGCCATGAAGGCGCTTTCCACCCGGAATGATGCACCGGAGAAGGCCTCCCGCCCTTTTGACAAGGAACGGGACGGATTCGTGATGGGGGAGGGAGCCGGGATTGTGATTCTTGAAGCGTATGAACGGGCCAAGAAACGGGGCGCCCCTATTTACTGTGAGATCGTCGGCTACGGGATGACCGGTGATGCGTATCATATGACCGCACCTCCCGAGGATGGGATGGGTGCTGCCTCGGCAATGCGGGAGGCCTTAAACCGTGCTAAAGTTTCCCCTCAGGAGGTCGATTATATCAATGCCCACGGAACCTCCACCCCCCTCAATGACAAGATCGAGACAATGGCGATCAAGCAGGTATTTGGAGACCATGCAAAAAAAGTTCCGATCAGTTCCACCAAGTCCATGACCGGACATACCTTGGGCGCTGCTGGAGGGGTGGAGGCGGCGGTCTGCGCTTTGACGATTCGGGATGGGATTATCCACCCAACCATCAACTATGAACATCCGGACCCGGACTGTGACCTTGATTATGTTCCGAATAAGGCCCGGAAGGCCAAGGTGGACCTTGTCCTTTCCAACTCCTTCGGCTTCGGCGGCCACAACGCCACACTCCTCTTCAAGCGGGTTTAGTCCCTTTTCCCTCCTTTATTTCTTTGTTTCACCCCAGAATCAAAATCGTTGACATTTTTGTCTTAATGGTGTATAATCATTGTGGTAACATATTATTCGGATTTGGGTTAAGGAAATCCTCTGGAAAAAGGAGAAGGGATGACATTAAAGCCCCCCCAATACCAAGACGAATGGGCCCTGATTCTGGGGGCCTCCAGCGGCTTCGGAGAGGCCCTTGCCCTGGAGCTTTCAGGCAGGGGCATGGATATTTTCGGTGTCCATTTTGACCGGAAGCAGACTCTCGAGAACGCGGAGCGGATTGTCAAGGAGATCCAAACCAAGGGGCGGAAGGCCCTTTTCTTCAACGTGAACGCTGCAGACCCTGAGAAGCGAAAAGAGGTTCTTGATGCGGTTCAGGAGAGGTTGAAAGGAGCCCGCACCCCTTATGTCCGGGTTTTTTTTCACTCACTCGCCTTCGGGACATTAAAGCCCTATTTTGCCGAAGGGGAAAACGGCGCCCTCACCCAGCCGCAGATGGAGATGACCGTGGATGTGATGGCGCACAGTCTTGTCTATTGGGTTCAGGAGATGGTTGAGCGGAAACTCCTCGGAAAGGGGAGCCGGATTTTTGCAATGACTTCTTCCGGCGGGACACGGGTCTGGCCGACCTACGGGGCGGTCTCCGCAGCCAAGGCGGCGCTCGAATCGCACATCCGGCAGTTGGCACTGGAACTCGCACCCCTTGGGATTACCGCCAACTGTGTCCGGGCAGGGGTGACTGATACACCGGCCCTCAGGAAGATTCCGGGAAGCGACAAGATGCTTGAAATCGCCAAGGCGCGCAATCCGATGGGTCGGATCACAAGACCGAAGGATGTAGCGCAAGCGGTGAGTGTGCTTTGCCTGGAAGAAACGTATTGGGTCACCGGCAATGTCATCGGTGTGGACGGGGGAGAGGATATCATTGGGTAACGGCCATGTATGAAGCGCATTGGGGACTGACAGAGCCGCCGTTTGAAAATACGCCGGATCCCCGTTTTTTGTATCTCTCCAAACAGCATGAAGAAGGGTTGACGCGGCTCTATTATGTGGTGAAGACCCGAAAAGGGGCCGGAATGATGACGGGCGTTTTCGGGTGCGGCAAGACCCTTCTCACCCGAGCGGTCATCCGGGGACTGCAACAGTCGGGACACCGGATCGCCTATATCACCAACCCGCGCCTCGATCCCCTTGAAATGCTCCGGATGATTCTGTACGGGCTCGGCGTTACGAATCCGCCGCTTCATAAAAGCGATGTCCTTTTTCAGATGCAGGAGATCCTGGCGAACAATCTCCGGGACGGCCGGGAAACGGTCGTGATTATCGACGAAGCCCATGTGATTCAAAACCCGGATATTTTCGAGGAGATCCGTCTTCTCCTCAATTTCCAGTTGGAGGATAAATTCATGGTCACCCTTTTTTTGATTGGGCAGCCGGAACTCCGGGAGCAGGTGGCGATGAACAAGGCCTTTGCCCAGCGGATCGCCATGCGCTTTCATCTGGGACCTCTGACCACCGAGGAGACCGAGGGTTATATCAGCCGTCGCCTTCAAGTGGCGGGACGGAAGGAACCCCTCTTTACCAAAGAGGCATTGCGGGTGATCACACAGGCGACGGGCGGGATTCCCCGCCGGATCAATCAAATTTGTGACATGAGTCTTTTTACAGGGTATGTCCACCATGCCAACGAGGTGACGAACAAGATCGTTGAAGAGGCGATGGCCAGCATCGAGGGAGAGGGCTGATGGTCCGGCTTTCGGATGTCTTGGGACCCGACGGCAATCCAAAGGCCCCACCGCCGAAAGAGGAGCAAGCGACCCCCGAGATCGCTCCCCCTTTTTCGCTTCCTCCGAGTCCTGCCATTTCTCAGAAGATCCTGCCCTCTCCAATGCAGACAGGCGAGGTGGCCCTCTATCAGGAGGCGCTGAACTGGATCCGGAAAAAATTCGAAGAAGCGGAGAAAGGACCTATCCCGGACCTTGCCGGAGGTCAGGAAGTGATCGATCGGATCATCTCCGTTTTGAAAATGGGGGGAGAATCCCTTCTGACCTTGACATTTTCTTGGTCGGAAGAAGACTATCTTTATCCCCACAGTGTCAATGTATCGATTTTTTCCATCAAGGTCGGGATGGGCCTCCGTTTGAACGACGGGGAACTCCGACAACTGGGTCTAGCCGCGTTGGTGCATGACCTTGGAATGGCGAAGGTTCCGAAAGCGCTCACGGAAAAGGCGGCTTCTCTCTCCGATGAAGAGATGGAGATTGTCAAAAAACACCCCATCTATACCGTTCAGGTTCTCGAGAATATGAAAGATTTGGACCGGGTGATTCTGGATGCGATTTCCCACCAGCATGAGCGGCTGGACGGTACCAGCTATCCCAGGGGGCTCCGGGAGGACCAGGTGACCGAATTCGGGGGGATCATCGCCATCGCGGATGTTTATGAAGCCTTAACCCACTCCCCCCCTTACCGGAAACGGCACGCGCCGGATGAGGCGATGAAGTTAATTGCCTATTCCATGGGGAGCCAATTCAAGGCGAGTCTCATCCAGATTCTGAAGGCTTTGGTTCGGGAGCTCTCCATTTACCCGATCGGAAGTTATGTGCAGTTGAACACCAAGGAAATCGGCCGGGTGGTGAAGGTCAACAAAAACTTTCCGCTTCTTCCAGTCCTCGACATCTATCTGGACGGAAGCGGAAACCGCCTCTCGGAGATCAAGCGGATTGACCTGGCGCAGGAACCGCTCGTACACATCAAAAGACCCGTTGACGTTTCCGAAATCACTCAGGAGTAAAAATGGCAGAATATGAACTGAATCTGCGGGATTATTACCGGATTTTCCGGAAGCGGAAGGTGACCATCTTCATCATCTTCTGCATGGTGATCGGGATTTCCTATTATTTCATTTCTTCTCAGAAGCCGGTCTACCAATCCAATCTCAAAGTCAAATTCATCCAGCGAGTCCCGGTCATCGGGGAGGGGTATGCGTATGCTTTGGGGAACCTGATCCAGTCGCAGCTGGAAATCATCAAAAGTTTCCCGGTGGCGGAAAAGGCGGCTGAGGCGCTGGGCCGGCTGGGAGGGGTCACGGATCTCCTCGAACGGGAAGACATTGTTCATGGAATTCAGAGAAAAGTCAGCGCACTTCAGATTGGGGATACCAATGTGATTCGAATCACGGTTACCGGTCCGAATGCCGAGGAGACTAAACCGATTGCGGATGCGGTTGCCAAGGCCTACGTGGCGTACAACCTTGAAGAGACCGGCCGCGAAAAAAGAGCGGTCCGTGTCTTTATCGAGGAGGAATTGAAAAAAGCCGAAGAACGTTTGTTCAAGTCGGAAGAGGCGTTGAGGCAGTTTAAAGAAGGATCTCCCCTTGCGGATCAGGTGGCAGACATCAGGAGTTCGGTCATGGCCCTTGAGCTTAAACGGGAAGACCTCTTGGCCCGGGCCACGGAAAAGCATCCGGAGGTGGAGCGGTTGAACCAGCAAATTGCCTCTGCAGGGGAAAAACTCAAACAACTCCCGGAGGAAGAGCTGACTTCCTCTCGGCTTACCAAGGAACGCCGGGATAATCAAGATCTGGTGTCACAGCTCAAGCAGAAGTATAATGAGTCGCGGATTGAGGAGTCGGGAAATGTAGGAAATGTCCGCATCCTTGAACACGCCTCCCCTCCTTCCATTTCTCTACAGACAGATCAGAAGGTGAGCATGGTATTGGCAATCTGCTCGGGACTTCTCCTCGGATTTATCGCCGCGTTTTTTAAGGAGGCGCTGGATACCTCCATCGGTGTGGTGGAAGATATCGAATCATTTCTGGGGGTGGGGGTGTTGGGAATGATCCCCCATATGGTCGATACCGCGGAGAAAAAACGGTTTTCCCTTTTTCCGAGAATCGGGGGTGAGGAAAAAAAATTGACTGAGACCCGGTATCGACTCGTTACCCAGTTTGATCCCCGCTCTCCGGAGGCGGAATCGTACCATACCCTCCGGACTTCCATCTATTCGGTCCTTCCCCAGAAGCAGCAGCTCGCCATTGCCCTCTCCAGCACGGGTCCCCGGGAGGGAAAGACATTGACCTGCGCGAATCTGGCGGTCGCCTCCGCCCAAATGGGGAAAAAGACCCTCCTGATCGACGTGGACTTCCGTCGTCCCATGATTCACGAAATCTTCGGCCTTGAACGGACACCGGGACTCTTTGAAGTGCTGACCAAAACGGTCTCTTATGAGCAGGCGCTCAAAAACGTATCAGACCTTCTGGTCGCCGACGTCAAATGGCAGGAGGCTTTGAAAAGCCCCCATCTCGGCTATCTCAATTTCATGACCTCCGGACATCTTCCTCCGAACCCGCCCGAACTTCTTGCTTCTCATGAGATGGAGGAACTGATCCGGACGTTGAGAACGCAATTTGACTTTTTGATTTTCGATTGCCCCCCGGTTCTTCCGGTCACCGACACCCTGATCCTTGCCCCAAAGCTGGACGGAATTGTCCTCGTATACCAATCCGGACGGACGGCCCGGAATGCCCTCAAGCGGGCCAAGACCCAGCTGGACACGGCCCAGGCAAAACTTCTGGGGGTGGTCTTTAACGACATTCGGGCGATAGAAGTGGAACCGAGCTCTTCGTATTACTACCGCTACCGGAAGTATTATCCCGAAGGGGAGAAGGCGGAAAAAGGGACGTAGTGTTTCTATGGCGGGGCGGTCACGTCGTAGAGGGAGACGGTAATCCTCTCTTCCAGATAGAATTTCTTGAGGAATTTCTCCTTTTTCCGGATGTCGGGATCCTTCAGAAAACCCCACCGACCGAGCCGCTTGAAACGTCCGTCCAGGATGGCCCTGAACGCAAGATTTTCCCGGTAGAGGGCCTCGGGATCTGAGAGAGGAATGGTTGCCACCGTTTGACCGGGTGGCCTTTCAATGAACCAGATCCGCTTGACTCCCTTGAGAACTTTTTGATTCAGGTCTTCCAGGCGCCACCGCCGGATTCTCTCCTCCTTGTCAATCCAGTGAAGTCTCCGCCTCGGCCCTTTTTTTTCAAAATACTTGTAGAAGTAAAACTCAAAGGAGGGGATGTCCTGGGAATAAAAAAGAAGGTCTCCCGGTAGAAAGTTTTTTTGGACGAGGTCAACAATTTCACGGTAGGGTTCCAGATGAGCGATGAAGATATACTGACGGCCGGTAAAATAGTTGGCCACGCCGACTGTTTGAATAAGAAGGATGCCCGAAAGGGCAAGGGCCCTTATCAGGGGTCGAAGCTGCGAAAGCCCGGCGCTCAAGGCGAGAGCGTAAAAGGGGAGGGCGATGAACAGGTGCCGGGGTTGCATATTCCGGAATAAAGACAGGAGGAGAACGGGAAACACGAAAGCAAGGAATATCCACAGGAAAGGCCACTGCCTCGGTTTTCTGAAGATTTGAAAAAAGACAATAAGCGGAAGAAGGCATCCGGCGCCGGCCCAGACGTAGTTCCACGGAAAGAAGGTCGGCCCTACTGTCAAGAGATAATAGAGAAAGGCCGCTCTCCCGGCCGCCCCGAAAGGGAATGTAAACAAAATCGGGGTGCCGGAATCGAGATAGAGCGAGTAAAAACTTTCCAAATGACGCCAAAAAGGTTTGATGGACGCCAGGAAAAGAAGAAGGGGAAAAAACCAGGCGAGGAGGTAACGTTTTAAGAGAGCCCGCCTCTTTTTTGTGGCGATCCAGAGCCAGAGGAGTTCAAGGGGCAGAAAAAAGAAAAACATGTAATGAGTGAAGAGGGCCATGAGGGAGATGCCGATATGGGCGAGGAGCGTTCCGCTGCGGCCTTTCTCCAGATAAAGAAGGAGGAAATAAAAACTGAGGAGGGAACATAGAAGGGCGAGACTGTACATCTTGACCTGCCGGGATTCAAGGAGGAAAAAGGGAGAGAGGGCAAGAAGGAGAACGGCCACTTGCGCCGTTTTTTCAGAAAAGAGGCGCCTTCCGACTTCGTAGAAGGCGATCAGGGAAAAGAGGGCAAAGAGCACCGACGGAATTCGTAGCCAAGCTTCGCTCTTGCCAAGGCGAGTCCAAGTTGATAAGATAATATTGAAAAGGAAATTTTTCTGGTAGTCGAGGATCGTAATGGTGTCCCACTCCCCTTTTAAGGCGACTTGGGCCTCGTCTTCCCAGAGACTCCTTTCTCCCAACTGGAAGAATTGAAGGAAGACGGCGAGGAGAAGGATCGGAACAAAAAGGAGGAAGGGTCTTTTCACTCCATTCAGTTTAACAGAGGCGTGAGAGGTCGTCAAGGAGACGGGGGACAGAAAATCAGAAGGAGGTAAGATGGTTCAGCCCAATGACCGTTTCAAACGAAATCCCGACGTGGTTTACCGGAGGATCAAAGGGGAGTCTATCCTCCTCCCCACCAGTCCCAAGCAGGTCAAAACCCGCCCGTTTTATTTTGTGGAGGAGGTCGGGAGCCGCGTTTGGGAACTCTTGGATGGCCAGAGACTCTGCCAGGGAATTGTGAAGACCATCGCCGAAGAATTTGACACTCTCGAATCACGGGTTCAAAAAGAAATCTTTTCTTTTTTAAACGACCTGAAAAAAGAGGGATTGATTCAGCGATCCCGATGAAAGTTTCTGTCCTTCTCCGGAAGGCCTCGGACGAAGAAGCCCTTTTCAAAGCGTCTGTTTCACCCCGTTGGCGAGGGAGAGGGACTCTTCGGGAGCTCAGGGAGACCTTTCAAAGACCTTCAAGGCCCATTCCTTATATTTTCCTTCCCGGTTTTCTGAACCCCGAGATTGCCGAAACTTGGTATGAAGAACTTCAATCCGCTCCGAGGAAGGTGATGCACGATGATTTCGGCCTTCACCGGTGGTCCCCTGCCTGGGAGCAGCATGTTCAGGGTAAGTGGGAAGGGCGGTGGGAACTCCTTGAGAGGAGAGGGTTTGTCCTGGGGCGTTTGATCGAAACTCTTTTCCTCTCGAGTTATTTTTCAAGATACCTTTCAGCGTTGGCAGGATTCGCAAGGCCCCTTCGCTATACCGGAGGGCACCATAAACGGATGGGCCCCGGTGATTGGGAGAATCCTCACACTGACAGCCAGCATCACCTCACCGTGGTCTATTATGCAACGAAAGGATGGAGGAGGGAGGCGGGGGGGTCTCTTTATCTGGGGGACTGGACAAGGCCGCGCGTTCGGGTGACCCCCGGTTTCAACAAACTTCTTGTCATGAAGGTCAAACGGGAATTTTTACACGGAATCGGAAAGATTCGGACACCCCTTCAAAACCCCGGCCGCTACTCCAGCGTCTTTTGGTTCCGGACCACCACGAATATTTCTCTTGCCAAGCGTTTTTCCCCTTTGATACGATAAAAAGAAATATGAACCGGAGGTGACGATGGCGAAAAAGAAGAAACCCAGTGCCAAAAAAGAAGGGCCGCCCAAAAGGCGTTATAAAAAACCGATCCTTCGCCGTGTTGAGATGAAAGACCCTTCCGTTGGATTCACGCCCCCACAAATTCCCGAGTTCAGGTGCGGTTAGTGGGTCCTAAACGAAGGGAGCCGCTTGAGCAGAAGTAGGTCCCCATGCAAGAGGTTTTCTTAGAGATCGGAGGGATCCCGCTCTCTGTCACAGCTCCCCGGCTAACCCTCCAGCGTGCCCTTTTCCCTTTTTTGAGCCGCAAGAATCCCCAACTTTCTGCCCGCATCTTGTTTTCCGACCCCCCCCATTTCAAAAGGAAAGACCTTTTTTACCGAAACGGGAAGACCTATCAATTTTACCGGATCCCGCAGGGGTTCCTGATCCAAACCGACCCCCATGCCTTGGCAAGGGAGATCCGAATGAGCTACCCGCGCCCCATCGTGGACAGTATCCCCAAAGCCCTTCTTCTGGACTCCTCCTTCAAAGAAGTAAAGATCTTTTTGGGATCGGAAAAAGAAAAGGAACTTCCTTTTCATCTGATGTGGCTTTATCTCCAGCTCCTCCTTGCCCATCTTTTGCTCCTAAAGCGGGTCGGATTTTTCCTCCACGCAGCAGGTGTTTCTTATCAGGGAAGGGGATACCTCTTTGTCGGCCCCGGAGGCGCAGGGAAGAGCACCCTCTCCAAACTGCTTTACCAGGATAGAACCATTTCTGTCTTGGGGGATGACCTGATGGTGGTTTGTAAAAGGAAGGGGGGACCCCGGATTTACGGAACCCCTCCTTGCGAACCTTTTCCCTTTTTCTCTCTCACAGAGGGGACGCCCTTGAGGGGAATCTTTTTCTTAGCCCATGGCAAGAAAAATCAACTGAGGCGCCTCGCGCTCCAGGAGTCTTTGAGACGGTTCCTGTTGGAAGTTCCCCCCATTTCCTGGGCTCTGGAGGCAGACTCTTTTTTGGCAGAGTTTGTCCTGACGCTTTGTTCCTCTTTTCCTATCTATGAACTGTCGTTTGTTCCGGACGCCCGGATCGTCTCTTTTCTGAAAAAGTCGACGAGGGGGAAACGAGCGGTTTGAGATGTCCGTTAGAGCGCATCTCGTTGAGAATGTCCCGCACCTCTTGACGGAGTGTCCCGGAACTCTTGAGATGATAGGCGTCTGAAAGTTCCTGGCAGATTTCCTCCTCTGAATCGCCGCGAAGAGAGAGCCGCAAAACCTCCAGGGCCGTTTCGTTCAATTCGAAGGGAAAGGCCTGCCGGTCCATCAACTTCTTTAGTCCCTCCAAAATGAGGGTCTCCGCGTTTTCCTCCGGGAAATAACGGCGCACGAACTGAAGGATGCTCTCTTTTTCCTCAAAGGTGTGAAGGAGTCCCATCAGGAGTCTTTCTTTTTCTCCGGAAACACTCGTCCACATGACCCTTGTCTCGTCAATCGTGCGAAAAGATTCCACGAGGGAGGGGGCCCACCTCCGGAAACGGGGAAGGGTTTCGAGAACCTTCTGAATTCGACGCCAGTCCCCTGTGTCTAAAAAGAACTCTTTGAGATACAATAACGCCTTATAATCTCCTATTTCTGAAATGAGGGACTTTAAAAAGGTGTCTTCAAGGGGGTGGTTTATACGATGGAGCATCTCCAACGTGTCCAACTGTTTTCTCTCAAGGGGGGTAAAGTTACGGAATTCCCGGTAGCCGAGATGGGGCTTTAAATAGATATAATTGGTCTTTTCCGGATTGAGTGACCGGACCAGGAGCGTAACGGCCGGTTGGGTGATTTGAAACACCTGATGGGTCAGGGTGGGCCGATTCGCTCCATATTCGATATCCTGGATATCTCCTTCCTTCAGGAAAACCGCCTTCTCCAAGGAGAAATCGCCGATCAGGATATTCTCCTCGATATTTTCGCGGATCCGGAAATCATAATGGCATTGAAGTTTTTTTCCCTGAAGGACCGTAAAAGCACCCTGGAACGTGTGAGAGTGAATGGTGCTGGCGGAGGTGACCCAGAAGTAAATGTCAATCACAAACCGGTCACGGCGGAAGAGGGTGATGGGGGGTTGCCCGAAGGTGTCTCTTTCCATGCTTAACTGTGCGGGGATCTCTTTTTGCGCTCCAAGCCAGTGCAGAACTTCTTCGACCGAGAAATGGCGGTGAATACCGCTTTTTTGGAGGGCGCGAAGGGCGATTCCTGAAAAGGCCTCCTTGGCGTATCCCTCTTTTTTCCACTGGCTCTCCACTTCCTCTCCCAGACGCTCGACTCTTTCGATCATGTCGCCTCCTTTAGGTTGCCCATTGTTTTCAAAATCGTTTTCATAAAATAATCGGCCTCGTCAAAGAAAAGTAAATGTACCACTTCATTTTTCTCTATTATATCACGATGGGAGATTCCGGCATAGAGCAACCGATCAATCGTGGACCAGACTCCCGTCCTTTTTCGCTTTCTGGAGCGCTTTTCCGAAGGTCCAAAGACTGACCGGGAAGAGGACCGCTGTCAAAAGAAGAAGGGCGGCCAGGTCCCCTTGGAGGGTACCCAACGGCGCCCCCTTCAAAAGAGAAAGGCGCAGTGCCCTCAAAACATACGTCATCGGAATGAAGGCCGACACCCGCTCGAGCCAGTCCGGAAGGAGGGTGATCGGGAAATAAACGCCTCCTAAGAAACTGGAGAATCCCTCGAAGAAGGGCTCGATGATACTCGATTTTTTGAAAACGAGAATGAAACTGGCGGACAAAAAACCGAATGAGAAAAAATTGAGCGTGGTCAAAAACAAAACAACAACCGCCGCGGGGATATTGACGTGCGGAAACGGGACCCGGAAGAGAACAATCCCAAGGGAAAGGTAAAACAAAAGGTTCAGCACCGCGTAGAAAACACTCAGAACCGAAAGAAGAAAAAAAACCGTCTTGGAAGAAGTGGGGCTTGCGAGGAGCGTTTCCAGAGTTCCCAAGCCCCGCTCTTCACCGACCGTCCCCGCCAGACTGTGCAGGGCATGCGAGAGGTAGCGCCGTGCTCCGAGACCGATCAAAACAAAGGCAAAGTAATGCCCGCCGTAGGCAAGGAGGTGGGGCGAACTTCTGGTCTCGAACATCCGTCCGATGAAGAAAAAGGGGAGAAGGATGGCCAGCGCATGAATCCAATACATCATGAAGCTGACCTTGTAACTTGAGGTGATGAAGAAATCTCTTTTAAAGAGGGCAAGGAGTTTCTGAAACACAGTTTATCCCCTCTGTCATTTTCTGGAAAATGTCGTAAAGGGTGGCTTCCTCCGAAAGGTGCGCCTTTCGTTTGAGTGTCCCCAGATCCCCCTCCGCCACGATTTTTCCCCCGCAGAGGATCCCGATCCTGCTTGAGAAATGCTCCGCCTCCTCCAGGGAATGGGTGGTATAAAGAACTGTTTTTTTCTCCTTTTCAAGAAGGATGTCGCGGAGGAAATGGTGCCACTCTCCGGCTGCCGCAGGGTCGAGACTCCGCGTTGGCTCATCCAAAAGGAGAATTTTCGGATCGCCTAAAAGGCCGCGGGAAAGTCCAAGACGCTGTTTCATGCCGGTGGAATAGGCAAAAAAGGGCTTGTCCAGATAATTTTCCATCCGGAAAAGTTCGCAGAGGGCCTCAATGGATTCCCGGATTCTTTTTGGGGGGAGACCCTGAAAAGTGGCAAAGAACTCCAGGTTCTGCCTCCCGGTCAGGCGTCCGTAAAAACTTTGTTCCTCTCCCGTCACCAGACCGAAGGAAGCCCGAAGACGCGGATGGCCGGGAGGGAGCTCTTCCCCGCAGAGCCGGAGTCGCTGCGTGTCGGGAAGGATTAAACCGCAGAGGATTTTGAGGAGGGTGGTTTTGCCTGCGCCGTTTGCTCCCATAAGACAATACAGCTCTCCCTCATGAAGGGTTAAGGCAAGGTCGAGGAGGACAGGAACCGCTTTTTTTTGGAAGCGGCCGCGCAGCACATCCAGAAAAGGGGGCGTCGGATAAAATGTCTTAGAAAGGCCGGATACTTCAAGGAGCGGCGTCATGACGAACCTTCCAAAAAAGTCTCTTTCCCGGGAGCGATCCCGCCTCCACCAAAAATCGAAGCGTCACGCCCCCCAGAATCAGGGTGTCCCGCAAAAAATTCCCGGAGTAGTGTTTTTTGTAAAACCGGTACATGCTCTGGTGATGGAAAAAAAGGGTGGAGAGTCCTTTTCCGCTGTAGGACGTTTCGTGGATGATATGGGAATCCGGGACGTAGTAAACCCGAAACCCCATCTCCTTCGCCCGGCGGCAGTAATCCACATCTTCGCAATAGAGGAAGAAGCGCTCGTCAAAAAAACCGACTTTTTCAAAGACAGAACGCCGGATCATCAGGAAACTTCCCGAAACCCAATCCACTTCTCTGACGGAACAACGATCCCAGTCGCTTAGAAGGTAGCGTCGGGAAAGGGGATTA
Source organism: uncultured Omnitrophica bacterium (assembly GCA_947085655.1). Lineage (GTDB taxonomy): Bacteria > Omnitrophota > Gorgyraeia > JACQQV01 > JACQQV01 > CAMTXH01. The sequence continues at coordinate 12,643 of CAMTXH010000022.1, read as the reverse complement.
TTCGGAAAAAAACGGGTGGCAAGAGACGAGCGGTTGAAGAGCGCCGTTTCAAGGCGGGGGAAGGAGCGGGCCGAGGGCTGGATCGTTCCGTCCCGATTGAAGATTTTTCCGCCCGAGATCCCGGCGTCCGGGTGCATCTCCATGAAAGATAAAAGACAGACAAGACTGTTGGGGAAGAGAAAGGTGTCATTATTAAGACAGAGAAGATAATTTCCCGCCGCCTTCCGGAGCCCCTGGTTCACCGCCCGGCTGAACCCTTCGTTATTTTGGTTTTGAAGGAGATGGACCTTCGGGAAAGTGCGACGGATCACCTCCTGGCTTCCATCCCTTGATCCGTTGTCCACCACAATCGTCTCATAGGACAGGGAACCGGCTGCAAGCGGGATGGAACCGAGGCATCGCCTGAGTGCGTCTTTCCGATTCCGGTGAGGGATGACGATGGAAAGGTCCATGAGAATCCGATGTCATCCTAACACGAACGGGGGATTCCGTCAAGGAGGGAAGAGGCCCAAAAAGTGTACAAAAATGGACATTTCCTAACCCAATACTGTGTTTAAAGTTGACAAAAATTCAAATCTTTGCTATAATGCCTTCACTATGCATTTCAAACGTCTTGAACTCATCGGTTTCAAGTCCTTCCGGGATCGAACCCTTCTTGAATTTGAGCCGGGGGTCACCGCCATTGTGGGACCGAACGGCTGCGGCAAGTCGAACATTTCGGATGCCATCCGGTGGGTTCTCGGGGAACAGAGCGCCAAGGATCTCCGGGGAGGCCGGATGGAAGATGTTATTTTCAACGGCACCCAAAAAGATGAGCCGCTGGGTCTTGCGGAAGTCTCCCTGACCTTGTCCAACGAGAAAAAGCTCCTCCCGATTGAATATGATGAAGTCACCATCACCCGCCGCCTTTTCCGCTCCGGGGAAAGCGAATATCTGATTAATCACACGCCGGTCCGCCTCCGGGATGTGGTGGAATTGGTCATGGGGACCGGACTCGGCCAGACCTCTTACGCCCACATGGCGCAGGGAAAAATCGACGAAATCCTGAGTGCCAGGCCGGAGGAGCGGCGCTATCTTTTTGAGGAGGCGAGCGGAATTACGAAATTCCGGAGTCAGAAGAAAGAGACGCTCCGAAAACTCGAGCAGACCGAGGCGAATCTGCTCCGCGTCAGCGATATCCTGAATGAACTCGGAAGACAGATCCGATCCCTGGAGCGGCAGGCGGAGAAAGCGAGGCGGTACCGGGAGGGTTTCGAAAAGTTAAAAGCCCTTGAGTTGGGCGTGGCGCGTCTTGAACGGGGACGCTTAACAGCGGAACTCCGGTCCTTTTCCGAGAAAGAGACTGCCCTTCAAAAGGAGGCGGAGGCCCTTTCAAAAGAAAAAGAGGATTCCCTGGAGAAGTTGCGGGCTCTCCGGCAAGACCTCTCCGAGGCGGAATCGGCCCTGAATACCCTCCAAGGAAGAAAGATGGAACTTTTGTCCAGGAGCCGGCAGGGAGCGGATCGGATCCTTCTTCACCGGGAACGGATTGAAGAACTTGGCGCGGCGCGGGAAAGACTCGAACTGGAAAAAAATCAACTCAAACAGGATCTGGAAAATTTCCGAAAGCACCTGGAGGCCTCCCAAAAGGATTTCGAGGAGACGCTGAAAGAAATGGAGGCCCAAAAGACAACCCTAGTTTCCCTTGAGTTTTCCTTTCAGGAAATTTTAAAGAGTGTTGCCGGCAGCGAAGAGACCATTGCCAAAGGGAAACTTCACCGCGTTGAGATTGCCAAAGCCCATGCCACGGTCAAAAATGACCTGAACCGGCTTACGGCGGAACACCACACCCTCTCATCCCGCCAGCAGCGGCTCCTCCGCGAAAAAGAGGAAACCGAGAGGGAACACGGCGAGGTACGGGTCCGCCGGGAGACTGCGGAGAGAACCGCCCAGGAGGTTCGGGAAACGTCAAAGGTCCTTAAGGAGGAAAAAGAGACACTTGGAAAGACACTGGAGACTCTTTGCCGGATGCACGACGAACTCGGAAAGGAGATTCAGAAGGGACATCAAAAACTGGCCGCCCTCGTTTCCCGGTGTGAACTCCTCGAAGAGGCGAGAAAAAACGACGAAGGTTTCTCCCAGGGGACCAAGGCGTTTTTAAAAGAAACCGAGAAAAATCCGGCCTTCCGGAACTGCCGCGGCATCCTGGCGAATCTCGTGAAAGCGGTTCCCGGCTATGAACGGGCCATCGAAGAACTTCTCGGTCCGATGGTGCAGGCGATTGTGGTGGCGGATGACCGGACCGCGCGGGAGGGAATCCGGTACCTGGAGTCGGGCGGATTCGGGAGGGCCACCTTTTTGGTTGCTTCCCATTTCCGAAAGGGTTCCGTCACCGGGAATGCCCTTGAAAAGATCAGCATCACCCCCGACCTTGAACCGATTCTCTCCACCCTTCTCGGGGAGGCGATGATCGTCGAAAAACTGGATGATATTCCATTGGCGCAATCGGGAAGAACGTATGTCACGCCCAAAGGAGAATGTTACCGGAGCGGGGTTTTAAGCGGAGGCAGTCCCCTCTCGGAGGAACTAGGGCTTATCGGACGCGAAGCAAAAGTGGCCGCGTTGCGGGACGAAATTGCCCAGCTTGAGAAAAGAGTTGGTGAGGCGGTCAGCCGTGAAAAATCCCTTGAGAGGGAAAAGACCGAAAAAGAGAAACTTCTTCAGGAAAAAATTGACCTTTGCCATAAAGAGGATCTGGAACTTTCGAATCAGGAGTACCTCTTAGAAGGAATCCAGACCGAAGAAAGACGGATTCAGGAGGAAGAAAAGCTTGTTTTGCTGGAATTGGAGGAGGTGAGGGATCAACTTCAAGATCTAGAAGTCAGGGAGAAGAATTTAGTGGAAGAGCTGAAGCAGGTGGAAGAAGAAGAGCAGATGCTTCAGGAGGAACTCACCCGCCATCAAAGTTTGATTGAAGCAAAAAAAAGAGACCGAGAAACGGCTCTCGTTCAAATCGCAGAGGTGAAGACCACCATCGATTCGGCCGCCAAACGGCATGAAGAGAAGAAAAAGGCGCATCTCTTTTTAGAGAATACCCTCAACGAAAAAGAGTCGTTGATTGCGGCCAAAGAGGCGGAAACCAAAAGGAGCATTCAGCGGATTCAGGAACTGACAGAGGAAATCCGGAGACTGGAGGAGGAGGGGAAGGGGATTCTCATCGAAACGGAGGAGCTCGAAAAGGTGCTGGAAGGGGCGGAGGCGGAGCAGAAGGAAAAACTTGCGGAGGAACTCACCTTCCAAAACAGCCTCACCGAGTTGGAGAGCCGACTGGACGGGCTCAACAACCAGATGCACGAAATCGCCATGAAAGAGCAGCACCTCCAGTATGAAGTGAGGTCTTTGGAGGAGCGGATCCGCCTTTCATACAAGGTGGAACTCGACTCATCGGAAGAGGGGGAGCCGGTGGACCCGGAGGCGGCCCAGCCCGAGATTGAGAGACTTCGGATCAAACTCGAGCGAATGGGCCCGGTCAATCTGGTTGCGATTGAGGAGTATGAAGAGCTGAAAAAGCGGTTTGAATTCCTCACACAGCAGAAGGAAGATCTGGAAAAAGCAAAAGTTTCTCTTCATGAAGCGATTCAGAAAATCAACAAGGTAACCCGGGAACTTTTCCTGGCGACCTTCCGGCAAATCCAGACCAACTTCCAGGAATACTTCCGGCTCCTCTTCGGCGGCGGGAGAGCGGAACTCCTCCTTCTGGATGAAAATGATGTCTTAGAGTCTGGCATCGAGATTCTTGCCTGCCCACCCGGAAAGAAACTCCAGAGTGTATCGCTCCTTTCGGGAGGGGAAAGGGCCATGACCGTCATCGCCCTTTTATTTGCCGTCTTCAAGGAAAGACCGAGTCCTTTTTGTGTGTTGGATGAGATTGATGCACCCCTGGATGATTCCAACGTGGCCCGTTTCACCTCGGTCCTTCAGGAATTTTTGAAGTCGAGCCAGTTCATCCTGGTCACCCACAACAAGCGGACCATTACCATGGCGGATGTCATGTACGGCATCACCATGGAAAAGACCGGGGTTTCCAAAATCGTCTCCGCAAAATTCAAAGACGAAGAGTCGGCCAGACAAGCGGTACCCGTCTAAGGTTTTTCCGCCTTGGTTTTCAGGAAGGAGCTTCCCGCCACGCAGACCTGGTTCCGGCCTGTTTGTTTGGCTTGGTAGACTCCCAGATCGGTCAATTTGACCAATTCCTCGCTTGAGGTGACGGGAAAACGGGGATAGGAAGAAACACCCAAGCTGATGGTGACACGGATCGTTTCTCCCCCCCGGAGAGAAATGGGGCTTTCCTCAACCGCTTTCCGGAGAAACTCTGCATAGTGCTCGGCCCCTTCCAGCTCTGTCTGCGGTAGGATCACGCAAAATTCCTCCCCCCCATAGCGGGCAACCAGATCCACCCGCCGGGAATGTTTCCTGAGGAGCTCCGCGATTGCCCTGAGGACGATGTTTCCCTCCTCATGTCCGTAGGTGTCATTAATTCTTTTGAAGTGGTCCACATCCACAAACACAAGGGAAAGAGGGACATGGTACCGGCTGGCCCGCTCGAATTCATTCCGGAGCCGCAATTCAAAATAGCGGTAGGTGTAAAGTTGCGTGAGGCCGTCCGTGATGGCCTCCTCCTTGAGCGCCGCATTTTCAAGGACAACGCAAAAGTACTTGTAAAACGTGATCCCCAGATAACAGAAGACCATTGCAAAGAGGGTGCCGGCGAAATCCCAGTGGATGTTTTTGAGGTAAAGGAAAAAGGTGACACCGAGGAGGAAGAGGACGGCGTAGAAGAAAAAGAGGAACCCCCGCCAGGGGGTGAGCCGATAGGTAGCGTAGGCGGTCGCCATCCCTAAAAAAGAGAGGACGAAAAGGTCGACCCAAAGCGGCGCTTCAAAAACATAAGCGCCGCTTAAAATCATGAGGAGGAGATTGGCAAAGATCACGACCCCCGGAAGGGAACCGAGGGGGGAATGGTGAATATCATGCATCAGCCGGTTGGTGATTCCAAAAAGGGCGATTTTGTCTTTGAAAGTCCCTTCGGGGACTTCCTCCGCAAGGACCTTCCAGGCCGGAACGGTCGTAAAGTCCTCACGGGAGGCCTGGTAATTCAGAAAGACCGTCCCATCCCTCCTGACCGGAATCGGAACAGCCGTTCCGCGAAGAGGTGGAGGAGGAGACCCCTCCTTCTTTTGAAACTGGATGATCTGTTTCTCCCGGGAAGGGACCGGCGTGGCGCTAAAAAGGTGGGAGGCGGCCTTTAGTTCCAGCGCCATGTCGAGAAGCTCCCCGTCAACCGTCCAGCGGAGGAGTTGCGCCTGGCGGATACTGAAATCGGCATCGAGAGGCTTGTTGACATATCCGGAGCCGAGACTTGCTTTTCGAAAACGCCCCAAAGGATAGACCGGTCTGCCATTATCCCCCAGATAATAAGCGATGAAGACGTTTCCCGCCTTTTCCAGGGCGGCGGCAAGGCGGGTGTCACTTTCCGGGTTCTGTTCTCCCCCAAAAGCGACATCCAAAAGGATCAACCGCGGATTCTGACGGGAAAGTTTTTCGACCAGTTCTGCGTAGACGGCGCGATCCCAGGGCCAGCGTTCGTTCACCTTGGTGTAGGATTCGTCATCCAGGGCCACGAGAACAATCTGATCCAGTTCCGGAGGGGGACGCTTCGCCTTTAGGGCGCTCACAAAGAAGAAATCGTGCATCCTGAACTGGAGGGCTTCAAAAGGAGTGAGCGGACGGATGGAGAAGACGTAAACCAGAAGGATTCCCAGGGCAATCAGGGAAACGGATCTTACGCTGGGACGCTTGAAAAGAGTGAGCATGAAAGATCAGGGATGAGGATAGCACAATTTGGAAGGACTTTCAAGAATCGATCTAAAGAAAGGAGAAGGCACTGAACTCAATCTCATGGATTTGGTTGTATAGGAGGCTCATGCCCAAGGCTTATCTCCCCACCGCCCCCATCACCCCCATCACCCCCACCGCCCCCATCACCCCCATCACCCCCATCACCCGTGAAGAAATTCCCGTTATGGTCAATGGTGGCCAGGGTATCTCCTGCCCTTAAGAGTTCGATAGTGAAGGCATCGGCCGTTGCGGTGAGAACATATCGATAGTCACTCGGGAGACGGTCCAGATATCCCTGGGCGATCAGGTCTTCCAGGGTATTCGCATAAGTCGTCGGGGTCTGGGCATCCCGGTAGCTTTTCTGTGCCTCAAGGATGGCCCAGAGGGAGGCAATGGCGCTTTGATCTCTCATATTCGCCATCACCCTGGAGAGAACCGGAAGGGAAAAAACAACCAAAAGGGCGATGACGGCAACCGTCGTTGAGAGTTCGACGAGACTTTTTCCCTTATTTTGTTTCAGGATCGCTTTCATGTTTCACGCGCCTTAAAGGGGCTGTTCTCCCTTTTGTGAAAAGAACCGTCGCACGGCATCAAAGAGAAGAAATTCCTTTTCCCTCTGGGGGAGACCTCCCAGGGAAGGAGGGAGGGGCTTGTAACTGGCTGTGGAGACAAAAAGGAAGTCTCTCGCCTCTCCTTGGAGAGGGGTCCGCTTGAATGTCAAGGTCAGGGTGTCCTCTTTCACCAATTCCGTGACTTCCTGGTCTGTCTTTTTCAACGCCTCCGAGACATCTCCTCTCCGCGAATGGTGCATGGTGAGCGGAGGGACCTCCCGGACGAAAACCTCCGCTTGAGGGGAAGTGTCGAGCATGGCAAAGTCGATTCGATGCTCGTCTGTCAGAGCGAATTTCAAGAGAAGCGCCTGCCCCTTTCTTTTCCTCGCAATCTCTGTCAGGTCTACTGCCCACCGGTCCCATTTCTCATGAGGATGAATTTGGGCGACAGGAATCCACCGTCTTTCCTCCACCCAGGCGAAGAGATGGATGCTCTTTTCCGGTATCATCATGGGATCGGCGCTCATAATGAGTCTGACGCCGTTTTCAAGATCCCTGACTTCCCCAAAGTTCACTATCAGGTAGTTCCCGGCCCGGCCATGATAGAAACGCTTTCCCACATCGCTGAGAAGAGGCGCCGCATCTTCTCCCTTGTCCGTGTAGACCGAGAGGGGCTTTTGAAGATCTTTTTCCCGATAAGTCCAAATCACACCTTCAGGGCTTGGAGCCACCTGGACCGAGCGGGGGTGGTCGATGGAAACAAGTCTGACCGCGTTGATCCAGCTGATCTCCTCCACTTCTTCCCTGATTTGGAAAAGATATTGGTTCCTTTGAGGGACAACCTTTTTCATGAGGAGATAAAAATCGGTATATTCTCCCAACCCTCTCTCGATGTCTCCTCCAGGATTCAGGTCATTTTCTTTGACAAAGGCAAAGCCGTTCCAGATGTAAAGATAGGGACAAGAGATTTGCTCCCCCCCTCCCCTCCCTCCCCCGCCGTCGCCACCTCCACTGCCTCCGTCCTCTGCGCCCCCTCCTCCATACGTGAGGTTTCCAATGTGGCTGATTGAGGCAAGGATGATTCCATCCCGAACCACCTCTGCTGTGAAGGTGTTCGATGTGGCAGAAAGCCGGTACTCATAGGAAGAATCGTTGAGAAATTTTCCCGAAAGATACTCGTCATTTACAAGATCTCCTATGGTATTCGCATAAGTCGTCGGGGTCTGGGCATCCCGGTAGCTTTTCTGTGCCTCAAGGATGGCCCAGAGGGAGGCAATGGCGCTTTGATCTCTCATATTCGCCATCACCCTGGAGAGAACCGGAAGAGACAACACAACCAATAGGGCAATCAGGGCGACCGCCGTCAGCATCTCGATAAGACCCCAGCCGTTTTTCTTTAAAAGGGTTCTCATTTTTTCTTTTTAAATCTCTTTTCTTTGGGTGCAAATAAAAAAGCTGCCTCACGCTACCAACACGAGAGACAGCTTGAAAATTCCATTGAGGTCGGTAGCCTGGCGATCGTGAAAACGGTGTTATCGCACCGTATTTGTAGACCCGTGGCTTTGCGACCTCGGGTTTCCCCGAGTGTGCCTTTTTCGCCTTCAGTGAAAGTATACCATACCCCCTCTGCAAAGTCAAGGTAAGACCCCCATTTCTTTGAGGTTATGGTATTAATATAAGGCTTTAATAAAAAAAGAGTTACAGTAAATTTGGTGAGCTACGGGAGAGCCCCTTGACAATTTCCCCTATTTGACCTATGATGAAAGAGAATTTCTCTTCGGGGGTGGGTGGAATTCCCCATCGGCGGTAAGCCCGCCAAAGGCGGACAAGCCCGCGACCCCCGCAGCTGAGCGTAGCCCTGAACCATTTGCTTTGTTCAGGTTCAGGGCAAGCGAAGGGTGCGGGGTGCAAGAAGAGAGAAAAGAAGGGGTCTGCCCAGGAGGGTGGACTCTATTCACAAATCCCCGAAAGAGAATCGGGGTTTTTATTTGAGGCCATAAGGCCGAAAATATCCCGCCACCTTGTAGGTGGCGGGATAAAGGAAACCGATGCCCTTTCATTCTATCCCAGAAATTCTCAAATCGCTGAAGCGGGGTCAGATCGTCATCCTTTTGGATGACGGTGAGCCGGAGAACGAGGGAGATTTTGTGACGACCGCTTCCTCCGTCACCCGGAAGACGCTTCAGTTTATGACATCGCACGGGCGCGGACCCCTCTGCATGCCGATGGAATCCCACCGTCTTTCGGAATTGGGCATCCCTCTCAGAGAAAAAAGCCGGAGTGTGTTGGAGGCGGCCTGGACCGTTTCCGTAAAGACAAAAAAAGCGCTTCGTCGAAAGGTCCCTTTTCAGGACCATCTCAGAACGATTCGGGCATTGATTCATCCGAAGACCTCTCCGGAGGGACTCGAGCGGACAGGACCGGTGCTGCCGCTCGGAGCAAAGCCGGGAGGTGTGCTGGTCCGGGCCGGCCACACAGAGGCGTGCGTGGATCTGGCGAGGATGGCGGGCCTTTTTCCGGCCGGTTTGATTTGCCGCGTGGCATTGCCGGACGGAGGGATTGCCCGGACGCAGGAACTCTTGAAATTTGCCAAGACCCATCGTCTCAAAATCGGAACCATCCAAGATCTGATTGAATACCGCAGACGCTTTGAAAAACTCGTCCGGAAAACACTCGCGGCGGACCTCCCGACCCGTTTTGGCCACTTCCGGCTCCATGCTTACGAATCGACCGTGGACAGCGAATACCATCTGGCTCTTGTCCTCGGAAACATCGCCAAGGGACCGGTCCTCGTCCGGGTCCATTCGGAGTGTCTGACAGGGGATGTCTTCCATTCGAGCCGTTGCGACTGCGGCGAGCAGCTGGAGCAGTCGATGCGGATGATTCAAAGCGAAGGCCGCGGCGTGATTCTTTACATGCGTCAGGAGGGCCGCGGCATCGGTCTCATCAATAAACTCCGCGCCTACGTCCTTCAGGAAAAGGGGCTCGACACCGTCGACGCGAATCAGGCGCTCGGCTTTAAGCCGGACCTCCGCCATTACGGCATCGGCGCCCAGATTCTGGCGGATTTGGGCCTGCGGGAAATCCGGCTTCTCACCAATAATCCCAAAAAGATCGTGGGACTCGAAGGGTACAAACTCCGGGTGGTGGACCGGATTCCGATTGAAATCACCCCCACTTCTCTCAACAAGAAATACCTCAAGGCCAAAAAAGAAAAATTGGGCCATGTGCTGACGGCGGAGATGTAGCGATGGCCCGAATTCTGAGAGCGGCACCGAAGGGTACAGGCAAGCGGGTCGGTGTGGTCGTTTCCCGGTTCCACGAGACGATTACAGGGCGATTGCTGGAGGGGTGCCTTGCCGCACTCCGCTCTCACAGGGTCCCCGATTCGCGGATTGATGTGGTTTGGGTGCCGGGCGCGGTGGAGATTCCGGCCGCCTGTCTCTGGATGACGGCCAAAAAAAGGTATGATGCCCTTGTTGCACTCGGTGCGGTCATCCGGGGGGAGACCCCCCATTTTGAGTATGTCGCAACCATCGCTTCGCGGGGGGTTTCGGAAGTGGCCCTCCGTTCCGGCATCCCGATTGCTTTCGGAGTCCTGACCACGGAAAACAAAAAACAGGCGATGGCCCGCTCGGGAAAGAAGGATAACCGGGGAGCCGAGGCGGCGCGCGTGGCCCTTGAGATGAGCGAACTTTCAAAGAGACTCAAATCATGAGAAAACGGACGCTGAGTCGGGAACTGGCCCTGATGATTCTGTATCAGACGGAGATTGCAAAATTCCCTTTGGAAGAGTCCCTGCAAATTTTTTGGGAGGAACACCCGGCGGAACCGGAAATCAGACAGTTCACCGATTCGCTGGTCCGGGGGACTCTTTCCAACCTTCCCCGGATTGACGGCATTATCAGTCAGTCGGCGGAGAACTGGGAACTTTCCCGGATGGCGGCGGTGGACCGGAACATTTTGCGGCTTGCCAGTTACGAACTCCTCTATGTGGATGAGATTCCGCCGAAGGTTTCCCTGAATGAAGCGGTGGAACTTGCCAAAAGGTACGGCGATACCGAAAGCGGGCGGTTTGTGAACGGAATTCTCGACCGAATTACGAGGACCGAAGTGAGCGCAGCGAAAAAAGGGGAGACGGATGTCCCACAAGGATGAAATCTACATGGCCCATGTTTTAACCCTTGCCCGGAAGGGCCGGGGAAAGACCGCGCCGAATCCCTTGGTCGGCGCCCTCCTTGTCAAAAAAGGAAAGATCATCGCCGAAGGATTTCATCAGCGGCTCGGGGGGCCGCATGCAGAAGGGGTGGCCTTGGGCCGGGCCGGACGCCGGGCAAAGGGAGCGACCCTTTACGTCAATCTTGAGCCCTGTGCCCACATCGGAAGAACCCCGCCCTGCGTGGAGACGATTGCGAGAAGCGGCGTTCGGGAAGTGGTCATTGGAATAAAGGACCCGAATCCGGCGAATGACGGAAAAGGGATCCGGGCCCTTCGGAAAAAGGGAATCCGGGTCCGCGTCGGCATCCTACAGAAGGAATGCCGCGAACTGAACACCCCTTTTGTGAAATACATGAAAAAAGGGCTTCCGTATGTGACGGTGAAAGTGGCCCAATCGCTGGACGGGAAGATTGCAACCGCAAGCGGCGCTTCCCACTGGATCACCGGCCCTATGGCAAGACGTCTGGTTCATGGAGAGAGGGCCAATTCCAACGCCATTTTGGTCGGGGTGAATACCGTCTTGAAGGATAATCCCCTTCTCACCACTCGAAAAAGCGGAAGACCCCTTCTCTATCAGCCGACCCGGGTGGTGCTGGACCGGTATCTCCGGACACCCCGTTCCTCGCGGCTGGTTCAGACGAGTTTCCAAGCCCCCCTCATCCTTGCGATCGGAAAGGATATTCCGGAGAAACGGCTCCTTTCTTATCATCCCTATCCGATTGTTTTCTTGAGGACGGAGACCGACGGCGGAAAGGTGAAATTAAAACCCCTTTTGAAGACCCTTGCCGAGATGGAGATTATGCATCTTTTGGTCGAGGGAGGGGGGACGGTGGTGGCCGACTTTCTGGAGAACCGGCTTGTGGACCGGATTCTCTGGTTCATTGCTCCGAAACTGATCGGCGGAAAAGATACCCTGACCGGCTACGAAGGAAGAGGGGCGGTGAAACTTTCCCAGGCGATCTCCCTCAAAAAATCGGTTGCCCGAAAGGTCGGCGAAGATCTCCTCATCGAAGGCATCCTCCGCTAGGGACGTGTTCATAAAGTGTCCCTCGCGTGATCTTCATTCAAGGGACACTTTTGAACATGTCCCATAGAGGGATGATACAAGGGACACTTTCGAAAACGTCCCAAAAGCGATCATGTTTACCGGTATCATCGAAGAATCAGGAACCGTTCAAACCGTTCGAAAAACCCCCTCCGGAATCCGCCTTGCCGTGAAGACCCGAAAAACCCATCAGGGAACGAAACCCGGGTCGAGTCTCTCCGTGGACGGGGTCTGCCTCACCGTGGTTCAGAAAAAGGGAAAGACCCTCTCTTTTGATGTTTCGAGAAAAAGTCTCTTCCTCACCACACTCGGGCTCCTTAAGCCGAAAGCACGAGTGAATCTTGAGCGGCCCTTAAAATGGGGAAGCCGGGTTGGCGGACATCTTGTCCAAGGACACGTGGACGGGGTCGGCCTGATTCAAAGCCGGAAAAAAGAAGGGAAAAATGTTCTGTTGAAAATCCGATCGCCGCGCTCCATCCTCAACCACCTTATTCCCCGCGGCTCGATCGCGGTCGATGGCGTAAGTCTCACCATCACCCACGTGAACCGGGGTTCCTTCAGTCTCTACCTGGTTCCCCATACCCTGAAGGTGACCGGTCTTAAAGAAAAAGGGAGAGGGGACAAGGTCAATCTCGAAGCAGACCTTCTTGTCAAAATCGTTCGTTCCAACCCGGAACAAATCAAGCGAAAATAGTTTAGGCGACGCAAAAGGTTGATTTTGACTCTTGACTTTTGTTTGATTCCCGTGTAAATTTAAACTAAAGCAAGCCCAAAAGGGGGCCTTTTTTTGACTGATTTTTTAAGACCTTTAAAAAAGTTTAACAACCCACCAAGGAGGAAAACGGGATGAAAAGAAATTCAATTTACGCGGTCACCCTATTTGCATTTTGTCTCATGCAGATAGGGTTTTTTGTTGTTGGGGATATCGCTTCTGCGGATCTGGAAATCAGAC
>CAMTXH010000021.1:0-40729 GCA_947085655.1 uncultured Omnitrophica bacterium | reverse complement strand
TTCGGCAAAACCCTGTTTCGACAAAACAAAGGTGATGGCTGCGGTCAGGGTGGTCTTGCCGTGGTCGACATGACCGATGGTTCCAACATTGACATGGGGTTTGGTGCGCTCGAATTTCTCCTTCGCCATTTCGACCTCCTTACTTAAAGGATGGAGCTGCTGACCGGGATTGAACCGGTGACCCCGTCCTTACCAAGGACGTGCTCTACCAACTGAGCTACAGCAGCACAGCACAAATAGGCCTGCTATGCTGTCCGACGTTCTCTTTTTTCCCGATGGTTGTTGTTGGCGCTATTCTTCTGCATCTCGGCTGTCAGCCACTGGTCAATGACATCCTTTTTGAAACGCCACTGACCCCCGAGCTTGAAGGCCGGAATCTGACCGTTGCCAACCAGGCGGTAGATGGTCGATTCGTGCACCTCTAAATACTCGGCTGCGTCTCTGATTCCCATCACACCGCTCTCATGCCGCTTGGACTGATTCATTCTCGAAGTACCTCCTTCTGACCCTTTTGTAATTTATATAGAAATTTTGCTGATTTTAATTAAAATTGGGATTTTCCTGCAGAAGGGAAAAGATGTAAAAGTCTATCACGACATTTTTTTCTTGTCAAGCAATTTTTCTTAACGTGCCCGGAGGAGGTTGAGGGCTCCCCCTGCACGAAACCAGGTGATTTGCTCTTCGGTGAGGGAGTGATTCAACAGGAGGGTCTCTTCGGAACCGCTTTTGTGGTGAAGGATTAGGGTAATCGGCGTCCGGGGGGCGAGTTGGGAAAGCCCCTTCAGACTGACCCGGTCCTCTTCCTGAAAGCGGTCAAAGTCTTTTGGCTCTTGGAAGGTGCAGGGGAGAATTCCCTGCTTCTTCAGGTTCGTCTCGTGAATTCTCGCAAAACTCCTGGCAATCACCGCTTTGCAGCCGAGCCAGCGGGGGGACATGGCGGCATGTTCCCGGCTGGATCCTTCCCCGTAATTTTCATCGCCGATGACGACCCAGCCGAGTCCCTGCGCTTTATAATCGCGTGCAATCTCCGCAATCGGCGCCACCTTTCCTCCTTCGAGCCAGTTTTTTCCCTTTCCCGGCTCTCCGGGCATAAAGGCGTTGGTCGCCCCCAAAAAGAGATTGTCGCTGATCCGGTCCAGATGGCCGCGGTACCTGAGCCAGGGCCCTGCCGGGGAAATATGGTCGGTGGTGCATTTTCCCTTCGCTTTGATCAGAATGGGGAGTTTTTCGTAATCTTTTCCATCCCACGCTTGAAAAGGGGTAAGCAGCTGCAGCCGTTCGCTCTCCGGAGCAACAAGGACCTGGATCTTCTTTCGCTCCGCCTCCGGAAGGGGCGCCAGATATCCCGCCTCTCCCATTACAAACCCTTTTTCCGGAAGTTCCGGCGCCTCGGGAGGGGTCAGTTTCACCTTTTTTCCATCGGGGGTTGTCAGGTAATCGGTCAAGGGATTGAAGAGGAGGTTTCCTGAAAGGGCCATTGCGGTGACCAGTTCAGGGCTCCCCATAAAAGCAAGGGTTTCGGCATTCCCGTCGTTCCGGCGTGGAAAATTCCGGTTGAATGAGGTCACGATCGAATTTTTCTCCCCCGGTTTGATATCCTCTCTTTTCCACTGCCCAATACAGGGCCCGCAGGCATTGGCAAGGACTGTGCCCCCGATGGCGCAGAGGACTTCGAGCTGTCCATCTCGCTTAATCGTATTGTGAATCTGGTCTGAACCGGGTGTAATCAGGAAGTAACAGCGCGCTTTCAGTCCCGCCTCTTTGGCCTCTTTTGCCACTCTCGCGGCCCGGCCGATATCTTCATAGGAGGAATTGGTGCAGCTTCCGACCAATGCCGCCTTGAGTTCCGCCGGGTACCCGTTTTTCCGGACATCCTTCGCAAGTTGGGAAATCGGCCGGGCCGCATCCGGAGAGTGCGGTCCAACCACATAAGGTTCCAGAGTCGAGAGATTAATCTCAATGATCTCATCGTAAAATTGCTTCGGGTCTTTTTCCACCTCCGGGTCCGGGATGAGGTATTCCCGGTGCTTTTCTGCAAACGCTGCCACCTCTTTCCGGTCCGTCACCCGCAAATAGGTGGCCATCCGCTCATCGAATGGAAAAACAGAGGTCGTTGCCCCGAGCTCCGCGCCCATATTGGTGATGGTCCCTTTCCCTGTGGCGCTGATGGAGGAAGTCCCGGGGCCGAAATATTCGATGATTTTGTCGGTTCCCCCTTCCGTCGTCAAAATCCCGCAGAGCTTCAAAATGACATCTTTTGCAGAGGTCCAACCGCCCACGCGCCCGGTGAGGTAAACACCCACGATCTTCGGACATTTCACCTCCCACGGAAGTCCTGCCATCACATCGGCGGCGTCCGCCCCGCCCACCCCGATCGCAAGCATCCCAAGACCCCCTGCGTTCGGCGTATGCGAATCGGTGCCGATCAAAAGCCCGCCCGGAAAGGCGTATTGTTCCAAAACAACCTGATGGATAATCCCGGCCCCCGGCTCCCAAAAGCCGATGCCGTACCGCTGGGAACAACTCCGAAGAAAATCATAAACCTCCTGATGGGCCCTCAGCGCACTTTTCAAATCTTCCGCAGCACCGACCCGCGCCTGGATCAGGTGGTCGCAATGGATGGTGGCAGAAACGGCTGCTGTATCACGGCCGGCCGTCATGAATTGAAGAAGCGCCATCTGGGCGGTCGCATCCTGCATCGCCACGCGGTCCGGCCGGAGGGAAAGGGTGCTTTTCCACCGGACGAACTCCTGCGTCTTCAAATCGGCGGCATGGGAAGAGAGGATTTTTTCCGTCAGGGTCAAAGGGCGCCCCAATTTTTGACGGACAAAATCGTGTTTTTCCTTTAATGCCCGATAAAGATTCTGAATCGCTTCCATCATTTCAAGACTCCGAAAAACAGTATATCCAAAAAAGTGAAACTTGGGAAGGGGCCGATGGTATAATGGGACAATGACCCATTTCCCCGTCTCAGCTCAGAAACAGAACGAACTCTCAATCAAAATGAAACGGTTGAGGGTCCGGGAAGAGGATTTGGAAGAAAAGTTCGTCCGCTCCGGAGGCCCCGGCGGACAGAACGTGAACAAACTTTCCACCTGTGTCGTCCTCAAACACCGCCCGACCGGCCTGGAGGTCAAATGTAAGAGAGAACGCTCCCAGGCCCTGAACCGTTTTCTCGCCCGGAGGATTCTGCTCGACAAAATCGAGTCAAGGCTCCTTGGAATCGCGAGCGCCGAGAGGAAACGGATCGAAAAAATCCGACGGCAAAAACGAAAACGCTCCAAACGGTCCAAGGAAAAGATGCTGGCCGACAAAAAGCGTCGCAGCGAGAAAAAATTGCTTCGGAAGAGCCCCCGGGGCGAAGAATAAAAATTTGGAGCGGGAGAAGGGAATCCCTTCGCCTTCGGCTACGGGATTCCCTCGATGACCCCGCCTCTGGCGGGGTGCCCCTCTCGGTCGTCGAACTAATTAAGTAAGTGGAGCGGGCGATGAGAATCGAACTCACGTGAGTAGCTTGGAAGGCTACCGTTCTACCATTGAACTACGCCCGCGTCGCTTCGGCCTCCGCAGGTTTCCCCCCTCTGGCGGAATTTACCATAAGGTTTACGGGGGTAAATTCCTGTCACTCCCCTTCCCTTAATGTCTCTCACTACGTCCGGGGCTGTTACCCCCTTTCCCTAACGTAATCGCATCCTCGATCCCAAAATTCCGAAACGGTGATTGGTTTGTTTGGCAAAACTGTTTTGGCTCCGTGCAGAATGATCAAATTTAATGAAACCGGGCCTGCTGAATCCGCGCCTCGCTTTCCTCTTTGTGCTGACGCTCATCCAACGCAATTCGTCGGAACAGGTCCGCCATATTCCGAAAATCCCCGTAATCGGACTTGAAATCGCTTTGAAACGGCTCCCGTTCGAATTCCGGGTGTTCGCGGACATATTCCATATATTCGTGTTCCGCGTGGTCCTCAAAATCCGCATTCAACGCGTAACTCCAGGCCGGTTTGATGACGTAAAGAAGCCAGCTCACATGGTAAAAGAAAAAGGCGATAAACTGGGGCAGAAGCCGGTGCAGGAAAAAATTCTCTTTCAGACCCTTTTTTTCCGTCAGTTCTTCCTCAATCAGAAGATGCCACTGTTCGTTGTCCTGCTGACGCCTCGATTCCGTGACAAATTCGAAGATTCTTCTCGCAAAGCCGGGATGTTTGTAGGTGTGGGTCATGGCAATGTAGGCAACGTTTTCCCATGCCTGATAAGGCATCCGCGCAATGACTTCTAGGATTTTAAATTTTAAAAGCGACCGCCTCCGGCCATAGAAGAGATCGAGGAAAAAAAAGAGGAGTCTCGCCAGGAAACTGTAACGCCGCCTGGGGGCATTCAGGGTTTTCTCCTGCTCTTCAAGCAAATGGATGGTCTCGACGGTCATTTCGGCTCCGCTGCGACGTATTTTAGCAACTCCTTTGAAATATGTCAATTGCGTTCGTTGGGAGGGCCCAAAATTCTTTTGACAGGCGGAGTTCATTTGTTATAATGGGTGCAACGAAATGACAGAAAACGGGGAAAAATCAATCAAACGGATGATCATCCATTCGTTTGTGGTTGTCCCTTTTATCATTGCAGTGTCCTGTGCCCTTTTATATGCGGCCATCCGGCTTTTGACCCAGGAATCGCAAACGGCTTACGATCTCCTGGAAGATGTCAAGGTTGGCGGCGCAACCAAACGTTGGCAATCCGCCTTTGAGCTCTCCAGAATGCTGGCCCATCCGGATCTGATTCCGAAGGAGGAGCATTTCGTTCACGAAATGACCAGTGCCTTCAGGAAAACCAAGGAGGATGACCGCCGGGTTCGGCAGTATCTGGCGCTTGCGATGGGTCGGACCGGAAACAGGGCATTCCTCGGGCCCCTCACCGAGGAACTCGCGGAGGAAAAGGAAGAGAATCTGCCTGCCGTGATTTACGCCATCGGGATGCTCCGGGATCACCGGGGCGCGGATGCGCTCCATCCCTTTTTGAAACATTCCAATCCGCGCGTCCGCTCCATCGCGGCCGTAGCCATTGGAAACATCGGACGCCCCTCTTCCATTGACAAATTAAAGGAAGCATTGTATGATTCCGAACCGAATGTTCAGTGGGGAGCGGCCGTTTCACTTGCCAAAATGGGGAATGCTTCGGGAAAACAAATCATCGCAAATTTGCTGGACCGAGAATACCTTTCTTCCTTCCCCGCCATCGACTCGCAGGAACAGAATCAGTTGATCCTCTCTGCCATCGAAGCGGCCTCCCTGCTGAATGAATCGGAACTGGATGCCAAATTGAAGCAACTGGCGGCAGAGGACCAAAATATGAAGATCAGGACATTCGCACAGGATAAATTGAAGTGACAGACCAGCCCCCTTCTGAACAACCGGTAGTTTCAAAACCGATTGCACGCCCGACGGAAACTCCGCCTGAAGAGACCATGGACCGGCGGTCGTTTTTGAAGCTCCTCTTCGTCGGATGGACCGCATTCGCAGCGGTTGCGGCCGGTTTCGGAACCATGATCTTAAGGTACCTTTTCCCCAACGTCCTCTTTGAGCCGAAACAGTCCTTTTCGGCCGGAAGAATAGAGGATTATAACATCGGAGAAGTCTCCAACCGCTTCAAAAAAGAATTCGGTGTCTGGATCGTGCGGGATTCCGAAAAAATTTATGCCCTTTCGACCATCTGTACCCATCTCGGTTGTACCCCGAATTGGCTTGAAAACGAGGGCAAATTCAAGTGTCCCTGTCATGGGAGCGGCTATTACAAATCGGGAATCAACTTTGAGGGCCCGGCTCCGAGGCCGCTCGAACGGTACAAAATCGGCCTCTCGCCTGACGGTGAAATCATCGTTGATAAAACCGTCAAGTTCCAGCAGGAGAAGGGGGAATGGGCGGATCCCCAATCGTACCTTTTGACTTAAGGAGGTCCTAATGGCGGATTCGGATAAAAAGGGCCTTTTCAGAAAAATCGCGGAGACGCCGGTCGCAAAGTCGATCTTCCGGACCGGAATTCCCCGCAACCGCCGCCAGCGGATGATGATTATCCTGAATGATGTTTTTCTGCACCTTCACCCGGCCCGGATTCCGGTTCAGGGCGTCAAACTCCGGTACACCTGGTGCATGGGGGGTCTCTCATTCTTTATTTTTCTTGTTCTGACCGTGACCGGGATTCTCTTGATGTTTTATTACCGGCCGACGGTTGAATATGCATACGGGGATATCATTGATCTGAGGGAACAGGTGCCGCTCGGGATCATGAGGGAAATTCACCGGTGGGGAGCGCACCTCATGGTGATTTCCGTATGGCTCCACATGTTCCGTGTTTTCATGACCGGAGCGTACAAACCGCCCCGGGAGTTCAACTGGGTGGTGGGGGTGATCCTTTTGGTACTCACGATGCTGTTGAGTTTCACCGGCTACCTTCTTCCTTGGGACCAATTGGCCATCTGGGCCATTACGGTCGGTTCCAATATGGCAGGTGCAACACCCCTCCTTGGAACATCGGGTCCCGGGTCCGCGCTCTTGGCTCTCGGGGATGTGAACTTTGTCACGCCGACCAGCGACGCCCGTTTTGCCCTTCTTGGCGGCCGGTTTGTGGGAGAGGGGGCGCTTTTGCGATTTTATGTGCTTCACTGCATCGGTCTTCCTTTCATTATTATGATCTTCATGGCCGTCCATTTCTGGCGCGTCCGGAAGGACGGGGGCATTTCAACGCCACTGTAGAAAGAAGATGGAACTGTTTAAATCTTTCGTCAACGCGGTCACAAGGCCCCAGGTTCTTTTTCCGTTCCTTCTTGTTTTTACCTTCCTGATGTTCCCCCCCACGGAGTTCTTCTACAAAGTCAACAAAACCTTGAGACTCCATAAACTCTGGACGGCCGCCGGGGGTCTTTTCATGTTTTCTTTCATGCTGGCTTTCTTCGCCTTCGGCCTCACCGACTCCGATTTCAGAGCGATCGTCACCAAGCCGGATAACGTCCCGATCGTCGGTCTCATCTTTCTGGTCAACTTCTTTCTCTGGTTCAGCATGAAACAGGCCTATGAAAATGACGCAAAAATTGAGCAGGGAAAGGAGCCGGCCGAATTCGCCGATTCTAAAGAAAAAGTGCTGGTCTGGCCCGACCTTGTCTATATCGAGTTCATTTCGCTGATTCTCTGTTCGGTGTTATTGATGGTCTGGTCGATTCTGTTAAAAGCGCCCTTGGAGGAGCCGGCAAACCCCTCCATCTCCCCGAATCCTTCCAAAGCCCCCTGGTATTTTTTGGGCCTTCAGGAGATGTTGGTCTATTTTGACCCGTGGCTGGCGGGTGTTGTTTTTCCGACGGCGATTATCCTGGGACTCATGGCCATTCCCTATCTGGACAACAACAAAAAAGGGCGGGGCTATTTCTCCTTTAAGGAGAGAAAAATGGCGGTTTCCATTTTCATGGCGGGGTGGCTTCTTTTGTGGGTTTTTCTGATTACGGTGGGGACATTCTTGCGCGGCCCGAACTGGAATTTTTTCGGACCTTTCGAATATTGGGACGTTCACAAGTTGGAGGCCCTCACCAATGTCAATCTCTCCGAAATTTTTTACATGGTTTGGCTGAGACATTCCCTGCCGCAGAATATCCTCCTTCGGGAGATGCCGGGATTCACCGTGCTCCTATTGTACTTCGGCTTTTTGCCGCCCCTCTTGGCGAGAACGCTCTTTAAACGGCTGTATGACAGCCTCGGGGGCTTCCGTTACAGTATCTTTACGGTCTTGCTTCTCTTGGCCGTGGGTCTTCCCATTAAAATGTTTCTGCGCTGGGTTTTTAACATTAAATACATCGTCGCGATCCCCGAATTTTTCTTTAATATATAATGACGCTTCCCGACGAACGCCATTACAAAAGCAGTGCCCTAAACCTCATCTTCTCTGTCTCGTCCCTCCTTCTCCTCCTTTCTCTCGGATGGCTTTTTCTGAGCGATTATCTCCGCCAGTGGAAACAGCATCAAACGGAATTCCGCTCGCTTGAAATAGAAAAAACAAAACTCGAGTACGAAGCGGCGCGGAAGGGACTGGAGGGCGACGAAGAATACCAGACCCTCCTCCAGAAAATCGGACAGGCGCGGAAGGATTACGAAGCCCGGTGCTCGGGGTTTGAGAGCGAAAAAAAGGAAGTGGAGCAACTGAGCGTACGACACAATCTGGCCGAGCAGGAGCATAAATTTGCCAAGTCGGAATTGGATGCGGCCCGCTTCCGATACGAATCCGCGAAAGCGGAAAACGCAAGGAACCTTGAGGCAGCCGAGGCGGAGTTCCTTCAAGTCGAACGGCAGGTTCTGGATCTCAAAACGGAACTGGAGACCACCGGGGAGGAACTGAACAAGAAAAAGGAGATCATCAGCCAGTGCGGAGAGATGCTCCGGAACCTGGAGCGGGAAGAGCGCCAGATGGCCTCCCGGAGGGAAATTCTGGAAAGGAAACTCAAAACCATCGATCCTTCCGCCATGCCGATCGCCAGCCGGCTTGCGGATAAGGTCCGCGACCTGCCGGTCATCGATTTTGCGAACCCAAGTCTTAAAATCAAACAGGTCGTTTTAAGGGACATTACCGATAACGTAAACTTCATGCAGGTGCCCAAAGTGGACCGGTGCGTCACCTGTCACCTCGGCATCACGGATCCCGATTATCGGGATGCGCCGCAGCCCTACCGAACCCACCCCAACCTTGAGTTGTATCTCGGAAAAAAATCACCGCACCCGATCGAGGAGTTCGGCTGCACGGTCTGCCATGCGGGGCGCGGTCGCGGGACCAATTTCTCCTCCGCGGCACATTTCCCCTCCTCCGAAGAACAGAAAAAAGAATGGGAGAAAAAACATCAATGGAGCCCGATGGAGCGGTGGGAGGAACCGATGCTCCCCCTTCAGTATGTGGAGTCGGGATGTTTCAAATGCCACAGCACGCAAGTCACCATCCGGGAAGCGAATCGGCTCAACCTTGGTATTCATTTGGTGGAAAAGGCCGGCTGCTTCAACTGTCATCTTCTCAAACCGTACGAGGGCTGGCCCAAGTCTGGCCCCACCCTGAAAAAACTGGAATCGAAACTGACCAAGGATTGGGCTTACAAGTGGATTGAGAATCCCCGCTCATTCCGCCACAACACCTGGATGCCCTCATTCTTCAACCAGTCCAATACGAGCGACCCCGATTCGAAAAAACGAACCGAACAGGAAATTCATGCCATCGTCCACTATCTTTTCGGAACCAGCGAACCCTTTGAAATGGACCCGATCCCCGCCTCGGGAGATCCAGAAAAAGGAAAAGAGCTCGTGGCTTCTCTTGGATGTCTTGGTTGTCACCAGATTCAAAGCAGCCCCCTCGAGGAAAAGGCGACCCGCGACCTTTTAAGACGGCAACACGGTCCGAATCTGATCGGCCTCGGTTCGAAAACGACCAAAATTTGGCTCACCCATTGGCTCAAAGACCCCTCCAGATACCATAAGGATTCGCGTATGCCGAATCTCCGGTTGACCGACCAGGAGGCGGCCGATATCTCGGAATATTTGATCGCGGATAAAAACGAGGCGTTTGAAAAAAGACCCATTCCGGCATTGGACGAAAAAGTCATCGATGACATCTTGACCGGTTTCCTCACTAAGATGGAGACCCGGGCACAGGCGGAGCGGAAACTCGCCGCAATGGATTTGAACGAGAAATTGAACCGGACCGGTGAGCGACTCATCAATCACTACGGCTGCTATGCCTGCCATGACATCAAAGGGTTCGAACATGCCAATCCGGTCGGGACAGAGCTGACCGAGGAAGGAAGCAAACCGGTTCACCGGTTGGACTTCGGTTTGATCCATCTGGACCATACCAACTTCGCCTGGTTTGAGCAGAAACTCCGGGATCCGCGCATCTTTGACCGGGGAAAGGTGAGGCCGCCCGATGAAAAGCTCAAAATGCCGAATTTTTATTTCACCGATGAAGAGGTCGATGCCCTCGTGACGGCACTCATGGGATTTGTGGATACAACATCCGTCAAAAATAAAAAAATACCGAGAACGGCGAGGAATCTTCAGTTGGAAGCGGGTCAAAAGATTGTTCACCTCTTCAACTGTCAGGCCTGTCATATCCTTGAGGGAGAAGGAGGAGCCATTCAACCAACCATTAAGGAATGGCTGATGACATACAGTGGCCGCTCGGAGGCGGAAGCGGATGCAGTGACGACCAGTTTTAGTCCGCCGAACCTGATCGGTGAAGGAAAGAAAGTCCACTCCAAATGGCTCTTTGAATTTCTGGAGGAACCCTCCGTCATCCGCCCCTGGTTGAAAGTTAGAATGCCGACATTCGGTTTTGGTGAATCGGAGTTGAATACCCTCGTGAAATATTTTAATGCCCTGGATGACGAGGAGTTTCCTTTTGCCAAGGAACCGGATACGACGCTTACTCCGGAGGAGGTGCTGTCCGCCCAGCGCCTTTTCTCAAAGGAATATCTCGACTGTGCCCAGTGTCATATTGTCGGGGATCAGCTCCCCGGCGGCTCCCCCGACCGATGGGCTCCCAACTTTGCCTTGGCAAAAAAGCGGCTGAAACCGGAGTGGATTGTGGAATGGCTCAAAAATCCGCAAGAGCTTCTTCCGGGAACCAAAATGCCGACCTATTTCGATCCGGACGCTTTTGAAGATTCCGGTCCTCCCGACATCCTGGATGGAGACGAAAACGAACAGATACGGGTCTTGAGGGATTACCTCCTGACCCTCTCCGAGTAGTCTCGCCTCATGCTGTCGAGTCTTTCTGTTCTCACCGCCTTAAATATCGGGGTTTTTTACCCCCTCTGCCTTCTGATTCATCTCAACCCTCCCATCAAGGGACGCTTCCACCGGTTCCACCTCGGAATGCCGCTCATCATCGGTGGAGTCGCTTCTATTTTTCTTTTAACTGGAAGAATCGACCCCTTCCTCAAGGGTCTTTTATCCGCTTGGTTTTTATTCCTTGCAGCAGTCATCTTTTTTTCCTGGAAGAAAGAATACCCTTCGCAGATCATGATTTTCTTTCCCTTTCTACCCGGCCTTTGGGCTTTCTTCCAAATACAATCGCACTTTTCCGGTCCTCTATTCTTTGAAAAAGGACTGATGGGTATTTTGGGCGCTTTGATCCTTTGCGAATCACTACACAGCATGATGTTGGGACATCATTACCTGAACGTGCGAGGGCTCCCGATTGGGCACCTGCGCCGGGCGGTGTATCTATTTTGGGGGCTTCTCGGCCTCCGCCTCCTCTGGGACATCTTTCTTCTGGCATTCGGACAGGCCGTCACTCAAGGAGGGGAAACTCCTCTTTTACTTTTTTTACTGAGTCTGGACGGATTTCTTTTGTGGATTGGAATCTTATTTGGCACGCTCTTCCCTTTCATCACACTCTTTTTCGTGAAGGAAATCCTAAAAGTCCGGAACACCCAGTCTGCAACCGGTGTTCTTTATGCGGTGTTGTGCGCCGTCCTGATGGGAGACCTGACCTATAAATATTATGCTCTCAAGTACGGGGTCTGGCTGTGAAAGGGACGATTGTGTTCCGATGCGTTCACTGCAAGCGGCTGTGCGAGGTTGAGGTAAAAGAAGGGGTGATTCCCTGCCCCTCCTGCGCCATGGAGGCGGGGAAGATTGAGAGAATCGATGCCCTTTTTGACCGCTGTCCCCTCTGTCAATGTCGCCAGTTCTATCTTTCCAAGGATTTCAATCAGGGTCTCGGTTGTCTGATCCTGGCCGCCGGTGCCCTCCTCGTTCCGGTGACATACGGACTGAGTCTCCCCCTGTTTGCCCTGGTGGATTGGCTCCTTTACAAACGGGTTCCCACGATTGCCTGCTGCTACAGGTGCAGCGCTTTTTTCAGAGGTCTCGCCCCTCCGAAACATTTGAAGCCATTCAGTCATCACACCGGTCTCATGTACGACAAGACCAGTCCATAGCGGGTCGGTTTTCTTGACAAACATAAGGTCCTATGATAATCTAATAATATGAAAGCAATAACGTATGTTCTGGTCGCCTTTTTGACGCTCTTCTGCCTCTCCCCATCTACCGGATTTGCAGCCACCGTCAGCGGCAAAATTACTTATGAGGGTGATGCCCCAACCTTTAAACCGATTAAAATGGAGGCCGACCCGGTCTGCCTGGCCAAGCATTCGGAGGCGGTCCTTCCGGAAACGCTGGTTCTCGGCGATCCTGCCACAAAGACCATGGGGAATGTCTTTGTCCGGGTCACAAGCGGGCTCCCTAAGCAAAGCTACACCGCCCCTACGGAACCGGCCACCTTCAACCAGGCGGGATGCCGGTATAAGCCGCATGTCCTGGCGGTCATGGCCGGACAACCGGTCAAAATTTTGAATCCTGACGGAACTCTGCATAACGTCCATGCCCTGCCCAAAATCAACGAGGAGTTTAATCTTGCCATGCCCCAGTTCCGGAAGGAAACTACGAAGGTCTTCGACAAAGTGGAAACAGCCCCCTTCCCGATCAAATGCGATGTCCATCCGTGGATGGGAGCTTGGATCTCGGTCATGGATCACCCCTTCTTTGATGTTACTGAGCCGGACGGAGAGTACCGCATTGAAAATCTGCCTGCCGGGACCTATGAAATTGAGGCCTGGCATGAGAAACTTCCCGCCCAAAAAGCGACGGTCACACTGACCGACGGCGGCACGCAAGAAATCAATTTTGTCTTTTCAAAACCTTGAAAGGCATGAAAACGCCGTTCTGGCGAAAATACATCTTTTCGACAGACCATAAGACCATCGGAATCCAGTACGGATTCACCTCCCTCTTTTTTCTCCTCTTCGGATTCGCTTTGATGATGCTCATGCGCTGGCAACTCGCCTTCCCGGGCCAGCCGATTCCCTTCATTGGAAAGCTACTCGGAGAGACAAGGGCGCCGGACGGAATCATGCTTCCGGAATTCTACAACGAACTGGGGGCAATGCACGGAACCATCATGGTCTTTTTGGGGGTTGTTCCGCTCGGGGCCGGCTGCTTCGGAAATCTCCTTGTTCCCCTGCAAATCGGGGCGCCGGACATGGCTTTCCCGAAACTGAATATGGCAAGTTACTGGATCTATTTTGTTGGGGGAGTGGTAATGCTCGCCAGTTTCCTCCTTCCCGGCGGGGCCGCCTCCTCCGGATGGACCTCTTATCCCCCCCTCGCCGATATCGCACCGGTGGGTCAAACCGTCTGGATTTTAGGGATGGTCTTTCTCGCCACTTCTTCTCTTCTCGGTGCGGTGAACTTCATTACAACCATTCTGCATTTGCGGGCGAAGGGACTGACCTTTATGCGATTGCCGATTTTCGTATGGGCGCAGCTTGTGACGGCGTTTCTCCTCCTTTTGGCCTTCCCTCCGCTCGAGGCGGCTGCGGTTCTGCAACTTTCAGACCGGCTGCTCCAGACGAGTTTCTTTTTGCCGAGCGGGTTGATGGTAAGCGGAGAGCCCCTGAAGGCGAGCGGCGGCGGAAGTGTGCTCCTCTGGCAGCATCTTTTCTGGTTCTTGGGTCATCCGGAAGTCTATGTCATCCTCCTTCCTGCAATCGGCATTGTTGCCGAAATCATTGCCAACAATATCCGAAAGCCCCTCTGGGGATACCGCTCAATGGTTTATTCGACCCTTTTCATCGGTTTCATGTCGTTCATCGTTTGGGCGCACCACATGTTCCTGACCGGCATGGGAACAACGATCAGCGCTTTTTTCCAGGCCACCACGATGATTATTTCGATCCCCTCCGTGGTGATTCTCTCGTGTCTTTTTATCTCCTTGTGGGGCGGCTCCATCCGTTTTAATACGGCGATGCTTTTTGCGCTTGCGTTCCTTCCGATGTTCGGAATCGGAGGACTCACCGGTCTTCCCCTCGGACTTGCCGCTTCGGACATCCATCTCCACGATACCTATTATGTCATCGGCCATTTTCATTATGTGGTCGCACCCGGCGTCCTCCTTGCTCTTTTTTCCGGCATCTACCACTGGTATCCCAAATTCACCGGAAGACACATGAACGAGTTCCTGGGGAAACTCCATTTTTGGCCGACCCTTTTTCTGATGAATGCCATCTTTTTTCCGATGCTCATCCAGGGATTGGCGGGAGTCTCCCGTCGGTTGTATGACGGCGGGCTTCAATACGCCCATGCGCAGGGGGTGCTCCCCCTCAATAAACTGATGTCCTATGCGGCATGGCTGTTGGCCCTCGCTCAGATCCTGTTCATTCTGAATCTTTTCGTCAGCATGTTCAAAGGACGGAAAGTCGCCTCGGACAATCCCTGGGAGGCAACGACGCTTGAATGGCAGACACCGACGCCCCCTGACCACGGAAACTTTGTGACCCTCCCGGTCGTGCACCGGGGCCCCTATGAATACAGTCTTCCGGGAGCCGGAAGAGACTTCACGCCGCAAAGCGAGCCCTGATGGAAGCGATTCCCTACACCGTAAAACCGCGGGAAGAGACCGGGCTGTACAACGGAAAACTCGGGATCTGGCTCTTTTTGGCTTCGGAAGTGATGCTCTTCGGGGCGCTTTTCTCCACCTACGTGATTCTCCGGCTCGGGTCCCTGAAGTGGCCGGCCGGTTCCAGCATCCTCAATGTCCCGATCGGGGCTTTAAACACGGTGGTTTTGATTACCTCAAGCGTCACAATGGTCTTCGCTTGGCTCTCCCTGAAGGAAAAAAATTTCTCCGGATTCAGAAGGCAGATGGGGTTCACCATTTTGTTGGCACTCCTTTTTCTCCTTGTGAAATGGTTTTTTGAATATACACCGAAATTCCAGCATCACCTTTATCCCGGCAAAAATACGTTTCTTGCGATTTACTTTGTTTTGACCGGTCTTCACGCCCTCCATGTCGTCGGCGGAATTGCGGTGAATGCTTATTTTTGGGGTCCCGGCAGCCGGATGTGGACGATGGAACCGGACCGTTTCACGAACCGCGTCGAAATCGCGGGTCTTTACTGGCATTTCGTTGATCTGGTCTGGATTTTTTTGTTTCCCGTACTCTATCTCCTATGAAAACGCCGCAACCCGGTAAAGAATCGGCGAAAGTGAAAGCGGTGGGAGTCACGCTTCTCGTGCTCACCGGCGCCACCGTGCTGGCGAGCAAACTGAATGCAGGAATCGCCATTGCCGCGGGGATCGCTCTTTTGATTGCCGTCTTCAAAGGATCGCTCGTCGCCTCGTTTTTCATGCATCTTGCCTCCGAAAGAAGGATGATTGTCCTTTTGTTTGTCTCGGCGCTACTTCTCTTCGTGCTCATGATGGGGCTTATTGTTCTGGCCCGTTACAACGTCTACGAGGGGCTTGTTCATGTCTCTTAAGGATTTTCACATTGTCTTCATCACCGCCTCGGTCGTTTTGGCATTTGGCTTTTCGGTTTGGGGCATGAATCAATACCACAGCTTCCAAGAACCGGTTTTCCTCTGGGGAGGTTGTCTTTCGTTTTTGGGCGCCCTTTGCCTTCTCACCTATGAAATCTTTTTTATCAAAAAAACTCGGAGTTGAGATGGTCATAGGGGCGGCGGCGCTCTTTATGCTTTTTCCAGCATCGGCTTTTGCGTGCAGCGTCTGTTTTTCGCCCGTTGAGAATGATCCGATGAATGTCGCCCTCCGGGCCTCCGTCTTTTGCATGCTCGCCGTCACCTTTGGGACGCTGGGGTTATTCGCCAAGTTTTTCTGGAACATTCGAAAACGGGAAAGGATGCTTCTCAAATAAGATGACCGCCTTGAAAGGACTCCTCCCAGTAGTCGCCTCGGCACATGGCCCGGAAATCGACCGATTAATTTTCTGGGTTCATCTTCTCATGTTTGTCCTCCTCGTTGGATGGGGTCTCTATTTTGTCGTGACACTCTTCAAGTTCAGAAGGAGGAAAAACCCCAAGGCCGACTATCATGGGGTTCACTCCCATGTTTCCACCTGGGTCGAAATCGGGGTTGTCATCGTCGAGGCGGTCCTGTTAATCGGTCTTTCGATTCCCTTTTGGTCCCGAAAGGTCATCGCCCTTCCGGAAGGCGATGTGATCGAGGTGAGGGTCAACGCCGAGCAGTTCGCCTGGAATATCCACTATCCCGGTCCCGATGGCACCTTCGGAAAAACGGACTGGAAATTCTTCGACAAGGCGGCTAATCCGATGGGGATCGACCGGAACGATCCGGCCGGACAGGATGATATTACCACCATCAATCAGCTCCATCTTCCGGTCGGAAAAACGGTCCTTATCCATCTCTCCTCCCGTGACATGATCCATAGTTTCTTCCTCCCTGAAATGCGGGTCAAGCAGGATGTAATCCCCGGATTGAATATCCCCACCTGGTTCACCCCGACTCGAATAGGCCAGTGGGAAATCGCCTGTGCGCAGCTCTGCGGTCTGGGCCATTACCGGATGCGCGGCTTTATGACCATCCATCCTCCAGAGGCGTATGAGGCGTGGCTGGCTGAGCAGGCGGTTCCTGCGGAGGCGGCGACCACCGATGACTTCTGGAACTAACATCGGCTTGAGACGTTTTTCAAAACTGGCCTGTCTTTCAACGCTTTTTTTAATTTTTGCGGGAGGAATGGTGACCAGCACCGGGTCGGGTCTTGCCGTACCGGATTGGCCCCTCTCCTACGGGATGTTATTCCCTCCCATGGTGGGAGGGATATTTTATGAACATGGCCACCGCCTCGTCGCGGCAGGAGTCGGTCTTTTGACGCTTGGGCTTGCCGTCTGGCTTGGGATTTCGGAAAAAAGAAGGTGGGTCCGTTATTTGGGAATCGGCGCCCTGGGGGTTGTGGTGCTTCAGGGGATTCTCGGCGGGATGACGGTTCTTTTTCTTCTCCCGACGGCCCTTTCCGTTTGGCATGGCGTCCTTGCCCAGAGTTTCTTTGTCCTCACCATTTTGATTGCCTACAGCCAATCGGAAGAGCGCCGGAAAGCCGAAACCGGCGGTCGGGACGTGAACCGGAATATACTCATACTCTCCCTCTTTTTCAGTCTGCTGATCTATATTCAGCTCATCCTGGGGGCCCTCATGCGCCACACCGGTTCGGGACTGGCGATTCCCGACTTTCCGAAGATGGGGGGATTTTGGATTCCCCCCTTCGACGAAAAAATGCTTTGGAATATCAACGGGCGGCGTTTTGACCTTCATCTGGATCCTGTTTCCATGTCCCAGGTGGCGGTTCATTTTATCCATCGGCTGAGTGCGTTTTTCATCGTCGCAATGCTGGGGTTACTCAATGTCACTTGCCTGAAGCAGTACGGAAAAGAAAACCAGATCCTTCAAACGGTCCTTTGCCTTGATCTCCTCGTCCTTCTCCAGGTTGGGCTGGGTGCTTTCACCGTCCTAACCGGGAAATCGGCCCTGGTGACAACACTTCATGTGGCAACGGGTGCGGCGGCACTCGGGGCGGCGGTTCTTTTGGTTCTTCGCCTCTCGCCCGTCTCCCTCGCCCAGACCAAGCGGCTTTTTTCGGCAAGATTAAGATGAAGAAAAAAAGTCTTTTTCTCTCTTATACGGAACTTTCAAAGCCGCGGATCCTTTTTCTCGTTCTTATTACAACAACGATTGGCTATTATCTGGGAACTGGAGGAGACCTCTCTTCTTCCCTTTATTTGAATCTGCTTGCGGGGGTCGCTCTCACCTGTGCCGGCTCATCCGCCTTGAACCATTATTTGGAGCGGGAGTACGACTCCAAGATGCTCCGGACTCAGAACCGGCCTCTCCCTTCCGGTACAATTCTTCCTTCGCACGCCTTGACCTTCGGCATCCTTCTGGTCCTTTTTGGAATCGTCATCCTGTATGTCGGGATCAATATTCTCGCTTCCTTTCTGGCCCTTTTGGCCTCTTTTTTGTACATTCTCGTCTACACACCGATGAAAAGGGTCAGTTGGTTAAACACCACCTGCGGCGCCGTACCCGGCGCCATTCCTCCCCTCATCGGATGGGCGGCCGGAACAGGGACGCTCAACTTCCAGGCGGGGATGCTCTTTTTAATCCTGTTCATCTGGCAGCATCCGCATTTTTACGCCATCGGATGGATGTTCAAGGACGACTATCAAAGAGCCGGATTTAAAATGTTGCCGTGCCTGGAAACGGACGGGAAAAAGACGCTTCTTCACATTCAATGGACCGCCTCGGCTCTGATCATTGCCTCCATTATTCCCTCTTTCATCGGGATGTCCGGCCGTCTCTATCTGATCGGCGCGCTCTTCTCCGGCATTCTGTTGCTTCTTGTCGCCAACGGTTTCATTCATTCTAAGTCTCTGGAGGACGCCCGAAAATTGCTGAAAGCCACGGTCGTTTATATTCCCGTCCTCCTTTTGTTGATTGTCCTGGACGCTAACCTGAAAGCCCGCTAGATGAAAATTAAAATTTTCCCGGTTGTCTTGATCTGCTTGGCGTTTATTTTATCGGCCGGTTTCACGGTTTTTTCGTTTGTCAGGGAGATAAAACAACCGACGCTTCCCGTATTGGGAAGAATCCAGCCCTTCACACTGACCGATTCGAACGGAAATCCCTTTCACTCCGATCAACTGCGCGGTAAAGTCTGGGTTGCGAACTTTTTCTTCACAACCTGCAGCGACATCTGTCCCGTTCTCTCAAAAGAGATGTCCTCCCTAAGCCGTTCGTTCGGTTCGCTGGAGAAAGTTTCCCTTGTCTCCGTCACGGTGAATCCCGAGCAGGATACTCCGGAGACCCTTGCCCGGTATGCAGGACAGTTCGGCGGGGTCAACCCAAACTGGCATTTCTTGACCGGATCCAGAGAGGCGATCACCGACTTGGTCGTGAACGGTTTCAAAGTGGGCGATATCCGGGAACCGGTTTTCCACAGCGCCCATTTTCCGCTCGTGGATGCGGACGGATTCATCCGGGGTTACTATGACGGGACCGACCCGGAAGCGTTAAACCGCCTCCTTCAAGATGCCGCTTTCCTTGCTTCCCGCCCTTAACGCCTGTCTGAATGTCACGGCCGCCCTTTTACTTCTGCTCGGTTGGAAGGCGATCCGGGCAAAAAAAATAGGCGCTCATAAAAACCTCATGAGCGCCGCTTTCGCCGCCTCTTTTCTTTTTCTGATTTTTTACCTAATTTACCACCTCAAAACGGGGACAACCCATTATCAGGGAGAGGGACTTGTCCGAATCCTCTATTTTGTCATTCTCCTCACGCACACGCCTCTTGCGGTGCTGGTCGTTCCCTTCAGTCTCGCGGCATTCTATTATGCCTGGAAAAAAGATTACCCCGCTCATGTCCGGATCACCCGATGGCTCCTTCCGGTCTGGCTCTATGTCTCCGTGACGGGTGTTTTGATTTACGGGATGCTTTACGGCTGGCCGTTCTCATTTTTTTAAAAAACTGCGGCCGAGGAGCCATCCGGCCGTGAAAAGTCCCACTCCCAAAACAAAGAGCCGATAACTCATCACTTCCGGAAACCGGCGGACGAACCCCACCAGGATCACCGCCATTCCCGCCGCCTGCATGAATTTTACCACCCCAGTCACGTCGACCTCATTTTCGGAGTCTGGACATCTCAAGGAAAAGGTCCACGGTTTCCCTGACCCCTTTATTTTGAACATGTTTTGACTTTGTCCAGTGGAAAAGGCATCCCAAAAAGAAAAGGGCATACAGCCAAAGCGGTAAAAGTCCCGTATCCACTGCGCCAACCATCACAAAGAGCGTCAACATGAAAAACATGTTCAAAAGAAGGGGCGGAAACACCTTTCTTTTGAGAGCGATGGAACGCTGCCTGAATTGGGGGTCGAGTTTCAGGTCAAGGACCGTTTCCTTGATCCCCATCCCGGTTCCCACAAAAAAGAAAATGACGAGCGTCTCGGTGAAAAGGTAAAGAATCGAGGTCAAAATCATGAAGGTGATGTGGTTGGCGTGAAGGATCGTGAACTTCAGAAAACTTTGAAAAAAACCGGCCGTGAGCATTAAGAACGAAAAGACGCTCAAAAGATAGCAGGTGATCATGTAAATCCACACGGATTACGCGCCCGGGTGCGAGGAATCGGATGAAGGGGAAGTTTTCGGGATGCCGTAGGGAGGGGTTTTGACATCCGTGATTTCGATCCGGTATTTCCGTTCGAACTCCTCGGTCGGTAGCATGTCGATCGCATCCCAGGTGAGTTTGGTGCAGACCCGCGCGCAGATCTGGCACCCGATACACTCGTTGAATTTGATCTGAACGGGCGGGATCGGGATGTTGTATTTTTCCTTGGGAACGACCGCGATGCAATCCACCGGACAGAAAGGAACGCAGGCCTGACAGCCGGTGCAGTTATCCTCGTCGACTACCGCCATCAGTTTCGGTTTCTTTTTCTTATCGGTGATCTTCGCGGGAAAATTCGGGATATTTTGATAGTGTTCGTACGGCATCGTAAAAACGGTGTCGGGTGTTAGGTGTAAAGTGCAAGGTGAAGGTTACCTGACACCTTTCACCTTACACCGCAATTATGGTGAGGGCAGGGTTCGCTCCTCGCTGGGGGCCCAACTCCAACTGCGGGCGGCCCGACTCACTGTCGGTCCTCCTATTCGTCGAACCTTTTCCTCCACTGGAGGCGTTCGTCGGGCTTCGAACCCTAAGCACCACCACTTGGCCCGAAGCAACTCAAGTAGTGACTCAAATAAGAGTGGTGGTGAGGGCAGGGTTCGAACCTGCGAAGGCAGAGCCACCAGATTTACAGTCTGGCCCCGTTGGCCGCTTGGGTACCTCACCAAAATGATGGCAACGCGAGCCGGTGGAGGGGATCGAACCCCCGACCCACGGTTTACAAAACCGTTGCTCTACCAACTGAGCTACACCGGCGAATCACAATACATTCTTGCGGCTCAGGATCCCTCGCGAACGATCCCGAGCAAAGCGAGAGACAAAACAGCTGCTCCCTGCCCGCCGGCAGGCGGGTACCGACTGAGCTACATCGGCAAAATTATTTTGTAACCCTCTTGAAGGCCTGCGGCAGATGTTTCAAGAGATCGGTGGCGATGAGACTGACTTCTCCCTTCTCCTTTGCCGCTAAATCTCCCGCAAGCCCATGCACATAAACGGCGCGCCGGGCCGCTTCAAAAGGGGGCATTCCCTGCCCAAGGAAACTTCCGACGATGCCGGTGAGAACGTCCCCGCAGCCGGCGCTCGCCATTCCCGGGTTTCCGGTCCGATTGATGAGGCACTTCCCTCCCGGAGAAGCGACCACCGTCCGGTGACCCTTCAGGACCGTCACCAAATTGTACCGCATTGAGAAATCCCTTGCCACCTTTTTGCGGTTTGCCTGGACAAACCGGCCTGTTTTTCGGATGAGCCGCGCCATTTCTCCGGGATGAGGGGTTATCACAAGCGGTGCCTTAACCCGTTTCAAAACCGACACCTGTTCCGAAACGGCATTCAGTCCATCCGCATCCAACACCGTCGGCCTCGAAAGCCGCGGCAAAAGACGGTGCACCAATCGGACCGTTTCCGGATGCCGGGTGAGACCGGGACCGAGGGCAAGCGCGTCCACGGTTTCCAATTTTTTTAGGATCTTCGGGAGCGCTTTTAAGGAAAAACTTTTGCCGCTTGTTTCGGGAAGCGGAAGGGTGATAACTTCCACAAGTTTCTTTGCCACAATATCATGGACTCCCTTCGGAATCCCAAGCGTCACCAGGCCGCTACCCGAAAGGAGGGCCGCCTGGCTTGAAAGGGTTGCCGCTCCGGTATATCCGAGGGCGCCCGCCAAAATAAAAAGGTGCCCGAAATCCCCTTTGTGTGCGCTCCGCCTCCGCCGTCCCGAAAATTTCATCTTTTTCGAGGAATTCCTTTTCCGACTAAGAGGGCACTCCCGACCGCATACGCCCTGGAATGGGACATGCTGACAACCACTTCGGTAATATCCCCCCGGAGTCGATGCCGCCCCCTCCCGTTGGGACCGTGAAAAACGACTTTCGGAACTCCTTGTCGGCTGTTTCTGACCTCAATTTGCCGAAGACTCACCGGCCGGTCTTTTCTTTCGCCGAAGGCCTTGACGACCGCTTCCTTGGTGGCAAACCGGGCCGCAAGACTTTCGTACCGATTTTTTTTTCGCTGGACGTATTCGAGCTCCCAGCGGGTAAAGACCTTTTTCAAAAAAAAGTTTCCGTACCGCCTAACGCTTTTTCGAATCCGGTCCACCTCAACAATGTCAACGCCGTTTCCGAGAATTTTCACTGAGCAATCCTTTCATTTCCCGGACCGCCTCCGCCAAACCGACAAAAAGGGCACGGGAGACAATCGAATGACCGATATTCAATTCTTCGATTTCCCCGATTCGCGTCACCGGCCGGACATTCCGGTAATGAAGGCCGTGTCCCGCAGCCACCTCGAGTCCCATCGCATGCGCCTCCCGGCAGACACGCGAAAGTTTCCGGAGCTGATACTTCCGTCTCAAGGGGGAGGCATTAGCATACGTTCCGGTGTGGAATTCAACCGCATCCGCCTTCAAACGAAAGGCCCCATCCAGCTGTTTCAATTCCGGGTCTATGAAGAGACTGACCCGGATTTTTTTTCCCCGAAAGGAGGAGACGATGTTCTTTAACTTCCGTTCGTTGGCCAGGACGTCCAGTCCCCCTTCAGTGGTCAACTCCTGACGTCTTTCGGGAACCAGCGTCACCTGATAAGGCCGTAACTGGAGGGCGATTTGAACGATCTCGGAGGAACTCGACATCTCGAGGTTCAGGGGAAGGTGAATGGTTTCAAGAAGCCGCCCGACATCCCGCTCGTGGATGTGGCGGCGGTCTTCCCTCAAGTGACAGACGATTCGATCCGCCCCCCCCTTGGCACAGATCCGGGCCGCCTCAACCGGATCCGGATAAATTCCCTTCCGGACCTCCCGGAGGGTCGCCACATGATCCACATTGACTCCCAAACGGATTCGAGACATGCCGCTATGGGCCTTCTGCCGTCCCGAGCCGGATGGCATCCACAATCCGGACGACCTGTTTGATTTCAGCGGCGTCATGAATCCGGACAAGATCCGCTCCCTTCAGTATCGCCGCCGCCACTGCGCCGGCCGTTCCAAAGAGACGGTCTTCCGCCGGCCGGTTCAGCAGTTCCCCGATAAAGGATTTCCGGGAAGGGCCTACCAACAGGGGCCTTCCCAGCCGTTTGAACGTCCCGAGATGATGCAAAATTTCAAGGTTATGGGCAAGGGTCTTCCCAAAGCCGATTCCCGGGTCAAGAATGATCGATTCCCTCCGGATGCCGGCGCGCTGCGCCGTTTCGATCCGTTCCTCAAAAAAAGCAAGGATCTCTTCAATAATATGGTGATAGAACGGCTCCTTCTGCATGGTACGGGGTTTCCCCTGCATATGCATCAAAACAACCCCTGCCCCGGAGGCGGAAACAACCTCCGGCATCCGTGGATCGCCTTGAAGGGCCGTGATGTCGTTAATCAGACCGGCTCCGTGTTCGAGCGCGACCTGCGCCACCTCGGCCTTCCAGGTATCAATAGAAAGAACCGCCTCCGGTTTCCTTTTCTTCCATGCCTCAAGGACCGGAAGGATCCGTCTAATTTCCTCCTCGACACTCACCGGCTCGGCACCGGGGCGGGAGGATTCACCCCCCACATCCACCAGATCCACACCCGCCTCCAGAAGTGTTTCAAGGCGCAAAAGAGCATCCGAAGGATTCAGATACCGACCGCCGTCTGAAAAGGAATCGGGCGTCACGTTCAAAATGCCGACCAGGAGCGTTCTTTTACCTAAGGGGAGTCTTTTGTCCCGGAGGAAAAGAGGTGGGATTTCCGCGGTTGGATTAGGAAGAGGGGGCCTGACCGGCGTCATCGCTTTTTGCTTCAAAAGATTTCCCCAAGATGGCGCGGACTTCTTCCGCCTCGAGGACTTCCTTTTCACGGAGTTTTTCGGCCAGTCGTTTCAGATCGTCCAGGTGTTTGGTCAGTTCTGTCCTCGCCCGTTTGTAACATTCGTCAACAATCCGTCTGACTTCCTGATCAATCAAAACAGCGGTCGCCTCGCTGTAATTCCGCTCCTCAATAAGGTCACGGCCGAGAAAAATCTGGGAGTCCCGTCTTCCGAAACTGACGGTGCCGAGTTTTTCGCTCATCCCGAATTCACAGACCATCTTCCGTGCAATCGCGGTCGCCTTTTCAAAATCGTCCTGTGCGCCGGTAGAAAGTTCATTGAAAACAATTTCTTCCGCCGCCCGACCCCCCATCATCACCGTCAGCCGTCCCAGGAGTTCTTTCTTGGTCATAATATGGCGGTCCTCCGTTGGAAGTTGCATCGTGTATCCGAGGGCCGCTCCCCGCGGGATAATGGAGACTTTATGGAGGGGATCCGCCCCCGGCACCAAAAGCGCCACCAGGGTATGCCCCGCCTCATGGGTCGCGGTCACCGCCTTTTCATGGTCGCTGATAACGCGACTCTTCCGCTCAGGACCGGCAACGACCCTCTCAATCGATTCCTCCAGTTCCGCCATCGTCACGGCATCCTTGTTCCTCCGGGCCGCCAACAGGGCCGCCTCGTTCGCAAGATTCGCCAAATCGGCTCCCGAGAAACCGGGTGTTTGCCGGGCAATCGAGTTTAAGTCGGCATTCAGGTCGAGTTTGATATTCCGGGTATGAACCCTCAGAATCTCTTCCCGCCCGACGATATCCGGACGGTCAATGACAATTTGCCGGTCAAATCTCCCCGGTCGAAGGAGTGCGGCATCCAGCACATCCGGCCGGTTGGTCGCGGCGATCAGGATGACCCCCTCCTGGGTGTTGAAGCCGTCCATCTCCACCAGAAGCGCATTCAGCGTCTGCTCCCGCTCATCATGGCCGCCGCCGATTCCGGCGAACCGCTGCCGGCCGACCGCATCGATTTCATCGATAAAGATAATGCAACCCCGTTCGCTTGCCTTCGCCGATTTTTTGGCCTGGTCAAAGAGGTCGCGCACCCGCGAAGCTCCCACCCCGACGAACATCTCAACGAAATCGGAGCCGGAGATATTAAAAAAGGGGACATCCGCCTCACCCGAAACCGCTTTCGCAAGAAGCGTTTTTCCAGTTCCCGGCGGCCCCATGAGAAGAACGCCCTTCGGGATTTTGCCGCCGAGCCGCTGGAATTTCTTCGGGTCCTTCAAGAATTCAATCACCTCCTGAAGTTCCTCCTTGGCCTCATCCACGCCGGCTACATCCGCAAAAGTCACTTTCTGCTTCCCATCCGAAAGTTTTGCACGGCTTTTCCCAAAGGCAAGGATCCGTCCCCCGCCCTGTGCGCCCCGGTACACAAAAAACCAGAGGAATGCGATGAACAACAAAAGGGGGAAGGTCGAGTAGAAAAGATTTGCCAAAACTGCCTTGGACTGCTGAATCTTGAACCCTGTCACATTGTCCCGCAAAAGACGGATGGCGTCCGGATCATTGGCCGGAAGGGTCACCACATACGCCGTCCCATCCCGGAGCTCTCCGCGGAGGACATTTTCCACGAGCGTTGCGCTCCGGATCGTCCCGCTTTGCGGATTTTCCCGAAGCATGAGGTAAAATTCACTGTAGGGAATTTCACGGTTCTGGAAATTGACCGGAAAAAGGGCCCGCCAGAGATAGGCGATCCCCACAAAGAGAATCAGCCACAAGATAAAGTTTTTCAAGAACCGGTTCTCCGGCGGTGAAGGGCTTTTTTTCGGCGTCATGTTGGGATTCTTAAGCGATTGCGCCATAAGGAGTTACCTTAATAATCTCTCCAAATCATTATAGTATACTAAATTTTCCTCGTGAACACAACCTTTGTCGGAGTTCCATGAAAATGGAGAGGTCCCGGAAGAGTGACCCGGAACGATTTCCGGCCGAAGAGGGAGCGAACCGACTCCCACTCCGCATATCCGATCCGGTCCATATCGGTCCCGAGGCGCCGGAGTGCTTCCCGGAAAACCTGCTTCTGCAGCGCCCGTTCAAACGTCTGGAACGGCCTCCTTCTCAAGACAATCCGCTCCTTCCCCTCTTTGAACAGGATCTTTTCATAAGCGGCAAGTCCCTGGTGGTTCAGGTAGGCATAGTCCTCGGCAACATTCTTCCCGAGTTGCGTCAGGATCTTTCGAATATTCGGATTGAAGGAGCGCTCAAGAAGCGGGAGAAGTTGATGCCGGATCCGGTTCCGTGTCATCCGGAGATCCTGATTGGAGCCGTCCTCGCACCATTCAATCCCTTCCCGTTTCAACGTCTCCCGGATTGTCTCCCTGTCCATTTCCTTAAGCGGACGGATAATCTGATACAGTCCCAAAGGGCGTACCGCCGGGATACCCCTTAATCCTGAAAGTCCACTGCCACGAAACAACCGAAAAAGGATCGTCTCGACATCGTCATCACGGGTGTGCGCCAAAGCCAATTTCCCCGATTCCGTTTCCCGGCATACCTTTTCAAAAAAAGCGTACCGGGCATCCCGGGCAGACTCCTCGGAGACTGACCCATCCTTTTTTTTGCGCCAACGCTCCACCCTGAACGGAAGGGCCCATCTGCGGCAGAGATCCGCGACGAATGTCTCTTCCCGGTCGGACTCGGCGCCGCGCAAACCATGATTCATATGGGCAACGGCCAGCGACAGTTCCCATCGCTTCCGGTAAGCGAGCAGCGCATGAAGGAGAAAACAAGAGTCGGCGCCTCCGGAGACGCCGACGACAATCCGATCCCGGGGTGCAATCAGCCCGCTCGCCTCTACCGCGTCACGGTAACGGTCCGCTGGGGTGAATGAATATTTCCGAACCATGTCCATCTCGTTTTCTTCTCGGGGGCTCGAAACGTATAAATCATCTGGACTTTATACGTGCCCGCCTTTTCGATTTTGAAACTGACCGGAGGCGGGGTAAAGGCCTCTCCGGGCTTGAGCAAAATCAGGTCTTGTTCGGTGGGAGGGGCAATCTCCTGATACGGCTGATGGATACTCATCTGATTTCCCTTTTTGTCCGTCACCTCAACTTTCGGATAAAGTTTTCTTCCGTCGACCCAAAAGGGGCTGCTGCTTCCGTTGACAACCGCAAAGGTAGGCGTAATGGCCTCCCCCGCTTTGTAGGCGGTTTTATCCAGTTTAAACGTCAGGTTCGGGAAAAGATACCGGGCCACTTTCTCCTGGACTTCCGCCTGTTCCTGCATGACTTTTTCTTGCTGGGCCTTCAACTCATCCAAACGCTCCTGGCGAATCCGCTCCATCGCCTGCCGGTCGGCTTCCTTTTTCGCCTCTTCCTCCGCTTTTTCTCCCAGTTCTTTCTTTTGGACGTCTTCCGTCTTTTCCGCAGCCGTCCCCTGCAATGGCAGCAACATCAAACCTGCCATGATCCCGCAAAGAATCATCCCCCATCGTGAAAACCGGTGACTCATCGTTTCATTCCTCCTTTGTTTGTGTCCGTTAAAACAACTTTTATGCAAATCTGGTGGCGGCGAAGGGATTCGGCGCCTCGACCTGGGACCCCGAACCCAGGTCTCGGTCGGCCACCCGCCTCGCTGACGTCCCACGCTATTCGCTCGGGACTTTTCCCGCACTGCGGGCGCTCGGCTCCCTTCGAATCCACGGGACCGCCACAAGACGCTGTAGTCATTCAAAGATCTAATACAAGTATGGTGGCGGCGAAGGGATTCGAACCCCTGACCCATGGATTATGATTCCACTGCTCTACCACTGAGCTACGCCGCCGTCGCTCAGGCCTCGGTGCCGCTCACATCAAATACCGTGCGGCTGCTCGGCCTTCGCTCCCCTATGGCGGAATTTACACAGCGCTACGATAGGGTAAATTCCTGTTACCCCTCTTCCTCCACCCCATCCGGGACTGTCACCCCTTCTTTTAAATCACCGATCACCTGATCCAACCGCCACCCATGACAGTATCCCCGTCATAAAAGACGGCGGCTTGGCCGGGAGCTACGGCAACCGTCGGAATTTCAAAGCGAACATGACACGAATTTCCCTCCCGGCGGACGGTCGCTTCCGTCTTCGGGTGACGGTACCGAATCTTCACCGAAAAATGACCAGACTTCCCCTCTCCGAGAGCATCTCCCACCCAGCTGACACGATCCACCCAAAGCTCCTGCCGGCCGAGCGCCTCCCGGGGACCGACCACCAGACGGTTCCGCGCCGTATCCATGGCCGTCACATAAACCGGCTTTCCCAAAGCAACACCAAGGCCGCTTCGTTGCCCAACCGTATACCGGTGAAGACCGGTGTGGTTTCCGAGAACGTTCCCTTCTCCATCCACGATTTCTCCCGGACGGTCCGTCACACCCTCCTCCGAAAGGAAATCGCGATAGTCCTTCTCCCGCAAAAAACAGGCGTCCTGACTTTCCTGTTTTTCAGCCACCCGGAGTCCGAGCCGCCGGGCCTCTTCCCGTACTTTTTCCTTTGTCATCTCTCCGAGGGGAAAAAGGAGGCGCCGGAGTTTTTCCTGTGTCAGCCCGAAGAGAACATAGGACTGGTCCTTTCGGGTATCCTTTGCCTCTTTCAAAAAAAATTTTCCCCTTTCCGGGTCATGAACCGCCCGGGCATAATGTCCTGTAGCCACCGCATCGCATCCCATCTCCTCCGCTCTCCGGAGAAGCGCCCCGAATTTGATTTCATCGTTGCAGGGGATGCAAGGGTTAGGGGTCCTTCCTTTCGTATACTCCGAAACAAAATAATCGACCACCTTCTCCCGGAAAAGGGGCTCGAAATTCACCACATAAAAAGGAAAGCCGAAATGGGAGGCGACGCTCCGGGCATCCTCCGGTGAATAGCAGCTTTTTTTTCCCTCCGTGCCGCAGATCTCCTTCGGCCAACTCCGGATCGTGACACCGATAATGTCGTATCCTGTTTGGTGAAGGATAGATGCGGAAACCGCACTATCCACGCCGCCGCTCATGGCCACAACCACACGTCGCGTCATTTTTCGTAACCCATTGAGGTGCAGAGGAATAGTATATCACGGCGACCCTCTTTTTTCAATCTCTCCCCCTCTGCCGGAGAAAATATCCGAGCCGTGAGGTCAGAATACTCACGCCGTAAAGCCCCAAAATCGGAATCACCAAAAGAATCTGCGAGAGGACATCCGGCGGCGTCAATACCGCCCCGAGGAAAAGGGCAATCTTCAGATGGATGAGAACCGGTTCGACGGGAGAAAGAAAGACCGCCTCTCCGAGGGGACGGATGAGAAAATGAAGGACCGGCTTTGCCAAAGGAAACGAAACGGCCGTGAGTACAAAAAGCAAAACTCCGACACAGAGAAGACGCCGTCGGAGTTCCTCAAGGTGTTCCGAGAAGGAAAGATTATCCTTCTTTCTTCTTCTCATCCTTTTTCTCGTCCTTCAGACTGGTCGCCTTCTTAAATTCTCGAAGGCCTTCTCCCAGTGCTTTCCCGATTTCAGGGAGCCGCTTCGCACCGAAAAGGACGAGGATGATGACAAGAAGGATTAAAAGTTCTCCTAACCCGATATTGCCCATTTTGCCCTCTTTAACGGTTACGAGACAACGTGTAATCCGCAAGACACGTTAAAAACCCTTTCACTTCTCCGTCTGAAAGCTGCGCCGCTTCCTCTTTTGCCGACTCCAGATAGGAACGCGCCCTGGCCATGGCCCGCTCCTGCATCCCGCGGCGGATGATGAGCGTTCGAATCTCCTCCACCGCCTCCCCGTCCTGCGATTGACGCACCTTCTCCTTAAGCCGTTCTCTCTCCTTTTTTGAAATTTCCTGCAGAAGGTAAATCAGCGGAAGGGTCGGCTTTCCCTTCCGGATGTCGGTCCGGAGCGACTTTCCCATCGACTTCTCATCCCCGAAAAGGTCGAGGCAATCATCGATAATCTGAAAACCAATTCCGTACTGCCGTCCGTACCGGGCCATCCGCTCGGCGGTTTCCGAGTCCGACCCTCCCAGCGAACTCCCCAATTCGCAGGCGGCTGCAATGAGAGAGGCGGTTTTCCGGTCAATCATGCTGATGTAACTTTCCTCCGAGAGGGTGAAATCGTACCGCCTCTCCAGCTGGGCCAGTTCTCCCATGCAGATCACCCGGGCCGTCTCTGTCAACGCCCGATAAACTCCCCTTTCTTTGAGATCCGCAAGAATAATAAAGGCCTTGGCGTAAATATAATCCCCGATGACGACGGAGACTTCGTTTCCCCAGCGGAAATTGAGACTCGGACGTTTCCGACGAAGGAGCGCCTCATCCAAAACATCATCGTGAATCAGCGTGGCGGTATGGAGGAGTTCGACGGCGGTCGCAAGGCGGATCACATCATGGGAAAACTGTCCCCCGATTCTTGAGGCCATCAGCACAAGCGCAGGGCGGAGCTTCTTCCCTTGATCCCCGCAGAGAAACTCAAGGATCGTGGAACTGAACCCATCGTACCCCTGGAGCTCTTTTTCAAACTCCCGATCCACGAGAACAAGTTCCTTCTGAATCGGACGGTAGATCTCGGAAAGTTCCATCTGAATCCTCATTTGGTCGCGATGTAAAGGCCGACCACTCCCGGCGCAAATATCTTAAAAGAGGTCTCCCGGAAACCGGCCTTCCGGAGCCGTT
Organism: uncultured Omnitrophica bacterium; assembly: GCA_947085655.1. Taxonomy (GTDB): domain Bacteria; phylum Omnitrophota; class Gorgyraeia; order JACQQV01; family JACQQV01; genus CAMTXH01. Next base: position 10,251 of record CAMTXH010000021.1, on the reverse strand, counting down.
CGCAAAATTCGGAGGGACTTAAAAAACCGAAAACCGAATCTTTCAGATACAAAAAAGGATAGAGCCGTCCCACCGTCAAGAGGCCGACAAGCGGAATAACCCCCCGCATATAGCACCTGTAGAAAAATCCGCCGAGCCGGTTTGAGGGACGGTTGATTTCAAGGATGACCGCCTTTCCCCCCGGCTTGAGTACCCGGTGCATCTCCCGAAGCCCCCGGTCCAGATCGATCAGGTTCCGCATTGAAAAACCGCTTGTCACATAGTCGAACGAACCGCTTTGAAACGAAAGATGCTCCGCATTACCGATGAATAGCGGGATCTTTCTTTCCTTTCCTATCCGTTTCAACTTGGTCCGGGCATGACCGACCATCTTCTCCGAAAAATCGACGCCGACTACCTGTCCCCCGCCGTTCATCCGTTTTGAAAATTGGAGGGCTAGTTCCGCGGTTCCGGTGCAAATATCCAAAACTTGGGCATCCGGCTTTTCGACCAGCCGGGAAGCGCAGCGCCGCCAGTGCCGGTCCAGGAAAAAGGTCGAAGCGGTATTGAAAAGATCGTACCGGCCGCTGATCCGGTCAAACAGGGTCCTGACGTTTTGTCCGGTTTTTTCCATCAAAGGGTGTCGAAGACCTTCCGGACCCCTTCCCCGGTCCGCGCCAGGTCCTCTTCCGAATGCGAAAGACTCAGGAAAAATGCCTCAAACGGAGACGGCGGAAAATAGAGACCTTCTTCGAGCGAGCCGTGGAAAAAGGTTTTGTGCATCTCTTTATCCATCGCTTTAAGATTCTGGAAACACTCCGCCTTTCCGAGGCCGAAAAAGGGCGAAAGAAGGGAACCGGCCCGGTTCACGCAGCCGGGTATTCCCTTCCTTTTGAACTCCCCCTTGAAAAGATTTTCCAGAAAAATCCCCTTCGCCTCAAGGGTTTCATACACATTCTTTCGGGAAAGAATGTTGAGGGTGGCAACTCCTGCCGCCACCGAGAGCGAATTTCCGGAAAGGGTTCCCGCCTGATAGACGGGTCCTTCCGGTGAAAGGAGCGCCATGATGTCGCTTCTTCCTCCGACAGCGCCGATCGGAAGCCCCCCGCCGATAATCTTGCCGAGCATCGTCAAATCGGATGTGATCCCGTATTTTTCCTGCGCCCCGCCCTTTGAAAGACGAAATCCGGTCAAGACCTCATCGAAAATCAAAAGACTCCCGTACGCTTTTGTGATGTCCCGAAGCCCCTCCAGAAAACCGGGCTTTGGGGGGATCACCCCCATGTTGGCCGCAACCGGCTCAACCATGATGCAGGCAATCGTCTCCCCTTCTTTTTCGAAGAGCGCTTTGACTTTTGAAAGATCGTTGTACGGGACAACCCGTGTTGTCTCAAGCGTGCCGCTGGGTAATCCCGCACTATCCGGAACGGAATGGGTCAGCGCCCCGGACCCGGCCTCCACTAACATCTGGTCCACATGACCGTGATAACATCCCTGGAACTTGAGGACTTTTTCGCGCTTGGTGCAGGCCCGTGCAAGACGAAGCGCTGTCATTGCCGCCTCCGTCCCGGAATTCACGAGGCGAACTTTCTCAAGGGACGGAACCGCTTCGCAAAGGAGACGGGCCAGTTCCACCTCTTGCTGGGTCGGCGCACCGAAAGCGGACCCCTTAAGGAACGCCTTATGAAGGGCCTCGATCACTTCGGGATTGGCATGGCCGAGAATGAGCGGGCCCCACCCCATCACATAATCGATGTATGCATTGCCGTCCGCATCGTAAAGTTTGGAGCCGAACCCCTTTTCAACGAAGAGGGGAACACCACCCACCTCCTTGAAAGAGCGGACAGGGGAGTTCACCCCTCCCGGAATCAGCCGTTTCGCCTTTTCCCAGAGGGATTCACTTTTTGTGTGTGAACGTTTTGAAAGTGTGCTTGTCTTCATCTTTCTTTTCTTTTAAAAGACGCGCCACGTCCTTTGCAAAGTAGGTAATCAGAATATCCGCGCCGGCACGCCGGATCGAAGTCAAAAGTTCCAGTTTCACGCGCGTTTCATCCAAAAACCCGGCCTTGGCCCCTGCTTTGACCATCGCATATTCGCCGCTCACACAATAGGCGGCAAGCGGCGCGTTGAACATCTGCTTTGCGCGGAAAATCAAATCCAGATACGGAAGGGCCGGCTTCACCATCAGGATGTCCGCCCCCTCCTCAAGATCAAGCTCCATTTCCCTGAGTGCCTCATCGCCGTTGGCCGGGTCAAGCTGGTAGGTGGACCGGTCCCCGAAACTCGGTGCGCTGTGCGCCGCATCGCGGAAAGGACCGTAGAGACTCGAGCAGAATTTGCTGGAATACGACATAATCGGGATCTGGGTGTGGCCCGATTCATCAAGCCGCTGGCGGATCGCCCCCACCCGCCCGTCCATCATGTCGCTCGGTGCCACCATATCCGCGCCCGCCTCCACCTGCGAAAGAGCGACTTCCGCAAGGAGTTCGACCGACTTGTCATTCACCACCTGAAATTCATCCGAACTCCCCTCCTCCACAACCCCGCAGTGTCCGTGGGTCGTGTAGGCGCAGAGGCACACATCCGTAATCACGAGGATGTCATGAAGTTCCTCTTTGATCGCCCGGACCGCTCTTTGAACAATTCCTTCCTCCGCATAGGCGCCGGAGCCCTGATTGTCTTTTTGTTCCGGGATGCCGAAAAGAAGAACCGCCGGGATGCCGAGATCCCGGAGAGAGACGACTTCTGGAACCAGTTCATCAATGGAAAGATGGTACTGTCCTTCGAGGGAAGGAATCGGGGAGCGGACCTTCTTCCCTTCAACCACAAAAAGGGGCATGACGAGCCGGTCGGTCGTAATGGCAGTCTCCCGAAGCATCCTCCGGAGCGACTCTTTGTGCCGTAATCTTCTCAAGCGAACAGTCGGAAATCCCATTTTTTCACTCCTTGTTTAGGTTCCCTTTGTAATCGAATCCAAAAGTCCTTCAATGGTATGCTTCTTTGCCTCACAGGCGACGCGAAGCCCCCTTTCCCGGCAGCGTCGCGACGTAATGGGGCCGAGGGTGGCAATCCTTGTCCCGTTCAAAAGCACTTTCGGCGACACCCTCGGAAAATGCGATAAGAATAGGTCCACACAGGAGGCACTCGTGAAAGTGACGAGGTCAATCTTCCCGGACCGAAGCGCTTTTAAAATCGGCCGTCCCGAGACTTTCGCCTTTTTGGCTTCATACAGATAAAAGACGCTGACGCGGGCTCCCATATTTCTCAAAGAGTCTGCCAGAACCGTCCGGGCTCCCTTGGCATGAAAGAGCAAAACAGTTTTCCCTTTCATGGGGATTTTCTTCTTCCGGAGATGGGTCACAAGCCCCTCTTGTGTGAACTCATCCGGAACGAGTGCAACGGAAAATCCCGCTTCTTTCAATGCTTCCCCGGTTTTAGAACCGATGGCGGCGATTTTCAGGCCTTTAAACAAGTTGGGTCTGGGACGGCCGACTGATTCGGAAAAAATCCGGACACCATTAACGCTGTTAAAAAAGAGCCAGTCAAACCGATTTAAATTGGAAAAAAGTTTTTTGCGCGCCTCCGGTTTTTGAAGCGGGACGATTTCGCTTGAAGGCAGCGTCAAAACTTCCGCCCCCTTTTCCTCAAGGAGCGCTGTCAAAGAACTTTCCTGCCCTTTGGGGCGGGTCACCAAGACCCGCTTCCCAAAGAGCGGTTTTGACTCGAACCAATTCAACTTTTGCCGGAGTCCCACCACATCCCCCACCACAAAGACGGCTGGCGGTGTCAATCCCTTTGAAAGAGAGACAATCGTCCGGAGTGTTCCGACCACCGTCCTCTGCCGGGCCGCCGTTCCCCATTGGATAAGGGCGCAAGGCGTCTCCGGAGACCTTCCGTTTTGTATCAGCCGGCGGACCACTGTCGGCAGTTGCCGGACCGCCATCAAAAAGACAAGGGTATCAAGTCCTGTTGACAACTTTTCCCACTTCAGGGCGCTTCCTTTTTTTTCTTTTCGTTCACTCCCTGTAAAAATCCCGACGCTGGATGAGGCGTGTCGTTCGGTCAAAGGGATCCCGGCATACGCAGGGCAGGCCGCAGCACTGGAAACGCCCGGAATCACCTCAAAGGGAATCTGATGCTCTGCCAAGAAGGCGACCTCCTCCGCCCCTCTTCCGAAAAGAAAGGGGTCCCCCCCTTTCAGGCGGATAATCCGCTTCCCCTTTTTTGCATAGCCAAGAAGAAGCCGGTGGATTTTCTCCTGCGGCGTGGAATCCTTCCCGCCCCGCTTTCCGACATAAATTTTTTTCGCCGATTTCGGCGCATGGCCCAAAAGAATCGGATTCACCAAATCGTCGTAGAGAATGACCTCCGCCTCTCCCAGCCGCTTTTTCCCGGCCAAGGTGAGAAGCCCAGGGTCCCAGGGTCCTGCGCCGATCAGCGAGACTTTTCCCTTACGCATGCAAAAGTGCCTCCGCCCCCATTTCAAGGAATTTTTCCGCCAATTTCAAACCGACCTCTTCCGGCTTTTTCCCGCTCATGCCAAACCGGATCCGTTCTTTCCCGTCCTCCCGGACCAAAACGCCGTTCAGAACGATCTCACCGTTTCGGACGACACCGAGCGCCCCAAGCGGAAGCTGACACCCGCCTCCCAGGTGGGCAAGAAAGCTCCGCTCCGCCGTCACACACTGCCGGCTTTCCGGATGATCCAGAGTCGACACCCTCTTTTCCAGCTCTTTCTCGCCTTTCCGGATCTGAACCGCCAAAGCCCCCTGTCCCGGCGCCGGAAGCATAATGTTGTACGGAATCGGCCAGATTTTTTGCGGTGCGGCTTTAAGCCGGCCGAGTCCTGCCATCGCTAAAACAAGCGCGTCGAAAGATTTTTCTTTCAGTTTTCGAAACCGGGTATCCAAATTTCCCCGGATCCCGACCACTTCAAATTTCGGATTGAAATACAAAAGCTGCGCTTTCCGCCGGGCACTTCCAGTTCCGATCCGGACACCCTCTGGAAGATCCGAAAGGGTCTTCCCTTCCTCCGTCACAAGGGCATCCTGCGGGTTCTCCCGTTTGGTCACGGCGGCAATCTGAAGCGGCTCTGGATGTTTCGTCGGAAGATCCTTCAGACTATGAACCGCAATATCAATCGCTTTTGAAAGGAGGAATTCTTCGAGTTCCTTGGTGAAGAACCCGACCTCCTCCGCATGCCGGCTAAGGAGTTTTTCGGTCTTATCGCCGGCGGTCCGGATCTCCTTCAGTTGAAAATCAACTTCCGGGAAACGTTTCTTTAACAGGCCCCGGACCTCCTCCGCCTGCGCCAGCGCGAGTGAACTCGCGCGTGTCCCGATAACAACCCTATCCACGGGAAAGAAACGGCTTAAGCAGCGGGAGGAATTTAACGAGTTCCTCCTCGATCAACGAAAGTCCCCGCTCCATTTCCCGCTTCCTCTCTTCAAAGCCGGAGCGTGTAATTCCCTCAAGATCGTCGATGTCATACAGAAAGACATTCTCAAGATCATTCACCTCCGGCTCAATATCCCGGGGGACCGAGATATCAATCAGAAAAAGGGGGCGACCATGCCGCTTTTTCATCACCTCCGTTACCGTCTCTTTGGTAACTACCGAATGCGGGGCGGCCGTGGAACTGATGGCAATATCCACCTCTCCCAGCATTTCGGGAAGCGCATCAAATTGGACCGCTTTTCCCTTGAGCCGCTCGGCAAGGACCTTCGCCCTTTCAAACGAACGGTTTGAGACGAACACCGTCCTTGCCCCTCCCTTAAAAAGGTGCCGGGCGGTCACTTCCCCCATCTTGCCTGCGCCGATCACAAGAATGGAACGTCTTGAAAGTTCGCCGAAAATTTTTTCGGCCATCTCAACCGCCACCGAACCGATTGAGCAGAGTCCCCGGCCGATGCCGGTTTCGGTCCGGACCCTTTTGGCGACCCGGAGCGACCGCTGGAAAAGAAGATGGAGCGGCTTTTCCACGCAGCGAACCGCATGCGCCGCCTGATAGGCCTGTTTCACCTGACCGGTGATTTCCGACTCCCCCAATACCTGCGAATCGAGCCCGGCGGCGACCCGGAAAAGGTGAGAAATTCCTTCCTCTCCTTTTTTGGTGTAAAGAGCACTCCTGAAATCGGCCTCATCAACCTTGTGATACTCCGAAAGAAAGTTCCTCACTTTTCCGAGTGCTCCATTCACCTCCGGAAGGAGCGTGTAGAGCTCTGTCCGGTTGCAGGTGGAGAGGATCACGCAGGAAGAAAGTCCTGTAGTGCGGGTAAAGGCCGAGAGGGCCTCCGGCAAATTTGAGGGTGAAACCGAAAACCGCTCCCGGAGCGCCACCGGGGCTGTTTTATGATTCAAGCCGACGACCGCAATTTCCATTGGACTCATGAACTTCCCAAAACGGTTAGGACGTTTTGATGCTGAACCAGTGCGAAACTCGCGATCACAAGGAGAAAATAGACCACCGAAAGCTGCATTACCCTTCTTCCGTAAAGCCGGCCGATCCGCTGCCCGAGAAAAAGAGAGCCGTAAAGAATCCAGGCAAAAAGAGCCAGAAGGACCTTCGGGTCCCCCCTGAAAAATGTGCCGAGGGCATCCCGCGACCATAAAAGTCCGAAGCCGATTCCGAAAGTGTAGAGGATGAAGCCGACGATGAGAAAACTTCCGTTGGCCGATTCCAAAAGTTCAAGCGAAGGAAGGTACCGGTAAAGCCGGCCGAGCCGTTTTTGCTTGATCTGCCGCTCCAGGATGAGATACATCATACCGGCCACAAACGAAAGTGAAAAGGCCGCATAGCCCAAGAAAAGAAATACCGTGTGGAGCGAAAAATAAATCGAGGAAAAAGCGCCCGTTTCCCAAACACCCTGTTTCAGACTCACACTTGCCACCAAAATCAGAAAAAAGACAAGCGGAAGAATAAACGCTCCCAGAATCTGTATCCGGTAACGGAAAGCGGAGAGGTATGCCGCCAAGACCACCGCCCATGCGAAAAAAACAAATGCCTCAAAAAGACCGGCCGTCGGAAGCCGTCCGGATTGGAAAAGGGAAAGGACCAAAAAAAGGGAATGAAACAGAAAGCCGATGACCCAAAGTCCCTTCCCGAGCCGAAGAAGAACAACCCGGTCTGTCGCCAAATATCCGCCATAGGCAAGACCTCCGGCCAGATAAAGCGTAGCCATACTGCAAAATATCGGCTGAAATCCGCTCATGAGCCGTTTTCCCCGAAAAGGACCGCTCTCACGACTTTTTCAAGCCGCCGTTTCCGACGGCTCACAGACGGAAGTTTTCGGAGGAGTTCGGGCCGGAGATCGGCCATCAGATCAAGGTAAGTGCCGTATTCTCTGCCGTAGCGCTTTTCAAGATCCTTCCGGATTGCCTTGGAAAGAGCAGGGCTTGCTCCGTCTGTCGCAATCGCAATCGTGAGGCGGCCCCGCCGGACAATGCTCGGGACGGTGAAATTGCACTCCTTCGGCTGATCCACCACATTCACAAGGAGTTTCCGCTTCCGGCAAAGCGAGCCGATCCTGGCATTGAGCGCTTTGTCATCCGTTGCCGCGATCACGAGAAACTTCCCGGCAAGGTGGGATGCCTTAAAAAGCTCCCCAATGAAACGGACTTTCCGGCTTTTTGCAAGATTGCGGAGTCCGGGATGGCGCCTGGGCGAAACAATCCCCACCGAAGCACCCGCCCGGAGAAGCCCTTTTACCTTCCGATAGGCGGCGTTACCGCCTCCCACCACAAGGCAGACCTTTTCCCTAACATCAAGATTGATGGGATAGTACATATTATTTTATGATAAAGCCTTAGAGAAACTTTGTCAACCTCAAACGGGGCGTAATAACTTCAGGCGGGAGAAGCAGTTAGGTTAGAAAAAATAGGAGATGCGAAGCCCTGACTCAACGGTGTTGTTCGCCGGTTCGTACCCGCCCCCGATTAATGTCCCGGCAAACGTCACCGCGGCCGTATCAGAATTCTCAATATCCCAATACCGGATGAACGGTTCAATCGAAAATGAGACCTTCCCGTTTGAAAGACGTCTCAAGAAAAGTGAGCCGCGAACGCCAAATCCCTGATCCTGCCGGTTTTCAGGGTCGTTGAAGTTGGGATTCACATCGCTCAACTGACTCCTCACCCACCCGCTCCAGAAGAAATCATACTCCGCCGTGAAACCGATATGCCAACGGTCACTAAAAGAATGGGTCACTTCAAGCCCGACCGGACTGTAAAGATACTGAACCCGCCGCTGATAGGCAAAACGGGACTCAAGGTCATCGAACCAGAAACGGTACCCCAGTCCCAAAAGGGGTCTGAAAAGAGTCTTTTGGCTTTCCCAGTTCCGGCCGACCAACCAGCGTGTTTCAAAAAACCAATCGATTCCTTCATCCGTATGGGGTGTGCCGTCGCTCAGTGACCCGTCATAATCAACGCCTCCGCCTGCAAACCGCCCCTCAAGGCGGCTGACCCATTGACGGGACCGGGGCTCTTCGGCATAGGAAACATTCAGCCCGTACATGATCCCGTCCCACTCCACAGAAATCCCCGGCTCTTCATAGAAGAACCAGAACACTTCCGGCGCCACTTCCCATTTCCTCTCCTTCGGCGGTTCCGGCCTCCAGGACGATCTCAAATCCTGCTCTTCCCGCGTTCCCACCCGATGCCTCCAAACCGGCTCCTCCGCATTCACTTTGCCGGCTACGACAAAAGCACCCAGAACCGCAACGAACAGAGTCTTCGCAACCTTACTGATTTTTATCATCGATAGGCCTCACGCCGATGGGCGATCCTGACAATAATAACACAAGACTTCTCAATTCGATAAACAATCCGGTAGTCCCCGACACGGAGGCGATAGTGTCTGGGGTAAACACCTACAAGAATTTTAATTCGAGCGCTTGATCCCGGATATGCCATCTCTTTTAAAGTTTGGGTTGCCTTTAAAAGCTGAAGGCGAATCGAGGGATTGATCCGCTTCAGATCCCGGAGGGCGGCAGGAGTGAACTCAACGCTGAAGGCGGCCAATCTCGCGCTCCGCCTCTTTTAATACCTTTTCCAGTGCGATTCCTCCCTTGCGGCGATATTCGCGGTAGGAAGTCTCCAGGCTCTTAAGGAATCTGGGTGAATGCGCCAGAAGATAATCCTCAAGCCCATCGCCCGAAACCGCGTGAACCACGACGGTTGGTTTGCCGCGGGACGTCACCACGACATCCCCCCTTTTTGCACGACGGATCACCCGAGACGCGTGATTTTTGAGTTCCCGGACATTCACAAATTGGACCATGCTTCAACCTCTCTGTAGCCACATTTGTACTACAATTATATCATTTATTTCAGTACCTGTCAAGTAAATAGGGACTGTCCCCCATACGCTTCCCTGAGTCGCTTCTGTGGGGGGACTGTCCCTAAGAGTAAATCCTTATTTACTGTCCCCCATACGCTTCTCTGAATCGCTTCTGTGGGGGGACTGTCCCAAACAAGGTGGGGACAGAAGAGGATGGGAGAGTCAAGGCGAATAAAACTAGATACTCTTAAGAAAACGTTTGACATCGTCATGGTTACCGGCCAGGATAAATTCAACAAGGTCACTTTGCCACCTAAAAAGGATTCTTACTTTTAAACTTTTTCTGACCTCCCAGAAATTTCCTTTAAGTCGTTTTAGGCCGATCCCCTGATGGAGAAATTTGTCCTGCGACAAAATATCGATAGTCTGAGTGGCGATTCTTTTGATCTCCTCTTTCTCTTTGACATGAAAATTCTTGATTGATCGATCAAAGGAGTGTTTGAACTCAAACTTCATAGGGCTTCGATATGTTTTTTGGCAGACGAAGCATCATGATAAACCTTGCCCTTTTCCGAAGCAATTTTCTCGATCTTTTCCCATTCTTTCGGGGTATAAGGGGATTTCGCTGCAAGCTTACAGGGAAGCAAAATTACCCCCTCTTTACTTACCCCAAAGGCAACGGAAGAGCCTTCAGAGAGATGAAGGAGCTTTCGGATACGATTGGGAATCGTTACTTGACCTTTTGAGGTGATTTTTGCCGTTTCTAGAATTGTCATGAGAGCCTCCATTTCCTTACTGTAAGGAAGTATACCATTTCGGCACCTTCTTGTCAAGTCTTCCGAATCCATCATAGGCATACTGGATGCTCGATCCTGGCCCTTCGACGACGCTCAGGGCCAGTCCTGAGCTTTGTCGAAGGACTGGATACTCGATGCTCGATAAACGGTTCTCGAAGTCGTAGATAGGGACTGTCCCCCATACGCTTCTCTGAA
>CAMTXH010000020.1:0-33337 GCA_947085655.1 uncultured Omnitrophica bacterium | reverse complement strand
TTGTAACATAATAAGTTTGGAGTGATTCCTCATGAAAAATCGCTTCAGGCGGAAGGTCCTCTATGCCCTGGCGCTTCTTATCCGGAGTCTTTTCAAGTACTTACCACCTTCCTGGGGGATCCGCGTTGGTGCCGGGGTCGGATCAATCACTTTCCGGCTTTTAAGAAAAGAGCGGGAGAAGACCCTCCGACACCTTACACTTGCTTTGGGCGATGAAAAGACCTCCGAAGAGATCCGGCGGATCGGGAAAGCGGTTTTCCGGAATCTGGGGAAAACAGCGGCTGAACTCATCTATTTTCCGAGACTGACCCGGGAAAATCTGGACCGGTGGGTTTCTTTCGAAGGACTTAGCCGGCTCGATCAGGTTCTTGAAAAAGGAAAAGGCGGGGTTCTCCTTGTGGCCCATTTCGGCAATTGGGAACTGTTGGCCCGGGCCCTCGGCCTGAAGGGTTACGGGGGGACGATTATCAAAAGAAAAGTGTATGATGAGCGGTTTGACCGGCTCCTGAGCGAAATCCGCGAGATCCAGGGGATCCGGTATCTGGACCGGAATTCCTCCCCGAAAGAGATGCTTGAGCCGTTCCGCCGGAATCAGTTTCTGGGGATCCTTGCGGATCAGGACATTGATTCGGTGGACGGGATTTTCGTCCCCTTTTTTGGGAAAGAGGCCTATACGCCGGTCGCCCCGGCCCGCTTTTCGTTGAGCGCGAATGCCCCGATTGTCCCCTGTTTCATGGTCCGGCTTGAGGACGGACGGCATCGGCTCGTGGTGGAGGAGCCGATTCAGCCGGAAGACGGCCTCGGTCGGGAAGAGGCGGTCAGGCGGCTTACCGAAAGATGGATGGGAGTCACGGAACGTTACATCCGGCGCTATCCGGAGCAGTGGGTCTGGATGCACCGGAGGTGGAAGACACAAAAAGACAGACCCAAGACTTAAGACCTAAGACAAAAGACGTCAGTTGAGAAAGAGAAAGTTGCAAAAAAGATGAAAAGGGCAGGAAGTTTTTGTTTTCGTTTCATGGGGGTCTTTGGTCTTTTGTCTTTGGTTTTTTGTCTCGCTTTTGCGGAGGAAATTCCCCTGCCGGAACAGGAGGTCCGCTCATTCTCCTTCACCGGCTACGCCAAAGACGGTAAACGAGAATGGGAACTGAAAGGAGCGGAGGCAACCCTGGAGGGGGATATTGCCACCTTCAAGCATCCGAGACTTGAGGCCTCGGGAGAGACCACCTTCACCGTGACCTCGGAGCGGGGAACCTACAACCGGAAGACCGCGCAGGCGCATTTGAAAGAGAAGGTCCTTGCCGAAACGGATGACGGGGCAACCCTCCGAACCGAATCGCTTGATTGGCACGGAGACACGCGGAAGGTCTCAACGGAAGACGAAGTCGTCATTCAAAAAGGGAACATCCTTTCGAAAGGGAAGGGTGCGGAGGCGCACCCGGATTTAAAAAAACTGGAGTTGAAAGAAGAAGTGGAAGTGGAGATGGGTCCGAATATCGAAATCACCTCAAAAGGACCGATGGAACTGGACTATACGAAGAATATCGCCGTCTTCCGGGAGGAAGTGAAGGTGACGGACCAGGAGGGGGAGCTTCTTGCGGACCGGATGGATGTCACTTTTGACCCTGAGACGAACGAGGCGCGGGAGATTATTGCAACCGGCAATGTCCGGATCAAGCGGGGGGAGAATATTTCCTACAGCGAGAAGGCCATCTATGATGCCGGGAAGCGGAAGGTGACGCTGACCGGCAAGCCGAAACTTCTCATCAAGTCGAAGGAGGATCCCCTCGCCGCCGACCCGTTTTTCGGGGGGAGTCAGTAACGATTCATGGAGAAAGACACGAGACCTCTGCCTGAGACGCATGTGCGCAGGCCGAGCGGGCATGGTCACCCGCGCCGCGCAGGCGGGGAGGAGCGAGGCCGAGCACCAAGCGCAGCCCGCCTCGCTGGGGCGGGCAAGCGGTGCGGCGAAGGCAAGGCCGAGTGGCTTTCAGCAAGGATGCGATGCACCTTTTAGAAACGAAACAGTTAAGCAAATCGTATAACGGCCGGGAGGTCGTCAAGAGCGTGGACCTCACGGTCCACCGCGGGGAGATTGTGGGGCTTCTCGGTCCGAACGGGGCCGGGAAGACGACCACCTTTTATATGATCATCGGGATGATCTCCCCGAACAAAGGAAACATCATCTTCGATGATCAGGACATCACCTCCTTTCCCCTTTACCGGCGGGCCCGCTGCGGCATCGGGTATCTGTCGCAGGAGCCGTCGATTTTTCAAAGACTGACGGTGGAAGAAAATATCCTGGCGATCCTCGAGACCCTCCATATCCCGCCGCGGGCAAGGGCCAAGCGGCTGGAAGAGCTCCTTTCCGAGCTTCAGATCACGCATCTGGCCAAGCAGAAGGCGTATCTCCTTTCGGGAGGGGAGCGGCGGCGCCTTGAAATCACGCGGGCGCTTGTCACAAACCCGCTATTTCTTCTTTTGGATGAGCCGTTCAGCGGCGTTGACCCCATTGCGGTAGACGAGTGCCAACAGATGATCATCGATTTGAAAAGACGGGGACTCGGGATCCTCCTGACCGACCACAATGTCCGGGAGACTCTCACCGTCACCGACCGCTCCTATTTGATGACCGAGGGGAGGATCTTTCTTTCGGGAACCGCCGAGGAACTCCTGAAAAGCCCCGAGGCGCGCAAGGTTTACCTCGGCGAGAAATTTACAATGTAAATCGTTTGTGTTAAAATAAAAAGGTTTTGTGGCAAATGATGAAAGTTCACCTGAAAACACTTGAAGGATGCCTTCACCTCCTTGAAATCCGCGCCGAACCGGAAGAGGTCAAGGCGAAACGGGAAGAGGTCCTCCGTGATCTGGAACGGGTTGCCCGGGTTCCGGGATTTCGGGAGGGGAAAGCACCCCGTCACCTGGTGGAACAGCGTTATGGAAAAGAGGGCGAGGAGGAACTCCTCAAGCGGCTCATCCCGGAACTTTATCAGAAGGCCCTTCAGGAATTGCATCTGGATGGAAAGGTCTTAAGTCTCCCGGAAATCTCCGATGTGCAGTTTAAGGAATCAGACCTTTTCTTTAAGGCCAAATTGGAGGTGAAACCGGAGATCCCCCTCCGGAAGTACAAAGGGCTGAAGGCCTCCCGGAAGCCGGTTACCGTCTCGCCCGAAGAAATCGAGAGAGAGCTTGTAAGACTGCAGGAGGAGCGGGCAGAGCTGATTCCAAAGGAAGGAGCGGTTGAGGAGAACGACTTTGTGGTCTGTGATGTGGAGGGCCGTGTGGACGGGAAGGTGACCGAGTCGCGTAAAAATGTTTTGATTATGGCCTCGGACCGGGGCCAAAAACATCCCGAGATCGCCAAGGCCCTTTTCGGAGCGACCCGCGGCCAGACCCGCGAGACAGAACTGACCCTGGAGAGCCCCGGAGGCGTGGTGCAAAAAACACACTACCAGCTCCGCGTGAACGAAATTAAAAAGCGGGTCCTTCCCGAATTGAACGACGAATGGGTGAAAACAGTCACCTCTTTTCAAAATCTTGGCGAACTGAAGGCGGCGTTGGACAAAGAACTGAAAGCGCGGAAGGAAGAAGCACAGAAAATAAACATCGAGAAAGAACTTCTTGAAGGTTTGAGCCTTTCCTGTTCGTTTGCCCTCCCCCGGACCCTGGTTGAAAAAGAATTCAGACGCCTGGTCGAAGAGGAGCTTTTTCGGTTCAGGATCCTCGGGATGCCGGAGGGGGAAATGAGCGAGCGGATCAAGCAGAATCAGGAACTCCTCCTCCGAGAGTCGGAGAGGCGGGTCCGGCATTCGTTGATTCTTGAGAAGGTGGCGGAAACGGAAAAGCTGGAAATCAGTCCCCGGGAAGTGGATGAGCGGATTCAGTCTTTGAGTGACCGGTTGCAGCGGAGCGATGAGGAAAGAAAAAAGGATTTGGAAAACCGCTCCTTGAGGCACCGGATAGAGGGAGAGATTCTTTTTGAAAAGGCCCTTTCGGTAATTGTGGAGAATGCCCAGATTAAGGATGCGGCGTGAGGCAAAAAAGTTTATTCTCATTCTTCACAGGAGTCTGCAGTCTGTTGCCTTTGGTCTTTAGTCTTTCTGTTTTTGCGGAAGAACAGCCGGTCAAGCTCGAGTTCCGTTACCGTCAGGGGCAGCAACTGCGATACCGCTATGAGATGATGCTGGAGGGAAAGTGGGAGGCCGGAGAGGACACCCCCGAGACCCATTTTGCGACACGTGTCCAGTCGCGCCTTTCCATGACCACGCGGGAAGTGGGGGAAGACGGTTCCGCTTGGGTGGATGTCCACTACGAAGATTTTGACCTTTCTCAAACCGTGAACGGAAAGGAAGTCCCTCAAGAGGGGAATTTGATGGAAGTTTTGGGCGGGAGAGCGATTTCCTTACGGTACCAGAAAGACGGGAAGGTCCTTGAGGTGGCGGATCCGGCCAATCCTGTGAAAGACCTCTCTTTTCAGCAGCTCCTTGAACAGATCCAGGGGGTTTTCCCGGAGCGTCCGGTTCGACCGGGGGAAGGGTGGGTCCGAGAATTACAACTTCCCATGGAGGGATTTGAGCAAGGAGTCACGGCCCGGTATCAGAATAACTTTGAATCGGTCGAAACGGTAAAGAACAGGCGTTGCGCCAAGATCGTCAGCACGGTCGACTTTTCCTTTCCGGAGACCGTGTTGCCTATGGAAGGGGAGACGCCGCTCAAGGTCTCGGTCGATATGATGGGACAGGGAACGTTGAAGCAATATTTTGATATTACAGAGGGGGTGATGGTTCAGGCGGAAGGTCAATCGACGACGGAGTCCCTTCAATCGGTTTCAGGGTTGAATCCGGAAACGGGTGCCGAAGAGACGATCAAAAGCCGTTCCACCATCACGATGTCATTCGAGACAGAACTGGAGGAATAGAAATGGAGGAGGAGGAAGAGATGACCACACTGGTTCCGATGGTCGTCGAGCAGACGGGCCGCGGCGAACGGGCCTATGATATCTATTCGCGGCTGTTGAAAGACCGGATCGTCTTTATCGGTACGGTGGTAGATGATTTGATCTCGAATCTGGTGATTGCCCAGATGTTATTTTTGCAGATGGAAGATCCGGATAAGGACATCAATGTCTACGTTAATTCACCCGGCGGGTCTGTGACATCGGGCCTCGCCATTTATGACACCATGCAGTTTGTGAAGCCGGATGTGGCCACCTATTGCATCGGACAGGCGACAAGCATGGGGGCATTGCTTCTGGCTGCCGGGACCAAAGGGAAACGGTTTGCCCTCCCGCATGCCCGGATCATGATTCATCAGCCGTGGGGCGGCGTCCAGGGGGCGGCGTCCGATATCAGTATCCAGGCGCGGGAAATCTTGCGCCTCAGGGAAAAATTGAATGAGATTCTCTCCATACACACGGGGAAGTCTCTGAGTCAGGTTGAGAAAGACACCGACCGGGATTATTTCATGTCCGCCGAGGAGGCCAAGGAATACGGCATTGTCGATGAAGTCATCGTCTCAAAAAAGAAAAAATAACATGAAAAAACAGATTCTGCTGACCCCCGGTCCGACCCCGCTCCCGCCGGAGGTCCGGGAGGCCCTTGCCAGGCCGATGGTTCATCACCGGACGGCGGAATATCAGGAGATTTTCAAGGAGACGGTCCAGGGTCTGAAGGAGATTCTCAAGACCCAAAAAAGCGACGTTTTCCTTTTTGCCTCAAGCGGGACGGGAACGATGGAGGCAGCGGTGGTGAATTTTTTATCTCCCGGGGACAAGGTGGTCGCGGTCGTCGGCGGAAAATTCGGAGAGCGGTGGGAGAAAATCTGCAAGGCCTACGGACTCGAGACCGTGGTGTTGCCGGTGACCTGGGGGGAGGCATGCGACCCCAAAAAGCTCGACGAACTTTTAAGCCGCGAAAAACAGGTGAAGGTGGTGTTTTCAACTCTTTGCGAGACCTCTACCGGCGTCCGGAACGATGTCGAATCGCTTGCCCGGGTGAGCCATGCACACGGTTCGTTGATTGCCGTGGATGCCATCAGCGGGCTGGCGGCGGACCCTCTTTGGACGGACCGGTGGGGAGTGGATATCGTGGTGGCGGGCTCCCAAAAAGCCCTGATGCTCCCACCGGGACTGGGACTCATCAGCGTCGGGGAACCGGCCTGGAAACTGGCTGCTTCGGCACGGCTTCCGCGATTTTATTTTGACCTGTCGAAGGCCCGGAAAGCGCTTGAGAAGTGGGATACCCCCTTTACCCCGGCCATTTCGCTTGTTGTTTCGCTTCAACAGTCGGTCGGGGGCATTCTCAAAAAGGGGATGGAAAAAGTCTGGCAGGAGACCAAACAACTCGCGGACCAGACGCGGAAGGCACTGGTGGGTAAACTCGGACTCTCGCTTTTTGCCAGACATCCTTCCAATGCGTTAAGCGCCGTGAAGGTTCCGGAAGGGATGGATGGGACAGAGCTGATTCAAGCACTCCGCCAAAAATACGGCATCTGGGTGGCAGAAGGCCAGGGGGCCTTAAAGGGAAAAATTATTCGGATCGCCCATATGGGGTATATTCGGAAGAAGGACATTCAGTTATGTCTTTCGGCACTTGAAAAGGAATTGAAAGAAGTGGCGCATGAGACTCTTAATTAGCGATTCGCTTTCGGAGAAAGGTCTTGAGATCCTGAAGGAAGTCAAAGACCTGAAGGTGGATGTCTTTGAGGGAATTCCCCCTGAGAAGCTCAAAGAGATCATTGCGGATTATGATGCCCTCATCATTCGGAGCGGCACCCGTGTCACCGAGGAGGTGATTCAGCGGGCGAAGAAACTCCGGGTGATCGGGCGGGCCGGGATCGGACTCGACAACGTGGATGTGGAGGCGGCAAGCCGTCAGGGAATCATTGTGATGAATGCCCCCGAGGGAAACACGATTGCCACCGCAGAACATACCTTAAGTCTTCTTTTGGCCCTTGCGCGAAACATTCCGGAGGCGAATCAGTTGATTCGCCAAAATCAATGGGACCGGAAGGGACTTACGGGACTCGAGCTTTACGGGAAGACGCTCGGCATTGTCGGACTCGGACGGATCGGGAGCGAGGTGGCCAAGCGCGCCCAATCCTTCGGCATGAAAGTCATCGCCGATGACCCTTTTCTCTCTGCCGAAAAGGCGAATAAAATGGAGGTGGAATTGGTGAGCTTGGAGGAACTTCTCCAACGTTCCGATTTCATCACCGTTCATACCCCTCTGACCAAGGAGACAAAGCATCTGATCGGAGCGAGGGAGTTCGACCAGATGAAGAAGGGGGTCCGGATTGTGAACTGCGCCCGGGGCGGCATTATCGACGAAGCGGCCTTGGAAAAGGCGATCCGCTCGGGAAAAGTGGCCGGTGCAGCGTTGGATGTTTTCGAACAGGAGCCGCCGAAGGACCACCCGCTTCTGAAATTGAAACAGGTGATTGCAACGCCCCATCTCGGCGCCTCCACCAATGAAGCGCAGATCAATGTGGCGGTGGATATCGCAAGGCAGGTGGCGGATGTTCTGTTGGACCGGGGAATCCGGAACGCGATCAACTACCCATCCGTCGACGGAGAGGTCTTCAAGGTCATTCGGCCCTATTTGAAACTTGCCGAAAGCGTCGGGGCTTTGCAGGCGCAGCTCGCCGACGGCCGGATCACCAACGTGAAAATCCGTTACAGCGGCGAAACCACCAATTACGACACCTCCCCCATCACGGTGGCCCTGGTGAAGGGACTCCTGACGCCGGTATTGGGCGAGACGGTGAACTATGTCAATGCCCAGGTTCTGGCCAAAGGAAGGGGAATCAAGATTCTGGAGACCAAAACGACCGAAGTGGAGGAATTTGCAAACTCCATCTGGACTGAGGTGAGGACGGACAAACTCCGGAGCATTGTGGAGGGGACCCTCTTCAGCAAGGATAATCCGCGGATCGTCAAAATCGACGAATTTTACGTGGATGCGGTCCCCAAAGGATATATGGTCATTACCTTCAACAAAGATGTCCCCGGCATCATCGGGACGATCGGCACCATCCTCGGGAGAAACGGCATCAACATCGCCGGCATGACCTTCGGACGCCGGAATCAGGGGGGACGCGCCATCACGGTGATTAATGTGGACAGTCTTGTCCCCGCAGAGGTTCTCCGGGAGCTTTCAAGCGCCGACAATGTTTATGATGCGCGGCTGATCGTTCTTTAGTCTCATGGCCAATACCGTTGTGGTCGGGGCGCAGTGGGGCGATGAAGGCAAAGGGAAAATCATCGATTTTCTTGCCAAAAGCGCCGATATCATCGTCCGCTTTCAGGGAGGCAATAACGCCGGACACACCGTGGTGGTGGACGGCGAGGAATTTGTTTTCCATCTCGTTCCCTCCGGGATTCTCCATTCCAAAAAAATTTGCCTGATCGGAAACGGTGTCGTCATCGATCCGAAAGCGCTTCTTGAAGAGATGGCGCGACTCCGCCGCATGGGGATCTCCGTGAGCGAAAATCTTCGCATTAGCGAAGAGGCGCACCTTATTTTTCCTTACCACCGCCTCTTGGACCGGCTCAAGGAGCGGCGGGGTACCCGGATCGGGACGACGGGCCGCGGCATCGGCCCCTGTTATGTGGATAAGATCGCTCGCTCGGGTATCCGGGTGGCGGACCTTCTGGATAAGGAGATCTTCAGAAAAAAACTCAAGGAAAACGTCAGCGAGAAAAACGAGATTATCACGAAAATTTACAAAGAAAAACCGGTTCGGTTTTCCGATATTTGCAAGGAATATCTCGAGTATGGAAAGCTCCTCAAGCGGTATGCCTGCAACACCTCGCTGCTTTTGAATCAGGCGATCGAAAAGGGGAAGCGGATCCTTTTTGAAGGGGCGCAAGGCACCCTTCTCGACATCGATCACGGCACCTATCCTTTTGTCACTTCTTCCAATGCCACCGCCGGAGGGGCCTGTATCGGCTCCGGGATCGGGCCGACCCGGATTGACCGTGTGATCGGGGTGATCAAGGCCTACACCACGCGGGTGGGGGAGGGGCCTTTCCCGACGGAATTTCCGGCGGCACTCATGGAGGCAATCCGCCGAAAGGGGAAGGAGTTCGGAGCCACCACAGGCCGGCCCCGTCGATGCGGATGGTTTGACGCGGTCCTTTCGCGTCATTCGGTCCGCGTGAACGGGTTGGATGAGCTGATCGTGACAAAACTGGATGTCCTCGACGAAAGAAAGAGCGTCAAAATCTGCACCGCCTACCGGATCGGCAACAAACGTCACACGGAATTCCCGGCGGATATTGAGAGACTTTGGGAATGCGTCCCTCTCTATGAGGAACATCCCGGCTGGATGAAAGATACCAGCACCTGCCGCCGCTTTGAAGAGCTGCCGATAGAAGCAAAACGCTATTTGAAAAGACTTTCGGGACTTCTGGGCGTCCCCATCAGTTTGATTTCTGTGGGATCGGAGCGCACGCAAACGTTACGGATGCAACACAAAAGAAAAAGGAAAAGATAGGGGGAAAACCATATGGAATTCAACGTATTCCTTTTGGCGCCGGTGAGCGCCGTGTCTGCCCTTTTATTTGCCGGGTCTCTTGCCTATTCGGTGTTGCGGCAAGAGGAGGGGACAAAGGAGATGCAGGAGATTTCAGGATGGGTGCGGGAGGGAGCCCAGGCATACATCCGGCGTCAATCGGCGGTGGTTTCGGTTTTTTTCACAATCGTCTTCTTTATTCTTTTATTCCTCGCTTCCCGAGGGTATCTGATTTATTTTGTCCCCTTTGCCTTTTTGGGAGGCGGCTTTTTCTCGTGGCTTTCGGGTTTTATCGGTTTAACGATGGCCACACGGGCCAGCCACCGGACTGCGGCGGCGGCCAAGGTGAGTCTCAATCGGGGACTCCGCGTCGCTTTTTCAAGCGGTGCGGTCATGGGACTGACGGTCGTGGGCCTTGGGCTTCTGCAAATCAGTATCGGTTATTTTCTCCTGAACGCCTTTTACCGACACCTCCCGGAAGCGGAAAGGATTCGAAATATTACCAGTGCGATTCTCACCTCGAGCATGGGGGCCAGTTTCCTGGCCCTGTTTGCGAGAGTGGGGGGCGGGATTTTTACCAAGGCGGCCGATGTGGGGGCCGACCTCGTCGGAAAGGTGGAAGCGGGGATTCCGGAGGATGACCCGCGAAACCCGGCCGTGATCGCGGATAATGTGGGTGACAATGTGGGAGATGTTGCGGGGATGGGGGCCGATCTCTATGAATCGTATGTGGGGGCCATTGTGGCGACGATGGCGCTCGGTGCCGCCGCTTTCGGAAAATTTGGATTGAGCTTGGCAGCGGTCGCGGTTCCCGCGGTGATCGCGGCGATCGGTATCTTGGCCTCCGTGGTGGGCACCTTTTTTGTCAAGACGGGTGAAAAAGTGGAACAGGCAGCCCTCCTTGCCGCACTCCGTCGGGGGGTTTTTACCAGTGCGGTCCTCATTGCCGTCGCTTCCTTTTTTATCGTCAAAATGCAGCTCGGGATGGCCCATATCGGCATCTATTGGGCAATTCTTGCGGGACTTTTGGCGGGGATTTTCATCGGGCTTTCCTCGGAGTATTTTACCTCCGGCGGCTACAAACCGACGCAATCTGTGGCCAAGACGGCGCTCACGGGGCCTGCGACAGTCATTATCGAAGGATTCGCCATCGGGATGCTTTCCACGGTGCCGCCGATTCTCATTGTGGCCCTTGCGGTCATCGCCAGTTTCTATCTTTCAGGCGGAGGGGGCGATTTCAGCCTCGGGCTCTACGGCGTTTCCATTGCAGCCGTCGGGATGCTTTCAACCCTTGGGATTACGCTGGCCACCGATGCTTACGGTCCTGTCGCTGACAACGCCGGCGGAAATGCCCAGATGTCGCGTCAGCCGCCCATGGTTCGCGAGAGGACCGATGCGTTGGATTCTCTCGGAAACACCACGGCAGCGACAGGGAAGGGATTTGCGATCGGTTCCGCCGCACTCACGGCCCTCGCACTTATCGCCGCCTATACCGACCAGATCTCGCTTCACGGTATTCAACTGAACCTCTCCCTTCTGAATCCGACCGTCCTCATCGGGATTCTTATCGGGGGGATGCTGCCCTTTCTATTCTGCAGTCTCTGCATCCGCTCTGTCGGGCGCGCGGCCGGGGGGATTGTGATGGAGGTGCGGCGGCAGTTTAAAGAGATTCAAGGGCTCATGGAGGGGAAGGCAAAACCGGACTATGCGCGCTGCGTCGATATCTCCACCCGGGCCGCATTAAGGGAGATGATTTTACCATCGATGTTGGCGATCTTGGTTCCGCTTGCGATGGGGTTTTTCCTGGGGCTTGCAAGCGAAGTCGGATTTTTGACAGGCGCCACGGTCTCCGGATTTATCCTCGCCATCATGATGGCCAATGCCGGGGGAACCTGGGACAATGCCAAAAAATATATCGAAGGAGGGGCCTACGGCGGAAAGGGTTCCCCCGCGCACAAGGCGGGGGTTGTGGGAGATACCGTGGGCGACCCCTTCAAAGACACCGCCGGCCCGTCCCTGAATATCCTCATCAAATTGATGTCCATGGTCTCCATCGTCTTTGCGAGCTTTCTCGTTCACCACACCCTCTTCCGATAGAAAATGTAATTTGTTTTGTTGCATAGGATTACGTAAATCCTGTGTGGAAAAAAGGGCTTGACTTCCGGAGCTCCGGATGTTATTATAACCCCAAGTGAAAAAAAGACCTCGGTGTAGAGGTCGGTGTCTTCTTTATATTGGACCTTTATTGATTGAAGGAGATGCGGGCATGATTCGGATGTCACGGTTGACAAAAGGAATCCTTTTGGTTTTGCTTTTGATGTTTGCAGCAGGGTGTTCTTTTGTCTTTCATAAGAGAAGTCCCGAGGATGTCCGAAAAATCGATACCCTTGAGACTCAGGTGTCCCGCTTGAGTGAAGAGGTTGAGGCGCTGGAAAGAATCAAACGGGACCTGGAGAACCGGCTCAAGAGAGAAATCGAGAGAGGCGAATTGGATCTGAGCGTTGGAGAGCGGGGGATTGTCATCCGTTCGCTCGCCGAAGTCTATTTCGATTCCGGCAAGGCCACCGTCCGGCGCGAAGCGAAGGATGTGTTGAAAAAGATTTCGTACGCCGTGAAGGAATTGGGGGGCGGCCGGAATATCAGCGTCGAGGGACATACGGACGACCAACCGATCAAACTGTCCGGCTGGAAATCGAACCAGGAACTTTCGGAAGCGCGGGCAAAGAGCGTCGCCGATTTTCTGGTGCAGGAGGGGATCTCCGCGTCCTCCATCACGACGAAAGGGTTTGCCGATACCCGACCGATCACTTCGAACAAAACAGCGGAAGGCCGCCAGAAAAACCGTCGCGTGGAAATCATCATCCTTTCGCGCGATTCTTCCCAGAACTTTTCGGGCCGGGGTAGCGAGACGATCAAATGAGGTGATTGTCTAACGCATCAGCTTGAAGGGGGTCGCATCCAGGGGGATGAAAGTTGTCCCCCTTTGTTTTTGTAAAAAAGATGAATAACAATCTTCCGAAACATATCGCCATTATCATGGACGGAAACGGCCGATGGGCTAAAAGCCGCGGGCTGCCCCGGACGATGGGCCACCGCGCCGGGATCAAGGCGGTCCGGCGGGTGGTGGAGGCGTGCGTGGAGTTAAAGATCCCGGTTTTGACGCTTTATGCCTTCAGCGTGGAGAACTGGCGCCGTCCGAGGATGGAGATCAACACACTGATGCGTCTTTTGAGTGAGTTCCTTGAAAAAGAGATCGATGAAATGAACGAACACGATATTCGTTTCACTACCATCGGCCGCGCGGACAAGCTCCCGGATTTTGTGCAGAAGCGGCTCAAAACAACCATTTCCGCCACGGCCAAAAATAAAGGACTAGTGCTGAATTTGGCGTTGAATTACGGAGGCCGTTCTGAAATTGTGGATGCCGTCCGGCGGATTGCAAGACAGGTGAAAGAAGACGGACTCCGTCCCGACGATATCGATGAGGATGTTTTTTCGACCTTTCTCTATACACACGAGCTGCCGGACCCGGATCTTCTGATCCGGACGAGCGGCGAGATGCGGATTTCGAATTTTCTTCTTTGGCAGATTTCGTACAGTGAGATTGTGGTAACCCGGAAATTCTGGCCTGATTTTACAAAAAGCGACCTTGAAAAAGCGATTCAGGAGTTCCAGAGTCGCGAACGCCGCTTCGGAGCCACCCGGGCAGTCAAGACCCCCGTTTCCTAAAGAGATGTTTGTCAAACGGATCTTCAGCACCACGGCATGGATTCTTTTTTCATACGCGGTCATCTTCCGCTTCCCGATCTGGGGTTTTCGGGGAGTGATTGCGGTTTTGGTGGGGCTGGGGCTCTTTGAATTCTATTCGCTGGCGGAAAAGAAGGGGTTCCGGGTCGGAAAATTTTTCTCGACCG
Source organism: uncultured Omnitrophica bacterium (assembly GCA_947085655.1). Lineage (GTDB taxonomy): Bacteria > Omnitrophota > Gorgyraeia > JACQQV01 > JACQQV01 > CAMTXH01. The sequence continues at coordinate 19,910 of CAMTXH010000020.1, read as the reverse complement.
GGATGGGGGTACTGGTACCGCTTTTGGCGTACCGCCAGCATCAAACACGGGAAATTTTGGCGGCGTATCCGTTTTTTACTGTTCTTTTTTTTCTGGTCTTCTTCGGCTACCAGTTTGCCAAGGGAAAAAACGAAGGGTCGGTGGCCGGTCTTTCGGTGACGGCCGCGGGGATCATTTACATTTCGGTTCTCTTCAGTTTTATGATTCCCCTCCGGCTGGAGGGAGCGACTCTCGTGGCGTATCTCCTCTTAGTGACCAAGGGGGGTGACGTGGGGGCGTATCTGGTGGGCAGCACAGTCGGGAAACGGCCCCTGGTTCCAAGAGTCAGCCCCAAGAAAACATTGGAGGGGACCGTGGCAGCGGTCCTCGCGGGCATTTTGATCAGTCTCGCTGTCTCCAAGCCGCTTCTGGAAAGACATCTTGGATTCGGGCCCCCTCCTTGGAACTGGGTTTTCTATGCAGGGCTCGGGTTCATCCTGGGTGTAATCGGGGTGTACGGGGATCTGGCGGAAAGTCTCATCAAGCGGGACTGTCAGACCAAAGATACCCAAAAGTTCATTCCCGGAATGGGGGGAATTCTGGATACGATTGACAGTCTTTTGTTCACGACCCCTCTTTTCTACGCCATGGTTAGGTTTGTCAAATGAAACGCGTCACGATACTCGGTTCCACCGGCTCTGTCGGTCGAAACGCCCTTGAGGTTATTGCGGCACGTCCTGAATACTTTGAGGTGGCCGCTATTGCCTGCAGGGAGAATGTCACCCTTTTGATTGAGCAGGCCAAGCGCTTCCGCGTAAAACGGCTGGGCGTCTCGGATCCGAAGCAGTCGGAACTGTTGCGGAAAGAGATCCCTTCCGCGGAACTGTTCGTAGGGGAAGAGGGGATCCGTCAACTCGCCGGAATCAAGGAGAGTGACATTGTCCTCGTGGCGATCGGCGGGGCAAAGGCGCTTGAGCCAACCCTGGAGGCGATTCGGGCCGGTAAACAGGTCGCCATTGCCAATAAGGAGTCGCTTGTGATGGCGGGTGAGCTCCTGAAAAAGGAGGCGACCCGAGCGGGCGCGCTACTCCTTCCGGTTGACAGCGAACATAATGCAGTTTTTCAGTGCCTCGACCAAAGAAACCGGAGCGAGCTCAAACGGATTATCCTGACCGGCTCCGGTGGACCGCTTCGTCAAAGATCGAAGGAGAGTTTCAACACCGTGACGCAGAAGGAAGTCCTGGCGCATCCCAAATGGAAAATGGGAAGGAAAATCACGGTCGACTCCGCGACCTTGATGAACAAGGGACTTGAAATCATCGAGGCGCATCATCTTTTTGAAATCCCGGTCGAGCAGGTGGAGGTGGTGATTCATCCGGAGGCATTGATTCATTCGATGGTGGAATTTGTGGACGGGTCGGTTTTGGCCCTTTTGGCGGTCACGGACATGAAACTTCCGATTCAGTATGCGTTGAGCTATCCGGACCGGCTGAACGGCGAGTGTGCGTCCCTGGATTGGCGCCAGATCCGACGGCTGACCTTCGAAGACCCGGACCCGGAAAAGTTCCCCTGTCTTCGAATCGCCTATGAGTCGGCCCGGGAAGGGGGGAATGCCCCCGTTGTTTTGAATGCCGCCAACGAAGAGGCGGTGAAAGCGTATCTTTCGGGGGAGATCTCTTTCGTGAAGATTCCGCTTCTGATTGAGAAGGTCCTTTCCAAACGGACCTCCGTGAAAACCGAGACGCTGGAGGCGATTCTGGCGGAAGACCGTTGGGCGCGGGAAGAAACACGGACTCTCTTGAAAAGGGTTTGAGATGTTTTTCTTCATTTTTGCAATCGTTTTGAGTGTTCTCATTGTGGTCCATGAATGGGGCCATTTCTACATGGCCAAGCGCCTCGGGATCCGGGTCGAGCGTTTTTCCGTCGGATTCGGACCGAAGATTTTAAGTCTCCGGAAAGGGGAGACGGAGTACCGACTGTCCTTGGTGCCGCTCGGGGGCTATGTGAAACTGGGAGGAGAGACCCACAAGGATACAAGGGGAGAAAAATGGGAGTACCTTTCCCGTCCGGTCGGAGAGCGGTTTGCCGTTGTCTTTGCGGGACCTTTACTGAATTACCTCTTGGCCTTTGTCTTATTTTGGGGTGTCTTTGTCACCGGCTACCCGCGACTCACCACCCGGGTCGGGAAGGTGATGGATGATTTTCCCGCAAAGGCGGCTGGGATTTTGGAAGGAGACCGGATCCTTTCTGTGAACGATCAGGAGGTCGAGCATTGGGATGATGTGACGCGTCTCATCCGGGAGACCCCCGAAGGAATGCCGGTGCATCTTTCGGCGGAGCGCGAGGGGCGGGAGCGCACCTTTCATGTGGTGGCCAAGCCGGTCGAGGAAAAAAATCTCTTCGGGGAGAAGAAACGGTTTCCGCTCGTCGGCATCGCCCCTTCGGAAGAGGTGAGGTTTATCCGGCATCCGGTCCACGAGGCCCTTTGGAAGGCGGCAGAGCAGCTTGGGTCCATTACCCTTCTCACTTTCAAAGCGCTCGGGCGGATCGTGACCGGACATTTGCCGCTTCGGGAGTCGCTGACAGGTCCCATCGGCATCTTCATGATTACGGAGCAGGCGTTTCATCTCGGGTTGGCGTATCTTTTGCAGATGGTGGCTTTGTTGAGCGCATCGCTCGCCATTTTCAACGTCCTTCCGATCCCGGTCTTAGACGGCGGGCATCTTTTTTTCCTTGTGTTGGAGCGTCTGAAGGGGAAACCGGTGAGCGAACGGGCACAGGAGGTGTCGCAGCAGCTCGGAATGGCCTTTTTGATCGGATTGATGATCGTGGTTTTTTACAACGACTTCGCCCGGTTCGGGGTGTTTGAAAAACTCTCCAGCTGGTTCGGAGGTTCATGATGTGGATGAAGAGGAGACAGACAAGGAAAATTCATGTGGGATCGGTCGCGATCGGCGGAGACGCACCCGTGACGGTCCAGTCGATGACGAAGACCTTTACCCATGATGTAGAGGCGACGGTCCGTCAGATCCATGCGCTGGAACGGGCAGGATGCGACCTGGTCCGCGTGGCGGTTCCGGATCCCCCCTCGGCCGGGGCGATTAGGAAGATCAAGTCTCAGATCCGGATTCCCCTCATCGCGGATATTCATTACGACCACCGGCTGGCCCTTGAGGCGCTTGAGGGCGGAGCGAACGCAATTCGGCTGAATCCGGGAAATCTGAAGGACAAAGAGCGGATTCAGCAGGTGATTGATGCGGCAAAACATCACAAGGCCGCGATCCGAATCGGGGTGAATGCGGGCTCGGTGGATGCGGTTTATCCGAAGGAGGGACCCCTTCGCCATGAGGCACGCGAGGCCTTTATTGAAAAGATGGTTCAAAGGGCCCTCGGTTATCTCCGTTTTTTTGAAGACCGCCATTTCACCGAGTTGAAAATTTCGATGAAGCTTTCCAATCCGCGGGATACCATTTTGGCGTACCGGCGGATGGCAAAAGAGTGCGATTATCCCTTCCATCTCGGCGTCACCGAGGCGGGACTGCCGCGGGACGGGGCGATTAAATCGACCCTTGGCATCGGGGTGCTCCTTTTGGAGGGGATCGGGGATACCCTCCGGGTGTCGCTCACCGGGGATCCGGTTGAAGAGGTGGAGGTCGGGAAGAGGATCCTTCAGTTTTTGGAACTCCGAGATTTCGGGCCGGAGCTGATCGCCTGTCCTTCCTGCGGACGCGCCGATATCGACCTCATCCAACTGGTGGAGGCGGCGGAGGGCCGGCTCCGGGAAATGGGGAAATCGCAGAAGAGTTTCGTGGGGTTGAAAATCGCCCTCATGGGGTGCGAAGTGAACGGACCGGGAGAGGCAAAAGATGCCGACATCGGCATTGCGGCCGGGAAGGGACAGGGAATGATTTTCAAGAAGGGCCGGATGGTCCGACGAGTCAAAGAGAGTGAGATGCTCGATGCCCTTGTCCAGGAGATGTTGGCGATGGAATCCGAAAGTTCGAAATCGGGAACCAATCCATGAAATGGTCCGGTAGTTTTATCCCGACGCTGAAAGAATCACCCCAGGATGCGGAAGCGGTGAGCCACCGGCTCATGATCCGGGCGAGTCTCATCCGACTCCTCGCTTCGGGGGTCTATTCTTATCTTCCGCTCGGTCTCCGCGCTTTGCGAAAAGTGGAGAACATCATCCGGGAGGAGATGAACCGGGAGGGGGCGAAGGAACTCCTCCTTCCGGCGCTTCAACCGGCGGAGCTCTGGAAAACCACCGGACGATTTGAGACACTCGGTCAGGACATGATTTCATTCAAAGATCGGCATGGGAAACTGAATGTGCTCGGTCCGACGCACGAAGAGGTGATTACCGATCTCATCCGGGGGGAGGTCAAGAGTTACCGGCAGCTTCCTCTGATTCTTTATCAGATTCAGACGAAGTTCCGGGATGAGGCAAGGCCCCGCTTCGGCGTCGTCCGGAGCCGCGAGTTTATCATGAAGGATGCTTACAGTTTCGATGCGGATGAAACGAGTCTCTCGGAAAGTTACGAAAAAATGCTCTCCGCCTATCAAAGAATTTTTGCCCGTTGCGGTCTTTCGACCTGGAGGGTGGAGGCGGATCCCGGGGTGATGGGCGGAAGCCGTTCCCACGAATTTATCGTACCGGCGGAAAGCGGTGAAAGTCTCGTCGGCCGCTGCGAAAGCTGTCAGATGGCCTGGCCCCTACCTGAAGAAAAGGAGCACGACGAGGACCAGAGGGCGGGTCATTGTCCCCAATGCAAGAAGAAAGGCGCGGTCAGGCGGGGCCTTGAAGTGGGACATATCTTTCAACTCGGAACCAAATATACGAAGGCCCTTGATGCGACGTACCTCGACGATACGGGAAATCGGAAACCGATTCTGATGGGCTGCTACGGCATCGGGGTAAGCCGGATCCTGGCCGCCGTCATCGAGGAACATCATGACGCGGACGGAATTTGCTGGCCCGATTCGGTGGCCCCGTTTTCGGTTGTGATTCTTTCCCTTCTTTCCGATCCGCCTTCCCGGGAGGCGGCCGATTCGATTTATCGGGAGGCGAAAGACAAGGGATGGGATGTTCTTTGGGACGACCGTGAAGAGCGAGCCGGAATCAAATTCAAGGAGGCGGATTTAATCGGGATCCCTTTTCAGGTGATTATCGGAAAGGGGGCCGTAAACGAAGGGAATTTCGAAATCAAACGGCGGCGGGACGGTAAAACGGTCATTGTCCCGCGCTCTGAAATTTTTGGCACCCTCGCCTCCCTCCGGTCCGAACCGGAAAAGCCGGTTTCCTCCGTCAGTGAAGGGGATCCGATCGGTCGCATTCAGAAGATGGTGACCGATCTTTTGGAGGAGAGGGGGACGGAACTGGTGGAATTCACATACAGGCGGGAAGGGCACAAGCCGGTCCTCCGGCTCCTGGTCGATAGGCCGGGCGGAATCACCCTCAATGACTGTGCCGAGTTGAACCGGCTGATCAGCGAACGGCTCGATGAGGGAAATTGGATTCAGGAAAGTTATCTCCTGGAGGTCAATTCTCCCGGATTGGACCGGCCGCTTGTAACGGAACGGGATTTCAAACGGGTCATTGGAGAACCGGTTCGTCTGGTTTTTAGGAAGCCCCTTGCCGGCAGAACGGAAGTCCAAGGGGTGTTGGAAGGTGTTGAGGGAGAAACCCTCTCCCTCCGGCTCGACAATTACAAGACCGAGTCGTATTCTTTGAAGGATCTTTTAAAGGGAATGAGAGTCATTCAATTCTAAAGGCGGGTTTCCATGAACGGTGAATTGCTGACGGTGTTGGATCATATCGAGCGGGAGAAAGGCATTCAGCGCGAAATATTGATTGAGGCGGTGGAGTCGGCGCTCCTCTCGGCAGCCCGGAAGGTGATCGGAAGAAATCCGGAGGAGGTCAGCGTCAAACTCGATCCCAAAACGGGTGAGATCACTGTCTTTTCGGGGGAGACGAAGGTCGCTTCCCAGGAGTTCAGCCGGATCGCCGCCCAGACGGCCAAACAGATTATCATTCAGAAAATCCGCGAAGCGGAGCGGGAAGTGGTCTTCCATGATTTTCAAAGCCGCGTGGGGAACATTGTGAGCGGCAGTGTGCACCGGGTCGAAAAGGGGAATATCATCGTCGATTTGGGAAAGACGGAGGGATTTCTGCCTAGGCGGGAAGTCCCGCCGAGCGACGAGTACCATCAGGGAGACCGGATCCGATGCTACGTCCTGGAGGTCAAAAAGACCGCCCGGGGACCCCAGATTATCCTCTCACGCAACCACACGGAACTGATCCGCCGGCTCTTTGAGCTTGAGGTTCCCGAAATTGACGAGGGGATTGTGGAGATCAAGTCGATTTCCCGGGAAGCGGGGGACCGGACGAAAATTGCCGTTTATTCCAAGGATGAAAAAGTCGATTGTGTGGGAGCGTGCGTCGGGATGCGGGGATCCCGGGTGAAAGAGATTGTGAAGGAACTGCAGGGGGAGAGAATCGACATTGTCCGTTACAGCGACGATACCCGGGAATACATCTCCGCCGCCCTCTCTCCGGCAAAGATTCTTGATGCCAAGGTTGACAAGGAAAAAAAGAAAGTCCTCGTCATCGTGGAGGATGACCAGCTTTCCCTCTCCATCGGGAAGAGGGGACAAAATGTGCGGCTGGCGGCAAAGCTGACCGGCTGGGATATCGACATCAAATCCAAGTCAGAACTCGCCGTCGAGACAAAACTCGATATCCAGCATCTTCCGGGGGTCGGTCCGAAGATGAAGGCGACGTTGACCGAGGGCGGATTCGTCACCGTCTCGGCGGTGGCGGAGGCCTCCCCGGAGGCGCTGACGGCCCTTCCCGGGATCGGCCCGAAGACCGCTGAAAAACTGATCCGAGGAGCGAAGGAGGTCCTTGAAAAAACCCGCTCCGCTCCCAAAGAGCCGCCCGTAAAAAAGGAAGAAAGCTCATGAGTCTCCGCGTCCACGACCTTGCCAAGCAGCTCGGAGTTTCAAGCAAAGCGCTCCTTGAAAAATTGCATGCCATGAAGGTGGAAGTCAAAAGCCACATGAGCGTGGTTCCGGCGGAGGTTATTGAGAAGTTAAAGGGAGGCGTAGCCGAAAAGAAGGAGACAAAAATTCCTCCCCCTCCGAAGGTGGAAAAAAGGGAGAAACCGACGCCTCCTGCAAAACCGAGAGCGGTGGCGCCGGCAAAACCGACACCCGCACCGACGCCGCCCATGGCGGAGCCCGCGCCTCTCAAAGCACCGGTTAAAGTTCAGCTCCGATACCCGATTTCGGTGAAGGATCTCTCCGTCAAAATCAATGTGAGGGTCAGCGACCTGATCAAGGCCCTCATGCAGCGGAAAATTTTGGCCACCATCAATCAGGCACTTGATGAGAAAACCGTCGCCTCTTTGGCCGAGGAATTTCGTTTTCTTCCTGAAAAACTGCCGACGAGCGAAGAGGCCCTCATCCTGGAGCATGAGAAGGAAGATCCAAAAAAGCTCAAGCCCCGTGCTCCCATCGTGACGTTGATGGGACATGTGGACCACGGCAAAACTTCCCTTCTGGACGCGATCCGGAAAAGCGATGTCGTTGCGGGAGAGGCGGGCGGCATTACCCAGCATATCGGGGCATATGAGGTGACGCTGGACAAGGGACAGGTGACTTTTCTGGATACGCCGGGTCATGAGGCCTTTACCGCCATGCGGGCCCGGGGGGCGAACGTCACGGATGTGGTGGTGTTGGTGGTGGCTGCGGACGACGGCATCATGCCGCAGACCGAGGAGGCAATCGACCATGCCCGGGCAGCGGAGGTCCCGATTGTCGTCGCAATCAATAAATGCGACCTCCCGAGTGCCAATATTGACCGGGTGAAGCAGCAACTGACCGAAAAGAACCTTGTCGCGGAGGAGTGGGGCGGCAAAACCATCATGGTCCCGGTCTCGGCCAAGACCAAGCAGGGGATTCCGGAACTCCTTGAGATGCTCCTTCTGGAAGCGGAGCTTCTTGAACTCAAGGCGAATCCCGGAAAAAGGGCGAGCGGCACTGTTCTGGAAAGCGAACTCTCCAAGGGAAGGGGGCCGGTTGCAAGAGTGCTGGTTCAGGATGGAGCGCTGAAGGTTGGGGAGGTGGTTGTCTGTAACATCTATTACGGAAAAATCCGGGCGATGATTAATGATAAAGGTCAGCGGATTCACGAGGCCCTCCCTTCCCAGCCGGTTGAGATCCTCGGCCTTTCCGGTGTCCCGCAGGCGGGAGACCGCTTTTATGTGGTACAGGACGAGAAAGCGGCGAAGCAGATCGTGGCCGAGCGGCAGGAGATGAAGGGGACCGGCGGCCCGGCGGTCCGCCATCTGACTTTGGAGGAGTTGCATGACCGGATCCGGGAAGGAAAAATAAAAGAGGTCAAACTCATCCTGAAAGGAGATGTTCAGGGATCCCTTGAGGCGCTGAAAGGGGAAATCGCCAAAATCGAACCTAAGGAAGTGAAGCTTTCCATTATTCACAGCGGTGTCGGCGATATCAATGAATCGGATGTGATGCTTGCCGCCGCTTCGGATGCGGTGGTCTTGGGGTTCCATGCGGATATTCTTCCCCGGGCGGAGGCGGTCGCCAAGGAAGAAGGGGTTGAAATCAAACTTTACAATATCATCTACGAAGCGGTTTCTGAAATTAAACTGGCCATTGAGGGACTCTTGGAGCCGGTGACGAAGGAATCCTTTCTGGGCCGGGCGGAGGTGAAGCAGATTTTCAAGATTTCAAAAGTCGGAAATATCGCCGGCTGCCTGGCTATCAAGGGGAAACTGGTCCGGGCGGGGAACCCCATTGTGCGCGTCATCCGGGATAAGGAAAGGGTGTTCGAAGGGAAACTCTCGGCGCTGAAGCGGTTCAAAGATGATGTCAAGGAGGTGCCGGAAGGCCAGGAATGCGGCATCTCGGTCGAAAAATTCAGCGACTTTCAAGTGGGGGATCTCATCGAACTTTACCAGGTGGAAAAAGTCGCTCAGAAACTGGACGCTTCGAGATGAAGAAGCGGGTCTTAAGCGGGATGCGTCCCACCGGTCAGCTTCACTTGGGACACTGGGTGGGGGCTCTCACCAACTGGAGAGAACTCCAGGATCAGTACGACTGCTTTTTCATGGTGGCGGATTGGCACGCCCTGATGAGTGAGTACGAAGCTCCCGCCGGGATTGACCGGATGGTGCGGGAGAATGTGGCGGACTGGATTGCCTGCGGAGTGGATCCAAAGCGAAGCGTCATCTTCCGCCAATCCGAGGTCCCGCAGCATCTGGAACTTTATATGGTCCTTTCCATCATCACCCCTTTGGGGTGGGTCGAACGGGTCCCGACTTACAAAGAGCAGCTTCGGGAAATTAAGGGACGGAATTTGGCCACGTACGGTTTTCTCGGCTATCCGATCCTTCAGGCGGCAGATATCCTCCTGTATCAGGCAGAAAAGGTGCCGGTGGGGGAGGATCAGGTGGCCCATTTGGAGCTGGCCCGCGAGATTGTCCGTCGTTTCAAATCGCTTTACAACGCCAGTCCCTTCCCGGAACCGAAGGAACTTCTCACAAAAAGCTCGAAGCTTCTCGGCATTGACGGGCGGAAAATGTCCAAGAGTTACGACAACACCATTGCCCTTTCGGATTCGCCGGAGACCATCCGGAAAAAAACGCAGAAGATGTTTACCGATCCCAAGCGGATCAAGATGACCGATCCGGGACATCCCGAAACGTGCAACGTCTGCCATTATTGGAGGGAATTCTCTCCCGAGCGGGCGGATGCGGTATGGGATGAATGCCGGACGGCGAAAAGAGGGTGCGTTCAAAACAAAAAAGAATTGGCAGAGGTACTCATTGAAGTCACCGATCCGATTCGCAAGAAACGTGAAGCACTTTTGAAGGAGCCCACAAAAATTGGAAAAATCCTTGAGGAAGGAAGAACCCAAGCCATCACAGCCGCATCGAAGACGATGAAAGAAGTGCGGCAACTTGTCGGCCTGGGTTAGTTGAACCCATGGGTTACAAAGTCCGGCTTGAGCTCTTTGAAGGTCCCCTCGATCTCCTCCTCTATCTCATCAAAAAGGAGGAACTCGAGATCACCGACATTCCGATCGCCCAGATTACCGACCAGTATCTGGAATATTTGGAGGTGATGAAGCTTTTGGATCTTGAGATTGCGGGTGAATTTATGGTGATGGCGGCGGAACTGATGCGGATTAAATCCAGGATGCTTCTGCCTCCGGAAGAGCAACTGGCGGAGGAGGAGGAAGAGCCGGATCCCCGGGTGGAACTCGTCCGGCGGCTTTTGGAATACCAGAAATTTAAGGAAGCAGCCAAGCAACTGGCAGGCCTTGAGTCCCTCCGGAAAGAGGTATTCACCCGGCCCGGTGTTTTGCCGGAAGAGGGCGGAGAGGGAGGAGAGGTCTATTTCGAAACGGGAATCTTCGACCTCATCGCCGCTTTTTCGAAGGTGATGGAACGGCTTCCAAAGAAGATGTTATACGAAGTCACCCAGGACGAATTCACCGTGGAGAGCAAAATCCATGAGCTTTTGCATCGGATCGTCACGGAGTCGGTCATCTATTTTTCAAAACTTTTCGAAAAGGCAAAGAGCCGATTTGAGGTCGTTGCGATTTTTCTGGCGGTTCTGGAACTCATCCGGATGCAGGAGATCGTCGTCCGGCAGAAGGCCCCTTTCGGGGAGATTGAAATGATGCGGAACAACGACAAGATCAATTCACCGGGAGGTAAAGATCAATCATGACCGAACCGCACCGTTCCAACGAATACGTCAGACAGGTTGTGGAAGCGCTTCTTTTTGTCAGCGAGTCGCCTGTTTCCATCGAGCAGATGAATCTGGTTCTCGAGGACGTGGACGCCTCCGAAATCCGGAATGCCATCGAAGCCCTCAGGACTGAATATGAGGCCTCGAAACGGAGTTTGGTGATTCAGGAAGTGGCAGGGGGGTACCAGATGACCACCCACCCCCTTTATGCGCCGTGGCTTCGGAAATTTCTGAAGAAAACCCACGGGGAACGGCTGTCGGGGCCGTCGCTCGAGACGCTGGCGATCATTGCCTATAAACAACCGGTCACCCGTCAGGAAATCGAATTCATCCGCGGGGTAAATGTGGAAGGGGTCTTGAAAGCGCTCCTCGAAAAGGGACTCATCCGGATCCAGGGGCGGAAGGAGATTATCGGCCGTCCCCTTCTTTACGGGACCGCGCGGGAATTTCTGGAGTATTTCGGACTGAATTCCCTTGAGGAACTCCCGCCGATCGAGGAATTTGTGAGACAGGGCGAAGAGATGGAGGCGGCCCTTCCTCAGGAAGAAGGGGAGGAAAACACCACCGGGGCAGGGCAAACCCATGAAGACGAATCTGAAGAAATTACGTCATAACGTTGACCAAATCGACCGAAAACTCCTCTCCCTTTTAAGCCGGAGAGCCGCACTCAGCATCCGGATCGGGAAGGTCAAGGAGGACCAGGGGGAGAGCGTGTTCAATCCCCGGCGGGAACATGAGATTTACGCCAAAATTTCCCGGTTGAACCGGGGACCCCTTTCACGGGAGGCGCTCGGGGCGATCTATCGGGAAATTATTTCCGGAGACCGGGCCCTCCAAAAAAAACTGACTGTTGCTTACCAGGGACCCGAGATGAGCTATGCGCACCTGGCGGCCCGGAAAGTCTTCGGATCCCAGGCGATCTATCGGGAGACGGACACCATCGGAGATGTCTTCACGGAGGTGGAGCGGCATGGCGCCGATTACGGGATTGTCCCGATCGAAAACTCGATTGAGGGAACGGTCGGTTACACCCTGGATCGTTTCCTTGATTCGGAACTGACCATCTGCCTGGAGACCTTCTTAAAGATTGACCATTGCCTGATCGGCCGGGTGAGGAAGATGGCGAATGTGAAGCGGCTCTATTATCATCCCCAGGCCTTTGCCCAGTGCCGGACCTGGCTTGAGGAGAATATTGCCCACCTCCATCCGCGTAATTATGTGGAGGTCTTAAGCACGAGCATGGCAGCCTCCATGGCGGCGCATCACAAAGAGGGTGCGGCCATTGCCCATGAGGAGGCGGCCAAACGGTATCACCTGCGGATTTTGGCCCGCTCGATCGGGGAAAGTCACCGGAACGTCACCCGCTTTTTAATCTTGAGCAGGGAGGAAACGAAGCGGACGGGGCGGGACAAAACCTCCCTTGTTTTTTCAATCAAGGATCGGGTCGGGGCTCTCCACGACGTTTTGATTCCGTTCAAGCGGAACAGGATCAGTCTGACGAAGATCGAGTCGCGACCTTCCCGGAAAAAAGCGTGGGACTATTATTTCTTCGTGGACCTGAAGGGACACCCCCAAGACAAACGGGTCCAACGGACATTGGCGGCGCTTGAGCGGCGCTCCGCCTTTTTGAAGATTCTGGGGAGTTATCCCTCGGACAGTTTGAAATGACACAGACCCTTTCGCGGAGATCTCTCGACCTTGTCCAGCCGTACAAACCGGGTGGAACGATTGAGACGCTGAAGAAGGAACTCCGTCTCAAATCGCTGATCAAACTTGCCTCCAATGAGAACGCTGCCGGTCCCTCGCCGAAGGCGCTGAAGGCGATCCGGAAATCACTGGACACACTCCACCGGTATCCGGACTCGGACTGCTCGTCTCTTAAGAAGAAACTGGCATCGCGTCTCGGAGTCAAGGAGTCGGTGATCACGGTGGGAAACGGCTCGGATGAACTGATCCTCCTTGCCTTGAGGGCTTTTGTCGAGCCGGAAGATGAGGTGATTGTGGCGCATCCTTCCTTTCTCATCTACGAAGTCGCCTCCCAGGTGGCCGGGGCCCGGGTGGTGAGGGTTCCCCTGAAAAATTACCGGTACGACCTTCCCCGGATGAAAGAGGCGGTGAGTTCCCGGACCCGGATGGTCTTTATTGCCAATCCGGATAATCCGACCGGGACGTATGTCAACCAACGGGAAGTCGAAATCTTTATGGAAGGTCTGCCGAAAGACTTGATCGTCTTTTTTGACGAGGCCTACTATGAGTTTGTCCGGGAAAGGGATTATCCGGATACCCGCCGGTATCTCCTCCGTCATCCGGTCATCCTCACCCGGAGTTTTTCCAAGGCCTACGGTTTGGCCGGCATCCGTGTGGGGTACGGGCTTGCCAATCCGGAGTTGACCGATTATCTGAACCGTGTGCGCGAACCGTTCAATGTGAACAGTCTTGCCCAGGCGGCCGCATTGGCGGCTTTGGAGGACCGTTCGCACTTGGAAAGGACCCGGCGGCTGGTTCAGGAGGGGAAGCGATATTTGTATCGGAGTCTCGATGAATTGGGGCTCCGGACTATTCCGAGCCAAACCAATTTCATCCTGGTGAACGTGGGGGATGGGGAAGCCCTCTACGAGAAACTTTTAAAGTACGGCGTTTTGGTCCGGGACATGCGACCCTGGAAATTGGATGCTTTTATCCGAATCACCGTCGGGACGCGGGATGAAAACAAACGCCTGATCCGTGTTTTGAAGAAAGTATTATAGGGACGTTTCTAATTCTGTCCCCACCCCTATCTCGTTAAGGGTGACAGAATTAGAAACGTCCCTAGAGCGGAGCGGAGGTAAGAGCGGAGGTAATGAATGATCGTCGTCTTCAAACCCAAAGCCACAGAAAAACAGATTCAGCACGTCCTGGATCGCGTTAAGGAACTGAAATTTCAGGTTGATTTGAACCGGGGAGCCGAGCGGACCGTGATCGGCATCAAGGGCAAAATCGATGATCCGGCCCGGGTCCTCCTTCAACCGATTGAGGCATTCCCCGGCGTCGAAAAGATTGTTGTCATCTCTGCCCCGTACAAGCTCGTTTCGCGCCAGTACCGGTCGCAGGATACGGTGGTCGAGGTGGGTGGGATTCAGATTGGCGGAAAAAAAGTGGTGGTGATGGCAGGCCCCTGTTCTGTCGAGAGCCGCGAGATTGTGATGGAAGTGGCCAAAAAAGTGCATCAGGCCGGCGCCAAGATCCTCCGGGGCGGGGCTTTCAAACCGCGCACCTCTCCTTACAGTTTCCAGGGACTCGGGGAAGAGGGGCTTCAGATTTTGCAGGAGGCGAGGGAGAAGACCGGCATGCCGATCGTGACGGAGCTGATGGACATCCGGCAGCTTCCCCTGTTCGAGGAGTATGCGGATATCATTCAGATCGGAGCGCGCAATATGCAGAACTTCGACCTTCTGAAAGAGGTGGGACGGATCCAAAAACCGGTCCTTCTCAAGCGGGGCATGGGGGCGACGATTGAAGAACTTCTGATGTCTGCAGAGTACATCATGTCGGAGGGAAATACCCAAGTCATCCTCTGTGAGCGGGGGATCCGGACATTCGAGAACACCACCCGTTTCACGCTGGACATCAATGCCATCCCGGTGATCAAGCAGTTGAGCCATCTTCCGGTGATTGCAGATCCAAGCCATTCAACCGGCCAGCGGGAGCTGGTCATCTCCGTGGCCCGCGCGGCGGTAGCAGCGGGAGCGGACGGTCTGATTGTTGAAGTGCATTCCAACCCGGAAATCGCCAAGTGCGACGGTCCGCAAGCACTCCTGCCGCCCATGTTTTCCGACTTGATGGAATCCCTCAAAAAAATTAGCCATGCCATCGGTCGCGATATCTGATGAAGAAGTTCAACCGTGTGGCCATTATCGGCGTTGGACTCATCGGCGGGTCGCTGGGGTTGGCCATCCGGAAGAATCGGTTGGCGAAAGAAATCGTCGGTGTCTGCCGTACCGCCCGCTCGTTGCGGCAGGCCAAAAGACGGGGTGCGATTCACCGAGGGACAACCCGCGTGAAAGAGGCGGTGAAGGGAGCCGATTTTGTCATCCTGGCCGCCCCTATTTCGGACATGGTGCGCCTTGCGAGCCAGATGAACCGTTTCCTTTCGCCTGGGACGCTTCTCACCGATGTGGCGAGCACCAAAAGGAAAGTTGTCCGGGAAATTGAAAAGCGCCTTCCGAAATCGGCGGCCTTTGTCGGCTCCCATCCGATGGCTGGACGAGAGTTAACTGGTGTCCGCCATGCCCGTTCCGACCTTTTTGAAAAGCATGTCTGTTTGGTGACCCGCCATCCGAGGACCCCGCGAAAGGCCCTCCAAAAAATCTGTTCATTCTGGAGGCGGCTCGGCTGCCGGGTGGTTGTTGTTTCCCCCGAACGGCACGACCGGCTGGTCGCTTCCTTCAGTCATCTTCCTCATTTGATCGCCGCCCTTTTGGTCCTTCATGCGGAGAAACTGCCGCTTGCCGGAACCGGTTTCAGAGACATGACCCGGATTGTCTCATCGGATCCCCTTCTTTGGCGGGATATCTTTGCGACCAATCAGGGAGAAATTAGCGCCTCTCTCAACCGGTTCCGAAAACGGCTTGACCGGGCAGCCCGCGACCTTCAAAAGGAAAATACCGGCGCAGCCCTCCGTTTATTCCGAAAAGCAAAGGTCCTCCGGGACCGTTCATTCCGGTAATGCTCTACCCCTTTCTTCAACCGCTTGGATGGCTTCTTTGTAAACTCCTTTTCCGGATTCAAGTTTCAGGGCGGGAAAAGATCCCGAAGGAAGGAGGTTTGTTGGTTGTCTGCAATCACGCCTCCTACCTGGATCCGGTCGTCTTGGGAGCTGCCTTCCCCCGTCCCCTCTATTTTTTCGCCAAGTCGGAACTCTTTGAAAATCGGCTGTTTGGATGGCTGATCAGCCGGCTTCATGCTTTTCCGGTCCGGCTGGAAGGATTGGATAAGGATGCCATCGAGCGGGCGATTCAGGAACTTCGAAAAGGCCGCATACTGGTCGTCTATCCGGAGGGAACCCGGAGCCGCGACGGCCGTCTCCAGCGCGGTCAGGCGGGAGCCGGGTTTTTTGCCGTGAAAGCAGGGGTCCCGGTCATTCCCGTTTATCTCCGGGGGTCTTTCGAAGCTCTTCCCCCTGGCAGAGGGATGATCCGACCCGGGAAAATCTCGGTCCATGTCGGCAAACCGATGTTCTTCCCCCCGCCGGAATCCCTGCCGGCGGGAGGAAGTGCCTCTCAAAAAGGGTGGCGCCAGGCGTATTATCAGGGGATTGCGGACCGGATGATGGCAGCCCTTCAGGAAATAAAAAACTTGACAGAATAAGCAATTATTGCAAAAATATATGTTTGCGATGCAAAGAGAGGTGAATTCCGTGATCAGTGAGATCGAGACAGCAACCTTGAGTAAGAAAAGCGGCGAAACCGCCGATTTAACAAAGGCTTACGAGGAGAGTCTCCGGGACTTCAAAGAAGGCCAGGTGGTCAAGGGGAAGATTATTGCCCTGACCCCGAAGGAGGCGCTCATTGATGTCGGTTACAAATCGGAAGGGGCGGTTCCGCTTGAAGAGTTTTTGAACGCTGAGCTGCTCAAGGTCGGGGACGATGTAGAGGTCCTTCTGGAGGCCAAGGAGGATGACGACGGACGGATTGTCCTTTCCAAACGAAAGGCGGAACGGAGCGTCGGTTGGGACCGGCTCATCTCCCGGCATCAAGAGGGGGATATGATCGAGGGCCGCGTCACGAAAAAGGTCAAAGGGGGACTGATGGTGGATATCGGCGTTGAGGCCTTTCTCCCTGCCTCGCTTGTCTCTTTGAAGGGATTCACCAACGTCAATCAATTCATCGGCCAATCTCTCAAATGCAAAATCGTCAAGATCAACAAAGCCCGCAAAAATATCGTCGTCTCCCGCAAGGATGTCCTTCAAGAGGAACTGGATGAACAGCGGGTCAAAGTCCTTTCGGAACTCACGAAGGGCGAACGCCGCACCGGCACCGTCAAAAACATCACCGATTTCGGCGCTTTCATCGATCTCGGCGGAGTGGACGGCCTTCTCCATATTACCGATATGAGTTGGGGACGGATTTCCCACCCGAGCGAGGTGGTCTCGATCGGACAGAAGATCGAAGTGGTGATCCTTGATTTTGACAAAGAAAATATGAAGGTTTCGCTCGGGCTCAAACAGCTTCAGCAAAGCCCCTGGGAGAATGTGGAAGCCCGGTATCCGGTCGGAACCAAGGTCAAAGGAAAGGTGGTCAACCTCCTTCCTTACGGGGCGTTTGTCGAGATTGAAAAGGGACTCGAGGGGCTTGTGCACATTTCGGAGCTTTCCTGGAACCGGCGGATCAATCATCCGAACGAGGTGGTTCAAGTGGGCCAGGAGGTGGAAGCGACGGTTCTGAACGTGGACAAGGCCAACCAGAAGCTCGGCCTCGGCATGAAAAATCCGGAGGAAGATCCGTGGCTTGAGGTCGAGAAAAAATATCCGGTCGGGAAGAGGATCGAAGGAACCGTCCGGTCCCTGACCGATTACGGCGCGTTCGTGGAGCTCGAGGAGGGAATCGACGGGCTGATCTGGATTCAGGACATGTCCTGGACGCGGAAGGTCAATCACCCTAAGAGTCTCCTCAAAAAAGGACAGAAAGTGGAAACGGCGATCCTTTCGGTGGATGCCAAAAATAGAAAAATCTCCCTCGGGCTGAAACAGTTGACACAGGACCCCTGGCCGGAGATCATGGCTCACTATCCGGTGGGCGCCGTCCTTTCCGGAAAAATCACCAAGGTCACCAAATTCGGGATCTTCCTGGAGTTGGAAGAGGGGGTCGAGGGGTTGGTCCATATTTCGGAGATCGGACCGGAACGGAGCGGGAACCTTGAGCAGAACTGCAAGGTCGACGAGACCGTCCAGGCGCGGGTTATCAAAGTGGACATCGATCTCCGTCGGATCGGCTTGAGTCTCAAAAGCGTCGAAAACGAAGGGGCGGAGCCGAAAGAATAACGTTGACAGTTTGTTTATGCTAAAATAAAGGCAGGTGAAAAACCTGCCTTTTTTAATGAGCACACAACTTAATCATGACACCTGAAGCGCAACTCGAAAAACTCAAACGCGGAACGGTCGAAATCATTCAGGAAGCGGAACTCCTGGAGAAGCTCCGGAAGAAAAAGCCATTGATTGTGAAAGCCGGCTTCGACCCGACCGCTCCCGACATCCACCTCGGACATACGGTTCTCCTCCGGAAACTCCGGCACTTCCAGGAATGCGGACATAAGGTCATCTTTTTGATCGGGGATGCGACCGCCCTTGTGGGGGATCCCTCCGGACAGACGGTGACCCGGAAAACCATGACCTGGCAAGAGGTCGAGACGAATGCCAAGACCTACGAAGAGCAGGTCTCCCGTCTACTGGATACCCGGAACAAAAGCGTTTTTGAAAGACGGCACAACAGCGAATGGTTTTCCCGCTTTGCCTTTGAGCAACTGGTTGAACTGTCCAGCAAATACACCATCGCCCGTATTCTCGAGCGGGACGATTTTCAGAAACGGCTGAAAGCCAACAAACCGGTCAGTTATCTGGAAACTTTTTATCCTCTCATGCAGGGGTATGATTCGGTCATGTTGAAGTCGGATGTGGAACTCGGCGGCACCGATCAGAAATTCAACCTTCTCGTCGGACGCGAGCTTCAGCGAGAGTATCGTCAGGAACCGCAAATTGTGATCACCACACCTCTTCTTGAGGGCCTCGACGGTGTTCAGAAGATGTCCAAATCCCTCGGAAACCACATTGGCATCAACGAGCCGCCGAAGGAGATGTTCGGAAAATTGATGTCGATTTCGGATGAGATGATGTGGCGTTATTTCGAACTTCTCACGGATGAGAATCTGAAAGAGGTGAAAAACCTTCACCCTCGGGAGGCAAAAAAGCGGCTTGCCGGGAAGATCGTCGGACAATACCATGGCCCGGACAAGGCGAAAAAGGCGGCGGAAGAATTTGAGCGGAGCGTCGGGAAAGGACTCCCGCAGGAAAATCCGAGACACCCGTTGACTCCGGAGATGAAAACCGGGGACGGGAAAAATTATTATCTGCCGAAGTTTCTGGTGGCAAGCGGGATTGTTTCAAGCGCCAGTGAGGCACGGCGAAAAATCGATGAAGGGGGGTTGCGGATCAACGGAGCCCCTTGGAAGACGTATGAGATTCCGGCAGGGAAGGTGAAGAAGGGGGACATCCTCCAGATCGGCAAGCGTTCGGCAGAGGTTTCCGGAACTACCTAACTCAAGCCAAAAAAAGGACTTGACAAAACAGACAGCTGTTGTAGAATAAAAGACACTTGGTCCAGGCCTCACAATCTTGACAAAAGTCTGGTGGTATGTTACACTTATCACTGGGCTAGACGGAATCAAGCGTCGGCTCGGAAAGAGGTCTAAGGTTGACTTTCGAGTTTGACAGTCCGGGATAATTTATAACTCTTTTTAGCGTACGGTGTTACGAAGAAAGACATCGCACGATGTCTTTTTTTGTCTCTACTTTTTTATACGCATTAATTAACTATAGGGACTGTCCCCCGCACACTTCTTTGAATCGCATGCAAGAGGGACTGTCCCTAAAAGTCGCTCTTTGACATCTGAATAGCCAAGCGGATCCTGAGTTGATGGACGTACGTCCGTCTCAAGAATCGTCCCGAGCCGAAAGGCGAGGGGCATCCCTCTGACGGAGGGTTTGATCCTGGCTCAGAGCGAACGCTGGCGGCGTGGTTTAGGCATGCAAGTCGAGCGGTGGTGAGTGAAGCGAGGCCGCAAGGCCGAGCGAATCGAACCATAGCGGCAAAAGGGTGAGTAACAGGTGGGTAACTTACCTTCGAACCCGGGATAACATGTCGAAAGACGTGCTAATACCGGATGAGCCCACAGCCCCGCATGGGGCAGGGGGAAAAGATGGCACGCAAGTGCTGTCGATCGAGGATGGGCCCGCCTCCTATCAGCTAGTTGGCAGGGTAACGGCCTACCAAGGCGACGACGGGTAGCTGGTCTGAGAGGATGGTCAGCCACACTGGGACTGAGACACTGCCCAGACTCCTACGGGAGGCTGCAGTCGAGAATCTTTCGCAATGGGCGAAAGCCTGACGATGCGA
>CAMTXH010000019.1:0-73513 GCA_947085655.1 uncultured Omnitrophica bacterium | reverse complement strand
AAGCTGCGGCCTGCCTTCAGGGATTGGCTTATTACTTCACGCTCTTTGGGAGTCAAGTGGGTGTAACGTTCCATTTGCAACACTCCTTTCTGCCTGTCATTTTACAGGCAAAGTGTTGCACTTAGAACTTGAACCTACCTGCAAAGTTAGACGAAGCAAAATTAAGATTTTTCCTCTGGTATTTTTACACTTTTTATGGTATGCTTGAAGTAGTCTATCTCCCTTTAACGTAGAGGGATTTTTATTACGCAATTTCTTCAGGAGATTTAAAAACCATGAATAAAGAAAAGACCCTTTCGAAAATCGTCCTCGGCTTTGCTCTCTTTTCCCTTTTACTTATTCTTCCGGCGGAAAGCGGTGTAGAGCGGCCTGCACGGCGTTCTCTTTATGTCTGGGAGACCTGGACGCCGAGCGGAGGCGGGATTATCAATAGCGGTAAAGAGCAGGCGAAACTTCTCGATTTTGCCGCTGCCAAAGATATCGACATCCTTTATCTGAATTCGGAAGGAGTGGTTTACGGAAACAAAGCGGATCGGGAACGCCATTCCCGATTCATCGGCCGGGCACACCGACGAGGTTTTTTGGTCTATGCGCTTCAGGGACATCCCTGGTGGACGGTTCCGGCAAACTCCGGACTCCCCGGACAGACCTCCAGTATGGAGGAGGGGTGGGCATTTGCAGAGGCGGTGGTCCAGTTCGGAGAATTTGACGGATTGATTGATGACAGTGAACCGTACCTTGCCAATACCAACGATTGGTGGACCCGGACCCCAACCCGCGCCCAATGGCTTTTGGACTGGCTCCGAGGACTCCGGTATCGGACGGATGGACACCTGACGCTCGTGGTCACGATTCCCTTCTGGTACGACCAGGACGGACGATTGATGAATCTTATGCTGGAGGGTTCACCGGTCGGGCGTCCCCTCAATCACTATGTGAGCGACATTGTGGATCAGGTAAATGTCATGGATTACCGGGATGTGGCGGCGGGGGGCGACGGCATGTTGTACCACGGCTCGGGAGAACTCGCCTACAAAGCGACCTGGATCAGCGTGGAAACCCAATTCTTGGGAAACGGCGTGATTCCTGACAAGCAGACCTTCTACGAAGAGGGAGAATCGTATATGGAAGGCGAACTGCAGACCTTCTATGAGGCCCACCGGGGCAACCGGAACTTCATGGGGTTCAGCATCCACCACTATCCTTCCTACCGGGACCTTGCCCCCTGAACTTCCGCACCCGCTACAACAAAAGCCGCTTCACCAAGACGTTCGTCTCCAGATAATTCAGATCGATCGGTTTGGTGATATAACCGTCCGCCCCGAGCTCGATGGTCCGTTTCGCAAGGATCTCATCCCGCACGGCCGTCACCATGATGACGCCGATATCCGGATTGATCTTTTTGATTTGCTGGAGCAAAGAAACGCCGTCTGTTTGAGGCATCCGGATGTCCAAAAGGACGAGATGCGGTTTCTCCTTCTCAACCAGTTCCAGGGCGGTGTCGGCATCCGTCGCGGTAGAAACTTGATATTCTTTTCTTTCCAGGAATTCCTTCAGGAAGCTGCAGATTTCTTTTTCATCGTCAACCACCAGGATCCGGATCATTTTTTCCTTTCCTCCTTCAGCGGTAATATAACAGTGAAGGTTGAGCCCTTCCCGGGCTGACTTTGCACCTTCATTTCGCCGCCATGATTTTTGACAATGCCGTGGACGATCGAAAGTCCAAGACCGGTGCCGCGGCTTTTTGTGGTAAAAAACGGAATAAAAAGTTTCGGGAGATGTTCCGGCGGAATGCCGCATCCAGTATCCGTGAAGGAAACTTCGACGGTTCCATTATATCTTTCGGTCCGGACGGTGAAACAGCCGCCCTCCGGCATGACCTGAATCGCGTTCCGGGCAAGATTGTCGAAGACCTCCTCCAGCTGTTCGCTGTCCCCCATGATGGCCAGGGGGGTATTCGCAAACATCCTCTCCACCCGGATTTTGTTTGAGGCAAACTGCTCCTCCATCACCTCCAGGTATTTTTCAAGAAGCTGGTGAAGAGCGACGGGTCTCAGGGTCGGCGGTTTTTGCCTTGCAAAACTCAAGAGTCTTTCCGTGATGGAACTGGCCCGCTCCACCTGCTCTTGAATGACCCGGGCGGCTTTCGAGACAGCCGGGTCCTTCCCGTCTTCGAGCTGGAGCAGTTGCGCCCGTCCTGAAATGATGCTTAAGGGATTGACGATTTCGTGGACCAGGCCCGCCGTCATCTCGCCGATGGCAGAAAGTTTCTCGGCATTTAAAATATCCTGCTCAAGCGTGCGCTTCTCTGTGATATCCTCCAGCACAACCAAAATCCCCCGCTGCATTCCCTCTTCTAAGGGAACGATGTTTATCTGAAGGAGGAGGGGCTTTTCGGAATTGCCGCAGGTAATCTCTTCCGGTTTGACCTTTCCCCCCTCGCGAAGGGCGGGTCCAATCAGCTCAAGCAGCGGTCCAAACAGACGCCCTTCCAGGAATGCGGCATAGGACCTTCCCAGACACTCCTTGGCCGAGACATTAAACAGCTTCTCCGCCTTGGAATTGACAAATGAGATGATGCCTTCTTCATTGATGGAAAGAATCGCCAAAGGAAGGGTTTTCAGAATCCCTTCTACCCGCCGTCTTTCTTCTTTGATCCGGTGGACCGATTCGATATTCTCAAGGGCCACCGCCGTCTGTGTCGCAATGCCGGAGGCAAGGGTCAGTTCCTCCTTGGAAAAACAGTGGGGCTCGCGATTGTCCGCATAGAGAATCCCGAGGACATGATGCTGGCTTTCAAGAGGAACGCAGAGGCAGCTCCGGATTTGATGGCGCTGGATGAAAGGATTCTCCTGGAAACGGGGGTCCTTCATGACATCGGGGCTTAGAATAGGTTTACACTCTTTAATGACCCGTTCGATAATCGGATTCCCAAGGAAGAGATCGTCCGCCTTCTTTTCGGTTTGACGGTCCCGTGAAACTCCTTTCACCGGCTTGCCGGTTTTGGGATCCCACAGAAAGATGGCGCTCCGCTCCGCCTTGACCAGACCGAAAATCACATTCATCGCTTCATTCAAAAGCACTTCCCGGTCCAGGATGACGGAAATGGCATTGGCGAACCCGTAGAGGATAAGAAGTTTCTGGTGGTCTTCGAGGAGGCGCTTTAAGTCTTCCGCCCCGAGTGTTTCGAAAATTTCCTCGCGAGTCATACTCGCATGCGATGTCATTTCCCGAACCTCCCCCTCACGACATTGTCAATGACTTAATCCGCGAATCATCTGTTTTTCGAGCTCCCGCAAATTCAGCGGCTTTGAAACCAGGTCAAGGGCACCCTCTTCAATCGCCTTGATCGCAACATCCTGGGTGGTATAGGCCGTAATCATAATGACGGGGACCTTGGGATATTTTTCCCGAATGGCCCGAAGGACGGAAATGCCGCTCATCCCGGGCAGACGGTAGTCCAACAGAATGAGATGCGGGACGTTGGACATCAGATAATCGAGGGCCTGTTCTCCGCTTGGATATGCCACCACTTCTTTAAAACCGAGCATCTGGAGAAAACGGATCAAGAGATCCCGGCCTTGCGGTTCATCATCAACAAGGAGAACCGTCTTGTC
Organism: uncultured Omnitrophica bacterium; assembly: GCA_947085655.1. Taxonomy (GTDB): domain Bacteria; phylum Omnitrophota; class Gorgyraeia; order JACQQV01; family JACQQV01; genus CAMTXH01. Next base: position 69,896 of record CAMTXH010000019.1, on the reverse strand, counting down.
CATAAACACCGTCCGATCAACGTCTGTTTGCATTAGGGTACCTCCAAAAACAAAAGCCCATCCTTTGAAAGGATGGGCTCCTTTTGTGCTTCGGCAACCCAGCTGCCATAAAAACGGTGTCTGGTGTTAGGTGTTTGGTGTCAGGTAAAACACTTTACACCTTTCACCGCCTTTTTAGGCCTGTGGCTTTGCGCCCCCTTCTTTCAAAGGGTTTACCCCCGCAAGGCTTCTTAGCGGGCCCGCCTGAGAGACGGGTTTGTCGTTAGATTGTCATTCCATAAAAGTATATCATAGAATCAGGGGGAAAACAAGATGGGGGAGGGGGTAAAAGAGGAAGGAAAGTCGGCTCATAAAAAAAGAGCCGATAAACCCAAGCATGCCCTGGTCTGCTTCGGCAACCCAGCCGCCTTGTCCCACCCGCTTCATTATCGTTTTATCCCGACCCTCCAGCGCCGGGATCTTCATCCGGGGGAATGTAGGCCTGTGGCTTTGCCTGCCCGCCTCTTCAGCGGACAGACCCGACTATCCGCCAACGAACTTTGACGGACAGGCGGGCGTCCCCGCCTTTCGGCGGGTTTGCCTTTATCGGCTCCAGAAAGAGTATACCCGACGATATCCTCGGCGTCAAGATTCCGGAAAAAATTTTCTGAATTTTTCCGTTAAAAAACCAAAAATGTCCTTTTTTCAGATTGACCTTTTTTCAGGAGATTCGAAACCGTCTCCCCGATTCGCCCCGGGCTCTCGGCAACCGCAATACCGCCCGCGCGAAGGACCGTGATCTTCTCCTTCGCCGTTCCCTGCGACCCGGAAATAATGGCGCCGGCATGCCCCATCCGTTTTCCCGGCGGAGCGGTCTGCCCGGCGACAAACGCCGCGACCGGCTTTTTGAAATGCTGTTGAATATACCGGGTCGCTTCCTCCTCGGCTTCGCCGCCGATTTCGCCGATGAGAAGGAGCGCTTCCGTTTCCTTGTCTTTTTCGAAAAGTTCCAAAAGGTCCACAAAGTCGCTGCCCAGGACCGGATCTCCCCCGATCCCGATGCAAGTGGATTGGCCCAGTCCGAGCCGCGTGAGCTGCCAGACCGCTTCATACGTCAGGGTTCCGCTCCGGGAAAGAACGCCGATCGGTCCCCTTTTGTGGATGTAGCCCGGCATAATGCCGATTTTACATTCATCCGGCGTGATGATGCCGGGACAGTTGGGACCGATGAAACGGACCCCCTTTTCCTTCAGTTCCTGCTTGAGCCGCACCATATCCAGGGTTGGAATGCCTTCGGTAATACAGACGATCAGCCGGATCCCACCCTCCACCGCCTCCCGGACAGCATCGTAACAGAACTGGGCCGGGACGAAAATCACAGAGGCATCGGCGCCTGTTTTTTTCACCGCCTCAGAGACGGTATTAAAGACAGGGACCCCCTCACAGCGGGTCCCCCCCTTCCCTGGCGTCACCCCTCCCACCACTTTCGTTTTGTATTCGAGCATCTTCTGGGTATGAAAACGTCCGGCGTTCCCCGTCATTCCCTGAACGATGACTTTTGTATTCCTACCGACGAGAATGCTCATGAGAACAGAACCTTCCCGATCCAGAGAGGCGAATCCGCCTGGGGAAGTGTGCAGGTCTTGCACAAAAGCCCTTCCCATAACCTCCCCTGAAGCGAGGCCCTTCGAATGCGGTGATAGGGCTCTGCAGTCCAAATGTCCATGAGGGAGGAATTCCGTAAGTTTCCCAAGAAGTGTCTCCCTGAGTGATCGGCACAACAGAGGACCACGGAACCGTCCCAAAGCACCGCAAGGTTAAACCAGAGCTTTTTGCAGGGGATGGCACGGCAGGGCTCAGAGACCGGGATGGCTCCTCCCCAATTGGTCAGCGGATGAAGCCAAATGCCGTCCACCCGCGGGCCCCACCTGTTCAGAAAAGCGGCCACATCCTTTTGATTTTCCTCGTACACGACAGAACTCAAATACACTTTCGGATGGGAGACGGAAAGGGCATTTTTTATAAAAAGGAGCCGCTCGAGATTTTCAACAATTTCAGCGTGGGAAAGGGGAGAGCGTTTGCGATCGTGAAGCGCAGTATTTCCCGGGTCCAAACTCACAACAAGGTAATCCAGTCCTGCGGAAATCAGTTCAGCTCCCTTCGGCCCCGTCAACAGGGATCCGTTGGTGGTGACCGTAACCCAGCACGGAGAATGGGATTTAATGTAACGGATCCTCTCCGCAAGGCGTCCATCGAGGAGAGGTTCTCCATAGCCATGAATATCCACAAGAGGGACGCGGGAGACCACGCAGTCCCTGATAATCTTCCGGAACAAATCAAAGTCCATGAATCCCGATGGCCTCCCCATCGAACGCCGAGGGCAATAGTCGCATGAGGCGTTACAATAATTCGTATTTTCGATGCGGATGACAGAGGGGGGGTGCGTGACAGAATCTTTCCCCAGCCAAAGGAGGGGATACCGCCATAACGCCGGAAAGCGCCTCAAGAAAGAAGATGCGGCGCGCTGGGGCATTGAAAGTTTTTCCATAGTCAAGGTGTCATGAATGAGCAACGGCGACCACCTTCTGTGCTGCATCGTCCATCGTATCCGCAGAAATGATGGACAACCCCGATTCCGCAATAATCTTTTTGCCGAGTTCCACGTTAGTCCCTTCCAGCCGGACCACCAGAGGAACGGTCAGCCGGACTTCCTTGAGCGCCGAAAGGATCCCGTGAGCAATCACATCGCACTTCATGATGCCGCCGAAGATATTGACGAGGACCGCCCGGATCTTTTTGTCCGAAAGTAAAATCTTGAAGGCCTCCCGGACCTGATCCACATTCGCCCCCCCTCCAACATCCAGAAAATTGGCCGGGTTCCCCCCGTAAAGTTTGATGACATCCATCGTGGCCATGGCGAGTCCCGCGCCGTTTACCAGACACCCGATATTTCCGTCGAGTGAGATGTAACTGATTCCGACCTCCTGGGCCAGAAGTTCTTTCGGGTCTTCCTCGTCCCGGTCCCTCAAGGAGGCAAGTTCCGGATGGCGGTAGAGGGCATTGTCATCCACCGACATCTTGCAGTCCAGCGCGCAGAGTTGATTGTCTTTTGTCAGGACGAAGGGGTTAATTTCAAGGAGGGAAAGGTCCTTCTGGAAAAAGATCTTATATAAGGTGGAAAGGATCGAGTGAAAAGCGTTGTCCAACGAGGGGGCAAGGCCGAGATGCCGCGCCATCCTTTCGGACTGAAGCGGGTCCGGACCTTTGACCGGTTCGGCCGCTTCCTTGAAGATGGCGGAAGGGTCTTTTTTGGCGATTTCTTCGATGTCCATGCCGCCGGCGGCACTGACCAAAATGACGGGAAGCGAAATTGTCCGATCGATGACAATGCCGAGATAAAATTCCTGTTTGATGTCGGTTTTCTGCTCGACGAGAATCCGCCGGACCAACACTCCGTCCGGGCCGGTTTGAGGCGTCACAAGCCGCTTTCCGATCAACTCCTGGGCGGCCGACGTCAACGACTCCTTTGAATCAATCACCTTGACGCCTCCCCCCTTGCCCCGGCCGCCGGCTAAGACCTGCGCTTTCAACACAAGGGGCTGCCTTCCGAATCGCTCAAAGAGCTGATCTGTCTCTTTCGGGGCCGCCGCAACCGCCCCTTTCGGCGTCGGGACACCATAAGAGGCAAGGATTGATTTCGCCTGAAATTCGTGGAGTTTCATGAAGGAATAGTTGGAGAGAGAACCGAAGAGAGTTCCTGAACGCCTTTCCGGACGTTTTCGGCGGAGCGCAAAAGGGCCTTCTTTTCCTCGTCGGTAAGCTTCAGTTCAACAATCTCAAGAATGCCGCTGCGTCCCAACCGGCAGGGGACGCCGCAAAAAATTCCCTGAATGCCGTACTCCCCTTCGAGGAGCGCGGAACAAGGCAGGATTTCCTTTTCATCGCGGAGGATCATCCGGACCATCTCGACGACGGAAGCTCCGGGGGCGTAATAGGCGCTTCCCTTTTTGAGGAGATCGACAATTTCTGCGCCGCCGTGGCGGGTCCGTTTAACGAGCGCTTCGATCTCCTCCCCCTTTAAAAGTTCGGTGAGCAGCTTCCCGTTCACCTTGGCATACCGCTGAAGGGGAATCATTTCGTCTCCGTGCCCTCCGAGGACGATCGCCTCTATTTTTTTCACGCTGACGTTGAGTTTTTCGGCGACAAAATAGCGTAAACGGGCGCTGTCAAGGACACCCGCCATCCCCAGAATCCGCTCTTTCGGAAATTGTGTCACTTGATGCGCCAAGGTTGTCATCACATCCAACGGATTCGTTACCATGATCAGGATCGCCTTCGGGGCGTATTGGGCAATTTTCCCGGAAACCTCCTGAATGATTTTGGCGTTTGTCTTCAAGAGGTCCATCCGGTCCATGCCGGGCTTCCGGGCGATGCCGGCGGTCACGACCACCAGATCCGAATCTTTGATGTCGGCATAGTCGTTGGTGCCGGTGATCTTGGCATCGTGTCCTTTCAAGGGAGCCGCCTCCATCAGGTCAAGGGCCTTCCCCTGCGGCAACCCCTCCACGATGTCGGTCAAGACCACATCCGCCAGATCCATTTCCACAATTCTCTGGGCGACCGTGGCTCCGACTTGCCCTGCTCCAATCACACCCACTTTCGGCCGGTTCATTTCAGTCTCCGGATAATGGCATCCCCCATCTCCCGCGTTCCGACCGCTGTCGGGTCATCCCGATCTTTCTTAAGGTCATACGTGACATCTTTTCCTTCCCGGATCACATCTGCAATCGCCTGCTCAAGACGGTCGGCACGCTCCTTTTCTCCGAGGTATCGAAGCATCAAAACGCCTGAAAGGAGGAGCGCGGTCGGATTCGCTTTATTGAGTCCCTTATACTTTGGGGCGCTTCCGTGCGTGGCTTCGAACAGGGCGTTCTTTTCCCCGATATTCGCCCCCGGGGCAACCCCCAATCCTCCGACAAGCCCCGCACAAAGGTCCGAGAGAATATCGCCGTAAAGATTCGGAAGGACCAAAACGTCATAGAGCTGGGGCTTCTGGACGAGTTGCATTGTCATATTGTCCACGATCCGATCCTCGAATTCGATCTCCGGGTACTTTTTCGCGACCTCCCGCGCCACCTCCAGAAAGAGCCCGTCCGAAAACTTCATGATGTTCGCCTTATGGACGGCGGTTACTTTCTTCCTTTTGTTTTGCTTCGCATACTCAAAGGCGAATTTGACGATTCGCTCGGTCCCGCTCACCGAAATCGGTTTGATACTGATCCCGGAATCTTCCCGGACTTGTCCGTTATGTTTGGAAAGCCACTGAATCAGCTCTTTTGTCTCTGCTTTTCCTTTTTGGAATTCGATCCCCGCATAAAGGTCTTCGGTGTTCTCGCGGATCACCACCAGATCGATATTTTTGTACGGACTTCGAATCCCTTCGTAGGATTTGCAGGGGCGGACACAGGCGTAAAGGTCAAGCGCTTTCCGGAGAGCGACATTGACACTCCGGAACCCGGTCCCGACAGGGGTCGTAATGGGCGCTTTGATCGCTGCTTTGCTTTTTTTGATCGCCTCAATGACCTGATCCGGAAGGGGGGTTCCGGTTTTCTGCATCACCTCTTCCCCCGCTTCCTGAACATCCCATTCGATCGCCGCCCCGGTTGCTTCAATGCAGCGACGGGTAACTTCCGCGATTTCAGGCCCGATCCCGTCCCCGGGGATTAACGTAACTTTGTGTGCCACAATAACCTCCATAAATTAATTAATTATTTTAACACAAAAAAGCGCACCGTTCAAGCGCGCTTTTAAATTGGATTCAGAATGTTGGTTCTGATTACAGTCCGACCAAGACCTCTTTCACAATCTGCTTTGCGGATTCGAGGTCCTTGTGGAGGGGGCCCGCAGTGAGAGAGGGAAGATCGAGCGTTCGGATGGCTTTAGCCAACTCAAGAAGGACGCTGCTATCCCGAGCCGTCCCCTCTTGAATCAAAAGCTGCCTCAATAGCGCTTTGGCAAGCGGAGAAAGTTCTGGGCGGAGTTTTTCCTCCGCCTTCCGGTCGAGTCTTTCAAGCAGTTCTTCGATGGTCCATACACGGTCCTCAATCGCATCAATAATATTGCCAAATCCTTCTCTTCCGACCAGCCGCCCATCTTGATAACGCTGATCCGTCTCGTTTGCAATCTCCTCCGGTAATGCCGAAATCGTTTCTTCCACTTCTACTGTCTTGACATCGCCAACCTTGAACCCGCCGTCTCGGGCGGAGGCGATCCATTTTTTGGCCGTCATTGCGAAAAAGCGAAGGGCTTCGGAATCCTCCCCGATGCTTCGATCAAAAGTAATCTGTCCATCTGGTAAGATCTGGAAGACATCCGAATCCCCAAGGAATCGCTTCACGGTTTCGGGGGGAAGCGCAAACTGCGATGCTAATTGTTCGACCTTCACATCCAATGAGATCACGCCGGGGCCCTGTGTGGGAGTTGCATCGAGAATCCCATCAAGATAGGCAACCAGCGCCTCGCGCCGCTCTATTTCGAGCCCTCTCCTCCCCCCATCCCGGGCAAAGCGTTCCGGCTCGACTGGCGACCTTTCTTCCCTCCCCAATTTTGCAATGATGATGGTGGAGCCGACGATGAAGGAACCCTTCTTCTCCTTGCTCGTGAAAGGATTTCTCTTTTCTTCGTTTTCCCGGCGCATCCACTCAAAGAGCCGTTCCGCCGCCTCGGCGATGACCTCGGATTGAACAGGGGTTTTGTGCAATTCGGGAAGGATACCGTTCTGCAAAAGTTCAAGTTTCAAAAATTCTCCCCAGTCCTCATAGAGAACATGGATATACTCTGCCGGATAAGAAGGAGAGGCATAAGGGACCAAAATACCAAAGCCATGATCTTTAAGATGCGTCAGATATTCGCTTTGGTCCCGGACCGGTGGGAAAACCGCCCGACGAGTCTGGAGTGCTTTTGCGATGTTTTCCTCTGAAACCCGTTCCCGGTAACCGGCGTATCTTGCGTCGTTTCGAATCAGTTCAACGGCAAGGTCATGGACACGGTTTGCGGTATCATCGATGAGGAAAGGACCCGTTCCATCCGCCGAAACCCGGCCAGGATATTCCACGTTCAAACTCTGGAAAGCGGCAAAGCCGCCCGGGAGAAGTGTTTCGCGGACTCCCGCTGCGAATTGGTCAAACTGCCCGATGAGATGGATCGCATGCGATCCGATCACCAAATGGACTTTCTGCCCGCCGAGCGTTGTGGAGAGTTTCTCAAAATCCCTGAAGGACCGCCCCTGTTCATCCTCGGAACGGACCAGATAAAATTCCACGGAAGGATCATAATGGGGACTTTTTTTGTCTCCATACCGTTCATAAGCGGAAGCGAGCCAACTCGCATTCACATCGGTCGCAAGAATTTTGTAATTTTTGACGCTGAACCGCTTGAACATCTCAAGGAGTTCTTGCGTCAAAGGGCCGTTCCCCGTCCCAATCTCTGCCACAACAAATGTCTCACCGCTTGCGGCGAATTGTCGCAGCGTTTCCCTCAGCGTTTCCTCTTCAAGCGCCTCAAGGAGACCCCGAATCCCCTTAAAATTCCAGTGGGAAGGGCTTTTCCAGATCGCCTTCCGGTATTCCTCATATCGGGGATCCACCATCACCTTTCCGGATGGATCCCGCGGCGCATGCCAAGAGGCCCGTAACGACGCAGAGGAAGAGGCATATTGATTAATATCTTCTAAAATACGCCCTGCCAGAAAAGCCGACTGCTTGATGCCCTTGGGATCTTCGGGAGACAAGGAAGCCAAAACTGCGGCATCCCGAAGGGTCCTTTCCAGGACGGGCTTTTCGACATCTCCGACTTCCCTGAGAAGCGTGGGATGCAATTGTTGCCGGAGTCTTTCGTGGACATCTTGACTGAGTGCACGCCGGAGTTCAGCCGGCATCTTCTCGGCATCCCGCAGATTGATGAGTTTTGAACGCAATAATCCCGCAAGCGCTCTTCCTGCGCTGCGAATCGCCTCTCGGTTCCCGCCCTCGCGCGCCTCTTCTGGCATCCCGGCAGGAATTAACGCGATGGCAACATCCATCACATTCGTTCCGGTGGGTCCGGTTGTCACATCAATCCCCGTCTTTTCGGCAAAGGTCCCGGAATCAAAGCGCCTTAAGAAGTCGGAGAGCTCCATGCGCGCCTGTTGCGCGCGTGCCACGGTCTCGCCTGTCACCACCGCCCCGGTCCCGTCCCAAGAGCCGTCCTTGCCATCTGTGCTTGCCGCAAGGAAGGTCACTTCCGGGAGATTCAGGTCAAAAAGGTCTTTTGCGATGGTCATGGCCAGGTGACTATTCCTCCCGCCGCGCCCCGGGCTTTCGGGAAGATCAACCACCGTCTCGCCGCCCCAGAGGATCGCAAGGGGTTTTTCCCTCGGGGAATCGGAGGCCTCGATGATCTCCTCCACGATCTGTACGCCCTCTGCCTCCACCGTGCGGGAAAGTGGCTCTTCAATAATTTTTGTCTCATATCCCAGTGCGCGCGCCACTTCCGCCGCCCGTTCAAGGGCCGGACGGTTCCCGACCAAAAGTGCGGTATGAACTCGGCCGCCCTTGAAAAGGGGATCTTCGGGGTGAACCTGTTCAAACACAGGATCACTAATGACATTTTGCTCGATGAAATTCCGGATGGATGCCGGAATTCTCCCCCAGAGGTGGTATTTCTGAAGAAGTTCCTTCACATCGCGAAATGTGCTGGTGTCTCCGACGGTATAACCGGAAGCGATGTCGCGGGGATCATCCCCGGGGACATCGGAAATGATGAGACTGACAAAATGTTTTGCATTTCTTGAGACCCGCAAGAGGTCAGCGCGTGCATCAAGATGTTTACGGATAACGTTCTTTTCATGAATCGGGATGGGTGTGCTTTCAAGAAGCTGATAGAGTGTCTGCAAGTCCTTAAGGGACATTTTAAAGACGGGGTGGGCACCGATGGCGCTCCCGCCGCCGGAAATGAGCGAGATGACCATATCCTGTGGTTCCGCTTGATGCACAAGGGCGATCATCTCCTCTGTCCCCTTCGGTCCTTCGAGCCCGGGGATCGGATGATCGCCGGCATAAACAGTAATCGGTTTAATCTTCCCGTTAAACCGCTTCTTCTGCTCATGCCCGGCCACAGTGATAACGCCGGATGTAATCCGCTCGCCCAAAATTTCCGTAAGCGCCTCGGCCATCTCCCCCGAGGCCTTGCCGTATCCCACAACATAGATATTTTGAATACCGGCGAGATCATAGGGGCGCCCCTGAACGGTGAGGGTCTGGGAAGAAGGATCGTAAGCAACATGCCGCCTGACCGCCTCATACGCGTCGGCGCTTTTGACCGCCTCCCGAAACATCCGCCGGGCCACCACTTCATGAACCGGGACCTCGGGCATCGGGTTGGCCGGTATCTTCCCATCCAAGAAAGCGAAGAAGTTATCAACGACCGCCACTTTCTGAACATAGGCGCGAACCCGGGGATCGGCACTTGCCGAATGAGGAGTGACCACGACATTAGGCCGCTCTGCGAGACCTTTTTCTGTTTCTCCGGTCTCATTTTCCAAAACGTCTGTTCCATACTTTGAATGGGGATGGGTATCGAGATATTCCTCCATTACCTTTGTATCCACCAATTTCCCCCGGGCAGTGTTCATATGAATGACCGGCGTGTCGCCGAGGAGTGCCAGGGCCTCTGCATCGACCCAATGATGGACTTCAGGAGTATAATTAAACTGATAAAAGAAGAGGTCTCCCGGGTTTGCTTCTTTAAAGAAGGCTTCTTTATCCTTCACCAACCGGATTGGCCTTTTAGGTCGTCCGTGGCGCTCGGCAAACTTACTCTGGAATTGATTCAGCGCTTCAATCGCCTCAAGATCCGGTCGAATCTCGATGGCATCCACATCCATCCCGAGAGCAATGGCTCGTCTGGCCGTTTCTCTTCCGATCTGCCCCAGACCTGCAATGTGGGCTCTCCTTCCAAAAAGAGACTGCTTCAGGAGATTCTGCGCCTTGTCCGGATCGGTCCATATTCTTTCAGGATCCACAATCTCCTGCCTAAAATCGGTTACCGAGGTTAAATGGATGGGTGCGCCCGGGACACGGATCACATAGTTTGATGTTAAAATGTCCTTGACAGATGTTACATAAACCAACCCAAGCTCTTTTTCTAATTTTTTATCCCGTTCTTTAGGAGGCACATGGTAACGGACTTCTTTGAGTTCGAAGACCTTTGCAATCTCGGCAAGACGTTTGCCGACTTCCCCAAGGCCGATAAGACCGAGGGTGGTCTCTATTCCGATTTCCGGATTGTGAGCCAATTGTTCGGAATAAACCGTTGCGTTTTCACTGACCCCGGTTGTGCGCCTGAATTTTCCTTGTTTCACATGGTCAACCTGCCGATCAAGCCGCTGACTTCTTCGCAGAAGCTCCCCCCATATCCACTGCGCAACCGATTCCGGATTCTCTTTGACCGTAGAAGACAAAACCTCCTCGGCCGTCATCCAACCGGGACGGGATTGATAGAGAACGCTCCCTAAATAATCAAAGACAAAATTCAGGCCAAATGTGTGATTCCGCTCGGTCACCATCTCCGTTAAAGGCCCCGGGACAAACGTGGCGAAGATTCCGCGCCGGCGCGCTTCCAGATGGCTCACATTTTCACGGCCCGTCGAGAAAAGATAAATCCCTTCCAAGCGGGGGGCCAGATCCATCAATTGGGCATTATAGAGAAGATTGGTATAGCCGATGATTGCGGTAGGATTGGTTTGGCGCACGGTCTCTAAGAGCTGGTCTTGCGAGAAAACCTTCCATCCCTCGGGGGTCCGAACCTCTTCAGACCCGGGAGTCAGGATAAAGGCAGAGACATCGTCCCTTTCCTGAATCAGGCGGATGACCGCCGGATCAATCGGCTCCGGAATCAGCACCGTCTCAACCGGTCTTTCGGCCGAAAGATGCAAAAATGTCGCCCCTGCGATTTCGACGGTGGATTCCTTGGCCGGCTGCCGTTTATCCCCTCCATCCCTCCCCGCAATCAGCGCCTTCGCTTCATTTAAGGCCTGCAAGGTTGCTTTGACGGTGATCGGGCTGCGCAGAAACTCATCAATCTGCGGAACAGCGAAGCCCGCCTCAACCAAAAGTTTCGGAAGTAAAAGATTCTGTTTCCCTGCAGGAATTCGGACCGGCTCGACGACATACGCTTCACGCTTTTTCCCTCCCAAAAGGGAGGTTTCCGAATGATCCTCAAGCGGCAGGAAGACATCGGTCCGGGTAAGCCGGGGACGGTAGGTATCGAGCATGACAAGGCGGGTGTTTCCTGCATTCCTGACCCGATGGATTTGCCCCGCTTCCTGACGCACAATCGCGGCCTGCCCTTCCTTCAAAATGAACCGGCCCGCTTCAATAATCCGGTTCCCCTCCCGTCTAAAATGGACCACCTCTGCCTCGCCCTCAAGCACACCGATGATCCCTTCCTCCGGCTCTTCATTTTCGGTGAGGTGATTATGGATATGGGTGGATTGACCCGGCTCCCAGGATGCCACCAGGACGACAAATCCGCGCTCTGCGTCGTAATAAAGGGGTGTATCAAGCCGCGAATACACGGTGCCGCCGGTGGGTTCCGGCACCTGTCTCATCTTTTCCAAGTCCGCAAGAAAAGTCCGGGGATAGACAGAGGTAAAGAGGGCATGCGTCTGTCTTAACCAGTCGGGACCCTCGATCACGCCCGCTACGCTCTTCAGATAATCTCGTAAAAGAGACGGAAAACTCTCAAGATTTTGTGTGCCGCCGTCTTTGACACCCCGGAGCTCCGTAAGAAATTGACTAACGCCGACATCACGACGGCTCCCGTCCTGGGCAGTCCCTTTCAAACTCGGGGCGCGGAGGTGGGAATGGCGCGGAGAGGGCACAACAATGTTCCCTGCCGAAACAATCTGGGTAAAAAAGAAGAGCTCGAAAGTCACCCAGGCAGAAAAACTAAGCCATCTTTTCTTTTTCATCAACATTATAACCCGCGATTTTCACGATAGGAGCGGTCCAGGGCTTCGATGTCCCCTTCAAAGCGCTCTAACGTCGCTGTAAATTCCAGACCGCCTTCAACCAGAAGGATTTCGGTGTCGGCAGGGTTCCATCCAAAGATCTCAACCATTTGGTGAAGGGCTTCTGCACCGTAAACTACGCCCGGCTCACCCTCTTTTGGATTCCCGGAGACCAGCCAGGCATAGAGTTGGATTTTGTTTTCTTTGTAAAGATCAACGATCTCCCGCGGGGCAACGAGCTCAAGAGGCACCAGCCCTCTCTGCCGCAGCGCCGTATCCACTGCCCTGGGGTCAAGCACATTGACCTCACCCTCGGCGAGAGATGTTTGAAACAGACCCCAGAGGTCAACCAGGCCGTTGGAATGCCGATAGACCTCTTCGGCAATCCCCGCAGCCCCCTTCCCCGAACGGGAAATCAGACTGAATCCTATGGATGAGCCGGCATTCCTCAATTGGCTTGCAAGTTGTTCAACCTTTTTGGCAATAGACAAATTATCCAGCGCATCGTCATAAACTATAACGGTCCCTTGAACGGTGGACTGAAGGACCGACTGGGACAGAGAAACTTCTGGCGAAAGACCTTGGATTGCGCTTTCCAGTACTGCTGCGGTCTGCCTCACGCCGCCGTCTCTCCCAGCCGCCGCTGACTCCGATCCCGTCTGGCGCTTGGTTCCAACAGTCACGAACTTCGCCTGGTGAAGAACCGAATCCACCGTCCGGGTAAGACGCATCCGCTGGTGCATCAAAAAGTCCGGAAGCGCTTCCAGAAACGTGTCGGGCGTATAATCCTTCCCCAAAAATTGGTTTGTCTGTTCCAGTGAAATATGTCCAGCGGCGGCCATCAACAAAATCATCGTCGAAAAGGTCCGATCCGAGCCGAATCCTTTGTTGAAGATACCCTCTCTAAATTGCGGGAAGAGTTCGCCGATTCTTTCTCTGGCCACTTTCCGGAAAGTCTTGTTTTTCAAAATAAGACCGCTGATGTTATCACTCGAGGCCTGTTTCTTTCCGTAATGGTTTCTCAGTCTCGCTGTCTGATATAAAATCTCGTCATGAACTTTCATTACCGCATTCGCTCTTTCGTTCAGGGCAAGCGCTACATGATAAGCCAAAAGATGCATCGCCAATGTCGAAAGGACAGGTGCAAAGCGTTCGCTGGTTTTGGGAATACGGATGATATCAATGGGGCCTTTTTCCCTTTTTCCTTCCACCGTCAGGAATTCCTGCTCAAGAGAGTTAAAACGGGCATCGTCCTCCGCAACAATAAGCGTTAAGGCCGCATTGTGCGAAAGCATCTTGGTGACTTCGGATTCGATGTCGGAATGGAAGGTATTCTCCCACCCCGAGACATTCGCAATGTTTGCGATCACCCATGGTTCTGCGGAAAAATCAATATGCTTGTAATTCTCGACGTGGTCAAACGGCAGGCTGCTGTACGTTAACTCGGAGAGTTTGATCCGTCCCTCTTTTGCAGAATGATAATTCGGCCCGCTTCCCAAAACTTTCCACTCCAGTTTCCGAAGCGGCCAGTTATGGGCAGCTGCCACAAGAGGATGGCGTCGGACTCCTGTTGCACCTTTTCTTTTCGCCTTTTGGTATGCCTCTTCCAGAGTTTGAACGGCGTTTAGAAAAGTTGTTATCTTTGCCGGCATCAAATGCATTTCTTTGATGTCCTCCAACATCACCCTCTGTAACTCCTTCTCTCGTTTGGCCAGTTCGTTCCACTGGGCCGTCCGTTCGCGGCTACCCGGCATCTCCCGAATCCGTTCTCTGTCCATTTGGAGAAGACCCTCGGCAAGTGCCATCGCGTAAAGGGCCCCTGCGCCGACCTGTGCATAATAGGCCTTGGTGGAAGCCACTGCGATTTCGATGTCACGGCCTGTCCCGGTATAAAGGACCCCATCCGCAAAAGTCGTCAATTTCGAATCGCGTGTATTCACAATCGCAAGAACCCCGGCCCCTCTCTTTTTGGCATGACTGATCGCCGTATTGGTATCCGTCGTCTTTCCGGATTGACTGACTGCCACGATCAATACGTCGCTCATGTTTTCCCGTAACTTGAATCCGCTTAACTCGGTCGCAATAATATCTTCCACCTCGATTTCATCGTGACCGACGAGTCTCAAATAATCCCGGATCTGCCCTGCTACCACCGAACCTGCCGCATCCGCCGTTCCCATACCGGTGACATAGATTTTTCGGGTAGGATTTTCTTGGTCCGCGAGTCTTTGAAGAATTCTCACCGGTAATTCGTCAAAGGGGGAGAGGGATACCCACGGCGTTTTAACTCCGCTTTGATCCACATCGATGCCCGTCTTCCCGCTGATGGTATCCTCCCACATCTGGGGGGCCTCGTGGATTTCTTTCTCAAGGAAATGGTTGTAACCGCGGATATTGATATCGCGGCTTGTCACAGAGGTGGTTTGAAGATTGGCATCGGTAAATTTAATCGGCGTTCCATCAAAGTCATACGCCTCGATTTGCTCAACACCCGGTTTCCTTGCCTGGTCCAAAATGATGATTTGCCCTGCCTGCATCTCGACGTAACGCTGAGTCGACTCAACAAACCCGTATTGTTCGGAAGAGGAATGAAACCCATCTTCCGAAATTCCGACATAAAGCGCTTGCCCTTCTCCGTGCTGCGCAAGAAAAATTTTTCCCGGCTCCAGGTCACTCTGCATCTGGATCGCAAAAGAGCCGCCGAAATCGTTCACCGCAAGGCGGAATGCTTCTTTCAGGTCATGGCCGCGCGCCAAATAATGTTCGATCCGAAGCGGAATCCTTTTGGTGTCTGAACTGGCCTCCGGATGAATATGACGGGGTACGGTATTGAGCTGGTCTTCCTCATAGACCTTTGTGAGATTCGGTTTTCCTTCCCGCTCGCTGTTATAATTATCAATATCGCCGTTTAGAACCACAAAAAGGGTTCCATTTCTACCATACTTTGGGATTTGATCTGCCGAAAGTTCCCATATCTGTTCTCTTTGTCTGCCATCGATGAGATAAATCCCCCGGTTGTCCACAGGATGGGCATTCGGAATGTTGATTCCTCCGGCAGAGGCCCAACGGGATTGGGCCGTGACCACAATGTTTTCAAGATCTGCCCGGATCACCCGCTTAAACACTTCATCCTCGGTAATAGACTTCCGGATTGCCCTTGCATTGTCCCCCAGTTTCCCCACCGCTTCGGCTACCTTGTAAACAAAAGTGATGGTGACTGGTCTGTCTGCATCGATGTCCCCATTGGGCTTATGGCTGTGTTGCATGCGGATTGCGAGATTGTCCAAATTCATTGTTCCCCGTTCCCGCCGTCTCTCATACTCTGACCGAAATCCGTTATTATGAAGGGCGTCTCTCAGCCGATGGTAAGTTTTCACATCAGGCACGCTAAGAGAAATGGCAACGCCCAGCGAATCCCGCCCCCGTGTTTCAAGTCGCTTGTCAATCGCCACAAGGGCCGTATTCACTGCACGAAGGGCCTGAAACGCGTGCGAAGAGACCGGTAAATCACGTTCTTCGATGCCCCCCAAACTCATGATCTCATCGATGTGCCGGAGGACATCTTCAGTGAGGAACCATTCCATATCTTTGAGGAGTGCCATCCGTCCTTTGTAAGCCTCCAGATCCTGTTGGTGTAATAACCCGTCCTCGACAAACTTCTTGTATAACCTCTCTTCTTCCGCGATCAAGACACGGAGCCGGTCCGCCAAAGAGCGGATTTCCGCGCGAACGGACGGATTGTTGAAGATGAATTCAAGATTTACAATACGCTTCAAATGGTAAAATTGGCTGAAAAATTTCTGTATTTGTTCTCGGCCGCCTAAATACGACTCCAGAAGATAATTTTGAAACCGGGTCCGCTGCCCAGGGTAAATGTTCGCGATAAATTGACCCAATACCTTTTCCCTCTCCTCCAAATAATCATTCCGATATTGCTGGTATTTCTTTTTGGCCTCTTTTGCTTCCCCGGCCCCTCTCTGCCACTCCTTCCAACCGTGATGGCGGTTTTTCCGCCACTCCTCCCAGGACTGATTGCTGTCTTTGCCCTTTCCATATTTTGACTTCGCTTTCTCGACTTGTTCGTTCAGCCGATGCACTTCCTCGAGTTGAGCGGCTGCTTTCTCACGAAGGTGGACATAACCTTTAACCTTTTTGATTTCGTCGGCATTCAGGGTGTGGGGATGACGTTGGACAGGTTCTTCATCCCTTCCGGTATATTCAATGAAGGAAATACTTCCCGACCGCCCCACAGCGTCAATTTGGACATCCTCCTCTCCCGCAAAAAAGAGTCTTTCCTGATTGTTTTTCACAAGTGCCTGAAGGCCGTGCTGCTCGATAAGCGCCGCAATGCTGCTTAACTGCGCAATATCCACATCCGGCTGCTGATGGTATGCCCCCTTAGAGATAATCTCGCCGTAGGTCCCGCAGCATCCCATGACTTCCTTTGCCTCTTCCTGCGGGACAACCTTCGCTGAGGAGGTTTGAGAATAAGTGAGGAAATACCCGGACCATTGCCTGAGAAATTCCGGAAGCGGGAGGGTGATTTCTCTCCCTTTATCCAAGACAATGACTTCGTTTTCCCCGATTGTTTTAACCGCCGCGAAATGACCCCCCCGACCCTCCGGATCAAGAGCGGCAAGATGGACAATCAGTCCCCGCTCTGCATTTGGAACCAAACTTCGTAACGCTTTTTCTGCTTTTGGAAGTTGGTGAACAGACATCCCGTAGACCAAACCAAGATCAAAAGCGGAATAGAGGATTTCGTTTGTTCGGGGGTGGAAGGAAAGACGCCCGGATTGGGCGATATGAACAGCCGCAACAAGACTTCCCAAAACTTCCCTCGGAACTCTGCGGAGGTCTTGGGAAGACACCCTGCCCGTCGAAGGTAACTCATAAAAGGAATTCACACCGCACGTCTGACAAGTGCCGTTTAGACGCTCCCATTCTCCCCCGATCGATTCATGAAGATCCGCTTGATCCGGTGTTAACTCCTTCAGAAAAAGAGGAACGAGCGTTTGCGGATCAACTCCTTCGTACTCACCTTGAGCCACCGCCGAAACCAAACGACGGACACGCCCCTCGAAAGAGGTTGGCCCTGTGGCGTGATCGAAAGTTGCAGCGATGTAAACGTCAATGGGCTGCAGAGCGTCTGGCGCTGGAACACCCGCCGGCCGCAAAAGTTCCTGTTGAAGAAGTCGAACCCCTCCATCGGAGCTTCTGGTTGAAATGGACCTTAAATGGGATTGGGTTGGCGTGGGTAAGGCAGAGGCAGGGATGGGACTGACTGTGAAGAACAGAAAAATCTGAAGAATAAGACAGGCAGTAAGTTTGAACCAAAAACCGGATTTCTTCATCTTTTCTTCACCTCCGGATCGGTTCGTGAGGGCTCCTGTAATTGCTCCGCCTCTTGCCTTGGGAAGAAGGAAGCCGGAGCCCCCACGCCGAACAATGAAGTCCAGACTTACGGAGCAAAGCGAACGTAAGTCTGCTGACTAAATTGATCCCGAGGCCATTCAGGCCGAGGGAATAAAAAAACCGGGCCGCTGTTCCTTTAGGCAACCCGGCTGCCAGCACTAATTTTCCCCGAAAATTAGTGCAGGGTCCAAGGCTTTGCAGTCCCATCCTCACGAATGGTTTGCGTTTATCTAGTGAACAAACCTTGAGTAAAGAAAGACCAAATTTTGAAAGATGCTATTTCCAGTTAAGTTACAACCTTTTACAAATAAACAAGATGTATACACAAAAATTTCAATTTCTTTACATTAAGGATATCATTTAATCCCTTGATTGTCAAGGGACAAAATCTAACTTTTGCTTCAACTTATTCGTCTGCTAATCGCTTTTGCGGCCTTCACGATAGGAGAAATCGAACGCTTCGAAATCTTCTTCATAGCGCTGAATGTTAACCATGAACGATCGGCCTCCATCCCGAAGGAGACTCGCCCGTTCCTTCTCCCCCAACCCCAAAAGCTCGACCAGTTCCCGAAGGGCCGGTGCGCCGTTCGCAATGCCCGCCTCCCCTTCCTGCGGGTTACGGGATACGAGCCATCCATACAGTTCGATGCCAGGTCTTCGGTAAGCGACCACGATTTCCAAAGGTGCGACGAGTTCCACAAGAGGCGGGAGTCTTTTTTCTTCCAATGCCGCCACAACCGACAAAGGATTCAATGCGTTGACTTCGCCCTCCACAAGTGTTGCCCGGAAAGTACCGCTCAGATTGACCAAACCCTTCGAATCCCGATAGACTTTCGCGGCAATCTCAGATTCGGATTTCCCTGATGTGGAAACCAGAACGAATCCGATTTTAGAGCGTGCACTGTTTAATTGACGCGCAAACCGCTCCACCATGGTGGCAATGGTGAGGTTGTCGAGCGATTCTTCGTAGACGGCAATCGTTCCCTGGAATGTTGTTTGAAGAATGTCGGATGATAACGGCGGGACAACCTCCGGAATGGCACGTATCACCATCTTCCCAAGGGTTTCGGCATCCAGTGCCTCCGACGCTAAGTCACCCTCCTGCTCCGTCCGGTTGCCGCCATCCTGTACCGCCCGATTTCCTGAAAGGAGTGAGAGGTCTCTTGCAATGGCTTGGGCTACGCCTTCATCTCTGGAGGTCATCGGCGCCCGTAATTGAGCGGGGATATCGGCATAGATAGAAGGGGGGAAGACAAGAGTCCCTATTAAAGGAAGGGAAACCACTAAAGAAACGAGGGGACGGTTTAGCCTGCCCTGGTCGGCAGGCCAGGGAAACCGTCCCCTCATCTTGATCACCATGGAGGTGTACTGCGTGCTGTATTGCGTAATCATTACACCTTGCGCATCGCTTCGCGGTAGGCCGTGAGATCCGTTTCAATCTTTGGGCTTACCGGGCTTGCGATGATGCTCAAGGCGCCCTGATCAATCTGAACAGAGAGTTTCTGTGCAAGAGCTTCATCGATGACCTTATTATTGGCAAGCGCCTCAATCGCCATCAGAAACGCCGCTGCGCCGGAACGGGCTTCCTGATCAGGCGAAGGGTCCAAAGCAACCGTCACGAGAGTCGGCCCTGTAATTCTTTGGAGGCCATGTGCCCATTCGGTAGGCCCGATTACAACATCGATGCCAGCCTCCACATTCAAAATTTTCCCTTGCACATCATCTGCAGATGTACCCGAGACAACACCCGCAAACCAATCCCGGGTGAGTGTCACGGCACCGTCTGTTTTCTCCTTGGCCGTCCGGAGAAGCCGGTCAACGATCTCGTTTCCTTCGCTCGGTTTGACGTCTTTCGGAACATTGATGTAAATCTTCACCGGGCTCTTCAAGGCCTCTTCCGGAGTCTCGAATCCAAGATCCCTGAAATACTTCTGGATCGCCAAAAGCCCATCCGGTCCTTCGATGAAGGTCTCAGCGTTAATCAAAATGACTTTATTTCCTCCATCTGCCGCCATCCGTGCCACTTTCGGGCTCACGGAACGGCCGATCGCAGGGAAAAGATCGGCCCACTTGGAAGCGGCATGACTTTCCGCCAAGGTGAGCGTCCGCTCGATCCGGTACTCCGAATCCTCCGCTTCAAGTTCCTCCATGAGCCGTGCAGCAGGATAGGAGGCCTCAATCTGTGCAGGTCCGACGCCGACCGGCGGCCATTCAGAACCCTGAACCGCCCAGATGAGTTCGTTGTATTCCACCTGACGTCTCCGCGCTGTCTCATAGGCCGGTTCTTTGTAAACATCCTCTCTGCCGGCATATTTCCCGTCACTCGTAATGACATACCGCTCGGCGGTTTGGACCGCACGGCTCCGGAGCGTCGCCACCGCATCCTCATGCGCTTCGGCAAGCGGCATCATGTAGTGCGATCCCCGTTCATCTCCCTGGTTCATGTAGAAGTGATCCCGCATGAATTCAAAGACAATGTCCATGAACTCAATATGGGCGAGCGCAACCGGATCGTCCTTCCCAAGATATTCCCCGCCGGAGATGATGGAAAGCCGCTCGGTGGAAAGAGAAGCGATCGGCAGATCACTGATCGACTCTTTCGGCTTGGAACGGACCCATTTATGGCCGGGCTTTCTAGTCCAGATCCGCTTAATGTTAAAGCGGTTTACAGCACCGAGGAGTTGTCTGGCCAAAGGTCTTTCTTCTTTGAGACTGACAAAAATTCTTTCGTGTTTTTCGGTGTCCCAAATCTCAAAGATGAGATCGTCGTAGACGCCCCTTTCGAGCGCCTGGTTCGCTGCCCACCAAAAAGGAATGTTGAAAGCGCCGGGGCCGGTTTTGTCCATCGCGAGTTTCCCGACCTGCTGCCCCGCTTTGACAACGAGTTCAGAAAGACCGGGACCCATCGCCTGGACATTCCCCGAATACGGCTTCCCGACCTCCTGTCCTCCTGTTTTCTGCTTCCAGGTCTCGTAGGCGGCTTTGACCTTTGCGAAATATTTCGATTTTTCCCCGGAGAGTTGTTTCCCGAGCGCTTCGATGAATTCATCATTGAGTCCTGCGCGGATTTCGACATCTCCTTTTTTAATGGCTTCGCCCACCAAATCCTGGCCGCGGCCGTACCATTTGTGGCCGGCCGCTGTGGCTGCCCAAACCTGCCGCCAGAAGACCTGAATATCAAAGCTGTGAATTGTGTCGTTATCAACGCCATGCCGGTGAACCATGTTAATCTGATTGTCGTCTCCGGCCCAGCCAAAGTGGGCGTCGGAAAAGAGTTGGCCTTTTGATGCTTCACGGGCTGCGGCAAGAGAGGCCTCGGTCACGACACGGTATTCCGTCGGCACCCCCTGGTGACCAATATCCCCACCCGTATCGATTTTGATGAGTGAGACGGTAAAGTGTCCTTCGAGTGGATTCCGGGAGGCGGCCATGACATCATCCTCCTTGGCCAATCCAGGCAATTTTTCAAAGCGGCTTAAGTTCGCTTCCTTGGCCTTCTCGGCACGCGCTTCGGCAACGCTTGCCACCACGTAAGGGTCGAACTCCCCGTGGTCATTCATGAGTTTGGCAAGAAGCGCCGATTTTTCACGCACCAGTCTTGCCGCAGAACTTCTTGGAACCTGGTCATAGACAATCTGCTTATTCGTAACCGGGTCCTCAGGAATTCTGCCGAAGATCGGAGACCCTGGTTTTTCCTCGGAGGATTGATAGCCGTAAGCCGCAACTCTCGCCATCCCCGGCTGATACGCTGCAGTGCGCGCCTCTTCGTCACTCACCGGAAAAACGGCAACGTTATATTCTCCGTTCGGCCCGCCGATTGAAATCTGCGGTCTGAAGATGGCGTTGGTCGCTTCTCCCACCGCAGGCGAACCGGACTGCATCCGGATAATCGCGTTGGGATTAAGGAGCGACTTTTCTCCCTTGGCATTTTCAACCACCTGATACGACACGGTTGCGATCGGTTCGTCCGTCGGAATCTTCCCGCCGGTCAAAGTATCGACAGTGGTATAGACCTCGGTAATGACCCAAGCGTCTGGGTTTGAAGCAAAGGACTGCAATAGATCCCGGTCTTTGGGTGTGGTGAAGACAAGGGTTCTCGGATTTTTCTTTCCTGCCTTCAGGTCTTCAACGCTTGAAAGGACATAGCGGAATCCTGGAGCGGCAAAAGCGTCAATCGTGGTCGTTGACTGGAGATCAGGATGCGAGAAAATATTCCAAAGGGCTTTGTTGAAGAAGCCGGGTCCTGCGTCAATCGCCTTCGCAATCAAAATCGGTTCTGCCCCCCGTTCCGTATAGGTCATCTCGGCAGGTCGGTAACTAACGTACGATCTAGCGGTTTGGTGCACTTCCTCCCTTGTCTCTGAGGATGGAGAAACCGCTTGAACAAGGGTCCGAACCATGAGGTCAGTGAGGATTTTTTGAATGATTGGACTTTCCGAACCTTTTTGGTGGTTTGCCTGAATATCCAGGTCCTTTCCCCTTGCTTTCACGACAAAGGCGGTGATGGTCCCAGCAGCCATTTCGTTCTTAAGCTCGTTCTCCGCAAACGCAACCACCTCATCCGGAATCCGGGTGGCGCCCCCAAGCCAGGTCGCAACATCCAGACTGACCACCGTTGTGGTCACCCTTTGGAGTTTTGTCTTGTGTTCTGCTTCGACTTTCGCCAGATATTTTTCACGATAGGCGGTGAAAATCTCCTGAAGGACGCTGTTCACCCGCTCAGCCGCAGCCGGTGACGGATCTTCATGCTTTCCGTTCTGAAGGTCCCTGTCGTGATGGTAAAGGAGAGACCCCAGTGTTTCCTTATCGGCCCGCTTCATCAGTTCCTCAACCTGAACCAGACTCAAGTAAATCGAACGAGCACGGTTCGGCGTCGTGGTATCTCCGCCCTTCCATCCGGCATAGCGGTGACGTCCTGCATAGGAGACGAGCGCCTGATGTTCGGGTGTTCCTTCAACACCATTGGAAAGAAGCGTTGGGATTCCCTCTTCATCCAAGACTAAAACAATGCGCGTCTCTTCTGAAAGACGCTTTGCTGTATTGGCATAGACGGAAAGAAGCGTTGGGATTCCCTCTTCATCCAAGACTAAAACAATGCGCGTCTCTTCTGAAAGACGCTTTGCTGTATTGGCATAGACGGTTCCTTCCCCGCTTGCCAATGTTTCCTGAATAAAAGAAGAAGCCCTTGCAAGTCTTTCTGCAAGGGCATCTTTAATATTGACTTCATGGTAATCGGGTGTCCCATCCTCGTTGCGTTTGTCCCGGCCAAACCCTTTTCCGGCCCGCTCCCGCCAGCTCCTGGCAAGTTTTCCGATTTCTCCGCTTATCTCTTTCACATTATTGCCGAAATTGGTAAAGACCTCTGTCCCAGCCACGCTGAACCGCCGACCGGTCCGCGCATGATACGCCCTGGCATAGGCATCCACCTGCTTTGCGATTTCCTTATCGCTTGCCCCAACTGTGACAAAGGCACGGTTTTCGTCAAAAGCAGTACTGACCAGTTCCTTCGCTCCGGCCGCCAACTGAGAGGCCTGGGCAGGAGAAACGTCCGCCCCCAAAATCCAGGCGAGTTCCTGGTGCACCCCGCCATCTCTGGCAGAGGGGGTCTTTAAATGAGTGGTTGGCTTGGAATAAACAACAGCGGGGAAACTTAACGAGACAATTAGCGGAAGAGCCAAGAACAGGAAAAACTTGCGGGACATTTTAATCCTCCTTATCTCTTTTAAAAGTCTTAAGTTATGTTGCACAAAAAAAGGGATGTTCATGTTCCGAGATGGAACAAAGTATACCATCCCCCCTTATCCCTGTCAAGAGTTAAAATCTACCTATTGCGTCCCCTAACACCAGGGACGTTTCTAGTTCTGGCCCTAATCTGGCCCCAATGTGTCCCCTGTCTTCGTTTTTAAACAAAAGGGACAGGTCGGGGCCAAGTGTAGAAACGTCCCTGATGGTTAGTGGCGGATTTGGCCGCCGGTTTCGATGGATTGAATCAGGTTTTTAAGGTAGGCGATTTCGTCGATGGCCTTCCGGATGGTTCTGGCAAGGTCTTTTTTGTGGGCAGGATCTTTTTCAAGCACATCCCACTCTTTGAAATGCCCTTCAAGGACCTTCCGCCGGGCCTTGATTTTTTCTTCCACTTCCTTTTTGGACTGCTGAAGTTTGGTTTTTAATGCGGGATTCCCGGATCCCTTTTCTTCTTCCACCATTTCCTGGATTTCAAAAATTTCAGAGACAAGTACGGGGTCCACCTTCGTTCTCTCTTTCTCTGAAATAGGAACCTCAAGGTCCAAAAGATACTCTGCCCGGGCAATCGGGTCTTTCAGGGTGTTGTAGGCCTTGTTTAAAAGGGTGGTTTGCTCAACGCTCAGCACCTTTTCTTTGAAACTCTTCCCATGGAAAAAATCGGGGTGGAGTT
The DNA here is from genome assembly GCA_947085655.1 of uncultured Omnitrophica bacterium. Classification (GTDB taxonomy): domain Bacteria; phylum Omnitrophota; class Gorgyraeia; order JACQQV01; family JACQQV01; genus CAMTXH01. Next base: position 46,038 of record CAMTXH010000019.1, on the reverse strand, counting down.
TCCGGCTTAAATCGTAGAAAGTTTTCTTGAGCGCCTCGACATCCAAATTCATCCGGTGGGGAAATCCCATAAAGGCAAAATGGTCCTCTTTTTCAACGTGTTGAATCTTATGACAATGTTGGCAGAAGTGGCCTTGCCCGGGATTTTTCTGGCAGGACCAGCAGGATTCAGCCGTAGAGGCCATGTTGGGAATATTGGGAGAGTTCCTTGACCCGCTTGAGCATATTGGGATGGGTGCTCAAGACTTCAAGGAGTTTGTCCGCAAAGCCAAGCCGCACACTTTTTGCCCGGATGGCAAGGAGTTCATCCGCATCAATGGTGCCGCTTTGGTTCAAGTCCAATTGGTTCAGTTCTTGAATTTCACGGAGGGCCCGGGAAGGGTCGTTCAGGAAAAAGGCCTTGAGTCCCTCTGCTTCTCTCAAACGTTCCTTATCGGCCTTTGCGGACCCATAGACCAATTTATAAAGCCCCGAGGCAAGCCATTCAGGGCGATTCCCCAATGCGATGGAACCTTTGTCTGCAAAAAGCTCACGAAGCCGGGAGGCATAAAGGACGAGGAGATTTGTAATGAAGTAGAAGACAAAGGCCCCAAGCCCAATCAGGGCGACTGCCCCGCTGTTTTTCCCCCGGTCGCGGCCGCCGAAGAAAAGGGTGTGCCAGTAAATCCGGTACAAGACCATCGGAATCACCGATAAAAGGGTAATGGTCAGGACATCGCGGTTTTTAAGGTGGCTCACTTCATGGCCAAGGACCGCCTTCATCTCATTTTCATCCAGAAGTCGAAGGATCCCTTCCGTCACACAGATCCTTCCATCGGCGCGCCCCCGCCCGAATGCAAAGGCGTTCGGAATCGGTAGAGTCGAAATCCCAACCTTCGGCTTCGGGATTCCGGCCCTTCGTGCAAGCTCCTCCACCATCCGGTGAAGCCCCGGCGACTCCCCTTCGGTCACATAACGGACCCGCATCGACCACTCCACCATCTTCGGCCCGATCAGGTATTGGAGGAAAAGCATCCCCAAAGAGATCGCCAGATAAAAGTAAAAATTGACGACCCCCAGGGCAGTTCCCACAATCGTGACGATCGCATAAACAATCGCGAAAAGAACTGCAAGCAAAATAGTCATTCTGAATTTTAAGGAAAACATTCCTGCTCCTTCAAAATGGCGTCCTTCGACGCGGCCTTCGGCCTTGCTCAGGATCGCCACCCTGAGCTTGTCGAAGGGTCGAAGGGTGGCGGTCCCGACGAGATTTGAACTCGCGATCTTCAGATTGACAATCTGACGTGTTAGACCGGGCTACACCACGGGACCGGGATTGACCGCCTTCATTATAGCATGAAACGATAAAAGAACATGGGCGATCGAGGGCTCGAACCTCGGGCCTTCTGAATGTAAATCAGACGCTCTGACCAGCTGAGCTAATCGCCCGACCTCTTCAGTTTAACAAACTCGTGGGCCAGAAGTCCAACGTACGTCGCGAAAAGTCCGGTGAGTCCTGCCCAGCGGTCGACCCAGCGGTTTTGGACAATGATAAAGATTCCGAAAAAGAGAATAAGATACCGGGAGAAAAAGACAAGATAAAAAAAGGGGCTCGACTTCTGAAAACCGCCGAAGCGAAGCATCCATTTTTTCAGGATGAAAAAATTGAGCCAGGAGACCCCTGCCCCGAATAAAACGCCGAGAAGAATTCTCATCGTTTAAGACGGCGGCTTCCCGGTTTCGCTACGGGAACGCCCTTTTTGCAAAGAGGACACGCCTCTTTTGGGAAACTTTCTATCCGAAGAGAAAGAAGCGACATAAACGGCGCTTTGAAATCGACCCCTCCGCTCCGGTCCACCAAAGCCCCCACGCCGATCACATGACCTCCTTTCGAGCGGACAAGCGAAATCACCTCGTTTGTGGATCTTCCCGTCGTCACCACATCTTCCACAACCAAGACCCGTTCCCCTTTTTGAATGTCAAAATTCCGGCGCAGACGCAACATTCCTTCTTCCCGTTCGGCAAAAACAGACCGAACCCCGAGCGCTCTTGCAACCTCATACGAAACAAGAATCCCTCCGAGGGCGGGACCGATGACAAGGTCGATTTTTTCCGAGCGGAACCGGTCCGCCAGCATCTTGCAGACCCGTTCGGCTTGCTTCGGATCCTGCAGCAAAAGGGCGCATTGAAGATATTGACGGCTGTGGCGACCGCTTGAAAGTTCAAAGTGGCCCGAAAGAATGGCGCCCGCCTTTTCAAATAAAGGAAGGAGCGATTCGTTCATCCCATCTCCTTCAGAATCGCCTCTGCGGCTTTCACCGGCTCCTTGCTTTCAAGAATCGGACGGCCGATCACAAGATAATCGGCCCCCGCCTGAACCGCCTCCTTGGGGCGGCTGACCCGTTTCTGGTCGTGGTGGGCGGTGCCGGAAGGGCGGATACCGGGGCTGACAATCACAAAATCCTTCCCGCACGCCTCCCGGACCGCACGGATCTCCTGGGGCGAGCAGACAACGCCGTCAAGCCCGTCCTCTTGCGCAAGGGTTGCGAGGTGAATGATTTCTTCTCTCATCCCTCCTTCGAGGTCCCATCCGAAATGGCTGATCGAATCTTTATCCAGATGGGTGAGGAACGTGACACCCAGAAGAATCGGTTTCCGGATTCCCTTCCGGGAGGCCTCGTCACCTACCGCCTCCACCGTCTTTCGGAGGACGCTTCTTCCGCTCACCACATGGACATTGAGCATCCAAACCCCTAGATTTACCGCCACCCGGCAGGCGGAGGCCACCGTGTTCGGAATATCGTGGTACTTTAAATCGAGAAAGATCTCTCCTCCTTTCCCCCGGATCATCTCAATGACCTTCGGCCCTGCGGCCGTAAAAAGAACGCTCCCCACTTTGAAATACCGGATCCGGTCTTTCAGACGATCCACCCAGGCCTCTGCTTCTTCGAGACTCGGGACATCCAGCGCCACAATCAGTCTTGCATCAGACGGTACGTTACCCATAGGACGGCTCCGCGCGGAGGGACCCGACGGATGTCTCGATCCGCCGGATCTTCTCCTTTTTTGCATAGGACTCAAGCCCCTGAAGAATTTCAAGGGGCGCTTTCGGATTGACATAATTGGCGGTTCCCACCTGAATGGCCGATGCCCCCGCCATCATAAAAGAAAGGGCATCCTCTGTATTCATAATCCCGCCGATTCCGATAATCGGACACTTGAGCGCCGAGTAGACCTGCCAAATCATCCGGAGGGCGACCGGCCGGATCGCCGGTCCGCTCAATCCCCCCGTCCCGGTTGAAAGGACCGGTTTTTTCTTCCGGATGTCCACCACCATTGCCAAAAAAGTGTTCACCAGCGAGACCGCATCACTCCCCCCATCCATCGCCGCCTTGGCCATGGAGACAATATCGGTGACGTTCGGCGAAAGTTTCGTAATCAAAGGAAGCCGTGTCTCTTTCCGGACGCCCCGGACCACCTCCGTAATGCACCGGGTGCTTGTCCCAAACTCAAGCCCCCCTTCTTTGACGTTGGGGCACGACACATTCAGCTCGATCCCTGCAATCCCTTTTTCCCGGTCCAGCCGGGCTGCAAGTCCAGCATAATCTTCGATCCGTTTTGCTGCAATATTCACAATGACGGTTGCGCGTTCCTTCCTTAAATAAGGGAGTTTCTCCCGGCAGAAGGCCTCCACCCCCACATTCTGAAGCCCGATCGAATTCAGCATGCCGGAGGGGGTTTCAATCACCCGGTAGGGAGGGTTCCCTTTTCGCGGTTTGAGGGTCAGACTCTTTGTCACAATCGCCCCCAAGCGGGAAAGGGGATAGACACGGGAGATCTCCTCTCCGTAAGAGGCGGTTCCGGAGGCAAGCATCACCGGATTTTTCAGCTTCAAAGGGCCGAGCCGAACCGAAAGATCTACTCCCATACCAACTCCTCCGCCTTGAAAACCGGTCCGTCGGTGCAGGCGAGTTTATAGTCGCCGTTTACCCGGACCGCACACCCAAAACAGATTCCGTAACCGCAGGGCATATGCGCATCAATGGACAGTTCACATGGAATGCGGTGTTTCTTTGCAAGTTCCGCCACCGCCCGGAGCATCGGTTTGGGGCCGCAGGCATATAAATGCAGTGGGGGGTGGGGGGTGGGGGGTGGGGGGTGATCGCGTAAAAGCGTTTCAAGAAGTTGGGTAACAAATCCTTTATAACCGTAGGAGCCGTCGTCGGTGGCGATTTCAAGGGGAGTGCCAAGCCGTTTAAAATCGTTTTCACAAAAAATACGTTTCCGGTTCCGCGCCCCGAGGAGCACTTTGACATCCTCTTTGCGCTGTTTTCCCCGTTTCGGGTCAACGAGCGCCTCGGCCAGGTCATAAAAAGGGGCAAGCCCCACTCCGCCTCCCACTAGAAACGACATCGCCCTTTTTTTTGGATAGGAGAACGTATTCCCGAGGGGGCCGAAGATATTGAGCCGATTCCCTTTTTTTGCCTTGGCCATCTCCTCGGTCCCGCACCCGACCACTTCATACAAAATATCCAAATACCGCTTCTGCCTTACCCGGTAAATGCTGAAAGGTCTGGGGAGAAGCGGATCGTACTTTTCGCTGCAGCCGATCTGAATGAACTGCCCCGGCCGGATCATTTTAGCGATTGGTGGGGCTTCGAGACTAAGGAGAAAACTCTCCTCCGCCACTTTGATCTGACCGGTGACTTTCGCCTTCAACTGATGGATCGGATGAATCATACGCTCTCTTTTGCCGTCTCTTTCAGTAAAAGATGCCGCTCTTGAAGACTCATCACATCCAGCTCTCCTTTGAGATACGCTTCGATCCCCCGGACAGAGGCAGCTGCCCCTGGGATGGTTGTGATGGAGGGAACTCCCCGCTGAACCGAAAGACTCCGGATAATAACCTCGTCCGACTTTGGTTCCTTACCGGTAGGGGTGTTGATAATCAACTGAATTTCGCCTTTTTTCATGAGATCAAGCGCATTCGGGCTTCCGTCCTTAATCTTCAGGATCTTCCGGGCCGGAATTCCCTCCGAGGCAAGCGCGCGATGGGTCCCTTCCGTCGCCACGAGGGAATAGCCGAGTTCCACAAGCCGCTTTGCAATCGGGAGGATTGCTTTTTTGTCCTTATCCTTCACAGTGACAAAGACGGTTCCGGAGCGCGGCAAAATCTGCCCTGCCGCAATCTGCGATTTGATATAGGAGCGGCCGAATTCGTCGTCAATCCCCATCACCTCTCCCGTCGATTTCATCTCCGGTCCGAGGATGATGTCCACACCGTAGAAACGGGAAAAGGGGAAAACCGATTCTTTGACCGAGGTATAAGGAGGAATCCTTTCCTGGGTAAAACAGAGCGTTTTCAGTTTTTCCCCCACCATCACCCTCGCCGCCAGTTTCGCAAGGGGAACGCCGATCGCTTTACTGACAAACGGAACAGTCCGGGAGGCGCGGGGATTCACCTCAAGAACATAGACTGTGTCGCTTTTCACCGCAAATTGAACATTCATGAGCCCCACAACGCGAAGTTCCCTAGCAAGCGAAACCGTATCCTGTCGTATCTTTTGGAGAATCGCTTCCTTGAGACTGAAAGGAGGAAGCGCCATTGCCGCATCCCCCGAATGAACCCCTGCCTCTTCGATATGTTCCAAAATGCCGCCGATGACAACGATCTCCCCGTCTGAAATCGCATCCACATCCACCTCAATGGCATCTTCAAGAAATTTGTCAATCAGAACAGGACTTTCTCCAGAAACGAAAATCGCCTCCTTCATATACCGCTCAAGAGTCGCCTCATCATAAACAATCTCCATCGCCCGCCCGCCGAGAACATAGGAGGGGCGAAGGAGGACCGGAAACCCGATCTTCCGCGCCTCCGTCTTGGCCTGCGAGAGTGTTGTGGCAGTCCCGTTTTCCGGCTGAAGAAGGCCGAGTTTTTCCAAAAGCTGCTTGAAGCGTTCCCTGTTTTCTGCGCGGTCAATCGCATCCGGGCTTGTCCCGATAATCGGAACGCCGGCCGCCTCAAGGGGCCTGGCAAGGTTCAGCGGTGTCTGTCCGCCGAATTGAACGATGACCCCGTCCGGTTTTTCACGATCCACGATATTGAGGACATCCTCCCGGGTCAACGGCTCAAAATAAAGCCGGTCGGAGGTGTCGTAATCGGTGGAGACTGTTTCGGGGTTCGAATTGACCATGATGGTCTCGTATCCGGCCTCTTTGAGTGCAAAGGAGGCGTGAACACAGCAGTAATCAAACTCGATTCCTTGCCCGATTCGGTTTGGGCCTCCCCCTAGAATCATGATTTTCTTTTTGGAAGAAGGCCTAACTTCGTCCTCCGCCTCATAGGTGGAGTAATAATACGGCGTGAACGCCTCAAATTCCGCCGCACAGGTGTCGACCAGTTTAAAGGTGAACTCGATTTTTTCTTTCTTCCGCTTTTGCCGGATTTCTTCCTCCGTCTTCCCCCACATCTTTGCAAGCTGAATATCACTGAAGCCGTAAGTTTTGGCTTTTCTTAAAAGAGACGGATCCGGCTTGGCAAGAAGTTCCTGCTCCAGAAGAAAAATTTCATGGAGCTGGTTTAAAAACCAGCGGTCAATCCGGGTGAGTTGATAAATCTCATCGATGGGAAAGTGGTGATGAAACGCAGCGGAGAGATAGAAGAGCCGCTCATGCCCTGGTATGGCAAGATGGCGTCGGATGTCATCGTCGGTCATCTCCGGGGAAGGCCACTCGCTTCGACTTAAGCCGAACCGGCCGATTTCAAGCCCCCGGATTCCCTTTTGAAGGGCCTCTTTAAAAGTCCGGCCGATCGCCATCGTCTCCCCGATCGATTTCATCTGAACGGTGAGAACCGGGTCCGCCGTGGGGAATTTCTCAAAGGCCCAGCGGGGAATTTTTACCACGCAGTAGTCAATCGTCGGCTCAAAACAGGCAGGGGTCTTCTGCGTAATGTCATTCGGGATCTCATCCAGCGTGTAACCGACGGCGAGTTTGGCCGCAATCTTTGCAATCGGAAAACCGGTTGCCTTCGAGGCGAGGGCGGAGCTTCTTGAAACACGCGGATTCATTTCAATGATGACCATCCGCCCTGTTTCCGGATGAACCGCAAACTGGATATTGCTTCCGCCGGTCTCCACACCGATTTTCCGGATCACCGCAATGGCTTGATTCCGCATCCGCTGGTACTCTTTGTCGGTCAGGGTCTGGGCGGGGGCTACGGTGACGGAGTCGCCGGTATGGATTCCCATCGGGTCAAAGTTTTCGATGGAACAGATGATCACCACGTTATCTTTGATATCCCGCATCACCTCAAGCTCGTATTCCTTCCAGCCGATGACCGACTCCTCGACCAACACTTCATGCCGGAGACTCAAATCGAGTCCGCGGGTGACAATCTCTTCCAGTTGTTCCGACTCAGCCGCCACCCCCCCTCCGGTTCCGCCGAGGGTGAAACTCGGACGGACAACGACCGGAAACCCGATCTCCGAGGCAAGGCGCTCGGCTTCCTTAACACTCCGGGCAATGCCGCTTCTAGGGAGGTCCAGCCCGATTTCGCGCATGGCATTTTTAAAAAGTTCCCGCTCTTCCGCCATCCGGATCGCTTCGATTTTGGCGCCGATCACCTCCACACCGTATTTCTTCAAAATCCCCTTTTCGGCCACCTCGACCGCGATGTTCAATCCGGTCTGCCCTCCCAACGTCGGCAAAAAGGCATCCGGCCGCTCCCGCGCAATGATTTTCTCCACCATGGAGGCGGTAATCGGCTCGATGTAGGTCCGGTCTGCAAATTCAGGGTCTGTCATGATGGTGGCAGGGTTTGAATTGAGGAGAACGACTTCGTACCCCTCCTCCCTGAGTGCCTTACAGGCCTGGGTTCCGGAATAGTCAAATTCGCACGCCTGCCCGATGATGATCGGGCCGGAGCCGATAATCAGAATCTTTTTAATGTCTTTTCTCTTAGGCATGTAGTAGTAGACGCTTTACGAAACTCATTGTTAAATTATGAGTTAAAAATAAATCCTTATGTTTCCCACTTTCCATAACGTTTCCCACTCCTACAATTTATTCATAATTTATTAAATCACAGATAGTTACATAAAGCGTCTACTGAACTGGTTAAAATAATTCCATCTGCTTTTCTTGAGAGACGGTTTCTTCTCCGCCGAAGATCTGGACTTTACCGTATTCACCGTCATAACCGGGCCGGACCTTGATCTGGCCCTGCCGCACCCGAAGAATCCCTTCCGCCACTTTGGGATTGGCATGCTTCCGGAGCATCTCTTCGGAAGCGTCAAACAGGATATGGAATTCGTTTTGAAGTTCTTGAATCATCCGAAGATACTCCCGCTCGACCGCCTGAGAGGCCACCCCTGTCCCGATCCCCTCCGAAATAATCTCGTCAAGGGGGATCATGTTCCGGTAGGGAATGCCTCCGGCCGGTTTGTACCCCTCCGGCCGGTCGGCAAGGGAATCGACCCGGTTCATCACTCCGACGGTGACCGGCCGTCCGCAAACCGTGCACCGGCCCTTGTGATGCTTCGTCTCCTCCGGTGACCAGACCACCCGACACTTTCGGTGTCCGTCAAAATGGTACTTCCCCTCCTCCGGGAAAAACTCCACGGTAAAGAGAAACTTCTGCGGATCCTTACTCCGGATCGCCTGCCGGATCGCATCAAAATCAAGTTCGCAGTCGAAACAGTTCGCCTCGCGTGCGATCCTTTTGGCGCTGTGACAGTCGGAATTTGAAATGAGTGCATACCTGTCCAAAGCGCTCAACCGCCAGTTCATCGGCGGATCGCTCGAAAGCCCTGTCTCAAGGGCAAAAATGTTCCCGGCCTCCTCTTCGTAGCAGTCCTCCACCCGGTCAAAACCGGATTGCGAGCCGAAAATGGCAAAATGAGGCGTCCAGGCGTGCGCCGGGACGATATACACCCGCGGGTCAATTCCCCGGACGATCTTCACGAGTTGCCTTGCCTCCATCGTCAAAAGCGGCCGCCCGTCGCTTTCGAGACTGCCGAAGAATGCGAGTTCCCGGTTGATCCGCTCGACCGTCTCAAGACTCGGGACGAAAATCAGATGATGAACATTCTTTGCCCTCCCCGAACGGTAAAAAAGGGTGTTGACCTCCGTCGTCAGGATAAAGTGCACGTCCTGATATTCGAAAAGGCCCTTCCCGGTCGGCTGGAGTTTTGTCCTCAACTCCTCGAACCATATCGGATGGGTGAAATCCCCCGTCCCGATCAGCCCCACCCCCTTGATCTTGGACCACTGCGCCAGTTGATCCAAGTCCAGATGGCTCGAGGTGGCCCGACTGTATTTGGAATGGATGTGGAAGTCGGCAATGAATTTCATGACGGCCTCCTTAGGTTTTTCAGGAAGTGCTCCGCACGATCCCAGTGTGTCGCAGTCCAGTAAATCCGGCGGCAGATTGGACAATGGGAAAAGGACTTCTGGGTCTTAAAGACATACGGAGGGACTTTTTTCTTGACTTGATTCTTCGCAATCGGCTTAACCGGCACGTTGCAGCGGAGACACTGGTGAAAAAGCGTCGACGGCGAGAGACGGATCCGGCAGGACTTTTTCAACTCCAGGAGTTGTTTCTCCACCCGGTCATGCGCAATCCGGACGACCGGAGTGCCCCGGTGGCCCCGGAGAGCCCCCTGACGCGTCACCACAATCCGTTTTTCAAAAGTCGCCTTCGCCAAAAGATCCGGGATGCTCCCCTGAAAAATGGAAGCGTCGTAACCGACTGCGCGAAGCCATGTCGCGAGTCTCCCGAGTTCCGGCGTCAGGAGAAATTTCACCGTGACATCATCTCGATAAACTGTTGAAATAGATACCGCGAATCATGCGGCCCCGGAGAGGCCTCCGGATGGTACTGCACCGAAAAGAGAGGTTCCGTCTTATGTCTGAATCCTTCTACCGTCCGGTCGTTCAGATTGAGATGCGTGAGTTCCACTTGCTTCCCCGGGATGGAATCCAAATCCACACAGAAGCCATGATTCTGGCAGGTAATCTCCACCTGCCGGTTCTCAAGCCGTATCACGGGGTGGTTCCCACCGTGATGCCCGAATTTCAGTTTGAAGGTTTTCCCGCCGAGCGCGAGTCCCAGCATTTGATGCCCGAGGCAGATGCCGAAAATCGGCAGTTCCCCCACCAGATTCCGGACCGTCTCAATCGCATAGGTCACCGCCTCCGGGTCGCCAGGGCCGTTTGAAAGAAAAAGCCCATCCGGCTTGTAAGAAAGAATTTCGTTCCGGCTCGCATGAGCCGGAAGAACCGTGACCCGACATCCCGTCTCAAGTAGGTGATTCAGGATATTCCGCTTGATGCCGTAGTCCATCGCCACCACATGGAAATGGGAGCATCTCTCCTTCCCTTCAAAAACGTAAGGTTTCTGACAGGTCACCTCTTTGACCAGGTCGACGCCAATCAGCCCCGGCGATTTTTCAAGTTTTTGAAGGAGGCGTTTCGGTTCAAACGTTTCCGTTGAAATAATTCCCTGTTTGGCCCCTTCCAGCCGGAGATGTTTGGTCAATGCCCGAGTGTCTACCCCCTGGATCCCGACGATCTTGTGTTTTTCCAAATACGTCTGAAGGTCCCCCTGCGAGCGGAAATTGCTTGAGACCCGGCTTAATTCTTTGACAATAAACCCCTCCACAAAAGGTTTCCGGGATTCCGCATCCTCGTCGTTCACGCCGTAGTTTCCGATGTGAGGATAGGTCATTGTCACAATCTGCCCCTTGTAGGAAGGATCGGTGAGGATTTCCTGATAGCCCATCATGCTGGTGTTAAAAACAACTTCGCCGATTGCCTCACCGGCGGCACCGATCGATTCCCCTTCGAGGAGAAACCCGTCTTCGAGACACAAAAGGGCTTTGGTCATGGGAGTTTTTCCTCTTCCAGAAGGAGTTCCATCTTGTGGACCGTCTGTTCGGTGACTTCCACCAACTTCACATCCTGCGGCCGGAAAAGAAATTCTTCGTCCAGAATTTCCAGATTCGGCTGAACATCCCAAAAGTGCTGTTTCACGATTTCCACCCCTGCATCGTCGTACATGACCAGATCCCGCAGAAGGCCGTCTTCTTCTGCGATCCGGAGTCGGCAGAGCGCCGGGGAGAGAAGCCCTTGATGCCGGATCGCCTTTTTGGGAACGCCTTCAAACAGATACATCGCTTTGTCGCCGAGATGCTCCTCATCCAGAAACCTTAGCGTTTCCTTCTCGAGAAGATCAAACGGGTTCCGGAGGTTGACCAGTTCCTGCGAGGCAAAGGTATCCGGAAACTGCTCCCGGAGTTTTTTTTCATCCCGCCGGAAAGCGATATTGGCGGAAGGGATGTATTGCCAGACCGCTCCGTCCTTTCGATAAAGAATCTGGTTCAACTCCCTCTGATCCCGAAGGGACATTTCAACCCGAAGCATTTCGGGCCATTTGTAGAGCGCAAGTCCGGTCATGAAAAATTCATCTTCCCCCGCTTTAAGCCAGAGATCGAAGTTTGCTTTGTAACTCCGGACAAAGAGGGACCTTTGCTCAACGCGCGCAAGGATGCGGTCTCCGAAGTCCTCCCCAAAGGCGCGGGAGACGCAAAGAAGTCCGAATCCGATGAGAAGCAACCCTCGTTTAGTCACGACCGACCTTGCCGTCCTTCATCATCACATGCCCCCCCACAAGGGTCATCTCGGCCCGTCCTTTAAACTCCCAGCCGATAAAGGGGGAATTCCGGCTTCTGGATTCGAGTTCCTCGCTCCGGAGAGTCCATTTCTTTTCGGGATTGATCAAGGTGACATCCGCATCCGCTCCGACGGAAAGAGTCCCTTTCCGGAGTCCCAGAACTTTTGCCGGCATCCACGACATCCGGGCTACGAGTTCCGACGGCTTCAAGATGTTTTTGTGGACCAGATAGGTCAAACAGATTCCCAGAGAACTTTCAAGACCGATGATCCCGAAGGCGGCCGTGTCAAGTTCGGTCTCCTTCTCCTGCGAGGTATGGGGGGCATGGTCTGAGGCGATACAATCGACCACGCCGTCCTTCAGGGCCTCGGTCAACGCCTTTTGGTCCGCTTCACCCCGGAGGGGAGGATTCATTTTAAAATTGGCGTCGAAGGCCGAAAGGGCTTCATCCGTCAACACAAGGTAGTGAGGGGCTGTTTCGCAGCTCACAGCGAGTCCTTTCTTTTTTGCCTCCCGGATTAACTCAAGGGAACGGGCGGTGCTGATATGGGCGAAATGGAGCCGCCCGCCGGTCAACTTCAAAAGTTCCAAATCGCGCGCCACCATGATGCTTTCGCAGATCGCGGGGATTCCCTTAAGCCCAAGCACCGTCGAGGCGTGGCCTTCATGCATCACTCCTTCTTCAAAAAGATAGGGATCTTCCTCATGGGCGATAATCGGAAGACTAAACATCGAGGCGTATTCAAGGGCATGCCGCATGAGTTTGGTGTTCCGGATCGGTTTGCCGTCATCGGAAAGAGCGATACATCCGGCCAAGGCGAGTTCTCCGATTTCCGAAAGACATTCTCCCTGAAGCCCCTGCGTTACCGCCCCGACCGGGAAAATGTTCACAAGCCCAGCCCGTTTTGCCTCCGCAAGGATAAATTCAATCGCGCCCCGGTTATCCGCAACCGGATGGGTATTCGCCATCGGAAGAACGGAGGTGAATCCGCCCTTTACAGCCGCGCGGCTTCCGGTCAGAATCGTTTCCTTATCCTCCCTCCCCGGCTGACGGAAATGGACATGCATATCAATGAGACCCGGCACAACCCAAAGGCCCTCTGCCTGAACCACCTCTGCGCCATTTGCGGAAAGGCGCCCACCCACCTGAGCGATTTTTCCTTTTTCGATCAGGAGATCCCCCGAATCGTCGCGCCTATTGGCCGGATCAAGAATCCGGCCTCCTTTAATGAGAAGTTTTGAGGACATCCTTGACACCCGTCTGTGAAATCTGTGAAACCAAAAAGAGAATCGCCATCCGGACGGCGATCCCGTTACTGACCTGATCCAATATGACCGAATAGGGGCCGTCCGCCACCTCCGGGGCAATCTCGATCCCCCGGTTGATCGGTCCCGGATGAAGAATTAAAAGTTCCTTTTTCGCTTTTTGGAGCCGTTCCGGAGTGACGCAGAAAAACTGCGCGTACTCCCGAACCGTCGGGAAAAAGGAGGAGTTCTGCCTTTCGAGCTGGATGCGAAGCAGATTCAAAACATCCGCTCCTTCAATTGCCTCTTCCAGCCGGGAGGTGACGCGGACCCCCATCTTCTCCACTTCGATCGGCAAAAGGGTCTTGGGTCCGCAGACGGTGACCTCCGCCCCGAGTTTTGTCAGCCCCCAGATCCCGGAACGGGCCACGCGGGAATGGAGAATGTCGCCAATAATACTGACCCGGAGCCCCTCAATCCGCTTTTTTCGCTCTTCAATCGTCAAAAGATCCAGAAGGGCCTGGGTCGGATGTTCATGGGAGCCGTCTCCCGCATTGACCACGGCGCTTTGCAGGGCCTTCGCCAAAAGGGAGCAGCTTCCAGAGGCGGGATGACGCATGACCAGAACATCCACTTTCATCGCTTCGATATTCCGCGCCATGTCCTTCAAGATTTCCCCTTTGGAAAGACTCGACTCCTGGGCGGTGATATTCATGGTGTCCGCACTCAACCGCTTGGCGGCCAGTTCAAAACTGGCCCGCGTGCGGGTGGAGGGTTCGAAGAAAAGGTTTGCCACCGTTTTCCCCCGGAGCGACGGAACCTTTTTAATCGGCCGCTTCAACACCTCCTTGAAAGAATAGGCGGTGTCCAGAATCAGGCGGATTTCCTCGCCGGAAAGATCCTCAAGTCCCAAAAGATCCTTCCGGTTCCATTTCTTCACCGACTTTCCTCCTCGATCACCACTTCCTCCGCCCCGTCCGTTTCCTGAAATCGGACCTGGACGATCTCCTGCAGAGAGGTCGGAAGGTTTTTCCCGACGAAATCGGCCCGGATCGGAAAATCCCGATGGCCCCGGTCCACCAGAACCGCCAGTTGCACCGCGCGGGGTCTCCCGAAATCGATCAGCTCATCCAACGCACACCGGACGGTCCGGCCGGTAAAAAGAACGTCGTCCACCAAAATGACTTTTTTATCGGTGATGTCGAAATCAACGCGGGTCTCGTGCACCACCGGGTTCGGGGCAATCTGAGTCAGGTCATCCCGGTAAAGGGTGATGTCCATGGTCCCCAACAGAAGACGTTTTCCTTCAATTTTCTCGATCTCTTTCCGAATCCGTTCCGCCAGGGTCGCTCCCCGCGTCATAATGCCGATAATCGCAAGCGAATCGAGAGAATCCTTGTTTTTTTCAATGATTTCATGGGCGATCCGTCTGATCGTTTTCTCGATTCCTTCCGGATTCAGGACCTTTGATTTTTCGCGGAATGGCATGTTCAATCCTGCAGGGACGTTTCTAGTCTTGGCTCTAATCTGGCCCCAATCTGTCCCCTATCTTTATTTCCTCTTCTTCTTTGGGACATTTCCAAAAGTGTCCCATGAATTGTTGCCACGCTAGGAACACTTTCTGGAAACGTCCCCTGTTGGGCAAAAAAATAGCCCACCCCCCATGGGTAGGCATTGGTTCTTGAACCTAGACTCATTTTCTCTCTCCTTTTCTAACCTCACAGGGTTAGTTTAAAAGGTGCATAATTTTTTCAAGTATGCCTGTAAAACGCCCTTTTGTCAAGTACTTTTTCTAAATTTCTTCTTCTTTTTTGTCTAATGCTTTCAAACTAAAGAGGATAACAAATTCTCCCTTGGGCGGCTTTTTCTCAAAATGGGCAATCTGCTCGCTCACCTTCTTCCGGACGACCTCTTCAAACTTTTTCGTCATCTCCCGGATGACCACAATCTCGATATCCCCCAAAACTTCCCGAATATCCTTAAGACTTGAGAGGAGCCGGTGGGGTGATTCATAAAAGAGAACTGTCCGCCGCTCCGAGGAAAGCCGCCGGAGTTTTCGCTGCCTTTGGCCTGACTTCGGCGGAAGATACCCCTCGAAAATAAAGGAATCGGGGGGAAGGCCGGAAAGGACGAGTGCCGTTGCCGCGGCTGTCGGTCCCGGAATCACGGTAAAGGGGATATTTTCCTTGATGAGCGCCCGTGTCAAAAAATAGCCAGGGTCCTGAAAGACCGGCATCCCGGCGTCTGAAATAAGGGCAACATCTTTTCCCTCGCGCAGTTTCTCAAGAAGCGACCCAAGCCGGATTTCTTCGTTATGGTCGTAATAACTTAAAAGAGGAACATGGATGTCATAATGGGAAAGGAGTTTCCGTGCATGGCGGGTATCTTCGCAGGCAATGAGATCGGCCGATTTCAGAACCTCAAGCGCCCGGAGGCTGATGTCTTTCAAATTGCCGATGGGGGTTGCGACAACATATAACATAAATAAGCGACCCCGACGGGATTTGGCGCCTCGTGTGGGGTCCGGCCCGCTCACTATCTCGCGGGCGCTCATAGGCTCGGTCGCACTTATTCGTGCGACCATTCGCCCCTAAACCCACACTCGGTCGGCCCCCCGCCCCGCTGACGTCGCTCCCTACTCGGTCGCGGCTTTTCCGCCACAGGCGGCGCAGGGCTCCCTTCAAATCCCGTGCCACATATCATGAAAAACAAACGACCCCGACGGGATTTGAACCCGTGTCGAGAGCTCGAAAGGCTCTTGTCCTAGACCAGGCTAGACGACGGGGTCAAGGCGTTTCTTCCTGCGCCTCTTTGGCAATCTTGGCGACGGAAGTCACTTTGTTCTTCGGGTCAAGGCGGATAATCCGGACTCCCACGGCGCTCCGTCCGACCGTCCGAATGTCTTTGACGACGGTCCGGACGATGATTCCTTTGTGCGTCATCACCATGATCTCATCTCCGTCCTCGACGGTCTTGAGACTCACCACCTCGCCGTTTTTCTTGTTCGCCTTGATATTGATGATGCCCTTCCCGCCCCGGCCCTGGGTTCGGTATTGGTCAACCCGCGTCCGCTTCCCGAAACCCTGATCGGTCACCGTGAGAAGCGTTGCCTTCGGTTCGGCAATTTCCATGCCGATCACTTCGTCGTGCCCTTCCAGCCGGATGCCGCGCACCCCCTTTGCAGAGCGCCCCATATCCCGAACCTGCTTGGCCTGAAAGCGGATTGCTTTTCCCTTCCGCGTGGCCAGGACAACTTCATCTTTGTCGGTTGCAATCTCCGCCTCAACCAGTTCGTCGCCCTTTTCAAGGGTGATGGCGATGATGCCTCCCTTTCGGGGATTGCTGAAGGCGGTCATGGATGTTTTTTTGAGTGTCCCCTTCCGGGTCACCATAACCAAGGAATCTTTTTCCAAAAATTCCCGAAGGGGAATCATGGAGGTGACCGACTCATCCCGGAGGGAGATGATGTTGACAATCGGTTTACCCTTGGCAATCCGGCCTGCCGGCGGGATTTCGTGGACCTTCAGCCAGAAAAGTCGGCCGCGGTTTGTGAACAAAAGAATCATATCGTGCGTGGAGGCGATAAAGAGATGTTTGATGAAGTCCTCCTCCCGCGTCTGTGCTCCGGTGATCCCTTTTCCGCCGCGCCGCTGGCTCCGGTAGGTATCCACTGGCAATCGTTTGATATAGCCGGCGTGACTCATCGTCACCACCACATCCTCTTCTTCGATGAGGTCCGTCTCTTCATACGTCACTTCCCTCGCCAAAATCTGGGTTCTCCGGTCATCGCCGAATTTCTCCACCGCTTCCTTCAGTTCCTGCTTGATAAGATCGAGGACCTTTTTTTCGCTCCGGAGGATCGATTCCAAAAGCTCGATTCTCTTGAGGAGTTCCGCATATTCCTGGTCGATCTTCTCCCGCTCAAGATTCGTGAGGCGCTGGAGCTGCATTTCAAGGATCGCCTGGGCCTGTTCCGCGCTGAAGTTGAAGCGTTCGATCAAAGCGCTCTTGGCGGCTTGCGGATCTTTCGATTTCTTGATCGTTTCAATCACTTTATCCAGATTGGCCAGTGCCTTCTTAAGGCCTTCCAGAATATGGGCCCGCGCCTGGGCCTTCGCCAGGTCAAACTGGGTCCGTCGGATAATGACATCCTTCCGATGGCGGATGTAATACTCGATCATCTGCTTGAGGTTCAAGACCTGGGGACGCCCGTTCACCAGCGCCAAAAGAATGATCCCGAAACTCGACTGCATCTGGGTATGCTCGTAAAGTTGGTTCAGGAGGATCTGGGCGTTGGTGTCCCGTTTCAGTTCAATCACAATCCGCATCCCCCGTCGGTCGGATTCGTCCCGGATATCCGAGATCCCCTCGAGTTTTTTGGACTGAACCAACTGCGCAATCTGCTCGATCAGCGTAGCTTTATTCACCTGATACGGAATCTCGGTGACGATGATCGCTTCGCGGCCCCCCTTGATTTCTTCGATGTCCGTCTTGGAATAGATCCGGACTGGACCCCGCCCGGTGAGATAGGCCGATTCAATCCCCTGCTTTCCGCGGATAATCCCGCCGGTCGGGAAGTCGGGCCCCTTGACCACCGTCATCAGCTCCTTGATGGAGATCTCCGGGTTATCGATTGCCCGGTCGATCCCCTCCGCCACTTCTCGGAGATTATGCGGCGGGATATTCGTCGCCATCCCGACCGCGATGCCGCCCGAGCCATTCACCAAAAGATTCGGAAGCGTTGCGGGAAGAACGAGCGGTTCAGTCAGCGTGTCGTCGAAATTCGGCCCGAAATCAACCGTGTCCTTGTCGATGTCGGTCAGCATCAGATCGGAAATGGCGGCCATCCGCGCTTCCGTATAACGCATGGCCGCCGGCGAGTCCCCGTCCACGCTCCCGAAATTCCCCTGTCCGTCGACAAGGGGATAACGCAATGAAAAATCCTGAACCATCCGGACCAGCGTGTCATACACCGCCACGTCCCCGTGAGGGTGATATTTTCCCAAAATTTCCCCGACGATACGGGCCGATTTCTTGTACGGCTTTCCGTATTCAAGGCCGAGTTCCCTCATGGCATAAAGGACCCGGCGGTGAACCGGCTTGAGACCGTCGCGCACATCCGGAAGCGCTCTTCCGACGATGACGCTCATCGCATACGAAAGATACGAAGCCCGCATCTCGTCGTCAATGGCAATCGGGATGATCTTCTCGCCGTCTCCCCCTTTCGGGGGCATCTTTTCCTCTTTCTGTTCTTTTCCTTTGTCAGCCATCCTCAAACATCCAGATTCCGCACTTCAAGGGCATGCTTTTCGATAAAGAGCCGCCGCGGCTCCACTTCATCCCCCATTAGGACCGTAAACATCTGATCCGCCGAAAGGGCATTCTCCAAAGAGACTTTGAGAATCGTCCTCCGCGTCGGATCCATGGTCGTCTCCCAAAGTTGGGGCGGATTCATCTCCCCCAGACCCTTATACCGCTGAACCATCATGCCGCGCTTCCCCAATATCTTGATATGACCGAGAACCTCTTTCAGATTGGCGAAACTTTTCTCTCCCTTTTCGTCCACAACCTTGTAAAGGGGCTTCTCCTCTGAGGGACCTTTTGTTTTTCTCTTCCCGAGAGAGGGCGCTTCGGCACCATCCGCCTCACCCAAATAGTCCTCAAAACTAAGACCGAGCTTTTCCATCTTCTCATCGATTTTTTCAAGATCGGCCGCCTCATAAAACTCCAATACATCCAGCGCCTGCTTGGAAACCGGCTCTCTGTCCTCTTTTTCGTGAATCTCAAGCTCCTGACCTCGCCGCTTCCCCTCCTCTTCTGCCATCCTTGCAAGCTCTTCGTCACTATACAAATAGTGGTCTTTTCCCTCCACTTTTACCCTATAAAGGGGTAGTTTTTTGGTCTTAGGGTGTCTTAAAGAGGCATATTTTTGAAGTTCTACTCCCCTTTTCCTTAAACTGCTTGTAAGGGCGTCCAAATCAATCAAAAGGTCTAAAATTTGCTTTAACTCTTTATCTTTAAATGACTTACTACCCTTTATCCGAACCAGTTGGACATTCTCGGTTCCGATATCAAGGAGAAGATCGTTCATCTCTTCGTCTGTCTGGACATACTCTTCTCTCTTCCCCCGCTTGATCTTATACAGGGGCGGTTGGGCAATATAGATGTGGCCATTTTCAATGAGCGGCTTGAAATGCCGGTAGAGGAAAGTCAGAAGGAGTGTTCGGATGTGCGACCCGTCCACATCTGCATCGCACATGAGGATAAGCTTGTGATATCGGAGCTTTTGGATATCAAATTCCTCCTCGATCCCAGTCCCGAGTGCGGTGATAATTGTTCGTATTTCCTGATTTGACAATACCTTATCAAGACGGGATTTCTCCACATTGATAATCTTCCCCTTGATCGGGAGGATCGCCTGAAACCGCCGGTCGCGTCCTTGCTTGGCGCTATTATGCACAAAGACTCCGCTGGCCAAAGCAAAGTTATGTGTCCCTGGGATCTCCAAGTCATACACGTCTACGCACTTCGTTAGCCGGCGTACTGATACGACGCGATGGTTATAATTGCGTGCTGCTTCAATAGCGCGCTCGGGCTTGTTATCAAAAAAACGACTGCAGAGCGTTTTAAAAGTAAGCAGGTTACTATTTCTGGGACGCTTGCGCCGCTCATTATAACTATCGGCGCTGCCCGTCTCCCGAAGAACATCAGCAAGTAATCTCAAGGAGTGATGCACGTAGGTGCGGTTATAGGCTGCTATCCGGTCTTTCCGAAATTCTGGAGTCCATTGCTTACGCGTTTTATCGCTCCTCCATCGCCGAAGGTCCTCACGACTCCATTGTTTTTTAGCCTGACGCGCCAAAATTTCGCGCACCTCTGGATGCGTTTGATAAAATGCGCGGACGCGTTCGGACTGCCTTTTTCGGTTGTCGCTACTGCTCCAATATATCCGTTGAGCCCTGTCGAGGGTACGCTTGTTGCGGTTCCGATACTCGGGCGACTTATGGTAAAACTCCAAGAATTTTTCTACCATGAATTGCTTATAAGCAGGGTCTTCCCATTGCCGCATTGCCCTGGTTAATCTCTTAACATTCGGAGGATTGTTGTTCCGTTTATCAAAATCTGCGTGGTGGCGATGGGGTCCGGTTTCAACCCCATAAATGCCATGGCGTAGATTATATTCATCCGCAAGGAGATGGGTGAAGATCCATCGCTTGAGAGCCGAATCGAACACCATCTCGTAACCATCTATTGTGATGCGCCGGCCTATGCGCGAGAACTGCCGGTGTAACGGCATCAACGAATCTTTCGCGCTTAATTGATCCGCCCGCCGGTAGTTTCCATCCCGCAACATGAATAAGTGATCAGGGGTACAGACAATCCGCTTGCCGTTATTCAGCGTGACTTCGATGACCTGGGCGTTTGCTCTGGTCTTGCGCGGGTGAAAAATGCGCTCAATCCCGACCCGACCGTCCGATAGAATGGTATAGCAAAAGTGCTCTTTGCCGGATTGCTGTTCGGCTATCAGCTCTTCAAAGGTTAATTCGCGACCATCTGTTAAGGCGACTTTCGTATCTCCGGCAAAACATCCGCCCGCGGAATCGCCTTCCACAATGTAAAGTTCGCAAAGCGCTGGATCTCTCTCCTGGCAGTCCGCCAGTTTCCCAGGGAGCGAATCCCCCTCCAAAGCACCCTTCCGCCGGGTGAGTTCCCTCGCCTTCCGGGCCGCCTCCCTGGCCCGCGCCGCCACCACCACCTTTTCAACCACTTTGTTGGCCACCGAGGGGTTTTCTGCAAAGAAGGTTGAAAGCCCTTCATTCACAACGGAGGCAACCACTCCTTCCACTTCGCTATTCCCGAGTTTTGTTTTGGTCTGCCCTTCAAACTGCGGATCCGGCACCCAAACGCTGGTAACGGCTGTCAATCCTTCCCGAACATCCTCTCCCCCGATGGAAGGATCGGTCTCTTTGAGGAGGTCTTTTTCCTTAATGTATTGATTGATCACCCGCGTGAGCGCCGATTTAAACCCGGAGAGGTGGGCTCCTCCCTCGATGGTATTGATGTTATTGGCAAAACTCAGGATATTCTCCGCATAGCCGTCGTTATACTGCATGGCGATTTCCACCTTCAGCCGGTCCTTTTCCTTCTGGAAGTAAATCACTTTTTTGTGGAGGGAGTTTTTGTTCTGATTCAGGTGCTCGATGAAGGCCTCGACGCCGCCTGTGTATCGGAAGACCTCGCTTTTGTCCGTCCGCTCATCCTTGAATTCGATTTTGAGCCCCCGGTTCAGGAAGGCGAGTTCCCGGAAACGGTTCGCCAAAATTTCAAAACTGTAATCGATTTTCTTGCCGAAAATTTCCTTGTCCGCCTTGAAAGTGACGCGCGTCCCGCTTTTTTTGCTCTTTCCAATCACGGTGAGTTTGGTGGCGGTCTTTCCCCGCTCATAGCGCTGGTGGTACACCTTCTCGTCGCGGCGGACTTCCACCTCCATCCATTCCGAAAGGGCGTTGACGACGCTCACCCCAACGCCGTGGAGACCGCCGGAGACTCGGTAAACCTGGTGTCCGAACTTCCCGCCGGCGTGGAGCATGGTCATCACCACCTCAAGCGCCGGTTTTTTCTCTTCCTTGTGAATGTCGACCGGGATGCCGCGGCCGTCGTCGATCACCGTCACGGAACCGTCCGGACGGAGAATCACATCGATATTCTGACAAAAACCGGCCATCGCCTCGTCCACCGCATTGTCCACCACTTCGTAAACCAGGTGGTGCAGTCCACGGCTTGAGATATCCCCGATGTACATGGCGGGGCGCTTCCGGACCGCCTCGATCCCCTCCAAAACCTGAATGCTCTTGGCATCGTAGCGGGCTGTTTTTTCCGCTTTTTCCTTGGGTTCGGTT
Organism: uncultured Omnitrophica bacterium; assembly: GCA_947085655.1. GTDB lineage: Bacteria > Omnitrophota > Gorgyraeia > JACQQV01 > JACQQV01 > CAMTXH01. The sequence continues at coordinate 24,241 of CAMTXH010000019.1, read as the reverse complement.
TGTTGTACCATGTTTAGCGTGTCAGATCTCCGACTTGAAATCGGAGATCCTTGATTTCCTCCGCAAATTTCTTCCGAAGACGCTTCAGAAGGGTTTCTTTCTCAAGAGAAAATTCGTACAAAAAACTGGCGCTCTCGACCGTCACCGTCAAGGTTCCGTTCTCAAGCGTTGAAATCGAACTGTGTCGCGCCTTCTCTTTCCCGACGGCCCGCTCCCATAAGGAAGCGATTTTTCCCTGTCGGCTTGAATGTTTACGGAGTGCTTCGGTCAGGTCTGAAACGACCCCTGCGATGAGAACCGGCCCTTTCCTTTTCGAGGGAGAACGCTGCACGACCGTTACGAAGACAGTTGCATCGGCAACACAATATAGATAAAGCGGTCCTTTGTCCGAATGACCCCCGGTTTTTCGGGGCCCTCCAATTCAAAAGCCACGCTTTCTTCCGCGATGTTCTTCAAGCCATCGATGATGTAGTTGGGATTGAAGCCGACGGTTAATTCCTTGCCCCGGTACTCCGCCTCCAATTCTTCGCGTGCCTCGCCGGTCTCGGCGCTTGTCTTGGAAACAATCATTTTGTTTTTCAAAAGGTCAAGTTTAATGGATTGGGAATCCTGGGAGGCCAAAAGTCCCGCCCGCCGGGCGGCCTGGAGGAATTGTTCACGGTTAATCTTGATTTTGTCCGGGGCCTCCTTGGGAATGACCTGTTCATAGTTTGGAAATTCTCCATCGATGAGCCGTGAGATGACGAAGCTTTCCCCCAGATCAAAAAGGACCTGGTTTTCCTTCCTGATTATGCCGAGTTCGCCATGATCCTGAAGGATCCGGTTCAGTTCTTGAATGGTTTTTGTCGGGACAATCATTTCATAGGGAGATTTCCACTCTTTCTCAAGCCCTTTTTCGATGTACGCAAGCCGGCGTCCATCCGTTGCAACCAGCGTCAGGGTCTTTTCCTGCACTTTGAAAAGGACGCCGTTTAAAACATACCGGGTTTCATCATAGGACATCGCAAAAGAGGTCCTCCGGAGCATTGTTTTCAAAAACGACTGGGAAAGAGTAAGTTTTGTCTCGCTTCCGAAAGAGGGAAATTTCGGAAAGTCGTCTTTCGGAAGGCCCGGAAGCCGGAAAAAACATTTTTCACACTCGATTGTCACCATGTTGTTTTTCTTTGTGGAAAGAGTACATTCCCCTTCCGGAAGCTCTTTGATGATGTCCCCAAATTTTTTCCCGGGGATTGTAATCGCTCCCTCTTCATCCACATCAACGTTGATCAGTGTTGCGATTCCCACATCCAGGTCTGTTGCCGCAAGATAGAGTTGTTTTTTCTGGGTCTCAAGAAGAATGTTGGAAAGGATGGGAAGCGATACTCGGCTTGAAACAACGTTTTGGACGGTTTGAATTCCTTTTGAGAGGGTCTCCTTATCACAACGAACCTTCATGGTCTCCTCCTTCTTTTTGTTACTTAGTTACTTAATTAAAAAGTAGTAGTACTTATTAGAGACTGTGAATGTGTCTAGAACCCTCATACCCCCCTAGCATCAGGATGTTATATCCGAGATAAGTTTGTGGATAAGGTGTTGGGCCTGTTGATTTCCCTTGAGTTCTTTTTGAATCCGCTGATGCGCGTAGAGGACCGTCGTATGGTCTCTCCCCCCAAAAAACTCCCCGATTTCCGGGAGGGAGTGATCCGTCATTTCCCGGACAAGGTACATGGCAATCTGCCTCGGATAAGCAACCGCCTTGCTTCGCCTTTTTACCTTCATATCCTGGATCCGGATGTCAAAATGCTCCGCCACCTTCTTTTGGATCAGATCCACCGTGACCCGCTTTTCCTCTTCAAGGAGCATTTCCTTCAAGACTTCCTTAGCCAGTCCTGAAGTAATTTCCTTTTCAAAAATCGAGGAATAGGCCACCACTCGCATCAGAGCCCCCTCAAGCTCACGGATGTTTGAAGTCACCTTCTCGGCGATGAAAAGGAGCGCCTCCTCCGGCACGGAGACGCGGTTCATCTCGATTTTTTTCCGGAGGATGGCGATCCGGGTTTCCAGGTCCGGTTTTTGAATATCGGTCACCAGTCCCCACTCAAAACGGGAGACCAGCCGCTCTTCCAGGGCCTGGATCTCCTTTGGGGGCCGATCGCTCGAAAGAATAATCTGCCTATGGGCATCGTACAGGGTATTAAAGGTATGGAAAAATTCCTCCTGGGTCGCCTCCTTGCCGGCGATGAAATGGATGTCGTCGATTAAAAGGGCGTCCAGATTCCGGTATTTCTCACGGAAAGAAAGCGTCGTCCGGTTCTGAATGGCTGTGATGAGCTGGTTGGTGAACCGCTCACTCGAAATATAAAGGATCTTGGCGTTCGGGTTTTTTTGGAGAAGGGCCTGGCCGATCGCCTGCATCAGATGGGTCTTCCCGAGACCGACCCCTCCATAGATGAAAAGGGGGTTGTAGGCCCGGGCAGGACTTTCTGCAACCGCCAAGGAGGCGGCCTGGGCAAAACGGTTACTCGGACCGACGACAAAGGAATCGAATGTGTAGCGGGGGTTAAACGGACTTTCGCCGTAAGAAAGGAAACCCGGCTTTTCCTGCTTGATCTCAACCGGCGGGGCCTCCGGCGCCTCTTCCGTAATCAACTCCCCTTCCTGCACCACAAACTCCACATCCAACTCCTTGGATCCGGCCGCATCGACCGCCTCTCTGATGAGAGAACGGTATTTGTCCTCAATCCACTCCTTGCAGAATTTGTTCGGGACCGAAACCGTGATGGCGCCGTTTTGAATATTGATTCCGCGCGTCCCGTGAAACCATGTTTCGTGGTTCCGGGAACCGAGCCTTTCCTTTAGAACCGAGAGAGTTTCCTGCCAGATTTCACGAGCTCTTTTTTTAGGGTCATCCATTGGAAAATCCACAGGTTATCCACATGTTCAAAGGTTCATCCACAGGGAACCCTTTTCCTTAACAAGGGTCGTTTTTGGAAGTTAGACGATATCTACGCTTGGAGGGTCCGTTTTTGAAACCCCCCTTCCCTGCCCGGAGCTACCCGTTACACACATGTTATTCACAGGGGGGTATTCTATCCTCTTTTCCGATTTTTATCGGGGTCATTTCGACGAGAATTCCAAAAATCGGCCTCATTATAGCAGGCAAAAAAGTGGGATTCAAGAAATTTTTTCGAGAGATTTTCCTTGACGGGAGAAAGGGATATTTTTATAATTTTCCATCTACCCATGAAGAAACGGCTGACGCGAAAGTCCAACCTTCGACGCAAGCGGGTCCACGGTTTTCGCCGCCGGATGCACTCAAAGGGCGGCCGAAAGGTCTTTGCCCGGAGGCGGCGGAAGGGCCGGAAACGCCTTGCTCCGTGAGGAAAAGACCTCCCCCCCTTTTTACCTCAAAAGGAAAATGGTCTAACCTTTTTATTTATAATAAATTAGGTAGCGAAGAAGGAAATTTCGGAATTTCAATTCCGCGCGCTCTTTATCCGAACAGCACTTCCCGAAACCGGGTCCGCCGGCAGATCCGTGAGGCGGTCCGGCTTTTTCAAAAGGAAGAAGGCAAACCGGCCGGCGGAGCCAAAGGGTTTCTGATCCGGGTGAAACGAAAGGAAAAATGGACATTTCAAGCCATCCGACAAGAAATCGAAAATCACTTCAGGCAGTTGGAGAATCGCTCCTGAAGGGATCTCTTCTTTGTTTGATCCGGCTTTACCAATTAGGACTCTCCCCTTTTCTCGTCGGAAAGTGCCGGTTTTACCCTTCCTGTTCCCACTATGCCCTCGAAGCGATTCATTCCCACGGGGCTTTTCAGGGGCTCTATTATGCCACAAGGCGCCTTTTCCGTTGCCGTCCGTTTTCGGAGGGAGGCGTGGATGAACCCCCGCCTCCTTCGCGTTAAGGAAAACGATGGAAAGGCGCTTTCTCCTGGCCTTTATCCTTTCTCTTCTTGTTCTACTTGGGTATCCTTACCTGATTAGTAAGGTCTACGGTCCTCTCCCTTCCCAAAAGGAGCCCCTTCCTCCCTCTAAAACAACCAGGCCCCTTCCGGAGGCGCTGGAATCGCTCCCTCTCGAGTCAACGCCGGTAGTGCCAAGCGAGAAGGAGCCGACTGCCCCTCCTCTTTTTCTTGAAACAGAGAAAATGATCGTCGCGATCCACCCAAACGAGGGGTCTATTCAATCTGTTTCAATGAAAGACTATCTGGACAAGAACGGGGAACCGCTGGAATTAGTAAAAGTGGGGGGCGTAAGCAATTCTATAGGGAATCTGTGGTTCAAAACACCCAATATAGAATGGATTTTATACAGGGAGGTGGAGCAAAATGCCCAAAGATTTGTTTTTCAGGGTGTTTCTGCAGAGGGCCTGATCCAGGTTGAAAAGAGGGTGGAATTGACCGATTCCCCGTATATTCTAAAGCTCTCCTACTCCTTTAAAAACCTTTCTGAAAATACATTACCTCTTTATTACCAATTGGTTGCATTATCAAGACTTTATCCGGATGAGAAGCGTTTTTTTGAGGCGGTTGTTTTTACAGGAGGAAAGCGGCGCGCTTTTCATGCCGGGAAGGTTCCCAAAAAGGGGATCGTCTCGGATGAAGATCCGCAGTGGGTTGCCCTCAAGGAGAAGTATTTCAGTATCATTCTAAGCCCAGCGGCAGCCCTTTCCGGCTATGCCGTCTCTACCACCGAGGATGGAGAGAGCCTGGTCTTTCGGGTCGGCTCAGTCCCCCAGACCCTTCCTCCTAAAGGGGAGCTGAAAGAATCTTTTCAAATATACCTTGGCCCGAACCGGCTTTCGGAACTCAAAAAACTTTCCCCATGGGCGGAGACGGTCGTTGATTACGGAATGTTTGGTGGGATCACCAAAATGATGTTGTGGGCCTTAACCCACATTCAAAAGGGGGTAAAAAACTACGGTCTTTCTATCATCCTCCTCACCGTGATCGTCTCGATCCTTCTTCTTCCGCTGAGCGGGGTGAGTTATAAGTCCATGCAAAGAATGAAGTTAATACAACCAGAGATGAATAAACTCCGGGAGCTTTATAAAGACAATCCCCAAAAAATGAACAAAGAAATCATGGCGCTTTATAAGAAGCATAAAGTCAATCCTCTTGGGGGATGCCTCCCAATGTTGATTCAGATGCCGATTTTCATCGCATTTTATCAGGCCTTGATTCATTCCATCGAACTGAAAGGGGCACCATTTCTTTTTATCAAGGACCTTTCCCTCCCGGACCGGGCGATCCCACTCCCATTTCAATTAGGGCCTTTGGGGAGCGCCATCAATATCCTTCCCATTCTGATGATGTTGGCGATGTACCTCCAGCAAAAATTGATGTCGCCAGGCCCTGCCCCGACCGGCCCCGAGGGGGAGACGCAACGAATGATGACAACAATGATGCCCTTTATCTTTGGTGTGATCTTCTACGGCCTTCCGTCCGGGCTCGTTCTCTATTGGCTTACAAATAATATAGTTATGATTATTACCCAGAAATTTTTTCTGTCAAGAGGGGTGGTCAGTTAAGGGCTCAGGGAGGAATGTTTCACGTGGAACATTTTGCCTATGATAAGGCGTACGACATCATTGTGGTCGGAGCCGGTCATGCCGGGTGCGAGGCGGCTTTGGCAACCGCCCGGCTTGGGTTTAACACCCTTCTCCTCACCATGAATCTGGATACGATTGCCCAGATGTCCTGCAATCCTGCGATCGGGGGGCTTGGGAAGGGGCATCTGGTGCGGGAGATCGATGCCCTTGGCGGCGAGATGGGAAAGGTCATCGACCGGACAGGGATTCAGTTCCGGATGCTGAATACCAAAAAGGGACCGGCTGTCTGGGCCCCTCGGGCCCAGGCAGATAAGAAGCTCTACCAGTTCACCATGAAGCATGTTCTGGAAAAACAGGAGCACCTTGATATCAAGCAGGGAACCGCCTCAGAAATTTTGGTTGAGGGGGGAAGAGTCGTCGGTATCGGGACTCAGGAAGGGGTCCAATATCGTTGCAGGACAGCCATCATCACCACAGGGACCTTTTTGAAGGGGCTCCTTCATATGGGAGAGAATCAGAAGGATGGAGGAAGAATGGGAGAGCCGCCGGGCGGAACTCTCTCGGATGCCCTCCGAAAACTCGGATTTGAGGTGGGGCGTCTTAAAACAGGGACCCCTCCAAGAGTCAACCGCCGCTCAATCGATTTTTCCAAGCTTGAGATGCAGCCGGGGGATCCGCACCCGGTTCCATTTTCATTTTCAACGATTAAGATCAGGCAGCAGCAGATCCCGTGCTACATCGGCTACACCAACGAGAGGACCCACGCCATCATCCGGGAAAACCTCCACCGCTCACCCCTTTACGCCGGAAGGATCAAGGGAGTCGGGCCCCGCTATTGTCCCTCCATTGAGGACAAGGTGGTCCGGTTCCCGGGAAAGACGCGCCACCAGATCTTTTTTGAGCCGGAAGGGAGGAATACAGAAGAATGGTATCTGAACGGCGTCTCGACGAGCCTGCCGATCGATGTTCAGATCGCCTATGTTCGGACCATCAAGGGGCTTGAAAAAGCGGAAATCATGCGGTTCGGGTATGCGGTCGAATATGACTATGTCCCTCCGACGCAACTTGAAAGAAGTCTTGAGACAAAAAGAGTCGAGAATCTCTTTTTGGCCGGTCAGATTAACGGCACCACCGGATATGAAGAGGCGGCCTGTCAGGGGATCATGGCCGGCATCAATGCGGCGCAAAAAATCCGGGGGGAAAAATCGTTCATCTTAAAACGTTCAGAGGCATATATCGGGGTGGTGATCGATGATCTTGTTACCAAGGGGGTTGAGGAGCCGTATCGGATTTTTACCTCGCGCGCGGAATATCGACTCCTTCTTCGCCAGGATAACGCGGACCTCCGGCTCATGAAGCATGGCCACCAGATCGGGTTGATTTCAGACGCCCAATACGATACCTGCCTCGAGAAGAAACGGAGAATTCGCCAGGTCGTCGAACGGCTCAAAACTTTCCGCGCCGGAAGCAAACGGTTTGATGAAATTCTTCGTCGGCCGGAAGTTGGGTTCGAAAATCTTCCGCTTCCGTCGGAAATGTTGAACGAAATCCCCGAGGAGATCCGGACGCAGGTGGAACTTGAAGTCAAATACGAAGGATATATTCAGAAAGAACTTCAATCGGCCAGGCGTCTTTCGCGGCTTGAACGAAAAGTCATTCCAAGAGATTTCGATTTTCTGCAGGTGAAAGGGCTCAAAAAAGAAGCGCTTGAGAAATTAATCAAGATAAAACCGGAATCTCTCGGCCAGGCAGGCCGTATTCAGGGCGTTGCACCGAGCGATCTGTCTGTTTTGTTGGTCGCTCTGGAATCCCAAAGAGATCATTGACTCACGGCGCTCAATTTGTTAAACTAATAAGAGACCATGCAAATGGGTTCGGCGATTCGCTGTTATTTCCGTAACTATTTGTAAATAAAAGTGTTATGAAAGAAACCATCGCGGTTTGCAATCAAAAAGGGGGGGTTGGAAAGACCACAACCGCGATCAACCTTTCCACGTATCTTGCCCTCTCCGGGAAAAAGATTCTTCTTGTGGATCTTGACCCGCAGGCCAATGCGACCAGCGGTCTTGGAATTGACAGGCAAAGCGTGAAGGAGGGGACTTTTCAACTTTTGATGAATGAGTCTCCTTTTGAGCAGCTTGTTCGTCCAACAGAAATTCAAGGGCTTTTTTTAATCCCATCCAATGAAGATTTAATGGGAGCGGAGGTGACGCTTGTTTCAGAAATCGGCCGGGAGGGAAAACTCAAGCGGGCGCTCTCGCCTTTAGTGGGGCAGTACGATTTTATTTTTATTGATTCACCCCCCTCCCTCGGACTTTTGACGATGAATGCGCTGGTGGCGGCCCATTCGGTGATTATCCCGATGCAGTGTGAGTATTACGCCCTGGAGGGACTTTCGCAGCTTACCCGGACCATGACTCTGGTACGGGAGCGGCTTAATCCGACGCTGGTTCTCCGAGGGGTCCTTCTGACGATGGCCGATTATCGGACCAATCTCACCGAAGAGGTCATTCAGGAGGCGCGCAATTTTTTCAAGGAAAAGGTCTATCAGACGGTGATTCCGAGGAGCGTCCGCCTGAGTGAGGCGCCCGGTTTCGGAAAGCCGATCGCATTGTATGACGATCACTGCCTTGGGGCGCAAAAGTATCGCGAACTCGGCCAGGAAATCCTGACCACAACAGTCGAGGCGGCATAATGGCGGAACGGAAAGTTTTGGGAAGGGGGCTCCGGGCGCTGATCCCGGAGGCGGAACAACCGGAAGGAGGGTCACCCCATTTTTTGCCGATTGCAAGAATCCGCTCCAATCCGAGTCAACCGCGGGTTCATTTTGACCCGGCGGCCCTTGAAGAGTTGAAGGCCTCCATCCGGCGGAGCGGGATTGTGCAGCCGGTTCTGGTCCGGCCCAAGAGCGACGGTTATGAAATCGTCTGCGGGGAACGGCGGTTCCGGGCGGCCCAGGCGGCCGGTCTTCTTGAAATTCCGGCGGTGGTCCGGGAGATGAACGACGAGGAGGCCCTCCGTTGTTCCATCGTTGAAAATGTCCAGCGGGATGATTTAAATCCGATCGAGCAGGCGCGGGCGTACCAGCGGCTCGTCGAGGAATTCCGGATGAAACAGGAGGAGGTCGCAGAGGTGGTCGGGAAGGACCGTTCTTCTGTGACGAATACCATCCGTCTTTTGGGGCTTCCGAAGCCGATTCAAGATGCCCTGATCCGGCGGGAACTCACGATGGGCCATGCGCGGGCGATTCTGTCTAAAGGGACCGACACCGAGCGGCTCGCTCTTTTCGAAGAGATTCGCCGTTCAAACCTCACCGTCCGGGAGACCGAAGGGATCAGCCGGACATCCAAAAAGAAGACAACCCCGCCGAGAGACGAAGCGGTCCGGCGGGTGGAAGAAGAACTGCAGCGCATTTTGGGGACCAAGGTCCGGATTGCGGACCGGAAGGGCAAGGGAAAAATCGTCGTCGAATACTACTCACCCGCCGAGCGGGAACGTCTGATTCGACTCTTTCGGACAACAAGAGGATAAAATTCTTTGGCTCAGAAACAAACGCTCGTTCTCATCAAACCAGATGGACTGAAAAAATCACTGACCGGTAATATTCTGACCCGGCTTTCCGAGACAAAACTCATCATTGTGGGGGCGAAAGTTGTGAAACCGAGCCGGGAATTGGCCATTCAGCACTATCAGCATATGCAAGACAAACCCTTTTTCGAAGCCCTGATCCGGTATCTGATGGGGGAATTCCATACCCCGCGGGTGTTGGCGCTCGTGTATCAGGGAGAAAATGCCATCGAGAAGGTGAGGCAGATCTGCGGCGCAACCAATCCGGAGGAAGCGGATCCGGTTTCCATCCGGGGGGCGTATGGGCGGATTACCACGCGGGGGATCTACGAAAATGTGATTCATGCCTCCACCAACGAGGAGGAGGCGGAACGGGAAATCAAGCTCTGGTTCGAACCGGATGAACTGGTTTGCGAGCCGTATCCCGTTCAGGAAGTGACGGTTCAAAACCTCAAGAAAAAGGCGTGGTCTAATCATGAAAGTAAATGAAATGACAAAGGCAGGAACGAACAACAAACACGTTTTATCATGGGTCGAAGAGATGGCCCGCCTCTGCAAGCCGGACCGGATTTATTGGTGCAACGGCTCCGAGGAGGAAAAGAAGGAACTGATGGCGGAGGCGATCCGGGTCGGAGACTTTGAAGAGTTGAACCAGGAAAAACTCCCTGGTTGTTATCTGCATCGCTCCGCCCAGAATGATGTGGCTCGGACGGAACAACTGACCTTTATCTGTACGCGGAATAAAGAAGACGCCGGCCCGACCAATTACTGGATGGATCCCGAGGAAGCGTATCGGAAGGTGGGAGCGGTTTTTGACGGTGCGATGCGCGGCCGGACGATGGTTGTGGTCCCTTTTATCATGGGTCAGCCCGGTTCCCCCTTCAGCAAGGTTGGGATTGAGTTGACCGACAGTATCTATGTGGCCTTGAACATGGGGATCATGACCCGGATGGGGGATGTGGCCTGGAAACAGCTCGGGAACTCCAACGATTTTACACGCGGTCTTCACAGCAAAGCGGATTTGAATCCGGAGCGGAAGTACATTTGCCACTTTCCCGAAGACAACACCATCTGGAGCGTCGGTTCCGGATATGGGGGGAATGCGCTTCTCGGCAAGAAATGTCTTGCCCTCCGGATTGCGAGTTTTCTCGGGAAAAAGGAAGGGTGGATGGCCGAGCATATGTTGATCATCGGCGTGGAGGACCCTTCCGGGAAAACAATCTATCTTGCCGCCGCTTTTCCGAGTCAGTGCGGGAAGACGAATCTCGCGATGCTGGTCCCGCCCGCCTCGATGAAAGGGTACAAGGTCTGGACGGTTGGGGATGACATTGCGTGGCTGCGGGTCGGAAAGGACGGACGGCTCTGGGCCACCAACCCGGAATACGGATTTTTCGGCGTTGCTCCCGGGACCAGTTCCAAAACGAATCCCAATGCGATGGCAACGATCAGCCGGAACAGTTTCTACACCAACGTCCTCAAGAAACCGGATGGAACCGTCTGGTGGGAGGGGATGGATGGTGAGCCGCCCAAACAGGGAATCGACTGGGAAGGGAATCCCTGGACCCCAACTTCCGGAGAAAAAGGGGCGCACCCGAATGCCCGCTTTACCGCACCCGCTTCCCAGTGTCCGTCGATTTCGCCCCATTGGGAAGACCCGCAAGGAGTCCCGATCAGCGCGATTATTTTTGGTGGGCGGCGGGCCAGCGTGCCGCCTTTGGTGTATCAGTCCCGAAACTGGCGGCACGGGGTCTTTGTCGGCGCGACGATGGCTTCCGAAACGACCGCAGCCGCCACCGGCAAAGTGGGCGTAGTCCGGCGCGATCCGATGGCGATGCTTCCTTTCTGCGGCTATCATATGGGGGATTATTGGCGCCACTGGCTTGAGATGGGAAAGCGCATTTCGAATCCTCCGAAGATTTTCCATGTGAACTGGTTCCGGATCGGCCCCGACGGGAAATTCACCTGGCCCGGATTTGGGGAAAACCTGCGGGTGCTCCGGTGGATCGTTGAACGATGCGAAGGCCGGGGGGGAGCGAGGGAGGAAGCGATCGGATATCTGCCGGCTCCTTCGGCCATTGACCGAAGAGGGCTTTCTCTTTCCGACGAGGAACTGACGGCCCTTCTTTCGATCAACCGCGAGGAGTGGCGGGAAGAACTGAAGGGGATTGAGGAGCATTTCAGAGAAATCGGCGATCGCGTCCCGAAGGAACTTTGGGACGAAAAAGCCGCCTTGGCCAAACGGCTCGGGGCGTCATAAAAGGGCGTTGACATGGCAACAAGTATGACCGGATTCGGTCGCGGGGAATCAAAAGGAAAGTGGGGGACCGTTGTGGTGGAGGCCCGGAGTCTGAACCACCGGTTCCTGGAAGTCATGAGCCGCCTTCCGGCACATTTTTCCATCCTGGAGGACCGGGTTCGGGACGCCGTTTCTAAGAAACTCAAACGGGGCCGGATTACCCTCACCGTTTCCTTTGAACGGGACGGCGAATTCACCAGTCTTGCCCGCATCGACGAAAAACATATCAAACATTATTACGAAACTCTCCTATCCCTCAAAAAAGAATTGAATTTGTCGGGTCCAATCGAGATGCGGGACCTTTTGGCCCTTCCGGATATTGTCAGAATGGATGCGACAAAGGAGGAAATCCAGGAAATCTGGTCGCAGATTCGGGAGGCGCTCGACAAGGCAACGGATCAACTCGTCGAGATGCGGGAAAGCGAAGGGAGAGCGCTCACCCAGGATCTTTTGCGGAGGGTGTCATTGGTTGAGAAGGAACTGGCCAAGATCAACCGGCGGAGTCCCGCGGTGTTGAAGCAGTACCGGTCGCGGCTTCTGGGCCGAATCAAGGAACTCATCGGTTCAGAGAAAATGGACCGGGAACGGCTTGAGCAGGAAGTCGTCTTTTTCGCGGAGAATTCCGATATCACCGAGGAATTGACGCGGCTTAAAGTACATTTGGAGGCTTTTCAGAAAGCCCTTTCCCTGAAAGAAGGGGTCGGCCGGAAACTTGATTTTATTGCCCAGGAGCTTCAACGGGAGATCAACACCATCGGGCAGAAGTCCCGGGATCTTGAAATTTCCCAGAGCGTTGTTCAGGTCAAGGGGGAAATTGAACGGATCCGGGAACAGATTCAGAATGTGGCGTGATGCATGGGGCTTCTCGTTAATTTGGGATTCAATAATGTCGTGATGCGGGATCGGATTGTGGCAGTGGTTGCACCGGAGGCGGCACCGATGAGGCGGATGCGGGAGGAGGCGCGACGAAACCGGAAGCTGATCGACGCAACGCACGGACGACGGACACGCGCCATCGTGATCACCGACAGTGATCATGTCATCCTCTCCAGTGCCCAGCCCGAGACGATTGCTCAGCGGATTACAGAGAAAATTTGACCGGAAAACCTTTTGTTCTCTCCGCCCCTTCGGGCACGGGGAAGACCACCCTTTGCAACCGGCTGCTTTCGACGACTCGGAGACTCGTCCGTTCGATTTCCGTGACGACGCGCCGTCCACGACGGGGCGAGACGGAAGGGAAGGATTATCTTTTTATTTCGAAAAAGGAGTTTTACCGGCTCCGGCGAACGGGGGGGCTTTTGGAATGGACTTCCTTTTCAGGCGCCTATTATGGGACGCCTCTTCGGCCGTTGAATGAAAATTTGGCTAATGGGAAGGATGTGCTCCTTCTTTTGGATGGCCGGGGGGCGCGGGCGGTCAAGAAGCGTTTCAAAGGGGCGACAACGATTTTCCTCCTCCCGCCGAGTTTTGAAACTTTAGAGCGACGGCTTTCGGGACGGAAAAGCGAAAAACCCTCGGAGATCCGTCGGCGCCTGCGAATTGCCGGGAGGGAAATGCGTCAGAGCCGCTGGTACGATTATGCGGTGGTAAACGACGATTTAAATCGGGCGCTTCGAAGATTGAAACAGATTATTCAAAAGAAACATTTAAGGAGAGAGGGATGATTAATATTCCTATTGAAGAACTGATAGCCAAGACCGGAAGCGTCTATCAACTGGTGAATGCAGCCGCCCGCCGTTCGGCGGAACTGACGGGGGGGCTTCTCCCGCTGATCCCCGTCAAGAATCTGAAGACGACCACCATCGCACTGGAAGAAATCCGTCAGGGGAAAGTCTCCTTCAAACCGAAGGAAAAGTAGTTGGCAAGCAAAAAGATCCTTCTGGGGCTTACCGGAAGCATTGCCTGTTATATGACCTGTGACCTGGTGAACCGCCTGACGGAGAGATCTTATCAGGTCCGGTGCGTGATGACGAAAGAAGCGGGGGAGTTCATCCGGCCGCTCAGTCTCGAGGTCCTTTCACGGCACAAAGTTTACACCGATTTGTTTGAAGCCGGCCAGGTGGAGGGGCCGGTGCATACGACGCTGGCCCGGTGGGCGGATCTTATTCTCGTGTCTCCCTGTTCGGCGAATCTCATCGGGAAACTGGCCCACGGCATTTATGATGATTTGTTGACATGCATTATCGCTGCGACAAAGGCGCGCCTCCTTCTCTGCCCTGCCATGAGCGACGTCATGTTTGAACAGCCGGTGGTGAAAAACAATATCGCCTCTCTCAAAAAATTGGGCACTCACTTTGTCGGCCCGGTGAAGGGTCATCTAACCTGCAACATCGAGGGGCTCGGCCATATTGCTACAACGGAAGAAATCCTTTCCGCCGTGAAACGTCTCTTACGGTAACATGACGCCTTCCTCCCAGAAATCCCATATTCTGGTCACACTCGGCCCCACATGGGAATTCATCGATCCGGTCCGCTTCCTGACCAACCGGGCCACCGGAACATTGGGATACACAATCGCCCGGGAGGGTAAAAAACGGGGCTACCGGGTCACCTGCGTGGCAGGACCGACGCGACTCCGTCCCCTTTCAGGGGTCCGTTGGATAGACGTCATGAGTGGGCGCCAGATGTACCGGGCGGTTCGTTCGGCATTTTCGAAAATCGACGTGCTGGTGATGAGCGCGGCTGTTTCCGATTATCGTGCCCGACGGGTCTTTCGGAACAAACTGAAACGGAAGGGGAAAACCACGACGCTTGTCTTGGAAGAGAATCCGGACATTGTCGGGACGCTGAGCCGCCGGAAGGGGAACCGGATTTTTGTGGGGTTTGCCCTCGAAACTTCTTCTTTGCTTCAAAATGCACTCAAGAAGCTCCGGGCAAAGAAACTCGATTTAATCGTGGCCAATCAGGTAACGCGTGGGAACGATCCATTCGGCGGCGGCCGGGTCAGTGTTCATGTTTTATGGAAGGACGGCCGGCATAAGACTCTGAGACGGATCGGGAAACAAAAAATTGCCACCGTCCTTTTGGATGCGATTGAAGAGTTGATGGCATCGAAACATTTCCGGGCGACGTAGCCAAATGGTAAGGCGGGGGTCTGCAAAACCCCTATACGTCGGTTCGATTCCGACCGTCGCCTCCAATCACCGTTTTTCAGGGGCGAGTGGCGGAATGGTATACGCTATGGACTTAAAATCCATTGCCGCAAGGCTTGAGGGTTCGAGTCCCTCCTCGCCCACCATTAAAACAGTGAAAGGTGTCAGGTGAAAGGTGTAAGGATCGTAGAAATCCCTCTTTTACCTAACACCTGACACCAAACACCACACACCGTTTTTAGGGGCGGTTAGCTCAGTTGGTTAGAGCGCTTGGTCGACATCCAAGAGGTCACAGGTTCGAGTCCTGTACCGCCCACCATTTCAGTGCGGGGTGTCATGAAGAGAAGAGAAATCTTATTTGAAGGGATTTATGCCGGGACGGCACTCGCCCTCCTTTTTTGGATGGCGGAAGTCGCCTTCTGTCTGATCGGAGGAGGGGGAGATCTGTTGCGAGGGGAGCCGTTTCCCCATTTTCTTTTGGGGGAGAGCGTCCGCGCGCTCCCGCTTTACCTTTTGGTCTCTGTGACCGCCGGTGCTCTTTTCGCAGCGGCAGGAGGCCCGCCCGCTTTTGTTTACGCCGCCCTTTTGAGCGGGGGGATCGCCCTTTTTGAGTGGGCCAGTTTTGGAGATGGGGCGCTTCGGCTATTATGGGGAGCGCCGAAAGTGCCCAACCTCCTTTGGGGGTTCTTTCTGGCCGTTTCGGGGTTTCTCTTCTTGTCCTTTCTTCGAAGAAAGCCCTTGGAGGAGATACGAAAGAATGGCCTCGCCGCCTTTTTGATCTTTTCTCTGTTCCTTCTTGTGGGCCAGTTTCTCAGTATCTACCTTCGCACTCCCTTTCCTGACCCTCGGTTGAAGAAAGAACTCATCTTCCCTGTGCTGTACGGTGGGTTGGGGATTCTTGCATGTCTCAGTTTCGTTGGAATCTTTTTCCTCCGAAAATGGATTTCGCCCTTTTTAAAAATACCAAGCAGACAATGGTTCCTTTTTTTGTTTTGTCTTTGCCTCAGTGGCGCGGGGTATGCGTTTCGTCTCGCCCCTCCGGCTTCTTCTGAGCAGCCGAATCTCATTGTTATCGTGTTGGATACCGTCCGATCCGACCGGCTCTCCCGTTACGGTTACTTCAAGAAAACCTCTCCCACGTTTGACCGATTGTCTGAAGAGGGGGCTCTCTTCCGTGAGGCGAAGGCAACCTCGCATTGGACACTGCCGTCGCACGCCTCTCTTTTTACGGGACTTCTCCCGTTGCGACATGGGGCGGATACAAAGACATATTATCTGTCCGAACATCACACCACCTTAGCAGAGACTCTTCGCAGTCAGGGGTACCGGACGGTGGGCTTTACCGCGAACGGTGTCATTGCGGAATGGACAGGACTTCATCGCGGATTCGACCAGCTGGTGGTGGTCGGAGCGTTTGAGAAGCGCTCTTTGGCCAGTCGCGTCGCAGCGCGGCTTCGGGGCGTTTCTTCTCTGAGCGCCCCTTCGCTGAATGCAAGTTTAAAACAGTGGCTTGTCTATGAAAACCGCCTCTCCCGCAAACCCTTTTTTCTGTTCGTCAATTATATGGAGGCCCACCGGGAGTATCGATTTCATCCGGGAGTGAGCGAGGCTTTTTTGAGCCAGCGCTGGCCCAAAAAAACGCTTTTGTCGTTGAGTCAAAAGGGAGTGACGTACTTTCTAGAGGGGCCAAGCGATCATGAAGCGGAACTCAGGATGCTTTCCGACCTTTACGATGGGGAGATTGCCTATCTTGACTTTTTCTTGGGAGAGTTTCTCGATGTCCTCCGCCAACACGGTCTTTTGAACCGTAGCATTCTTGTCGTGACTTCCGATCACGGAGAATATTTCGGGGAGCATGGTCTGATAAGCCACCTCACCGGGCTCTATGAGGAGGCCTTGCATGTTCCTCTTTTGATCCGCTACCCCGGCGTGATCCCTCCGGGGGAAATTCATTCGCCCGCGCAACTTTCCGATATTGCGCCGACACTTTTGGACCTTGCGGGGCTTCACCCTTTGGAAGGGATCGACGGAGAAAGCCTTGTCCCCTTGTGGAATGGCGGAGAGAAATCTTCCTCCTGGGTTATCGCGGCGCAATCCGGCACCTACTGGTCGATGGAGCGGTTTCACCAAAAACACCCTGATATTGATTTGGCTCTTTATAAAGAAACCGCTTTTTCGTTCCAGGAAGGGAAGTATAAAATCATTTTGTCTTCCCTTCGTCCTCCAGAGATGTACGACTTGCAAAAGGACAAAAAAGAGAAACAAAATCTTTACAGCGATGAAATGGCAAACCATCCCCTTCGAAACCGGGCAGCGCTCTATTTGAAAACGCATCTCCTGCAGAAACCCGATACTTCCCCAACCGTTTCTGCGGAGAAAATGCGGATGTTAAAATCACTGGGGTACCTGTAAATGACTCAGGATCTGGAGCGGTTGAGACATTCCACAAGCCATGTGATGGCCCAGGCGATCAAGCGGCTCTGGCCGGAGGCGAAATTTGATGACGGCCCGCCGACGGTGGACGGTTTTTTCTACGACATCGACTGCCCGGAAACGATCACCGAAGATCACTTTCCGAAGATTGAGGCGGAGATGAGAAAAATCGTCAAGGAAAACCATCCCTTCAAGCAGTCCTTCATGAAACGGAAGGAGGCGGCCGAATTTTTCAAAAAGAAAAACGAGCCGTACAAGGTGGACCGAATTCTGAACCGGATTCAGGAGGAACAGGTTTCCCTTTACAGCGACGGGGATTTTGTGGATCTTTGCCAGGGGCCGCATGTTTCCAGAACGGGCGAGATAGGCGCTTTTAAACTGTTGAGTATTGCCGGGGCCTATTGGTACGGGAAGGAATCGAACAAAATGCTCCAGCGGATTCATGGGACCGCTTTCCCCACCCAGAAGGACCTCGACCAGTTCCTCAAGATGCGGGAAGAGGCGAAAAAGCGGGACCACCGGAAACTCGGGCCGGCCCTCGGCCTTTTCACGATCGAGGAAGAAGCGGGGGCGGGGCTTGTGTTTTATCACCCCAAAGGAGCCATGGTCCGGAAACTGATTGAGGATTATGTTCGGGAAACCCATCTTGGGCGGGGATATCAGTTCGTCGGGACGCCGCATCTTTTGCGGACGAACATCTGGAAGCAATCGGGCCACCTGGATTATTACAAGGAAAACATGTTTTTATTCGAGGCGGAGGGGCAACACTTCGGCGTTAAACCGATGAACTGCCCCGGCCATGTTTTGATTTACAAATCGTGTCTTCGGAGTTACCGGGAGCTTCCGCTTCGGTTTTTCGAGCTCGGGACCGTTTATCGGAATGAGCGGGCGGGAGTGCTGCACGGGCTCCTTCGGGTCCGCGGATTCACGCAGGATGATGCGCATCTTTTCTGTTCCGAGGAGCAACTGGTGGATGAAATCGCTGGGGTGATCGATTTCACCTTTCAGACGATGAAAGATTTTGGGTTCAGCGAATTTGATATTGAACTCAGTACACGTCCCGAAAAATTTGTGGGGGAAAAGAGCGATTGGGACAAAGCCGAAGCGGCACTGATGGAGGCGGGGAAGCGGAAATTCGGCGAGGTGAAGATTGCCAAGGGGGGAGGGGCCTTCTACGGTCCCAAGATCGATATTAAATTGAAAGATGTCTTAGGAAGGCTTTGGCAGTGCGCCACGATTCAGTGTGACTTTGCCCTGCCGGCCCGCTTCGACCTTTCTTACGCGGGCGCGGACGGGAAGGAGCATCGCCCGATTATGATTCACCGGGCGATTCTGGGAAGTCTGGAACGCTTTTTCGGAATCCTTATCGAACATTACGCAGGGGCTTTTCCGCTCTGGCTTGCGCCGGTTCAGGCGGTCCTTATCCCGATCACAGAAGCGAACCTCGGTTATGCCAAACAGAAGGAGGCCGAACTTCGGGCGGCCGGTCTTCGAGTCCTTTCGGATGAGCGCAAGGAAAAGATGCAATATAAAATCCGGGATGCCCAGAACGAACAGATTCCTTATATGGTGGTTGTCGGGGAGAAAGAGGAGAAGGAGAAAGTCCTTTCGGTGCGTGAACGGCGCGCAGGGGATCTCGGGAAGATGACTCCCCGGGCGTTGATTGAGAAACTGCAGAAGGAGATCAAAGAAAGGAGGACATCCCATTCTTAGGCGCATACGAGTCAATGACAGGATTCGTGCCGATAAGGTCCGATTGATCGGGCCCGAGGGCGAACAACTGGGTGTCTTGGATACGCGGGAGGCGCTGAAACAGGCGGTCGGGTATGGTCTTGACCTGGTGGAAGTTTCCCCCCAAACGTCGCCGCCGGTCTGCCGCGTGATGGATTACAGCAAATACAAGTACGAACAGGAAAAGAAGGAAAAAGCGGCGCGCCGGAAACAGCGCGTCATCCATATCAAGGAAATCCGACTCAAGCCAAAGATTGGAGAGCATGATTATCAGGTCAAGCTCAACCATGCACAGCGGTTCCTGAAGCGGGGGGACCGGATCAAGGTGTCCCTTGTCTTTCGGGGGCGCGAAATGGCCCATCAGGAACTGGGGCGTTCCGTCTTAAGCCGCTTTGCCAGTGATCTTTCGGAAATCGGGGAAGTGGATAAGGGGCCGATCTCCGAAGGACGCAATTTGATTCTGTTGGTTTCAGCGAAATCATAAGGGATGAAACGATGCCAAAATTGAAGACGAAAAAAGCCGTTTTAAAGCGGATCCAAATGACCAAGCGCGGAAAATTCAGGCGCTTCCAGGTCGGCAGGCGCCATCTTTTGGGCCACAAATCCTCAAAGAGGACGCGCCGGCTCCGGAGGAGTGTTTTGATTTCGAAAGTGGAAAAACGACTGATCAAGAAACTGTTACCCTACGGGAGGAAATAGATGCCAAGAGTCCGTCATGGAGTTGCGAAGCGCAGAAGGAAAAAGCGCGTTTTCAAACAGGCGAAGGGATACTGGGGTGGCCGGCATCGCCTGTACACGGTCGCCGACGATACGGTCACCCGGAGTCTCGTGTATGCCACGCGGGACCGGAAGACCAGGAAACGGGATTTCCGCCGGCTTTGGGTGGCCCGCATCAATGCTGCCTGCCGGAACGAGGGGCTTTCCTATTCCCGATTGATCAAGGGGCTGAAAGAAGCAAAGATCGCCCTCGACCGGAAGATTCTTGCGGACATCGCGTTGAATGATTCCGGGACTTTTCAACAGTTGGTTCAATTGGCCAAGGGAGCCAGAGGTTAATTTTGGTCAAGGAAACACTGGATGCCTTGGAGGCATCCGCTCTTTCCGAGATTGAAGAAGCCGGCAGCCGGGAACTGCTTGAGGCGTTGCGGATTAAGTTCTTGGGCCGGCAAAGTCCTCTGGCATTCATCCTGAAGGAAATCTCGGCCCTGCCTCCGGCCGAGCGGCCCGTTGTCGGTCAGAGGACGAACGCCCTCAAAGAAAAAATCAGGTCCAGGATCGAGGAAAAATTAAGACGCTTGGGAAAGACCGAGGGGAAGACCTCCCTGGGGATCGATGCGACGCTGCCGGGACTTCCCGTCGAAGTGACAAAACGCCATCCTCTTTCCCAGGCGATTGACGACATCTCCGAGATTTTTTTGACGCTTGGTTTTCGCATTGCAGAAGGGCCGGAGATTGAAACAGAATATTATAATTTCGATGCCCTGAACATTCCTCTTGCCCATCCCTCCCGGGATACCTTCGACACTTTTTATCTGGATGACAAATGGCTTCTCCGGAGTCAGACCTCCACGGTTCAGATCCGGGTGATGGAAAAGGAAAAGCCCCCTCTTCGGATTGTGGCACCGGGGCGGGTCTTCCGGCCGGATGCGGTGGATGCAAGCCATTCCTTCATGTTTCATCAGGTGGAGGGGCTTTGGGTGGACCGGGATGTCCGGTTTTCCGATTTGAAAGGGGTGCTGGCCCTTTTTGCGCGGCGGTTTTTCGGACCCAAAACGGAAATCCGCTTCCGTCCCCACTTCTTTCCTTTTACGGAACCCAGTGCCGAGGTCGACATCTCCTGTATTTTCTGCAGCGGCCGGGGATGCCGTGTCTGCGGGCAGAAAGGATGGCTTGAAGTCCTCGGGGCCGGCATGGTCCATCCGAATGTCTTCCGTGCGGTGCGGGTCGATCCGAAACGGTTCCGTGGATTTGCGTTCGGGCTTGGGGTGGAGCGGCTTGCCATGTTGAAATACGGGATCGATGATATCCGTCTTTTTTTTGAAAATGACCTTCGGTTTCTAAACCAATTTTAGGATGCGGCCATGAAAGTGTCGCTTGAGTGGTTGAGGGAATTTACCCCAGTCCGGCTTCCGGTTGCAAAGCTCATCGATCGGATGGCGATGGGCGGGCTGGAAGTAGTTGGCGTCGAGAAAAAGGGGACAGATACCGTCCTTGAAATCGAAATCACCCCCAATCGCCCGGATCTTTTAAGTCATGTGGGTGTTGCAAGAGAGATCGCCGCACTGACCGGGACAACGCTGAAACTTCCGAGGCCGTTCTTAAAAACTCCCCGCCAAAAGACCGGCTCCCCGGGTATCGTGATTGAAGATAAAAAAGGGTGCCTCCGTTATATCGGGCGGCTCCTCGAGGGCGTCCGGGTCGGACCGTCCCCTTCGTGGCTTGCTTCCCGCTTGGAGCGTCTCGGTTTCCGTTCGATCAACAATGTAGTGGACATCACCAATTTTATTCTTCTTGAAGAGGGCCAACCCCTCCACGCCTTTGACCATGACAAAATTGCCGGCGGAAAACTTGTCATCCGGACCGCGCGCCGTGGGGAGAAACTCCCGGCGCTCGATGAAGTAACCTATTTCCTTGAGCCGGGGGACCTTGTGATTGCCGATCGCGACAAACCGGTGGCTCTGGCCGGTATTATCGGCGGGAAGGGGACCGAGGTTTCTTTGGGGACGCGCCGCGTGTTGCTCGAAAGCGCTTCTTTTAACCCTGCCCGGGTCCGCCGGACCGCCAAGCGGCTCGGCATAACCACAGAATCGTCTTACCGATTTGAACGGGGGGTTTCCCTTAAAGGGGTGGCCCGCGGATCTGAAAGGGCGGCCGAACTTTTAATCAAAGAAACAGGCGCGGAACAGACCGGTGTATCGGACCTCGGGGAAAAATTGTCGCCGAAGCGGACCATTTCCCTTTCCCTGCGGGAATTGGAAGCCACACTCGGTATTGCTTGCCCGAAGGCAAAAACAAAAAAGGAGTTTATCGCTCTCGGCTGTCGGGTGAGCGCCGGAACAGATATCCTCCGAGTCACCCCGCCCCCTTCCCGGCTCGATTTGAAAGAGCCGGTCGATTTGGTGGAGGAAGCAGGGCGGCTGTTGGGATATGACCGGATTCCGGCCACCGTTCCTGTTTCAGAGCGGACAGCTGTTGGAGAGGGGCGTTCCCCCCTCGATCCCAAAAGAGCGGTAGAGACCCATATCAAGGAACTTCTGGTTTCCCAGGGGCTTTTTGAAGTCGTCACCTACAGTCTCTTAAGCCGCACCCTTCTCGGGGCATTTGGGGCAGACCCTTCCGCCATCGCTATTCGAAACCCTGTCAGTCTTGAGCAGGAACTGATGCGGCCTTCTTTACTCCCCCGCTTGGTGGAGGTGGCTGCATTCAACCACCGCCGGAAGGTGGAAGGGGTTCCCATTTTTGAAGTCGGAACCGTCTATCAGAAAGAAGGAAGCCGTTACCGTGAGCGGAAAAAAGTGGCTATTCTCCTTTCCGGAAAAACAAGTGGAAGCTGGCGGACCCAATCCACCCTTTATGACTATTTTGATTTGAAGGGAAGATGTGAAGCGCTCGTCAAGGCGTTTCATCCGTCTCCGAAGTTTATTTACAGCTCCGTTTCCGCTCCTTTTTTTTCCGGTCCCTCGCAAACACTCTGTGTGGATAGCCCCGGACAAAAGATCGGCATCTTGGGGGAACTGTCGCCGTCCGTCTCGAGTTTTTTTGATGTGAAAGGAAAAATGGCCGTTGCGGAAATTGACCTGGAAGACTTTATCCGAGCAACCTCCGTTTCAAAAACCTATACCCCTCTTCCGAAACATCCCTCCATCCGCCGGGATGTGGCTTTGATTGTCGGTGAGGAGTGCACTTCAGAAGAACTGACCCGCGCGATTCGGGAAGCGGGAGGCGAGTGGGTGAAAGACGTTTCTCTCTTTGATACCTATTCCGATCCCCGGATTGTGCCGAAGGGATCCCGCGGCCTTGCCTACCGGATTGAATTCCTTCATCCCCACCGGACCTTGACGGACGAAGAGGTGAACGAAAAGTATCAGGCCGTCCTCGACGCCTTAACACAGCTCGGGGCACAAATCCGGAAATAAGATGGATCTTTTTGAGACCCCTTCCAAAACCAAAACACCGGAACCCCTCGCCTACCGGATGCATCCGACGACGTTCGAGGCGTACGTGGGGCAGGTCCATATCGTCGGTGAAGGGAAACTTCTCCGAAGAGCCCTCCAGGCAGGACATCTCCATTCGTTGATTCTTTACGGGCCGCCCGGCACCGGGAAAACGGCCCTTGCCCGCCTGATCAGCGATCTTTTAAACCTCCCCTTCAAAAGAATCAATGCGACAACGAGCAATGTTCAGGAACTCCGGAACATTATCCGCGCCGCCCAGCAGCAGAAACGGGCTACCGGGAAGCCGACGCTTCTTGTGATCGATGAAATTCACCGGTTTAACAAAGCGCAGCAGGACGTTCTGATGCCGGACGTGGAGTCGGGTCTTTTGATTCTGGTCGGGACGACGACTCATAATCCGTTTTTCTCCATTGTCTCGGCCCTTTTGTCCCGCTCCATGGTCTTTGAATTCAAACCGCTGACTGATGCGGAGATTGTCACCGTTTTGGAGCGTGCCTTGAAGGACAAAGAGCAGGGTCTTGGCCGCTACAACGTCAAGATGGAGAAAGAGGCGCTGGTTCACCTTGCGAAGCTTTCCGAAGGAGATGCGAGACGCGCTTTGAATGCGCTTGAAGTGGGTGTCACAACCACAAAACCGGACAAGAGCGGCGAAATTCAGTTCACTCTTCAAGTCGCCGAAGAGTCGATTCAGAAAAAAGCGGTGGTCTACGACCGGGATGAAGGATGCGCACTACGATACCGCCTCCGCATTTATCAAAAGCATGCGCGGTTCGGATCCGGATGCGGCCCTTTACTGGCTTGCCAAGATGATTTATGCGGGGGAGGACCCCCGGTTTATCGCAAGGCGGATCGTGATTTGCGCCTCGGAAGATGTCGGGAATGCCGATCCTCAGGCCCTGGTCGTGGCGGTAGCTGCGCAGCAGGCGGTAGAGTTTGTCGGGATGCCGGAGGCGCAAATCCCTTTAGCGCAGGCGGTCGCTTATATCGCCTGCGCCCCGAAATCGAACGCCGCCTATCTGGGAATTGCCAAAGCGATGGAGGATGTGGAAAAGGGAAGGACTCTTGAAGTCCCGACTCATTTGAAAGATAACCACTACCCCGGCGCCAAAAAGTTGGGGCATGGGGAAGGGTACAAATATGCCCATTCCTACAAAGACCACTACGTCCCGCAGGAATACAAACCCTCCAAAACGCGCTACTATTTTCCCACCGACCAGGGTGTCGAAAAACGGTTCAAAGAACAGCTGGAGCGCCTCAGAAAAGAGACCTGATCGGTAGGTTCAAGTTCTAAGTGCAACACTTTGCCTGTAAAATGACAGGCAGAAAGGAGTGTTGCAAATGGAACGTTACACCCACTTGACTCCCAAAGAGCGTGAAGTAATAAGCCAATCCCTGAAGGCAGGCCGCAGCTT
>CAMTXH010000018.1:0-12330 GCA_947085655.1 uncultured Omnitrophica bacterium | reverse complement strand
CAAGCTGCGGCCTGCCTTCAGGGATTGGCTTATTACTTCACGCTCTTTGGGAGTCAAGTGGGTGTAACGTTCCATTTGCAACACTCCTTTCTGCCTGTCATTTTACAGGCAAAGTGTTGCACTTAGAACTTGAACCTACCACGTTTCTAGTTCTGGCCCCAATGTGTCCCCAGCCTGCCCTGGCTAGCAGGCCAGGGGGACAGGTCGGGGCCAGATTAGAGCCAAGTGTAGAAACGTCCCTATCGGGAGAAGGAGACGTTGAGGCGGGGGCAGTAGCGGCTGATGGGACAGCGGCTGCAGAAGGGGGAGACCGGGACGCAGAGGTTCTGGCCGAAGGTGACCAAAAGGTCGTTGTATTCTATCCAGTAACGCCTCGGGAGTTTCTTCCGGAGGGCCATTTCAGTCTCTTCCGGAGTCTTGGTTTTGACATATCCGAGCCGGTTTGAAATCCGGTGGACATGGGTGTCTACGCAGATTCCCGGCTTTCCGAAGGCAAGGGTCACTACCAAATTGGCGGTTTTTCTTCCTACGCCCTTCAGAGAGAGAAGTTCTTCAATGGAATCCGGTACTTTCCCGTTAAACCGTTTGATCAACTCGCGGCAGACCGTGTGGAGGGTGTGTGTTTTTGTTTTGTAGAATCCGACCGGGTAGATCGCCTTCTCGATGGTTTTCAGCGGAAGTTTGAGGAGCGCCTTCGGGGACACTTCGGAGCCAGAACTAGAAACGTCCCTGACCAGGGAGAAGAGGCGGCGGCTCGCCGCTTCGGTCACGGCATCTTTGGTTCGAAGACTCAAGAGGCAGGAGACTAAAACATGAAAGGGGTCATTCCCGCTTTCTTCGCGGATGACCCCGACCGCCGGAACCTTCCAGTGTTTGATTTCCTTCCTTAAAATCTGGACAACGCGGTCAATCTTTATGGGAGTTTTCGAACCCGGATAGGGTTCTCGACAAGGGACCGGTCAAAGGAGGCACGCTTCACATGAACCCGGATCCCTTTCGGCGTCTCGTACACGTCGCAGACGTTTGAAGAATCGGTGAAAACGACGGCCTGTTCCTCCCCGCTTCTTCTCCGGAAGATCGCGGGAACCATGTGATTTTTTTCAATCACCGAAAGGACTTTTGAGAGGGTTTCCGCATCCAGCGGCGCTCCGGAACGGCCCTTGGCGCTGTCCAAGACCACCACCTGATTCCGGTCGCGCGTCCTCCGTTTGTCGAAGGTCCCACCGCCGGTATTGAAGATCACTGCATCAATCGGGTCGCGGTGAGGCCGGTCACGATCTTTCCGTTCAAGCACCAAGACCGAATAGGACTTCCCGGAAAAGTAGGACGCCGGCTTTCTGCCAATCTCTGCCTTCGCTTCTTTTCCCCTTAAAAGGATCCCTCCCTCGCACAGCCCTCCGCCGAGAAGAAGGAAAACAAGACAAAAACCGGCGAGCCGTCCGAGCCTACTGAGAAGGAGGCGCTTCCTAAGGTGTGCCTTCGGTTGTACCTTCGAGAAGATACTCTTCTCCCGGCACATTGACCCCTTCCAATTCCGCAAGGGGGGTTAAATCAACCCAGCTCGCAATTTGAAGTCCCGATTCATCCGTGTAATATCCGACCTCTGCTTCGACTCCCATCGCAATCTGACTCGTCTCCACCTCATCATCCCCCTTCCAGACGATGAAATCCTGGGGGTCAAAGGTGAAACTGAGGTCCTTGCCTTCGGACTGAATGGAAATCCGGTTCGCCTTCAGATCAATCAGGGAGACTTTCCCCCGTACCACTTCCGCAGACGCCACTCCCGCCACAACCAAAAGTGCCGCCAGGCAGAGTGCCGTTACTTTCATTCCCCTCTTCATTGCAACCCTCCTTCTCCTTCTGGTTCATCAACCGCAGTTCCGAATCATCACCATTCACACGATATTTCGACCAGTCTATCAAAAAATTCCCTCTAAGGCAAAGGGCCTTGCTCCCCCTCGCGGTAGCGGTTGGTAATCGGAAAACGCCAGTCCTTCCCGAAGGCGCGCGGGGTAATTTTGATGCCGGGAGGCCCCTGGCGCCGTTTGTACTCATTCCGGTCAATTTTCTCAATCACTTCCCGGACCCTTTCAGGGGGAAGTCCGGCCTCTTTCTCCGAAAGAATGACGCTTTTTTCGATGTAGGCCTCCAGGATCGGGTCGAGTTTTGCGTATGCCGGGAGACTGTCCGAATCCTTCTGATTCGGTTTCAATTCCGCCGTCGGCTCCCGGGTGAGAACCGATTCCGGAATGACCGCACCGCTGCGATTTCGAAATGAGGCCAACCGGTAGACCCATGTCTTCGGCAGGTCTTTGATCACGGCAAAGCCCCCTGCCATATCCCCGTAAAGGGTGCAGTAGCCAACGCTCATCTCGCTTTTGTTTCCAGTGGTGAGCACCAGCCACCCGAATTTATTCGAAAGAGCCATTAAAAGTATACCACGAATTCTGGCTTGCAGGTTTTCTTCGGCCACGCCTTCTTCGTGCCCCCGGAAAAGAGCCGAAAGAAGGCCGAGGCAGCTCCGGAAGAGATGGTCGATCGGAAGTTCGATGAAACGGATCCCGAGATGCCTTGCCAGATCCTTGGCATCCCGCTTGGTTTCATCGGATGAATAACCAGAAGGCATCCCGACCCCGACCACCCCCTCCTTCCCAAGGGCATCCACGGCGACACAGGCGACAAGGGCCGAATCGACTCCGCCGCTTAACCCCAGCACCACCTTTTCAAAACGGTTTTTCCGGACATAATCTTTTGTTCCGAGGACCAGTGCTTTGTAGATCTCTTCCTCCTCTGAAAAAGGGATTCGGGATTCCCTTGCCGGAAGCGGGGGTTTTTCTTCTTTGTCTTTGCCCGTCAGCCGGACCGAAAAGATCCGGCGGCTCTTTTTTCCCTTTTTCTTGGAGGGGGGAATTTCCAAATCATGCACAAGGAGAAATTCCTCAAACTGGGGCGCTTCTGTAATGAGTTTTCCCTTGGCGTCAAAAATCATCCCTCCTCCGTCAAAGATGAGTTCGTCCTGGCCGCCGACCATGTTGTTATAGAGGAGATAAGCAGAGGCCTCCTTCGCTCGCCGGGAAAGAAGACGTTTCCGAAGATGCAATTTCCCCGCTTCATAGGGACTGGCGGAGATATTGACCAGAAGACCGGCTCCCCCTTCCCATCCCTCGATAAAAGAGGGACCCTTCTCCACCCAGAGGTCCTCGCAGATACTCAATCCGACCCGGAGATCTCCCTCGGAATAGACCAGACACGACTCACCCGGCTCAAAATAGCGCCTTTCGTCAAAGACACCGTAGTTCGGAAGATGATTTTTGTAGTACGTGGCGACCCAGCGGCCGTTTGAAAGGAGTGCGGCGGCATTGTACCGTTTCCCCGAGCGGAAATCGACGAACCCGACCACGCAGGCGAGGCCCTTGGTATGCGGAAGAAGACCGCGAAGGGCAAGGAGATTGTCTTTGACAAACTGTTCTTTAAAGAGAAGATCTTCGGGGGGATATCCGGTAAGGGCCAGTTCCGGAAAGACGACAAGGTCAGCCCGGTGGGTTTGGCTTTCCTTCAGAAAGCGGATAAGGAGCTCACGGTTTCCCGCAAGATCCCCGACGGTCGGGTTGATTTGGGCAAGGGCCACCCGCAGTTTCATTCGAATGTCCGGAGGACTTCATACATCGTGTTCCGTTGGGCGGGGGTCTTTCCGGCTCTCCGGATGAGGGAGAGGGCCTGGTCAATCGCCATTTTGTAGGCGGTGCCGGTGGCGGAGATCACCTTCTCCTCCATCAGGATGCCGCCGAAATCGTTCGCTCCGAATGAAAGGCCGGTCTGTCCGACCTTGTATCCCTCCGTGACCCATCCGGTCGGGATATTGGAAATATTATCCAGATAAATCCGGGCAATGGCGAGGGTCCGGAGGTAATCCTCCCCGCCCGCCTCTTCGATCTTCCCCTCCAGTTCCGTCTTGCCCGAGCAGAATGACCAGGGGATGAAGGCGGTAAAGCCGCCGGTCCGATCCTGCAGGTCTCGGACCCTTTCAAAGTGTTCAATCCGCTCCGCCAATGTCTCCACCGTTCCGAACATCATGGTGGCGGTGGAGCGCATCCCGAGCCCGTGAATCGTCTCATGGATCTCAAGCCATTTCTCCGTGGTCGTCTTCAAAGGAGAGACGATCTCTTTGACCCGGTTCACAAGAATCTCCGCGCCTCCTCCCGGCACCGAATCCAGTCCCGCCTCCCTCAAGGCGATCAGCACTTCCCGGACCGGCTTTCTGCTCACCCGGGAGAGATGCTCGATCTCAGGGGCGGAGAAGGAATGGATGTGGACCGGAAAACGTTTTTTGATTTCCCGGAGGAGTGTCGTATAGTACTCGAGTGTGATTTTCGGGTGGTGCCCCCCTTGAAGCAGAACCTGGGTGCCGCCGATGGAAACCAGTTCTTCGATCTTCTCGAAAATCTCGTCGTTGGAATAAAACCAGGCCCCCTCCGCTTCTCCCGGAGGACGGTAAAAGGTGCAGAATTTGCAGTAGGTGATGCAGGTATTGGTATAGTTGATGTTCCGGTCGATGATGAAAGTAACAATTTCTTCGGAGTGGAACCTCTTCCGGCAGTGGTCCGCCACCATCCCAAGTTCCAGAAGATTCGCGTCGAAAAGCAAGAGCGCCTCCGCGGCTGAAATCCGCTTCCCCTCATACGCCTTTGTCAGGACTTTTTCGACGCCGTTTACGCCCATCGCTTCCGGACCTTATAACTGGAGTTGGTTTCGACCGGGATCCGCTTCGCCTGACGGATAATCTGAATCATCCGGTTTTGGGAAAGGGCTTGCGGTGTTTTAGCCCCGGCCGCATGCGCAATCCGCTCCTCCATAAACGTTCCACCCAAATCATCCACTCCGAAATGGAGAATCACCTGGGCAAATTTCTCATCCAGATAATTCCAAAGCCCCTTCAGATGCATGAAATTATCCAGATAGAGCCGCGAAACGGCATAGACCTTCAGATCATCCACCCCGCAGGTATAGCCAAGATGCTCGAGTGGGGTATTTTCCGGATGAAACGGAAGAGGAACAAAACAGGTGAATTTTCCGGTCTCATCTTGAAGGGCGCGGAGTTTTTCCAGATGATCGATCCGCTCTTCAATCGTCTCCACATGGCCGTAGAGCATGGTGGCGGTGGTGGCAATTCCCATCCGGTGCGAGACGGCAATCACCTCAAGCCAGCGTTCGCCCGAGATTTTTCCCTTGCAGACCAATTCCCTGACCCGAGGACTGAAAATCTCGGCACCCCCTCCCGGAAGCGTGTCCAACCCCGCCTCCCGGAGGGAGCGGAGTACTTCTTCCAAAGACATTTTGTAAACGCGCGCAAAAAAGTCGATTTCCACCGCGGTAAAGGCCTTAACATGGATATCCGGGTCGAACGCCTTAATCCGGCGGATAAGGTCCAAGAAATAATCAAAAGGGATTTTCGGATTGAGCCCGCCGACGATGTGAGCTTCCCGCACCCCGTGGCTGTGGGCATGCCGGATCCGCGCGAGGATATCATCGAGCCGCTCGGTATACGCCTCCGGATGGCTCAGGGGTCTGTAAAAAGCGCAGAACTGGCAGCGGAGAACGCAGGCATTGGTGGGATTGATATTGATATTCGTCGAGAAATAGACATCGTCGCCGACTTTTTCCTTTCGAACCTGGTCGGCGAGCCGGCCGAGAAGGAGAATGTCGGGCGATTGCATGAGACGGACGCCGTCTTCAAAAGTGAGGCGCTCGTTTTCCGCAATCTTTTCTACAAGGTCGGAGTATCCGTTCGTCCGGAGGTACGGTTTTTCCTCATTGACGCCAACGCTTGAAAAGGTCATGCTCCACTCCTAAAAGATCAAGGATGCGCCCCGTGATGAAATCGACCAAATCTTCCACCCTCTTGGGTCCCTGGTAAAATGCAGGAGCCGCCGGAAGGATATGCACTCCGATCCGGGAAAGGACCAGCATATTCTTGAGGTGGACCGGGCTTAAGGGGGTCTCCCGCGGAACAAGGATCAGAGGACGCTTTTCCTTCAGCGTCACATCCGCCGCCCGCTCCACCAGATCCCGGCTCGACCCGTGGGCGATGCCGGAGAGAGCACCCATGCTGCACGGCACCACCACCATCCCCCGTGTCCTGTGGGAACCGCTTGAAATCGGGGCCAGAAGATCCATCGGCTCAAGCCATGTGATCCCCCGAGCGGCCGATTTGAAATAGTTTAACAAAGTTTTCCGGACCTGTCCATCCTCCCCCTTCCCGAAATCGAGTCCCAGTTCATGATGGGCAACCAGCCGTCCGGCAGGGGTGACCACAAGATAAATCGGGTGTTTTTTCTGAACCAATACCTGGGCCAGTCGGAAGCCGTAGACCGCCCCGCTTGCCCCGGTGATCGCCACCACAATCCGCTCTTTTGTGCGCGCTGCCATCGCATTTCCCCGAAGTTACGTGAAGAGCCGGTCTGCAAAGACGGCCGCAAACAAAACGACGCTCACCCAGCCGTTCATCACAAAAAAGGCCTGATTGACGCGGGAAAGGTCTTCCGGCGAAATCAGCCGGTGTTCCCAAACAAGAATCAAGGCCACCCCGAGCCAGCCGACCCAGAAAAAAGGACCGAGCCGGTCCCAAAAACCGAGTCCCGCCAAAAGACCGAGGGATGTAAGGTGAAAACAGGCCGAAAGAAAAAGCGCCGGCTTGAGTCCAAAGCGGGCCGGAAGCGAATGAATCCCGTAGGCGCTGTCAAAGGCAACATCCTGGCAGGTGTAAATAACGTCGAATCCGGCCACCCAGAAAAGGACCGCCGCCCCCAAAAGAAACGCCGCAGGCGAAAGCCGGCCGGAGATCGCCATCCATCCCCCGACCGGCGCACAGGCGAGGACCGACCCGAGCACAAGGTGCGTCGTCCAATGAAACCGTTTCACGTAGGAATATAAGGAAAGAAAAAGAAGGGCAACCGGGAAAAGGGCCAGACACAAAGGATTCAACTGCCAGGCGGCCACGAGGAGCAGCAGAACGGAAAAGAACACAAGCCACCGCGCCTTGTTCAGCGAAAGAAGCCCTTTTTGGAGGGGGCGGTTTTCTGTCCTCGGGTTTTTGGAATCTATTTCCCGGTCAATAATCCGGTTCAGCGCCATCCCGGCGGTCCGGGCGCCGACCATGGCGAGTGTAATCCAAAACCATTTGGCCGGCGGAGGAATCCCCTGCCCGGCCAGAATCGCCCCCACATAGGCAAACGGGAGCGCAAAAATCGTATGTTCGAATTTCACAAATTCAAGGTAGGTCTTCAGCATCCGTCCAGGCCGTATTCCTTCCAGCGTTTTTCGATGAGGGCCTGGATCGCGGGAGTCATGAAGATTTCGTCCGGCCAGGGCCGCTTCATCCCCTCCTCCGGACCCTTGCTGGTTGCGTCAATCCCCATTTTGGCCCCGTAATAGGCGTAGCAGGAGGCGACATCCAATTCATCGACCGGACCCTCGGAAAAGACGATGTCGCGCTTAGGATCGATGCTGTTGAAAACGCGCCAGGCGACTTCCGACAGGTTCTGGACGTTCACCGAATCCTCGACGACAATGATGATCTTGCTGAACATGAGCTGTCCCAATCCCCAGATCGCCTGCATCACTTTCTTTGCCTGTCCCGGATACGATTTTTTGATGGAGACGATCGCGCAATTATGGAAAACCCCCTCGAAGGGAAGGTGCAGATCCACCAGTTCCGGAATCATCAGCCGGATAAACGGTAGGAAAATCCGTTCGGTCGCCTTCCCCAAGAAGTCGTCCTCCTGGACCGGCTTTCCGACGATAATCGTCGGATAGACGGGGTTCTTCCGATGGGTGATGCAGGTGATATGGAAAACAGGGAATTGATCCGGGAGGGAATAGAATCCGGTATGGTCCCCGAAGGGGCCTTCGGTCCGGCGCTCGTCCGGATCCACATACCCTTCGAGGACAATTTCCGCATGGGCCGGCACCTCCAGAGAAACCGTCTTGCCTTTCACCAATTCAAGCGGTTTCTTCCGTAAAAATCCCGCAAGGACAAATTCATCCATTCCGTGGGGAAGGGGTGCGGTGGCCGAATACATCGTTGCCGGGTCCGCTCCGAGAGCCACGGCCACCTCCATCCGTTTTCCGGCTGCTTTGTATTTCTGATAGTGGGCCGTGCCGTCTTTATGGAGCTGCCAGTGCATGGCGGTGGTGTGATGGTCAAATAACTGCATCCGGTAACAACCGACATTCCGAAAGCCGGTTTCCGGATCCCTTGTCACCACCATCGGGAAGGTAATGTACCGACCCGCATCCTTCGGCCAGCACTGAATCACCGGGAGAAATGCAAGACTCGGTTCGGAGCGGACAACCTCCTGACAGGGGGCGCTCCGGACCGTCACCGGTAAAGAATCCGCAAATTCCTTGAGTTTTGTCAGGGCCTGGAGTTTCTCGAAAAGTCCGGTGGGAAGTTCCGGCCTCAGCAGTCTTGAAATCCGGCGGGCCACATCATCCAGCGAGGGGGTCTCGAGCGCCAGACACATCCGCTCCATCGTTCCAAAGGTATTGATGAGAAGCGGTACGGAAGCGCCCTTCACCTTTTCAAAAAGGAGCGCGGGTCCTCCCTTTTTGGTGACGCGGTCTGTGATGGCCGAAATTTCCAAGGCAGGATCGACCTCCGCGGTGATGCGCCGAAGAAGCAACCGCGATTCCAAAAGATCCAGAAATTCATGAAGGTCCCGATAGGCCATCGGCTTTCCCGGAAGAAATGTTCAGGAGGAAGACGTTACAGACCGGTGACGGCGCGGGTGATCTTGCCGTTTTGGTCGATCGTGATGATCTCCTGGGTGCCATCGGGACGAATCCGGTTCGCAGAAGCGGTAAAGGCATTCGGCCCGGGCGTAATGTTGTAGGTGAAGAGGCGGGTGCCTGTCGGGGGACCGGGAAGCGAATTGGGATTATCAATATCCAGGAGGTTCCAATCGCCGGTGTATATCCGGTTCTCCGCATAATAGTTCAGCTCCGCCGTCCGGATCGTGGCGAGATGGATCAGGGCTTCGGAACTCCGGCTCTTCTCCACCGTCCGGAGATACCGGGGCAGGGCCAAGGCGACGAGGATCCCAAGAATGATGACAACAATCAAAAGCTCAAGAAGGGTAAAGCCCCTTTTTCTCACACCGCCCTCCTTTCCGGAAATACCTTCACTCTATCACAATGAGAGAGATTCTGTCAACGCAAGAGTTCCCCCACGGAAGAGGATGTCTCATAGAGAAATTTGATCAATTTATCCTGGGAATGGGAGGAAAATTCTTGGAATTTAACGCCGGTCCGGAATAACCGAGTTCCCTCCGCATCGGTGGCGTCGGCGGCTTCTTCCGCCCAAACAACCTTTCCCATGGCATGAATCGGTGGCCGATTCTCTTCGAGATAGACCTCAAGGGAAAGCCATGCCCCCTCCTTCAGTTTCTCCGGAAGGAGAAGCTGAATACCGCCCCAGCTGATATTCTGACTGACTGACCGCGTGTCCTTTTTTTCCCTTTCGACCTTCTTCCCATCCGGGGAAAGATAGGTATAATCCACCTGAAGCGTTCCGGAAATGCGCCGGAACTCCCGGCGGTCCTCCCCTTTCCAGAACTGTTCGATCGAATAACGCTGTGCGGGTTTTGACCGTTTTTCTTCGCGGAGGGTGGCCGCGAGGATCACCAGAAGGACGACAATGATAAGGAGGTAGATGGTGTTGATCACTATTGAAGTGAAACCTGGTCCAGAACCGCCTGCGCGACATAGATCGGCGCCTTGGCCCGCACCGCCAGGGCAATGGAATCGCTGGGACGGGCGTCGACTTCGACGGCGTGGCCGTCTTTCGTCTCAAGAACAAGTTTCGCATAGAAAATGTTATGTTCCAGTTTGACGACCACGATTTTCAGGAGTCTGGCTCCCAGTTCCGAGATGGTGCTCTTCAGAAGGTCATGGGTGAGCGGCCGGGGCGGCTGATAGCCGCTGATTTCCATCTTGATGGCGGTCGCCTCAAGGATACCGATGACAATCGGAAGGAGCCGCTTTCCCTCTTTCTCTTTGAGAACAATCACCTGCTCCCCCCGTTTCTCATCGATCCGGATCTGCGAAAGTTCCATGTGGACGAGGCCGTTTCCTTCCGTCACGTCCTCTCCTTTATCCTTTCCAGTTTCGAAGAAAATCGACCAAAAGACGGACCCCGATGCCGGTCGCGCCCTTGGGAATGTAAGGGAGTTCTTTTTCCGCCCAGGCGCGGCTGGCGATATCCAGATGCACCCATGGATAATCGACAAATTCCTTGAGGAAGGCAGCCCCGGTAATGGTTCCGGCCGTTCCGTCGCCGATATTTTTCACGTCGGCAATATCGCTTTTGATGATTTCGGAATATTCCTCCCAGAGCGGGAGTTCCCAAGTCCTTTCACCGGAACGTTCCCCCGCCTCCCGAACCCGGCTTGCAAGACGCTCATGATTGGTCATGAGCGCAATCGCAAAATTTCCCACGGCGATGACGCAAGCACCGGTGAGGGTGGCTAAATCCACCACCCCGTCCGGTTTGTACCGCTGGGCATAAGAAAGGGCATCTGCCAAAATCAGACGCCCCTCGGCGTCGGTATTCAAAACCTCCACCGTCTTCCCGTTCAGAATCTTCAAAATGTCTCCCGGCTTATACGCATGACCCCCCGGCATATTTTCGCAGGTCGGCACCAGTCCCACCAGCCGGAAAGGAAGTTTCAGGCGCGCCGCCGCCTCCAGCGTCCCCAAAACCGCCGCCGCACCCGACATATCGTATTTCATCCGGTCCATGTCTTTGGAGGGTTTAATGGAAATTCCCCCGGTGTCGAAGGTGATCCCTTTTCCCACAAAAACAAAGAGGGGAAGATTTTTCCGGTTCAGGTTGTATTCCAGAATGATGAAACGGGGCCCTTCGTGACTCGCCCTGGAGACGCCGAGAAGACCGCCCATCCCGAGCCGTTCGATGGCCGGCTTTTCCAGAACAGTGACCTTGATGCCGGTTGATTTCCCAATCTCCCTGGCAACAGCGGCAAGACGGCCGGGAGTGATTTCATTCGAGGGACCCGAGATGAGATCCCGGACCCGGTAAACCGAATCAGTGACAAGCGTAGCGGTCCGGACCCCTTTCTCAAGCGGTGCGGCCCCTCCCCGTTCCACCAGAAGCGTGATTGTTTTCAGTTCCTTTTTCGGCTCTTCATGGACGGTTTTATACCCGTCGAAAGCATACCCCCCAAGTCGAAGACCCTCCGTCACCACTTCCCCAAGCTCTTCGGAAGAGAGCTTCTTGGCCGGAATCGTCTCAACAAGTACGGTGCCGGATCCGAGGCGGTATCGCTTCAGCGCCTTACAAGCAACGCCAGATGCTTTCCGGAGACTTTCCTTATCCAGCTTTTCCCGCTTCCCGAGACCGACCAGAAAGAGGCGCGGTGCGGGAATCGCCCCATCCGTCCAAATGAGGGAAACTTCCCCTGATTTCCCCCGGACATCCCCGCTTTGAAGAAGACGGCGAATCCGTCCGGAAAGGGCCTTGTCCAGCCCTTTCAAAGCCCCCTCGGGCTGCTTTGTCCCCTCCTCGAAAAAGGCGATGAGGGCCTCTGTCTTCTCTGAAGTTGCTTTCCCCTTTTTGACCTTGATCTCCATGCAACCCCCTTTCAAAAGGTTGAAGTATCAGTATATAGGAGGAGGATTCCCAAAGTCAAGATGGACATGGCGTTTTACCATCCCAAAAAGATTCCCGTACCGGCACTGCCGCACATCGATTCCTTTAAGGTGCGGAAGGATGCCGAGAATCGGGCATCGGGCAAATTCTCGTAGAAGCTCTGGATTGGTCCGGACCGCAAGATCCCGCCCCGCAAGTCCGAATCGGTTTAGGAAAATCCCGGCAATCGGAATGTTTTTCCTCCGGAGTGTTTCCACAGCGAGGAGAGTATGATTGATTGTCCCGAGTCCTGCACGGGCAACGATCAAAGCCGGAAGAGCAAACTGTTTCACCAGATCAATGACCATGAAATCCCGCGCGACCGGAACCAAAAGTCCGCCCGCTCCCTCAACAATCAAAAACGTGTGTCTTTTGGAAAGGGCTTTGAAAGCGCGGGTCATTTTTTGGCGATCGATTTTTTTTCGAAGAAGGCGGGCCGCCATGTAGGGAGCAATGGGGAGCCGGAAGTGAACCGGGTTCACAAGGTCAATCGGATCGGGCGAGCCGACACTTTTCATTAAAAAGCGGGCGTCGTTCCGATTTCCGCTTGACACCGGCTTCATCACCCCGACATCGATTCCCCGTCTATGAAGCACACCTGCGATCCCGGCCGCCACCACCGTCTT
>CAMTXH010000017.1:0-39332 GCA_947085655.1 uncultured Omnitrophica bacterium | reverse complement strand
TTCGAAGAAAGATTGAAAGAAGTTTCGTCCCATGTCGATTTTGAGCGGACTTGTGCTTTTACTGCAACGGTATGCAATGGTCACGACGGTGGGGCTCGGGAGGAGAGCTCCGGTTGTTGCATCGGTGATCCTTCCGCTTAAGGTGGCGGCCGGCGCCTCAGTCACCCAGAAGAGATGGACGAACAGCCCGAGTGAAAAGGTCAATCTTATTAAAAATCCCATCCTTCCCTTCACGCCTCGCCTCCCGGAAAAGGAAAGGGCCGCTTAAGGTTTTCCTCTCGCGGCCCTTTCGAGTCTATGGGGTCCTTCATCAAGGTGCCCCTTTTAACCTGATTTATTCCATCATCATTTGCAATGAATCGCCCGATTCGGTGCTGATTGGATCTGGCTCGGGCTCCGGCGGCTGACTCACGATTCCACCATCCGCTCCTCCTGCTGTTGCACTCTCCGGAGCAGCGGGCGGGTCACCGGCAACACCGATCCGGTCCGGGCCACCATACACCCCCATGTCGTTCCGCGAGCCGTCTCTGTCGTTGAAGGCAATAGCCGGATTTCCGCGGTTGTCCATCTGGGAGAGGGCGGTCTGGAGCCGGTAATCGTAGTTCAGATCCTCCGGATAAGTGAGCGGATTCACAAAGTAAGGATTCGGTTGTGTATCCCCCGCAACTTTTCCGAAGTCCTGAGGTCCGTCGCTGCAGAAGCTTCCGATGCCATTGGCCAGAGGCCCTGAACTCGGCGCAGCGTTGTAATTCAACGTCACCGCATTGCCATTTTGCAGTCCGCCTGCAATATCCGGCCAACAGTCGATCCCAACAAAGCTCCGGGTGACGATGTTGTTCTGAATATCGGAACCGCTCGCAAGATACATGAAGAACATGCCGACATTGTTGTTGTAATCAAAGGTGTTGTTGTGAACGGTCAATCTTGCGCGGTTCGCAGAAAGGCCGATATTCCAGGGTCCAATCTGGGCTCCATTATTAATGGCCTGTGCGTTCATGATAATCTGGTTATTGCTCACGGTCACATTGCCATAGTCAATGGCGATTCCTCTTTCGAGATATCCCGCAATGTTTGCATGACGGATCAGGAGGTTTGAGTTGGTGGAGTAGATACCATAGTAGTCGGTGGTATTCCCCCAGAAGCTCATTCCGTCAACCTCTCCGGAAGAAAGGTCTTCTGCAATGAGCGGGATAAGTTTAGGACCGGCAAGGGTCGCCTGCAGCGCAAGATCCTCAAGACCCGAGGTCTCTGCGCGAAGGGTCACCCCGTCCTTCATCCGGACATCATCCCCTGTGGCATTGTAGAAGCCGGGTTTGACGCGGATGATGTCGGTCCGCATGGCAATATCCATCGCCGCTTGAACATGCCTCTTGGCGGTTGCCTCGGAAAGACCGTCGCCTGAATCGTCCGGCCGCGCGGCATCCACCCAGAGTTCACGGGCTGCGGTTCGGACATTCACGCCGACACTATCCGTAACGGTGGTCACCCCGTCACTCACTTCGAGGGTAAGGGTATCAAGCCCTGCCGCCGGTGGTGTATAGAGTGGCCGCGGTCCGCTTCCGATTGGAGTGGCGCCCCGTTTCCAGGTATAGGCGTTGTATGCATTAGGATAGGAGCTCCTGCTCCCGTTCAGAATCCTGATATTCGATTCTGTGGCCAGGGCTGCGGTATCCTCGTCTGCACGGGCAACCTTATTTGCCGGGTCGGTCCAGGGAAGGCCCCCGTTGACCGGGTTACCGCTAGCGTCCTTACCGCCTCCATAATGACCGCGGTCGATAGGTCTATTGGTAACGTCAGTGACCATATCTCTCGCGCCGGCGGCAAAGGTGGTATTTCCGTTATTCAGCGCTGCTGTCGCAGTTGGCTTCAGGTGGTAATCGCCGTCCCCGATAAAGAGGTCGGCTGCGCCGGCAACGGTCGTGTTGGTGCCTCCCGGGAGCGTTCCGGTGTCGATCACATTGGAATCGATCAGGGTGGGTGCAGCACCACTGGACAAATTCAGCGGGCCCTCTTCGTTGTCAATGAAGATGTTGTTCACAATGTGTGGCGTTGAGACGCTGAACTTCACGATCATTCCATACCCGTCGTTTCCGGTGATGACGTTATTCAAAATCCGCGCGTCGCCTCCTGAAGCAGTTCCGTCAAGGCGAATACCCTCCGAGCCGCAACGCCGGATGATGTTGTTCCTCACGACAAAGTTCGTTCCGGTATTCGACACATGGACACCATAGGTGCTGAATGAGCGGCCGTCGATGTCGAACCCGATGAGGCCTCCCGTGGTCACATTGTTCGCAAGGAAGACGTACGGACTCAACAGATCATCGAACGGAGCGGAAAGCCGGGTCACTTCCGGACCCATTTCGCTCCTGATCGTGAGGTTCCTGCCGTCCAAGAGAACTGTTTCTTCATACATACCCGGACGGACCATCACGGTGTTGATGAAGTTTCCTGGATCGGACGTGTTCCCCATCACGATCCCTCCCTGAACAGTCGGGTAAGGATACGACTGGGTCCCTTGTCCGAGGAAAGGAGCCGGGAACCCTTCCGGATTCCTATAGGGGCCGTCCACATAAAGGGCGGTTCCTTGAGAAATAGCCACCGGAAAGGTATCGGTCACGAAGGCGGTTCCGTCCGAGGCCTGAATTTGAATATTCTGTGCCACACCGAACCGGTCAAAGGGCGGCGCCCCTCTGAATCGGTATACCACCGGATCACCCGGATTCGGGGCTGGGCCGGAGATCTTCCCGACATTCTTCATAAAGTCCGGC
Source organism: uncultured Omnitrophica bacterium (assembly GCA_947085655.1). Classification (GTDB taxonomy): domain Bacteria; phylum Omnitrophota; class Gorgyraeia; order JACQQV01; family JACQQV01; genus CAMTXH01. The sequence continues at coordinate 36,564 of CAMTXH010000017.1, read as the reverse complement.
CAGAAGGTCGGTGTAATCACCAGGTTATCCCCCGGTGTATCCGCATCCGTAATGGTAACGTCAAAGTTCACGATGACACCTTCCGGAACAGGGTTCGGGTTCTGACTTGTGCTCGTTATCGGACCGGACCGGACCGTGACACGGAAGGTGTAGAGCGGGCCGATTGGTGTTGCATCATTGTCATTGATCCTCACGGACAAATTATATAGTCCGCCCTGACCCAATGCTGGGCTGAAGGTGTATGTATCCGAGCCGGGGTTTGTCCCGCCCGGTGTATTCCGGCTTCCGATCAGAACCCCTCCTTCGTCCCGGAGTTCCCAGACATAGTTTAACGTGTCGCCTGAATCAAGGTCGCGGGCGCTCACCGTGAAGCCCTGAGTGGTTCCCTCGTTCATGGTAAAGTTCTGCTCCGGCGTATTGACAAAATCGCCGTCCGGATCAGGCGGAGTGGTCCCTGTAATCTCCGGTGCATACTCCACATTTGCAACCGTGATGTCAAAAAGACGCTCAACAGGAGGTGGATTTGCTACAAAGTTATTGTCTGCAACCAACCGAATTCGATAAGGACCTGCCGCTGCCTCTGCCGGCGGATTCGCCCGAAGCGTCAACGTGACCGGGTTTCCGGGAACCGTTGAACTCTGAACAATCAACCAGGCCGGTTTCGGCAGGGCCGGCAGACTCGGAACATAGGCTGCGTCGATATTGAATAACTCGATTCTATCTTCATTCCCGCCTGCCCAGTCCGGATCGGTTGCAGTCGCATCGAAATCGGTGGTACTTCCCTCAGGAACCGAGAGATCTGCGCGGCTGATGGCAATCGGCCGGTCCACATCCTCAACAAGTCCGGTGATAGGATAGTTCGACGGCCCGACAATATTGTTCTGGAGCTGAATGTTCAAAGCCAGGTCATAGTCGATGTTGAGATCGCCGTCTGTATCATAATCATAAAGGTGATTGACGGCTGAAAAAGGAATCGTGTCAGTCCCAGCGACCGTATCCCTCGCCTTATATAAAAGTTCGACATGCTGGGTCCCTTGGGCTCCTGCTGTCACCGACTCTTCAAGCCAGCCCGGCCGGCCCGTGGTCACAACCGTAACGGTATGATTCGGATCAGGGTCATCCGCGATGACCGTAAAGGAGAAAGCTTGTCCTTCGTTCAAGTCGGGAGATATGGGACTTGTTTGGGAAATCTGGATGGTCGGCGGATTGTCCAGTTCATCCACGGTAAAGTCAAGGCCGCTGATCCCCCACTGACCCGTGGTATCAACCCTGTGCGGGGGTCCGACCGCAGCCAGGTCGCAAAGCGTCTCAAACCCGCTCCGACCGAAAACTGTAATAAAATATATTTTGTCCTGGGACACATTCTGTTGCCAAACTCCGTACGTGTTCGTATAAGTTCTGCTATATTCCTCCTGTTCAGGGCTGTCATCCAGACAGTTCGGCCCACCGGGGGGAGGTTGGGCAAGATCGGCCGACTCAATCAGAACCGTAAAGTTTTGTGAAGGATATACCGAATTGTCCAAAAGACGCTCACGAACGGTTCCTCGGAGAGTTGAAATTGACGCAGCTGCAGCCATCGGCTCGGTCGCCCCTCCTCTATTGATACTCTGGCCTGACTGCAACGCATAATTCCCGGCGTTATAAGTACTGGAATTCGGAAGTTTGGCGGTTTCCCGTCCGTTGACCAAGTCTCCGTAATCAGGATGGGTTACGTCGATCGAGCCAAGTAGCGCTCCTTGGGGAAGATGGTAAACATTGAAAGAGCCGTTCGCAGCGGTAGTGGTGGTGTATTTGACATATCGGATGCCATCGGGTGTCGTGAGGAGCTCCCGGGTTGTCCCATAACTGCTGCAGATCCGGAGCCACCGGGTATCATGGGTAATCACGGTAATCGTGGCACCGCTAATCGGCTGGAGGACGCCGTTCGTATCCGGATTGTACACTTTCACAACGCCGTACATCCGGGTGGAAGGGTCAGGGGTACAGCCGGTGCCACCACCATCGGAAGGCACCTTGCGGGGTATGAGGAACTCTTCTGCCCCCGCATTCTCCAAAAGGGGGTTTGCCGAAAAGAGGGTGAAAACAAAAAAGGAGACCAAAAAGACGATCCGGATCGCTTTGTTCATTGTGGAAATCCTCCCTGATTGAACGTTTTTGAACTTTTTACCAATTGGTAAATTGACCACTTTTTAAATCCTTTGAATATCAAGCCAAAAAAAATGCCAAGCTAAAATCCGGTAGCTTGGCAATCATACCTTCTGGGATAAGGATTACGTTATCGGTACGCTTGGCAATCTTGGCCCCAGGGCTTTAGACCCATAGCTTTGCGCCCCCGACTTTCGCCGGGTTTGCCCTTTCGGATGTGCACTGCTTGAAGTATACCCTCAATTTGGCCGATTGTCAAGGGGACCTTTCGCAATTTTTGAATTTTTTCAGTTCTTTTTGCATTTTGGTATGTTATGATGAAAATGATGCCGAGATCTCCGGTGGTCGTTTTCCTTTTCTTTGCCGCGATTGCCTCCTCTGTCACCCACACCCTCTGGGCAGACGATGTCTGGTGGCACCTGAAAAGCGGAGAGTGGATCTTCAAGCATCAGGCGGTTCCCCGGATAGACCCTTTTTCATACACCGTTCCGGACCACCCCTGGATAGACCTCTCCTGGGGATTTCAGCTCTTCCTATATATAGCGTATCATCTGGGGGGGATCCCGGGGATTATCCTCTTCAAGGTCGGAATCGTCACCCTCACCTTCTTCTTTCTCTTCCGGCACTTTTCCCGGAAACTTCCCCTTCTATTCATCCTCCCGGTCCTGGTCATGGCCCTCTTTGCCTCCCATGAGCGGTTGATTGAAAGGCCGGAGGTGGCAAGTTTCCTTTTCCTGGTTTTAACGCTTCTTTTCCTTGAAAATGAGCGTTTGAAGCCGACAAAAAGGGCGTTTTTCCTTCCCCTGCTTCAACTTTTCTGGGTCAATTTTCACTCTCTTTTCATCCTGGGTCTTTTGGCGATCGCTGCCAATGCTCTTGGCAGCACCCTGACATGGGCCCTTGCAAAGGACAAAAAAAGGGTCCCGTTTCCCATGAGAGGGTATCTCCTCCTTGGCCTTTCCCTTCTGGCAACAGGGGTCAATCCTTACGGCTTTCGGGGAATCCTCCTTCCCCTTACCCTTTTTACCCGGATCAGCGGCGAAATTGACTTTTTCACCCGTGGCATCGGGGAATTTGCAAGACCCTTTGCCGCGCAGGACCCTTCCCTCAGGGCTTTCCTTTATAGGGCATTTCTCATCCTGACACCTCTTTCTTTTCTGTTGAACCATAAACGTTTTCCTCCCGCGCACGCCCTTCTTCTTATTCTTTTCACCTTTCTTTCGCTCCTTGCAAGGAGAAATATCGCCCCTTTCGTCTTGGTCGCCTCCTTTCTCATCCTTGCAAACCTTGAAGGTCTTCTCAAGGAGGCCCCTTACCTCAAGAAGCCCAAGATTCCCTCCTGGGGCCTCCTCGCACTTATCCTCGCCTTCCCGATCCCTTTCCTCACAAACACTTTTTATGAGGAGCAGGGATTTTACAAACGGTTCGGTCTCGGCATCTCCGAACACCGTTATCCGGTCCGGGCGGCCCGGTTCATTGAGCAAAGCGGTCTTCCCGGCAATTTCTTCAACTCAGGGTTGGATCTCGGCGGCTACTTCCTCTGGCGTTTTTACCCGGAGCGGAAGGTCTTCATGGACGGCCGGCTGGAGGTGTACGGGGGCACCTTCTTCAGAGAGCTTTTTGAGCTTTTCAATGACCCGGGGCTTTGGCCTGAATGGGTCAAACGGTACAAGATTAATTTCTGCATTTTGGACCATGCGGTCGCAAAGCATGAAGGGCTTCTGCGCCGGCTTGTCCATGACGCGGATTGGCGAGCGGTCTATCTGGACGGACAGGTCATCATCTTCCTCAAAGAAAGCCCTGAAAACCGGCCCTTCCTCGAGGCCTTTGCCCTTGATCTCGAGAAGGATCCCCCTCCCTCCGGAGATTGGGTTGATGAATTGAGTATCGCCGATTTCTATGGAAAAATCGGACTCCTGGACCAGGCAGAGGCCCTTTACCGGAAACATCTTTTTGCCCGACCGCGGCAGGCCGCCATTTACCATAATCTCGGAAACCTTTTCCGCCGACAGAAAGAGCCGGAAGAGGCCCTTTCTCTCTACCGGCAGGCGGTCCGTCTCGAACCGGAAAATCCGATCTTCCACTTTAGTCTGGGGTCGTTCTATGAGGAGACGGGGGACGCGGAACAGGCCCTCCGCTCACTCAAAGAGAGTCTCCGACTCGACACCGATTTCGGAGAGGCGCATTATCTTCTCGGAAGATATTACGCACGAAAGGGGATGTGGAAGGAAGCGGAAAAGGCGTACCTTCGGATCGGGCGTTCGGATACGGTTTATCTCCCTGCGCGGAACGCCCTTGGCATTCTCTATGCTGAAACAGGCGCTTTGGATCGGGCGGAAAGAGAGTTCCGGGAAATCCTGAAAAAGAATCCGGCTTCCGGCGAAGCGCTCCAGAATCTGAAGCATCTTGAAAAACTGAAGAGATGATGAAAACTCTTCTTGTTTTCTTCTGTCTGCTCCACCTTTTGGGCGCTCTCGGCTTTGTCTCCTTCTTTGAATGGGGGAGCAAAAGACCGCTTTTGACCGATGATTATGCCTTCCGGTCCGCCCTCATGGAAGAGACAAGAGCCCTTTTCGACTCCTCAGGGAGACTCTGGGGGTACAGCCCCTTTCATTCGGCAGGGTATCCCCATGCCCTTTTTGGGATCAGCACAAAAGGAGAACAGATCCTTTCCCTTCTTTTCCCTTTGGTGAACCCGGCGGAACTCCTGAAAGGATACCTTCTTGTGGGGATTTTGATCACCCCTTTTCTTATCCTGATGACAGGAAAAATGTTGAAAATGCCGCCTCCGGCGATTGCCACAGCGGGTATGATCGCCATCCTTTTTTTCTGGCAGCACCCGAACCTCTCGAGTCTACAGTGGGGGTCTGTTTCCTTTCTTTTGTCCTGTCTTTTCACCCTTCTTTCCCTGGCGGCCCTGTTCCGTTTTCTTGAAAAACCGCGTCTGGGAATGCTCCTTCTTTTCGGGATCGGAGGGGCGATGGCACTCTGTATTCACTCGGTTGCCCTGATTGTCCTTTTTCCGCCCGCCCTCACCGCACTGATCATGGGGCTCAGGCAAAGACCGAAATCGGTCTTGCTCCTCGGGTTTGCCGGCCTTTTGAGCATTGTGGCCTTGAATCTTTTCTGGATTCTCCCGATGGTCCGTCACAGCGCTCTCCTCGACATCTCCCTCACAGAAGCCCCCTTCCGCGAAAATCCCTCGATTGTTTCATGGTATTTCAGGAAGGACCTCTCACGGCTTTTGCTTCTTCTTCTGGGTCTTTTGGGTTTGAGACGCTGGAGTCGTACGGCTCCTACCCTCGCTTTTCCCTTTACGACGGCTGTTTTTCTGCTTTTAGCTCTTATTTTCTTCCTGAAATACCCTGCCTCCCTCACCCTCCAGAGCAGCCGGTACCTCTGGCCCCTGATTCTTTTTCTTCTTTTTCCCGCCTCCAGTTTCCTGACGGAGAAAAGCGGAAAAATCCCCCGCTTTCTTCTCTGGGGAATCGTACTGCTCGCCCTTGTCACCGCTGACAAAAGCCGCTTTCTTTCTTGCTTCAGCCGCCTTTTCTCCCAAAAGACTTCCGCCGCCTCTGAGCCCCTCCCGACTTCGATAAGGCCCCCGGAAATGGACCGGCTCGTGGCCTGGATCTCACGATACCCAAAAGAAGCGGGGCGCCTTCTTTTGGAGGAGTCCCGCCACCCCCGGCACCGCTATTGGGAGAGCCATCTTCCGGCCATTCTTCCGCTCTGGGCAGGACGGGAGCTGGTCAACCCACCGATGCCGGATACCCCTCTCAAACTTTCCTCGATCACCCTCATGCAGGGAACGCTTTTCGGAAAAAACGTTGAGAGCTTTTCTCCGGAGGCGTTTGAGGCGTATCTGAATCGGTACAACATCCGGTGGATTGCCGCCTTTTATCCGATGACAAAACGATACCTCGATTCTCTCCCCGCCGAACTCCTCAAAAAGGAGGAAGAGATCGCACACCTTGCCTGTTACCGGGTAAACCGTCCCTCGAATTATTTTCTGAAAGGATCAGGAAAGGTGGAGGCAGGGTTCAACAGGATTGCCCTAAGACAGGTGCGGTCTGAATCGGGTGAGATTGTTCTGAAGTATCACTGGTTTCCGGGATTGGTGACCATTCCGGAACGACCGATCGGAAAAGAAGAAGTGGAAAATGATCCGGCGGGCTTCATCAAAATCGAAAATCCTCCGGAAACGCTTGAAATTCGCCTCTAAAGGGGCCTTGCAGCCACAACCATCCTCCCCCCCTTTTTAAAGGGATGCGCCATCAGGAAAAGGGGCGTGGCCAAAAGACAGGCGAGCAAACCGAGGGAAATCCTGAACCAATACCCCCCTCTCCCCGACCCCAGTTTCCCCTCCCGTAAGCACAACTGCAGACTGCAAAAGAGCGATTCGTAAAGACTCAAAAAGGTGGTCCGGAGTACCACGACCTTCCATCCCTCTTCCCGAAAAAGGTCCCTCATCCGTTCGACAGGGATCAGGCAGAAATGATACGGAGCCGTTAAAAAATGCCACCTCCCCTTAAAAAGGGAGAAATCGATGGAGCCGACATTCGGGAGACTCAAAAGGAGAATTCCCTCTTTTTTGAGAAGATGGCGGACGTTCCGGAGGAGAGCGCGGGGATCCTCCACATGCTCCAAAACATCCCAGAGGGTCACGACATCAAAAGAATGGCCCGGAAAATGGGCCTGATCAAGCGTCCCCTGCTTCAGGGAAAGCCCATACATCTCCTTTGCCGCCCGACAGCCGAAGGGGGAGGGCTCAAGCCCCTCCAGGTGCCATCCCCCTTTTTCCTTTAAATAACCGAGGAGCGTTCCGACGCCGCAACCCACATCCAATAGCGATCCACTCCGTTTGAAACGCCGGATGAAACGGATTTGGGGAATATCCATGAAAATTTTCCGGAAAAAATATTTCATCCTGTTTTTTGCCCATGCAGGGTAATCTTCCCGGTAGATTTCGGGAGAGTGGCTCGGCGCGGGAAACGGGTGGAGGTAAACCGTTTCGCACGAAAGGCAGCGGAGATACCGGTAAATCCGATCTCCCCGGTCCATCAATTCATCCCGGGCAAGGCATACGAATCGGGAAGAGGTACTTCTGCAAAGAGGACACGTTGCCGCCTGAACGGTCTTTCCGTCGGATCCTTCCCGCAGGGGATAGAACCGGAACCGCTTTTCAAGCGGCGCCGGGATCAAACGACGCATTCTCCCCAGCAAAAATCCGGATGCCCGTGCCGATTCCCAAATCATCCCGTAAGGTAAAAATCCGAAGCGCCTCATCCGCGCCAGGTGGCGCATCTCCTCCAGAAAAAAACGGCCGCTTCGTCCCAGAACAACGTACCAAGCGGGCCGGGGGAATGTCTCATGGGAGATCCCGACTTCAAAACTTCTCCTGAAAATTCTTGAAAGGGTGTAGTGGTTTGAGTGAAAGACCGCCGCTTTGGGCTCATAGAAAAGCGCATGCCCCCCCTTCAAAACCCGGAAAGCCCACTCCTGGTCCTCGCTCATGTTCAAAGATTCGTTCAGGGGAAACTGTTCCCAGACCGACTTCCGGATACAGGCATTGACGTCGGAAAAGAGGATGTGGAAAACCGAAAAGCGGGAAATTTCGTTTGCGGTGTGCCTCCGGGGGATTTCCGGATAGGTATAGTTCAGCGAAAAGGCCTCGCACGGATTTGAGCCGTTCGGGAGCTGCCGTCCGTAGACTCCCGCAAGGCGCTCATCCTCCTCAAGCGGCCGGACCAGATGATGGAGCCACTCCGGCGACGCCGGGACCGCATCCTGATTCAGAAAAACAATGTAGTCCCCCCCTGAAAGCCGCGCCCCCTGGTTTCTCGTCCGTCCGTGCCCGAATTCGGAAGGATCAATCGAAATGAGCCGGGCAGGATATTTTCGGGCTTCTTCGTCCGTTCCGTCCGTTGAGTTTTGGTCGATGACGATGACTTCATGCGGCGGCAGGGTCTGCTCTTTGAAAAGGGCATGGAGGAGAGTCCGAAAAGGTTTTCCGCCGTTTCGGGTCGGGATGACGACGGAGATGTTAGGTTGCTTTTCCATTGACATGGAAATAGGAGGAAAAAATAAGGCAAAGAACCGAAAAACTGTCCCGGAATGTCTTAAACTTTGAGCGGTTTCCCCCGCGCGGATGGTAGGTGATGGGAACCTCCGAGATCCGGAGTCCTCTTCGAGACGGTTCGATAATCAACTCGGTCGCAAATTCCATGCCGGTCGACCTGAAATCAATCCCCGCAAGGACAGGGCGCCGAAACGCCCGAAAGCCGCTTTGGGAATCGGTCAGCTTCATCCGAAAGAAAAAATTCACCATCCCGGTTGAAATCCGGTTTCCGAGGTGACGTTTGATCCAGGACATGGACCCTGGGAGCATTTCTCCCGCAAAACGGCTTCCGATGACAAGATCTGCGCCGTTGTGAAGGGGTGCGATCAAATCACCCAGTGAGGAAAAATCATACGTTCCATCCGCATCCCCCATCGCCATCCATCTCCCTTTCGCCTCCCGAAATCCACTCCGGTAGGCATAGCCGTAACCCTGTTTGGGTTCCAAAATCACCCGCGCCCCTTTGGAGGCGGCAATCGCGCCGGAACCGTCTGTGGAGCCGTTATCGACCACAAGGACCTCTCCTTTTAAGCCGAGACGCCGGAGGGCCTCGAAGGCCTTTTCCACACACGTGCCGACCGTCTCCGCCTCATTGAGGCAGGCCATCACCACCGAAACATCCATCAGAAATAATCCTGAAAAAGTGTTTTCATCCTTGTCAGGACCCTCTCCGCCGGGCTTTCCGCCTGAAGGGTCTTTTCTTCCTTCTGCTTTTGGTGACCGTACCAAATCAGTCCGCAAGGGGTCGCAAAAGGGAAAGGAAGCGCCCTCGGGGCGCGGGTTTTCTGGAAACTCCCAAGCCGTGTTTCACACCGGAAAAAACTTCCCGCCTCCTCCACCAGCCCCTCAAGAACAGACGCGCCCCCCGCCAGGATAAGGGGTGAGCGCGCATCCAAAAAGGGCTCCAGTTCCTTGCGAAAGATTTCGAAAAGTTGATAGACCCCTTTTTGAACCACATCACAGAGCTCTTTTCTCAGCACCACCTTTTGTGCGGAACCGTCGCTCACCAAAAGTTCATGCTGTTTGGCCCTTTCCGGGAGAAACAGAGTCCCGTACTGCCTCTTCAGCGTCTCCGCCTCCCGAAAAGGAATCTCAAATGTTCTGGCGATGGTCTCTGTGAGGAGCGTTCCTCCTACCGGAAGGAGTTTGACGTGGGAAATGCCGCCGTTTTGAAAGACGAGGAAGGTGCTGATCTCTTCCCCAATTTCAAGGAAAAGGGCTTTCCGTTCCCGAAGTTCGCTTTCTACCGCAGCCAGGGCGGTGGCATAGCCGGAAAGGACGAGTCCCTCCACTTCAAGGCCGGCCCGATTTACGCCGGTGACGGCGTTTTGTACAAAAGAGGCAACACCGGTGATCCATTTCAATTGGACACCCAGACGGTGGGCGTACATTCCGATGGGATTGCGAATCCCCTCCTGACCGTCTACTACATACCCCTGAAGAAGGGCATGGAGGAGCCGCCGATTCATCGGAAAGGAAATCCACTGTGCTTCATGGAGCGTCTGACGGATGTCCCGCGCCGTAATTTCCCTTCCCTCCTCGGAGACGAATCCTTTGCCGATGACCTCCCGGCATTCCAGATGGAGTCCGTTGAGCGCGAGGAGCGTTCCCTCCAGCCGGAGTTTTGTCTCGAATTCAAGACGTTCCACAAGCTCTTTGACGGCCGATGAGAAACTTTCCAGATCGGTGACCACCCCTTTGGCGAGTCCCCCGCTTTCGACGGAGGCGGCTCCGAAAAGAGAAAGAGTCGCTCCTTCGACCCGGCCGATGACACCGCGAATTTCAGAAGAACCGAGATCGATTCCGCAGAGCCAGTTCCGTTTCACCTTGCTCCAATGACCGGTTCGTCAAACCGCAAATCGATGTACTTCACTTCCTGCATCCTTTTTCCGAGCATGACCCGCGTCCGGTCAAAAAGGGCCAGTTTTTCCCGGAAATCCCCCCTCCCCACCCGGACTTCAACCCCTTGAGGTGTCCCGAAAGAGAGATTCTCCTCGTCACCGACATCCAGTGTCTGAATGAACCGCTGCAGTTCCGGGAAACCCCGGAGCTCTTCGAGGAAATCAAGGGCCTGATGAAATGCTCCGGTTTTGACCGCCTTTCCGATATCCTCTTTGGTAATTCTCTCCCCGAGTCCAGAAACGGTCGGAAGAAATTCCCGGTTCAGGGTATGAGACGGAGGGAGAATCGTTCCCTCCCGATCCACCAGAAAGGATTCTTCTCCGTAGAGCCGGGCAACCGGGATCCGGGGCGTGACCTCAAGCCGGACCTGACTTGGGAAAACGCGGTTCACGTTGACCTTGAGAAGTTCAGGATGGGTGCGGGAGAGCCTTTTTTCATAAGTCTTGAGACTGAGTACAAAAATGTTCTCGTCCAATAGCGACTTCATCAGTTCCGGACTCTTGAAAGAAAAATCGGGGTGTGTGGAGGAGGCCTCCACCCTCTTGATGGAAAAATAGGGGGAATGGGTGAGGAAATAGGAAGTCCCCCGAAAAAGAAGAAACGAAAGGATTCCGAAGAAAAGAAGGGGAATCGCAACCGGAAAAAGGCGGAAGATCAGCCCCACGGGGAAGAAACCCCGTTTGATTTTGGGGGATTTCCCGCGCTTTTGATTCTTAGGCATGGACCCTCCGGAAAAGGGCCAAGAGGATCATCCGCTCGCAAAGCTCCGCGTACGAAACCTTGACCGCCTCGCAGGCCCTCGGAAGGAGACTCCGGGCGGTCAGTCCCGGAATCGTATTCACTTCGAGAATCACCGGCTGATTCATCCCGTTCAAAAGAAGGTCAACCCGGGAAAAACCGTCGCATCCGACCGCCTCATGCGCCTTGAGGGCCGCTTTTTGGACCGATGCGGAAAGCCCCTCCTCGAGGGGAGCGGGAACCAAAAAGAGGGTCCGGTCGCTCACATACTTGGATTCGTAATCGTAATACCGATTTGCCGGAAGAATCCGGATGATCGGCAGTGCCTCTTCCCCAAGAATGCCGACGGTCAATTCAGGTCCTTGAATATACGGTTCCACCAACACCCGATCGTCGTGACGGAACGCTTCCCGAACGGCTTCCAAAAGGGATTCCGCTTTGTCGATGATGGAAAGACCGATGCTCGATCCCTGGCAGACCGGTTTCACCACCACCGGAAAATCAAACGAAAATTTGAACGGCGGCTTGGGGTGCAAAAGGAGCACCGATTCCGGGACCGCAAGGCCCGCCGCACGGAATTTCTCCTTTGAAGCCCATTTGTCAAACGCCAGGCGGCTCGCTTGGGCGGAGGAACCGGTATACGGAATCTTCAACTTCTCCAGAACTGTTTGAACCGTTCCGTCTTCGCCGAACCGGCCGTGGAGTGCGATAAAGGCCAAATCGATCCGATCCTGCTCGAGCTTCCGGAGAAGTTCTTCTTCGGTTTTGAAATCGCAAGGGATGGCAGTGTAGCCGGCCTCCTTGAGATGCGTCAGAACGCCGTTCCCCGATTTCAGGGAGATCTCCCGTTCTTCGGAAGGTCCTCCCATCAATACCCCGATCCGGCGGCTCCGGCGAATTTCAGACAGGAGCTTTCGTTCTTTCTCTTCCAGCGGTTTCATCTTCCCGCCTCCTCATCCTCCTTCACAAAAGCCGCACTTCCAGTTCCAGGTCGCATCCGTGCTCTTCCTTCACCCGTTTTTGAATCCGCTCAATCAACAAGAAGACATCCCCTGCCGTTGCCTGTCCCCGGTTCACGATGAAATTCGCATGTTTTTCCGAAACCTCCGCATCCCCGACCGATTCTCCTTTTAAGCCGGCGCGGTCGATCAGCTCGCCGCTGGACGGAAAAGGAGGGGGCGGGTTTTTGAAGATGCAGCCCGCATTGGAACGGGTCAGATCCTGGGTCGCCTGTTTGAACCGGAGCCGCTCCCGGTAGCGCGTCTCTACTTTTCGGGGATCCTCCGGAAAAACGTCGAAGGTCGCTTCTAAAACTATGTTTCCCTCCAAATCCGAGGTTCGATAGCCGAATCGCACTTCGCTTTTTTTCCGCCTGACCAATTCCCCTTTGTCATTCAAAAGGAGAAGGGTTTTGACTCGATCCCCGATCGCCTCCCCGTGGCTTCCTGCGTTACCGAAAACAGAGCCCCCGATGGTTCCGGGGACACAGGTCATGCATTCAAGTCCCGAAAACCCTTCTCTTCGGCAGAAGGCGATCATTTCATCCGTCGAAACGCCCGCCCCCACCCGAAGCTCTCCGCCGCTTTGCTCCATCTTCCGGAAAAAAGGGGTCCGGAAATTCAACGCGATGCCCGGAAAACCGCTGTCGCCCGGAAGGAGATTGCACCCTCCCCCCACCACCGCCGTCAAAAGCCCGTTCTCACGGGCCGTCTGGAGAATCTGAAAAAGGTCATCCGTATCCAACACCGGAATCCAGGCCCAGGCCGGTCCCCCGACCCGAAGCGAGGTGTGGCGCGAAAGCGGTTCATTGTAGAAAATCTTCGAGCGGATCCGCCTCGCTAAATCGTCTCGCAAACTTTGTTGATCCAGGAAAGTTTTCCCTCTAAGCATAATTGGCGCATCTCCCCGGCCAGTTCCCCGATATCCCCCGCCCCCATTACCACAAGGACGTCTCCCGGCTGTAATTTCTCCAAAAGGGTCTCGATCGCCTTTTTTTTCGGAAGGAGAAAAACCGGCTTGTCCTGCTCCTTTTCCCGAATTTCCTTCAGAATGAGTTCGGTCTCCACGCCCGGAATCGGCCGTTCCCCGGCCGGATAGATTTCGGTTAAAATCAGAAGATCAACGCTTCCGAAACAGCTCCCGAACGATTTAGCCAGCTGCTGGGTCCGGGTATAGCGGTGCGGTTGAAAAAGACAGACGATCCGCCGCTTTTCCGCCCCTTCACGAATCGCTCCGAGGGTTGCCTCGATTTCGGTCGGATGGTGGGCATAATCCTCCACAATCGAAAGGGCCGGAAAAGTTGTCACCTCAAGCCGCCTCGCCACTCCCTGAAAGGAGGCAAGTGTCTCCTCCATGACGGAAACGGGAAGCCCCAGTTCATGGCCGAGGGCAATCGCCCCCACCGCATTCACCAGGTTGTGGCGGCCTGACAAGGACATCCTGAAGCGACCGAGGCGCTCTCCCTTTTTGAGGCAATCAAACCGGGTCTGGCCATTGTCCCGGAGAGCCCCTTCCGGAAAGTAATGGGCCGTCTGGGAGAGGCCGTACGTGACGGTGTGGGGGTGCGAGATCCTTTCAAGGAGTTTCATCGAATTCGGGCATTCCGCACAGACAAAAACCCTTCCCCCCTCATCGGTCCTGTTGAAAAAGGAAACATACGCCTCGCACGATTTCTCGAAGGTTTTGTAATAGTCGAGATGCTCCGCATCGATGTTGGTGACAAGTGCATACTGCGGTGAAAGAAAAAGGAACGAGCCGTCACTTTCATCCGCCTCCGTCACAAAAGTGTCCCCCTTTCCCTCTTTGGCATTCACGCCGAGATTCCGGGAGACGCCACCGATCAAAAAACTTGGGTCAAGTCCCGCCGCCTCCAGAAAAGTAGCGATGAGGGCGGTGGTGGTGGTTTTTCCGTGGGAGCCGGAGATTGCAATCCGGGTCTTTTTTTCATGAAAAAGTCTGGACAAAAATTCCCCCCGGGTATAAGTCTTAAGTCCCCTCCGGAGGGCTTCCAACCGTTCAGGGTTATCTTCTGGAATACACGAAGAAAAGACCATCGCATCCGTTTCCTTGAGATTTTCCCTCCGGTGGCCGAGGAAAATGACCGCCCCTTTTTCCCGGAGTTTTGCCATGAGCGGATTTTCTTTTATATCGGATCCGCTGACCCGACACCCCCGTTCAAGTAACAAAAGGGCCAGGCCGCTCATCCCGATCCCGCCGATTCCGACAAAATGAAAATGCTTTTCAGTTTTCATGGATTAATGAAAGGAGTTCATCCGCCAGACGTTCAACCGTTCCGCTCCGGTAGAAAGAGGAAAGCCGTTCGGAAAGCATCTTCCGCTTTTTCTCGTCTTTTTTCAGAGAAAGAAGAGACCTGGAAAAATCGGGTAAGATGTTCTTCTCTTCCATCGAAAGACAGGCCCCCTGATCCGCAAGAAAAGCGACGTTTTCCCGCTGGTGATTCCGCGCCAGGGGAAGCGGAATGAGGAGAGCGGGTTTTCGGAAATAGCCGATTTCCGCAAGGGTCATCGCCCCTCCCCGTCCCACCACAAGGTCTGCGGCGCTGTACGCCTCGCCGATTCTCTGAAGAAACGGAAAGACTTGGGCCCGCACACCGAGGGCCGCATACCGGTCCTGAACCCAGGGAGCATCTTTTTCCCCTGTCAAGTGGATGACTTGAATTTCCTCTTTCTCGGAGTCGCTGATTGCTTCAAATGCCTCCACCAGGGCCTGATTCAGCCGGTGGGCCCCCTGACTTCCGCCGGTGAGTAAAATGGTGAAGCGGTTTTCATCCAGTCCGAAAAAGCGGCGCGCCACTTCCGGCGCCAGGCAGACCAAATCGGAACGGAGGGGATTTCCCACGAGGGCCACCGGGACCCTCCGGCCAAAAAAGCGGCGGCTTCCTTCAAAAGCCACGCCGACCCGGAAAGGGGCTTTCAAAAAAAGGGCGATCCGGGAAAGCCAAAGATTCGCCCGTCCCGGAATCACATTCTCTTCATGAAGAAAAACCGGCTTCCGGATGAGAAAAGCGGTTGTCATGACCGGAAACGTGACGTAACCGCCGAAGCCGATGAATCCGTGGGGCCGGATCCGGGTGATCCAGAAAAGGGAAATCCAGAAGGATAAGAATAATTTGAAAAAAAACGGAAAAATTTTCCAGGAAAAAAGGGGCGGCCATCCGACCGCCGGAAGGACAAGGACGCCTCTTTCCTTTCCAAGGAGTTTCCGGTCAAGGGGTCTTCGGCTGATCACGAAAAAAAGCTCAATCTCCTTCAAGGTTTTCCGGAGATGCGCGGCCAGCGAAAGAGCCGGCATGATATGCCCGCCGCTCCCGCCGCAAGCGATCACGAGTCTCACTTCCTCCTCCCCCGGGGACGGAACTGAAAATTCTTCGGAATGAAAAACGCCTTCCCCGCCTCCAGAAAACTCGACGAGAAAACGGATGAACTTTCCCTGCCGTATCGGGAAATGTTGAGAAGAAGACCCACTCCGACCAAATTGAAGATGAGTGCACTCCCTCCGTAACTGATAAACGGAAGGGGCAGCCCTTTTGTCGGGAGGGCACCGCAGGCCACACCGATATTCACCAGCGCCTCAAGGGTCAGCATCGCTGCAATCCCAAACCCAAGGAGGCGACCGAACCGGTCCTGAACCCGCACAAGCAGCCGGTAGCAGGTCCAGGAAAAAAGGAAAAAGAGGGACAAAACAGCGAGGGTGCCCAGAAGGCCCAACTCCTCCCCGATAATCGAAAAGATAAAATCGGTGTGGGAAGCAGGAAGGTAAAAGAGTTTTTGATTAGACTGGCCAAGACCGACCCCGAAAAGCCCACCTGACCCGAGCGCCACGTAGGATTGCATGATCTGGAAGCCGACCCCCTGCGGATCTCTCTCCGGATCGAAAAAAGCAAGAATCCGTCGAATCCGGTAGGGTTCCATCACAATCAAAATCAAAAAGGCGGGAACGGCCGAAAGGAGCGTCATGACCAGAAACCGGGGTCGCGTCCCGGCGACCAAAAACATGCTCAAGGCCACCAGTACAATCGCCATCGCTGTCCCGAGGTCCGGTTGAAGAAGAACGAGCCCCGTTAAAAGTCCGAGCACCAAAACAGGGGGGAGGTACCCCTCCTTGAAAAGATGGAGGTCGTTTTTCTTCCGGGAGAGGAGATCTGCCAAATAGAGGAAAAGAGCAATTTTTGCCGGTTCACTCGGCTGAAACCGGAATCCCCCCACCTGAAACCAGCGGTTGGCCCCACCCCCTGAGCTTCCGAAAGGCGGGAACAAAACCAAACCGAGAAAAAGGAGCGCCAAAAAAAGCGCCGGTTTCGCGATACGCCGGAGCATCCGGTACGGAACGGAAAGGGTGCCGATCATGGCCAGTGACCCGATGACACAAAAGAGGAGGTGCCGTTTCACAAAGTAAGCGCTGTCTTTGTATCGCTCAAAGGCATAAATGGCGCTTGAGGTATAAATCATGATGATGCCGATCGCCACCAGGATTGCCGTAATCAGAAAAAGGCGGACCCTGTCAGCGCGCATGGAGCGCCTCCAACGACGTAACGCATCTTTCAAAATACTCTCCCCTTGCCTCAAAATCCCTGAACATGTCGAAACTCGCACACATCGGAGAAAGGAGTACCGTCTCCCCCGGATGCGCCTCCTGAAAGGCCTGCGTCACCGCCTCCTCCAGCGTTCCCGCCAAAAAAGTGGGCACCTTTCCCGAAACGGCGGCAAGGATTTTGTCCCGGGATTCCCCGATCAGAAACATCCGCTTCACTTTTTTAAGGAGCGGGCTTTTGGCGAATGTCCGAAAGTCCTCGTTTTTCGCCCGGCCCCCTGCAATCAGGAAAATCGGCTCCGGCACCGTCTCCAACGCCCTCAAAGTGCTCGCAACGGTGGTTGATTTCGAATCGTTGAAAAACTGGACGCCACTTTTTTCTCCCACAAGCGTCAACCGGTGTCGAAGTCCCCGGAAGCCCGAAAGACCCTCCTCGATTGCCTCGGAAGAAACTCCTGCCAGACGGGAGGCGAGGATTGCGGCAAGGGCATTCTCCTCGTGATGAGGGCCCTGAAGTTGAAGATGTCTGAGGGAAGCAGTCCACTCTTCCTTCCCTCCCCACTGAACAAAAAACTCCCCCTCCCGAAGAAAAGATCCTTCCACCGGCCGGCTCCGGCTGAAAAAAAGAGATTTGACTGAAAGGCCCTTCCCGAACATCCGGACAAAAGGGTCATCCGCATTCAAAAGGAGGAAATCCTTTTCGGTCTGGCTCCTGGCAATTCTTCTTTTTGCCAAAAGGTACGCCTCAAAAGAAGCATGGCGGTCCAGATGATTCGAGGTGAGATTCAGCACGACCGCTATCCTCGGTCGAAAGGTGTAGCAAGTCTCGAGTTGAAAAGAACTGACCTCCAAAACCACCCAGTCTCCCTTTTGAATCTTCGGAATGACACCGCAGAATGCCTCTCCCACATTCCCGCAGACATGCGCCCGCTTCCCCGCCGCTTTCAGGATATTGCCCAAAAGCGTCACGGTCGTCGATTTTCCGTTCGTCCCGGTCACGGCGATGATCTCTGCAGGGCAAAAAAAGGTTCCCAACTCGATTTCGCTGATGACCGGAATCCCTTCTTCCTTTGCCCATTGAAAGGGTCGGCTTACCGGAGAAACGCCCGGACTGGTCACAATCAAGTCCCTGCCCTTTAAGGATGCCGGTGTGTGACCGCCGAGCTCCACCAAAATTCCCTTCCTTTCGAGGGACTCGGCTAACCGACGGAAATCTGACTCCTCCTTCGTTTCCGAAACGGTCACCTGCGCACCCGCTTCTTTCAAAAGGATTGCAGCGGCGATGCCGCTCCGTCCGAGGCCGAGGACCGTCACCTGTTTTCCCGAAAAGTCAGTAGGTTTCATCCTGTTAACGGAGTTTCAGAGTGGCAAGACTTAAAAATACCAGAATCGCCCCCACAATCCAGAACCGGACCGTTACCTTGGTTTCATCCCATCCCTTGAGTTCGAAATGGTGATGGAGGGGGGCCATCAGAAAAAGCCGCTTCCCCGAAAGTTTATGGGAAAGGACCTGAAGGATGACACTGAGCGCCTCCGCCACAAAAATTCCCCCGGTGATCAATAAAAGGATCTCTTTATGAATCAAAACCGCCACCACCCCGATGATTCCGCCGAGGGATAAGCTTCCGGTATCCCCCATAAAGATTTCCGCCGGATGGGCATTAAACCAGAGGAATCCCATCCCTGCCCCGACCAGCGCCCCGCAAAAAATCGCAACTTCCCCGCTTCCGGCGACAAACGGAATGTGCAGATACTGGCTGAAACGGGCATGCCCGGTCACATAGGCAAGGATGCTGTAACAGATGGCGACCATGATGACACACCCGATCGCAAGACCGTCTAGGCCGTCGGTCAGGTTCACCGCGTTGGAAGTGGCGACAATGACCAGAATCACAAACGGGATGTAAAAAATTCCGAGGTCGGGTGTGATGTCCTTCAAAAAGGGGATCTGGAGCGATGTGTCCCATCCGGGGAGAAAGTAGAGAAAAAGGGCCACGCCGCATCCGGCGATAATCTGCCCGAAGAATTTGGTGGAGGCGGCGAGTCCCCTGGAACTTTTCATCACAAATTTAAGCATGTCGTCCAGAAGCCCCACGAGCCCCAGCCAGATACTGGTGGTGAGCAAAAGAAGGACATACGGATTGGTGAGGTCCGCCCACAAAACAGCCGCTCCCAAAAGCGAAAGGAGGATGATGATTCCGCCCATCGTCGGTGTTCCCTTTTTCCGCCGGTGAATCCGGTCAAGAGAAAGGGCATACTCCCGGACACCGTCTTCGCTCACCCGAAGAGACCGGATCAGCCGGATGATGGAAGGGCCGACGATCACACACAAAAGAAACGCGGTGACGCTCGCCGCTGCGGCGCGGAACGTAATATACCGGAAGACATTGAAGCCGAAGAAAAATTCCTTAAGCGGGTAAAGAAGATGGTACAGCATTCTTCATCTCAAATGTCCGAATGAATTTTTCCATCTGCATCCCCCGGGACCCCTTCACGAGGATGCAATCCCCCCGGGCGATTCTCCCGGAGAGAAACGAAACCGCATCCGAAATCGACTCCGCGTGAAAGGAGATATTCTCCTCTTTCCGGAAGGTTCGGAAGGCATCATGGGCATGGCGGGAAAGGGGTCCCACCGTGACTAAAAGATCGATCGAAAGAGAAGCCGCTTTTTTCCCGATTTCGGCATGATAGTCGGGTGAGAATTCTCCCAACTCCAACATATCCCCTAAAACCGCTATCCGTTTTCCCGGTGCCGGAAAGGCGGCCAATGTTTCAAGGGCCCGGCGGGTCGATTCGGGATTCGCATTGTACGTATCGTCAATCCATTGAATTCCGCCGATCCGTTTCAGTTGCAGCCGTCCCGGAAGCCCCTTGAAATGTTTGAAAGTTTCAATGAGAGAGGAGGAAATCTTTCCGAACTGTTCGCCGACGGCAACCGCGGCAAGGGCATTTTGGACCTGGTGTTCTCCCAAAAGGGTGAGGGATTCCCTCAAGGTCTTCTCCGTGGGATCCCCTTTCCCGAAAAAGATGACCCGGTGCTCTTTTGAGGTCACGTTTCGTAAATAAGGATCCTCCCGGTTCAAAACAAGGACTCCCCCTTTTTGAAGACCCTCTGCCAATTCCATTTTGCAGATAAAAACGGTTTTGAGATCCTTCAGAAAAGCAAGATGCGCCGGCCCCACATTCGTGATCACGCCGACGGTGGGGGAGGCCATTTTGGACAGAATCCGGATTTCCCCCGGTTCAGACATCCCGAGTTCCAGAACCAAAAACCGATGAAAGGCCTCGAGCCGGAGGAGGGTGAGCGGCACGCCGATCCGGTTATTCTGGGTCCCCTCGCTTTTGAGAACCGGCGCTATTCCGGAAAGGAGGTGGGCAATCATCTCCTTGGTGGTTGTTTTTCCGTTTGAACCGGTCACCGCAATGACCGGAAGCGAGAATCTCCGCCTGTGCCAGCCGGCAATCGCTCCGAGCGCCTCCAGGGTATCCGGGACCCGGATCACCGTCACCTGCCGGGAGGGCGTGGCCACCTCCTTTGAAACCAATAATCCCCTTGCACCCTTCTTGACCGCCTCCCCGACAAAGTCATGACCGTCGAACCGCTTCCCTTTGAGGGCAATGAAAAGGGCGCCCTTTTTGAACGTCCGGGTGTCAATGGAAACAGAATCAAACGCCTCAGCGCCTTCCTGAAGCAAGCGTCCCCGGGTGACTTTGAGAATCTCTTGAACGGGAAAGGAATTCATCAGCAACCTTCCGGTCATCAAACGGAATGACCCGATCCTTTAAAACCTGAACCGTTTCGTGTCCTTTGCCGGCAATCAGCACCGTATCCCCCTCCACGGCGATGGAGAGGACCTTTTCGATCGCCTGGGCGCGGTCTTCCTCAACCGCGTAGGAAAAAGAGGGAGGAAATCCTGAAATCACCTCCTCCAGAATCTGCCGGGGATCCTCGGACCTCGGATTGTCCGAGGTCACGACGGCCCAGTCGGAATAGGCGGCCACCGCCTCTGCCATCCGGGGCCGCTTGGCACGATCCCGGTCTCCTCCGCATCCGAAAACAACGAGGAGGCGGGAGGGGGTCATTTCCCTCAGGGTCAAAAGAACGCTTTTCAAAGCATCCGCCGTGTGGGCGTAGTCCACAAAAACGTTGAAGGACTGCCCCGCCTGAATCCGTTCGAGACGTCCCGGTACACCCGGAAAGCGGGAAAGGGCGTTCGTCATGTCCCCAAAGGAAATTTTCTCCAAAACACCGACGCTGATTGCGGCTAGAATGTTTTGGACATTGTGAAGACCCAAAAGGGTTGACTGGACCGGAAAATGTCCCAGCGGCGTGACCGCTTCAAAAGAAAGGCCCTCCGCTGTTTTCTTGAGCCGGTCCAGAGAGACATCGTTTCTTTTTTCAAGACCGTAGCTGAATGGAACCGCTTCCGTGGCCCGGAGGATCGCCTCGGAGCAGGGGCTGTCTCCATTCACAATGGCATAGGCCTTTTTGTCGAGCCGTTCAAAAAGGCGGCGCTTGGCTTCGAAATAGGCCTCCTCGGTCTTATGATAGTCGAGATGATCATGCCCCAGATTCGTGAAAAGTGCCGAGTGAAACCGGATTTTCTCCACCCGCCCCTGGTCAAGGGCATGGCTGGAAACCTCCATCACGGCGTACGACGCCCCCTCCGCGCGCATCTCGGATAAAAGGAACTGATTTTCAAGAAGACCCGGTGTGGTATTCTGGGACGGGAAAATCCTCTTCCCCACGCGATGGTGGATGGTCCCGATGAGTCCGACGCCGAAGCCCGCCTCCTTCAAAATCGCCTCGATCAGATAGGAGACGGTGGTTTTTCCCTTTGTTCCGGTCACCCCGATGACACGAAGCGCTTCGCTCGGCATCCTGTAATAACGGTGGGCCAGGGCTGCCAACGTCTCCCGAGTATCCGGAACCCGGATCAGGATAACCCCTTTCTGGGACGGCCACTCCTTTTCCGTGACGATCACCCGTGCCCCCCGCAGGATCGCCTCCGGAATATAGGCAGTCCCCTCCTGATTCGGTCCCTTCAAAGCGACAAAAAGAAATCCCGGTTTCACCTCTTTGGAATGCGAGGCGAGTCCGTTAATCGAAAGGGAACGGGCTTCGGGAGGAAGGAGGGCGGGGAGATCCTGGAAGAGGGTCTCAAGGGTCATTGGAAGAGACCATTTCAATCGCGTTCTCCTCGGAAGGGATTTCCAGATATCGGAGCACCTGCTCACTGACCTTCTTAAAAACAGGGGCCGCGACCACGCCGCCGTAATACATCGGGCGCGGTTCATCCACCATCACGACGACGACAATCCGCGGGTTGGGGTACGGGGCAAAACCGACAAAAGAACCAATGTGAGACGAATGGGAATAACGCCCGTTTGCATCCAGTTTTTGCGCGGTCCCTGTTTTCCCGCCGGCGAGATACCCTTTCAGCTTTGCAGATTTCCCGGTTCCTCCCTCGATCGCCGACACCAGAATCTTCTGAAGCCGCTTTGAAACGGAAGGGTTCAACACCAGTCTCGGCGGTTCTTCCTCGTATGATTTTATCACATCCCCCTCGGAACTCAAAACCTCCTTTAAAAGATGGGGTTTCACCCAGGAGCCGCCGTTTGCAATCACCCCCATGGCGCAGGCAAGCTGGAGTGCTGTGACGCTCACTCCCTGACCGATCGGAATATTGGCAATGCTTGTTCCCCACCATTGCCTCGGGTGTCGGACCGTCCCGGAAACCTCCCCCGGCAGGTCGATTCCTGTTTTTTCCCCGAATCCGAAGGTCCTGATGTAGTGATGAAGCCGCTCGGCGCCGAGTTTCTGGGCAACCTTGACCGTCCCGATGTTGCTCGATTTCTGAATCACCTCCTGAAAACTGAGCACACCGTACGGATGCACATCATGAAGGGTATGGTTCGAAATTCGGTAGGTCCCGTTCTCGCAGTAAATCCGGTCCTCCTCGTTCACAATTCCCTCCTGAAGAGCGGCCGCGGCGGTAATCATCTTGAAGACAGAGCCCGGCTCAAAAAGATCGGTGATGGCGCGGTTTCGCCGGCGCTCGGGGAGTGTTTCCCCCGGCTCATTCAGGTCAAAGGAGGGTCGGTTGGCAAGAGCGAGGATTTCTCCGTTGTGGGGATCCATCACAATGATTGCCGCGCCTTCCGCTTGCCATTTCCGGACCGCTTCGTCCAGTTCCCGCTCCGCAATGTGCTGAATGACCTCGTCCAGCGTTAAAATGAGGTCGGAGCCGTTCACCGGTTTTTGGTACTTGAGTTCGGACGAGGGAAGGGCCCGTTGTTTGGCATCCCGAAGAACCTGCCGGAAGCCATCCTCTCCCCGGAGGAGGCGGTCATAATACTGCTCAAGCCCCTCAAGCCCTCTGTTGTCCATATCGACGAATCCGAGAGCATGACTAGCAAGCGTGACGCCGGGATAGACCCGCTTCGGTTCCTTCCGGAAATCAACCCCCTTGAGTCCAAGCCGCCGGATTTCTCCAGTCTGGGATTCCGGAAGTTTCCGTTTCACCCAGACAAAGGCCTTGTTGCGCCGGACCCGCTCCAGAAGGTACTCGGTGCTCAGGTCGAGTTTCGCTGACAGTGCCCGGGAGGTCTTATCCTTTTCCGAAATTTGACGTGAGACGACAAAAAGGGAATCGGCAAGGTGGGTCAGGGCAAGCGGTTTTCCCTGCCGGTCAAAAATGTCTCCTCGGAAAGCGGTCAGCGGAAGGGTGGGATAATGCTGGGAGGCGGCGAGATGCTTAAAACGCCCGTGCTGGAAAATCTGGCGGTCGACGAGCCGGAGACCGAGAAACAAATAACCCACAAAGAAAAAGACGAAAAAAAACCAGAGGCTGTCTCGGTGCGGCCGCTGAAACACGCCTACTCCCCGGGTTTACGATTGAATTCGGATTAGCGCGGTCTTGCTTCTGCGACTTTGGTGGTGCTGATTAAATCAAAAAAGCTCTTCTTCCTCGATTCCTGCACCGGGCGCTCTTCCATGGCCAGGCGGACCACCTCACGCGCCTCGGGGAACTCGAGAACAAGCTTCTTTTCGGTCAGCGCCTGCTCGAGCGAGGAGGGGGAGGAGAGCCGGCTCACCTGGTACTTCAACCGGTGATGGGCATCCGTGAGCAGGTCCTTCTGCAGTTCGTGGTTTTGAATCTGGTAAAGCAGAATGACCTTCGAGACCTGCTCATGCGCATAGATGAAGACAAAAGAGGTGATGAGGGCGATGAGGAGCAGCGCTCTCGAAAGGGTCATGGGGCGGGAGTTTTTTCGGCGCTTCTGAGTTTTGCGCTCCGGGCGCGGGGATTTTTCCGGATTTCCTCCGGCGAAGGAAGAACCGGCTTTTTCGTCACGAGGACCAGGTGATGCTCCCGCACCATCTCACGGAAACGGGTCTTGACAATCCGGTCTTCGAGCGAATGAAAGGAAATAACGACAATCCGCGCTCCGGGGTTTAAGAAATAAACGGCCTTGCGGACCGCTTGGTCCAAAGCCTCAAGCTCCTGATTCACCGCGATCCGTAAGGCCTGAAAGACACGGGTGGCTGGATGAATTCTAAATGTGGCACGGGGGATCGCTCGCGTTACGAGTTCGGCCAATTGGGTAGTAGTGGTTATGGGTGCCCTTTTTCTCGCCTTCACGATACGCTGAGCGATCCTCCGATGCCAACGCTCTTCACCAAATTCCTGAAAAATACGATCAAGTTGTTTTTCGCTGGAACGGTTCACCAGGTCCTTCGCGGTGAGCCGGTCGCCAAGACCCATCCGCATGTCGAGGGGGCCCTGTCTTAAGAAACTGAAGCCCCGTTCGGCCTGTTCCAGCTGAAAAGAAGAAAGCCCCAGGTCGAAAAGAATTCCGTCAATCTTTCGAACCCTGAGGCCTTTCAAAATTTCGTCCAAACGGGCGAAGTTGTCCTGAATCAGGATGAAACGGCCCTCGAACGGCTTGAGCCGTTTCCGGGCTTCGCGGAGGGATTCCCCGTCCCGGTCAATCCCGATCAGTTTTCCGTTCGCTCCCAAGGCATTCAGAATCAACGTGCTGTGACCCCCTATGCCCACCGTCGCATCCACGATGGTCTTCCCTGGACCCGGCGCGAGGAACGCCAGCGCCTCCTGGGCCATCACGCTTTGATGCAGCACCTGTGCGTCCGTTCCCCTGTCCGGCTCCCGGGCCGTCAACCCGTCATGAGGAGGGATCGATCAAACGATCCGCCATCTCCTCAAAGCCGTCCTTCGTTGCGTCGTAAAATTCCTTCCACTTCTCCTTCGCCCAGATCTCAATCCGGTTTGAAACCCCGATGAGCATGACATCCTGCTTGATGCCGGCGAAGTCTTTGAGGTACTTCGGGATTAAGACTCTTCCCTGTTTGTCAACAGCAAGTTCGCAGGCTCCCGAAAAGTAGAGCCGGTTGAACTTGCGGGCTTCAGGTTTCGTGAAAGACAGAGACTTAAACTTCGTCTCCTGGCTCTTCCACTCTTCCTCTGTGAAAAGAAAGAGGCATTTATCAAGGCCCCTTGTAACAAAAAACTTTTCCACGTAGTTGGCCTGGGCCACCTCGCGGAATTTCGAGGGGATAATAAGTCGACCTTTTCGGTCCAATGTGTGCTCATATTCGCCATAGAACATCTCTGCTTTGTCTTCCTGGGTTGTCGCTTCTCATTAAACCACTTTGCTCCACTCTCTTCCATTTCTTGGGGTAAGTATGCCACAGAGTCACCCCCTTGTCAAGAGAAAAAATCGGCTTTCTTCGCTTTTTGTGGTTTGGAACTTGTTAAAGCACAATATATTGTGTTTTTGGGGCTAAATCAGGCAGAAAAAGAGGCGGAAAAGGTGGAGGAAAAGCGCTGGCGGGCGGCTGATTCATCCCGCCTGATCTGGGCAATGAGGGCTTGGCGGCTTTGGAAAAGGCGCTCGGAGCGAAGGCGCGACAGGAAATGGACTTCCATCTTCTTCCCGTACAGCTTTCCCTTAAAATCAAGAAGATGGACCTCCAGAACCAGCTCCTTATTCCTTTCGAAGGTGGGGCGGTTTCCGATATTCATGAGTCCTAAGACCCCCCTGGAAGAGGCACCTGGGAAGGTCCTTGCCCTGACCACATAGACCCCTTTCGGGGGAACCGCCTCATGGAGCGGTTTAAGGTTTGCCGTGGGATACCCTAAGGAACGCCCCCGCCCTTTCCCTCTCACAACCTTTCCGTAGAGGGCGTAGGGGCGGCCGAGGAGGCGGGCCGCTTCCTTCAGACGTCCCTGGCTGACAAAATTCCGGATCGCGGTGCTGGAATAGCGTTTTCTTCCGAACTTGATCTCAGGGATGACCTTGACCCGGAAGCCGTATTGCCTCCCCAATGCTTTCAGGAGCGGAATCGTTCCCCGCCGATTCCTGCCGAAAACGTAATCGAATCCGACCCAAAGCTCCCGAATCCGGATTTTCTCAACAAGGATTTTCCGGATGAATGCCTCCGCCGAAAGGCGGGAAAAGGACTTGGTAAACCGGAGGACAAGACAGGCGTCGAGACCCACGCCGGCAAGGATCTGAAGCCGGTGTTCGATGCAGGTGAGTGCCGCAAAGGGCTGTTTGGGGCGAAGCACTTTCACCGGATGGGGATGGAAAGTAATTAAAAGAGAATTCCCCCCTATCCGGCGGGCCCGCCGGATAAGCCGCTTCAGGATCTTCTGGTGGGCCCGGTGGAGTCCGTCAAAAGCCCCGATGGTTGCGACCGTCTTGGGAAGCGGCTTCCGGAGCGCTTCAAGTCCGTAAAAGACCTTCACCCTGTTAAACCTCCCAGGGGGCGGAGTTTCCGGACGAGGGTCTCCCGATCCCACTTTCGGGCCTCCTCAAAAGGGAATGCCTCGGAGACCGAGAAAGGGCCGGACCGGACCCGGTAAAGAAAGGCAAGATGCGCCGGGCAACCGAGATTCTCCCCGATTGTTTCAACCAGCGCCCGCACGTATGTTCCCTTTGAGCAGACAAGAAAAAAAGAAAGATTCGGCGGTTCGAAACTCCTCATCTCAAGGGTCTGAATCCGGATGGTTCGGGAAGGCGGTTCCACGACAATTCCCTTCCGGGCGAGTTCATAAAGTTTTTTTCCCTCTTTCTTGACCGCTGAATAGATCGGCACCGTCTGCTCCCGTATTCCCTGAAGGGCAAGAAATGTCTCTTTGATTTTTTCAGAATGAATGTGTTGATAGGTTCCGTATTGAAGGGGTTTGCCTTCCCGGTCTCCTGTATCGGTCGAAAACCCGAACGTCAGGATTGCTTCATACGCCTTTTCATCCCGAAGGAAACGGCCCGCTTCCCGTGTCGCACTCCGCCCCGCCAGAAGGACCAAAAGCCCCCTTGCCAGGGGATCCAGTGTGCCTGCGTGACCGACCTTCCGAAAACCGCCTTGTCGGCGGATGAAATCCACCACATCGTGGGAGGTGATTCCCTCCGGTTTGTCAATCAAAAGAATACCGGACGGCTCCGCTGTCTTCATCGGCTCAATGCCTTTCTCACTTCTGAAAGAACCCTCTTTTTAGCATGGGTCAAACTCCCCGGAACCATACAGCCGCTCGCAGCCCGATGCCCTCCCCCGCCGAAACGGGACGCGATCCGATTGACATTCACCTTTCCTTTGGAACGGAAACTGATTTTGATGCCGCCGTTTTTCTCCTCCCGGAAAAAGACCGCCACCTGGACCCCTTTCAGGGAGCGGGCAAAATCGACAAACCCTTCTGTCTCTTCCGACTTTCCCTGACAGGAAGCAAGCATCCTCCGTGTGACTTCGAGAGAGGCGACTTTTCCCCCGCAATCAAGTCGAAGGGTCTTGAGTGTCCGTGCCAGAAGCCGGCGTGATGAAAAGGAGTGTGATTCATATAGGTTTCTTGCGATCGCCGCCGGATCCACACCGAGTCGGACCAGTTCTGAAGTGACCTTGTGCACATGGGCCGTGGTGTTCGAATACCGGAACGAACCGGTATCGGTGACGATGGAAACGTAAAGGTGGATCGCTTCCGGAAGCGCCACTTTTACCCTCATCGCCTTGAAAAGGGCAAAGAGCATCTCCCCCACCGCCGCCGCCTCCGGCTCAACCCAGTTCACCGTCCCAAACCGCTCGTTTGAAATGTGGTGATCGATCACCCCGATCGGTTTACCCCCTTCCAGAAAACGGGAGACCCTGCCGATCCTCTCCAGTATCGGGCAATCCACAATCAACCCCGCCTCAACCGGTCCGGAAGGTTTTTGTTTGACGACGGAAATATCCGGCAGAAAACGGTATGCCCCGGGGACCGGGCCGTCCAAGACCACCTCCACCCGTTTCCCAAGTTTCAAAAGAAGCCGTCGAAGCGCCAGAGCACTGCCGAGGGAATCCCCTTCCGGATTCACATGGGAGGTGACCAGAAAGTGTTTGTGACGGCGGATCATCCGGATCAGTTTCGCCCGCTCAGACATCTTTTTTCTTTTCCTCTTTCAGTTTCTTCAGCAGTTCCGCCACCTCAAAGGTCTTTTGAATCGAATCATCCTGCTCAAAATGAATCTCGGGGACGAACCGGAGTTTCAGCCGGTCCCCCAAAAGCCGCCGGATATATCCTCTGGCCGTCAAAAGCGCATGATGGGTCTTTTCCTTTCCCTTGGTATCCCCCATGAAACTGTAAAAGACATGGGCAATCTTCAGGTCATTGGTCAATTCCACATGCGTTACGGTCACAAACCCGATCCGGGGGTCCTTGAGCTCTCTTAAAATGATGTTGCTGATCTCCTGCTTGATTGCCATCGCGACCTTCTGGGTTCGGTTGGTCATGTTACAGCATCTCCATTTGATTTGAAACGAGTTCCACCGACTGAAAATGGGAAACCCAATCCAGGACCGATGAAAGAAGACCATTGACGTAACTCCGGTCGGTCCCGATGCCTGTCACGCCGATCAGGGCGCGCTGCCATTTCTCCTGATAACCGATTTCGGAGACGGAAATATTGAAGCGCTGGCGGAGTTTATCCTTGAGACTTTTCAGGACCATCCGCTTTTCCTTCAGCGAATGACTTCCGTCAATTCTCAATTCCATCTGCAAGATGCCGACGATCATGCTCAGGCCTCGGGATCCTGCCTTGCGAAAATCGCCAGGGTTGCCTCCGCTTGTCGCTCGCTTCGATTACGCATCTCCGCTCGCTGTGACGAAAATCCGACGCGACACTGGATCGCGGCCAAGGATGCGTCGGATTTTCGACAGTCGCTCCGGCAAACCCTGTCGCTTTTCGCTAACATCCTGCTATGGCCTCGGGTGGAACTTCTGATGGATCGCCTTTAACCGGCCGCGGTCCACATGCGTATAGATTTGGGTGGTGGAAATGTCCGAATGACCGAGCATCTCCTGCACCACCCGGAGGTCCGCCCCCCGCTCCAACAGATGGCTTGCGAACGAGTGACGAAGGATGTGGGGGGTGATCTCTTTTTTGATCCGCGCCTTTAGCGCACTTTTTTGAATGATTTTCCAGAGACTCTGACGGGAAAGGCCCCGGCCGAGCCGCGAAAGAAAAAGGGTATCTGGGTTTTTCCGGCGCATCAGTTTGGGTCGGCTTTTTTCCAGATACCGCCTGATCGCGAAAACCGCTTCCCTCCCGAGAGGGACAATCCGCTCCTTCCCCCCCTTTCCGAGACAGCGGAGAAATCCGACATCCAGATGAAGGTCCTCTAATTTCAAAGAGGCCGCTTCCGAAACCCGGAGCCCCGTGGCATAGAGTGTTTCCAGAATCGCCCGGTCCCGGAGAGACATCCAGTCGCGCCCGGAAGCGTTCTGAAGGAGCCGGGTGACTTCCTCGGCGGAAAGGGTCTCCGGGAGTTTGCGCCAAAGTCGCGGAGATTCCAAAAGGGCGGTCGGGTCCTCCTTCAGGATCCGCTCCTGAGTCAAAAACCGGTGAAAGGTCCGGAGAACCGCCAGGCACCGGCCGATGGAACGGGCGGAAAGGCCCGCCTCTTTTTGCGTCATTAAAAAGGTCCGGATCTCCTCCCTTCCCGTTTTCTCCAGGGAAAGTCCTTCCCGGCCCAGAAACCGAAAAAATTTCTCCAGGTCCTGCCGGTAGGCCGAGAGCGTGTTTTGAGAAAGCCCCCGTTCAATGGAAAGATGGTCCAAAAAAAGAGGAAGGGTCTCTTTCGGCTCCAATTTACTTTCCTCCCGGGGAGAGGTCTTCCTTAAGCGACGATTGAACTTCCTTGATAGAGAGAATTTTGTTCAGCCGGCGATGCGTCTCTTCAATCATGTCCCGGACCTGTTCCAGTTCCGGATGAGAAAGCCGCTTGGCATCCAACCGCTTTTTTGCCTTCTCCAGCATCCGGACTTCCGGATCCATCTGGGAGGCGGCCTCCTCCTTCAAGAGCCCCCGCATCACCGCAAGCTGTTCGAGACTGTATCCGATCGCATGGGAGCTTCTTTTTTGATTCAAAGAAAGAGAATGGAACGCCTCTTCGTGCCATCCCTTCCAGAGAAAATAAGCATGCTGATAGACCTCTGCGGGGGGAGCCGGAGGATACGTTTCCTCTTCATAAAAAACCTGTGCGGCTTTTTCCGGCCTCGCCTTCGGTTTCCGGATGAACTTTTTCTGAAATGCAGCGCATCCGCTCCATAAAAAGAGAACCGGTAAAATCAGGATCATGGAAATCAAACGCTTAAACTCCGTCTCTGTAAGCGTCGGGATCCTGAGCTCTTTCGCCTTTTTCAATTTGGAGCCGGGATTCTCCCCCACCACCAGATAATCGGTGCTCTTGCCCACACTCTCCGAAATCCTTCCCCCGTACCGCTGAATCGCCTCGCTCGCCTCGGTCCGGCTGAAACCGGAGAGGGTTCCGGTCAGGACAAAGGTTTTTCCCTGAAGTTTTCCACGCCTGGCGGACGGGGATTCCTTCATCCGGACCCCTGCCTTCTCCAGTTTGGAGAGAACCTTCTGGGTCTCCGGACTCCGGAAGAATAGATGAATGCTCTCCGCCATGACAGGGCCGATTTCCGGAATGCGCGAAAGTTCCTCAACGCTTTTTTTCTGAATCTCGGAGACGGAATGAAAATGCCCCGCAAGGAGCGAGGCGGCATGCGTCCCCACATGACGGATTCCAAGGCCGAACAGAAGCCGGGTAAGGGTGTTGGATTTGCTTTTTTCAATCGCCTCCAAGAGATTCCGGGCCGATTTTTCGCCCATCCGCTCAAGTTTCATCAGTTGGTCATGCGTGAGGGAATAAAGGTCTGCGTAGTCCCGGACCAGTTTCAGGTCAACCAGTTGATTCACCATCACATCCCCCATCCCTTCGATATCCATCGCCGCGCGGGCGGCAAAATGGAGGATTTTCTCCTTCAGTTGGGCCGGACAGCGGATGTTCTCGCACCGGACCGCCACTTCGCCGGCGCTCTTCCGCGCAGAAGAGTGGCAGACCGGACATTGTTTCGGCATGTCGAACGGTTTTTCCTTTCCGGTCCGTTTTTCCTTGACCGACCCGATCACCTGGGGAATAATCTCCCCCGCTTTTTCAATCCAGACCTGGTCTCCGACCCGGATGTCCCGGCGGGCGATCTCTTCTTCATTATGGAGCGTGGCGCGGCTGACAGTGGTACCGGCCAAAAGGACCGGCTCCAGGATCGCGACCGGGGTCAGGGTGCCGGTCCGCCCGACCTGGATTTTGATGTCGAGAAGTTTGGTCTTAGCCCTCTCCGCCTGAAACTTGTAGGCAATCATCCAGCGGGGACTCTTGGTGGTCTCTCCAAGACGCTCCTGGTCGGCGATCGTGTTGACCTTAATGACCATGCCGTCGGTATCATAAGGAAGAGTCTTCCGTTTTGCATCCCACGAATTACAGTATTCAATCAATCGATCGAGGGAGTCGGTCTTGAACCTGTTCGAGTTGACGCGGAGTCCCCACTTCTCAAAACCCGAAAGGAGCGATTCGTGCGTCTGGAAGGGGCGTCCGGTGACCTGGCCGGCGCCGTGACAGAAAACCTCAAGCCCCCTTTTGGCAGTGATCTGGGAGTCCAGAAGTTTCAGGGAGCCGGCGGCCGCATTCCGCGGATTCATAAAGAGTTCCTCCCCTTCCTTCTCCTTCTCTGCATTGAGCCGTTTAAAGGCCTGCCGGTTCATGAAGACCTCGCCGTGGACTTCGATTCTTTTCGGAATATTTTTCCCTTCGAGGGAAAGAGGAATCGTCCGGATCGTCTTGAGGTTTGCGGTAATATCATCCCCGACCGATCCATCCCCGCGGGTGGCACCGCGGATGAGCTGTCCATTTTCATAAAGAAGGGAGACGCAGACGCCGTCCACCTTCAATTCGACAAGATATTCGATTTTGGTTCTATCCAGATACCGGCGGACCCGTTCATCAAATGCCTTCAGCTCTTCCGGAGAATAGGTGTTGTCCATGCTCAACATCTGCTTTCCGTGGCGGACCGGTTTGAATCCCTCAAGCGGTGCTCCCCCCACCCGCTGGGTCGGGGAATCGGGAGTCCGGAGCTCCGGGTAGGCCTGCTCCAACGCCTTGAGACGTTCCATGAGCCGGTCGTATTCGCGGTCGCTGATCTCCGGGCGGTTTTCCACGTAGTAGTTCCGGTCATGATGCCGGATTTCCGATTTCAGTTGTTCGACTTCGTCTTTTGGGCTCTTGGCCATCGAATCACCGTCCGACCGAAAGTCTCGTTGCCGAAAACGAAGGAAGACCCGCTTTTAAAATTTTTTTCTGGGTTTTTTCGATGTCGTAAGGGGTTCGCCGGATTTCGAGGGTCCGGGCGTCACTGTCAAAAATGGCGCAGGCACAACGGGGATCCCCGTCACGCGGCTGGCCCACACTTCCGACATTCACCAGGTACCGGCGACCCGCGATCATCTTCACCTTCGCCTCCGGATGGGTCCGAATCACCCGCTTCTCATCGATTGAAAGAATCATCGGCAGATGGGAATGGCCGACAAAACAGAGTGTCGTCGTCATCTGCTCGAGACTTTCTTTTGCACTTTCTGCGTCCGTAATGTATTCGAACTGTTCCGGCTCGTTGAGGGAGCCGTGGACCAGGGTGATTTCTCCAGAAGTATAAAGAATTTGAAGAGACTTGAGATAACGGCGCGACGCCTCATCCAATACCCCCTCCGTCCAGAGGATTGCCTCCCGGGCATAAGGATTGAAATAGTCCAAATCCATGAGTCCGACGGAGGCCCAGTCATGGTTCCCGCCGATGACCCTGCCGGCGAGAGATCGGATTTTTTGGATACAGCCGATCGGATCCGCTCCGTACCCGACCAGATCCCCGCCGCAGAGGTAATGGGTGATCCCTTCCCCCCGCAAAAGCTCAAGCACCGCCTCCAGTGCTTCCAAATTCGAATGGACGTCTGAAAAGATGCCGGTACGCATCTTCTTAAAAGCGGACCCGGAAATCCTCAAATTCGCCGGTCGGCTCCCCCCAAGTTGTCTTTACCCCGCGGATATACGGTTTCATGGGACCATTCCTGATTTTTTCAAGAAACCGCACCAGGGTCTTTTCCTCCGCTTCACCCAGCACCTCCACCCGTCCATCCGGGAGATTTTTCACCCATCCGACGATGCCGAGAGACAGGGCAATGCTTTCCGTGGTGAACCGGAAACCGACCCCCTGAACCCGCCCTGAGTAAACGAGATGGATCCGCTTTCTCTCCCCCACTTCACACCTTACACTTTACACCCAACACCGTAATAATGGTCGTCCTTCGACGTTGCTCAGGACGACCACCCTGAGCGAAGTCGAAGGGGTGGTCGGGGCGGACAGATTTGAACTGTCGACCTCTTGGTCCCGAACCAAGCGCTCTAGCCAAACTGAGCCACGCCCCGACAAATGAGGCCCAAACTTACGGAACGAAGTGACGTAAGTTTGCTGGCCGAATTTGATCCCAAGCACCCCTAATCCTCCAAAAGGTGCGAGGGAACACGACAAATGAGGCCACAACTTTCACAAATCCATTTAGTATAACATATCAAAAGCACCCGCTTCAACCACCGATTTTCATTGCATCAGGATTTGTTTACGTTATAATACAACGAAGTCTGCTTACGGCGATTTCATTCATGAGACACCTCCTTCGATTTCAAAAAATTATCCTCTTTTTTCTGATCCCTGTTTTTTGCTTCCAGACCGGGTGCGCCCATGTCCCCCGGGCCAAGGTCCCTCTCCCGCCCGCCAAAGTTCCCAAGAAACTCCTCGACTATTACCGCTATACCCCCCTCAAAACAGAGCCGAGGGTTTCTGTTGTGGGGGAAGGCGACCATTACGTTGAAAAACAGGTTGTTTTTGACTCGGTGGAAGATACCGGCGGGAGGCGTTTGCCGCTTGTCATCCGCTTTTACGAGCCGAAGGCGGAGGAGGGGCCGCATCCCCTTGTGTTGATTACGCCGATCCTCGGAAAAAAATACGAAATCGAACAATCCTTTGCCGAGTTTTTTGCCAATCAGGGCTATGCCTGCGCGATTGTCCACCGGAAGCGTCTCCGGCTCCTCCCGAACGAGGATTTAAGCCAGATTGAGGACTACCTCCGGAGCTCCGTCATCCGGCTCCGGATGGCGATTGACTGGCTTGAAAAACAGGAAAAAGTGAATCCGAATGCGATTGGAACTTTCGGAATCAGTTTCGGCGGGGCGCTCAATACGATCCTTGGAGGGATCGAGCCGAGGACAAAGTGTCATATTATAGCGCTTGCGGGAGGGCCGATCGCAGACGTCATCATCTACTCCCATGAGCGAACCATCCGGCGCTACCGGAACCAGTTCATGAAATTAAGGGGAATTGACGAGGAGCAGTTAAGGCGGCGACTCCACGCATCGCTCATTTCCGACCCGATTCAGTTTGCCAACTTTGTGGATGCCCGGAATGTTTTTCTTTTCATCGCAATGTTTGACATGATCGTGGGACGGAAGCATGCCCGGAAACTGGCCAAGGCCTTCGGGTATCCGAAGAGTTACTATGTCCCGCTCGGCCATTACACGGCTACCCTTGCCATTCCCTTTGTCCGGGTGAAGGCGGCCCAATTCCTCGATTCAAACCTGAAAGAGCCGCCCCCTCCCAACCGGGAACCATGAAATCCCTCCCGACCATCCGGATCGTCGCCTGCCGGATCGCCCTCAAGGCGGGGGAGATTCATCTCAAAAACTACGGCAAGGTCCGGCAAATCACCCATAAAGGCCGTCATCCGATCAATCTGGTCACAGAGGTGGACCGGAAAACAGAGGCGTTTATTGTGAAAAATCTCCTTAAAAATTTTCCGGACCACCAGATCCTTGCGGAGGAAGGAAGTTTTTCAAAAACCGAGTCCCCTTATAAGTGGCTCGTCGACCCTCTGGACGGAACCACCAACTACCTTCACGGATTTCCCTTTTTTTCTGTCTCCATGGCCCTTGAAATTAAAGGAAGAGTGGAACTCGGTATCGTCTATGCGCCGATGCTTCGGGAACTCTTTGTGACCCAGCGGGGAAAAGGGACTTTTTTAAACGGCAGGCGGGTCCGGGTTTCAAAGGAAAAGGATCTTTCAAAAAGTCTTTTGGCAACCGGTTTCCCCTATGATGTAAGGGAGGCCAAGCGGAACAACCTTGATTTCTTTACCGCTTTCCTCACCCGGGGACGGGCGATCCGAAGGGCCGGGGCCGCCTCGGTTGACCTTTGCTATATCGCCTGCGGAAGATTCGACGGGTTTTGGGAACTCCGGCTTAAACCGTGGGACCTTGCGGCTGGGATTCTCGCGATTGAAGAGGCGGGCGGGAAAACGTCCGGATTCGACGGAAAAAAATTGAATCTTTACGGAAGCGGCGACACGGTCGCCTCAAACGGAAAAATCCACGCCTCCCTTCTCCGCATCATCCGGCAGGTTGAAAATTAAACCCCTTCGTTAAGGCCTTGCCTCTGAGGGTCTGAGGACTCTTGCGTCTATAGAAGTCCGCAGGTGCATCTGCCCAGAGACCTTCTTTATCAATTCCTTGCTTTCCAGATCGGCTGCGCTGACTTTGTGTGTTTCGCTTCCTTCGACTGAAAGATTTTGGGCGGCGATTTCAGTAGTCGCAGTTCCCGGATAACAGCTACCATAGACAATCCAGACGCAAAAGGGTGGAACCACATCAACCAGTTGCCCATCCGCATTGTAAACATACGTGGTTGGGGCACATTGGTTCTCCGAGGCAACGCATCCGGTTACTTCTCCGGTGCCAGGGTCTGTGACATACGTTCTATCTTCAAATGCCTCGCTATCGATCAGGGTCTTACACCACATCCCACGAAATTCTTGTGTCTGGCTTCCCCGGTAATAGGGGACTTCTCGAGACTGGAAATGAATATTTCTCGAGCCGCCGTTCACTTTTCCTGTCCCGTCATAGGTCAAAGCGGTAAGCGCCACTCCTTCTACGTTCGGAGAAGTTGGGCCTCCTGCTCTCCAATATTCTTTATTAAGTGTCGGTCTTACGATCCCGTCAGACCAACCATAGTAGGTCCTCCCAACGCTGGTATAGAGCGTGCCATCGTTATAATTGGTCATGGTGGAAGTGTCCCCGACAACAAACCCCAGCAGCCCTTGCCAATCCCAATCAATGATCTCCGTGAAATTGGCTATAAATCCACCGGGGTCAGGAAGGGTTGTTTGGGATTGGTACTCTTCGAGCGCCACCTTTACAACTTCTCCCGGCTCAATGGTGTAACTCCGATTCACCGAGTAGGTTGTCGTATAGCCATTGTAAGGATAAACCGTGCCTGTTTCGGAGCCGGTCACACCGAGCAACGCGCCGTTTGCATCGCGCGCGTAGTCGCGTCTTTCATCCCGTGTCGTAGTGGAGGTATCCCGATCCGCGATATCTTCGTGAATCACTTCCCGCACCAATTTATAGACACCACCGTACAATTGGAAATACTGGGTCAGTGTCCCGCTGATCGTTCTGCCGCATTCATCCGTCTGGCTGATGTTCTGGACGGTGGTCCGGGTTGCAGGAAGGGGTCCACCTCCTTTTCGGGGAAGTCTGATTTCCAGATCCGCAGAAGCGATATCCCCAACAACAAAAAACCCTATCTGCATGAGACAAAATGCAAATAGGGTGACCGCGTAAATTGAATTTCTTTTCATCCCGTTTTCCTCCTTGGTGGGTTGTTAAACTTTTT
>CAMTXH010000016.1:0-63978 GCA_947085655.1 uncultured Omnitrophica bacterium | reverse complement strand
GAGATGGTGATGCCGGGAGACAATGTCACCATGGAAATCGAACTGATTACGCCTGTGGCCATGGAAAAAGAACAGCGCTTTGCCATCCGGGAAGGGGGCAAGACGGTGGGAGCGGGTGTTATTAGCGAGGTGTTGACGTAAAAATGGCAGGCCAAAAGATTCGCATCCGGTTGAAGGCATACGATCACCGTCTTCTGGACCAGTCGGCTGTGGAAATTGTGGAGACGGCCAAGCGGACCGGTGCCAAAATTTCGGGTCCGGTACCGCTTCCGACCAAAAAAGAGATTTATACCGTCCTCCGCTCCCCGTTTATCGACAAGAAGTCCAGGGAACAGTTCGTGATGAAAACACACAAGCGGCTTTTGGACATCGTGAACCCCACGGCCAAAACCATTGATGCCCTCCGGCGGCTCGATTTGCCGGCCGGGGTGGATGTTGAGATACGATGAAAGGACTCCTTGGAAAAAAAATTGGGATGACGGAAGTCTTCAGCCAGGAGGGAGACCGGGTTCCGGTGACCGTTCTGGAAGGGGGTCCCTGCGCCGTGGTTTATGTCCGGACGAAGGATAAAGACGGTTATGACGCGGCCATGCTCGGCTTTGAAGAAAAACCCAAAAAGGCCTGCACGAAACCGGAACTCGGCGTCTTTCAGAAGGCGGGTGTTTCCCCGAAACGGTTTTTGAAGGAACTCCGGCTCGATGCCGGCGAGAGTCTCCAGGTCGGTCAGACTCTCGAAGTGGACCGCTTTTCACCGGGTGAATATGTGGATGTGACCAGTCTTTCGATCGGAAAAGGTTTTCAGGGGGGTGTTAAACGATGGGGTTGGAAGGGTGGTAGAAAGACCCACGGGTCGATGCACCACCGGCAGCCCGGTTCCATCGGGGCGAGCTCGACCCCTTCGCGGGTCTACAAAGGCCACCATCTCGCCGGGCATATGGGAAATGTTCTCCGGACCGTCATGCGTCTTGAGGTGGTCCTTGTTGACAAGGAAAATCATCTTCTTTTAGTAAGGGGCGCCGTCCCCGGAAAAAGCGGGTACGTCGTCATTCAAAGATCCAAGAACCAGAAACGGAAAATGCATCGGGCCGTTGAGCCGCAGGAGCCGAAGCAGAAAGAAAAGAGGGAAGAGAAACCGGCGGCGAAAAAGGAAGAGAAAAAGACGGATAAGAAATGAAGAAGATGGCCCTTTCGGTCTTCAGTCAAAAAGGCGATAAACTTTCGGATTTCCCCTTGGACGAGAAAATTTTTGACGGGCGCGTGAATGTTTCTTTGCTTCACCAGGTCGTCCGGATGTATCAGAACCAACAGCGCCAAGGAACCCATGGCACCAAAACGCGGGGGGAGGTTTCCGGCGGCGGTAAGAAACCCTGGCGCCAGAAAGGGACCGGACGGGCAAGAGCCGGCTCGAACCGAAGTCCTCTCTGGAGACACGGGGGCACTGTCTTCGGTCCGAAACCAAGAGATTACGGGTTTGTCCTTCCGAAAAGAGTCAGGCGATCGGCCGTCCGGCAGAGTCTGAATGCTAAAGTAAAAGGCGGGGAGCTTGTCCTGATCGAATCGTTGAAGGTGGACCGACCGAAGACGAAAACAGTGGCGGAACTTCTCAAGATATTGGAGTTGCGTGGATCGGTGCTTTTGGTGGTGGAAAAGATGAACGAGCCGCTCAAGCTTTCGTGCCGGAATCTTCCGGGGGTATCGCTCAAGACGCACCGGGATGTGAACGCCTATGACCTTCTTCACCACTCCAATATTTTAATGGAGAAAAACTCCTTCGCTCATTTTCTTGAGTCCCTCTCCAAGAAAGAAACGTCATGAATGCCTATGAGATCATCAAGGCCCCTTTAAAGACCGAGAAGGGAAGTGCGATTGCCCCGCACAATCAATACCTTTTTAAAGTGGATCTCCGGGCGAATAAAATTTTGATCCGGAAGGCGGTTGAGGAAATTTACCGGGTCAAGGTGAAAAGGGTCCGGACGGCGATTGTCCAGGGAAAGATGAAGCGTCTCCGCACCCAGGCAGGAAGAACCCCTTCCTGGAAAAAGGCGATTGTCACTTTAAAAGAAGGACATACGATTCAACTGACCTGAAATGGGCATTCGAAAACTCAAGCCGGTTACAGATGGACAGCGGCACGCATCCGTGCCTGTCTTTGAAGAAATTACGCGGAAGGACCCTGAGAAATCGCTCCTTGAGCCGATTCGCAAAAGGGGCGGGAGAAACCGGTCCGGCCGGATTACGGTTCGGTTCCGCGGGGGCGGCCACAAACGCTTCTATCGGAAAATCGACTTCAGACGCGAAAAAAACGGCGTGAAGGGAAAAGTCCTTGCGATTGAATACGACCCGAACCGTTCCGCGCGGATTGCGCTCGTGGGTTACGAAGACGGTGAAAAACGGTACATCATTTGGCCGGCCGAATTAAGAGTCGGGGAGGAAGTCCTTTCAGGCGAAAAAATCGAAGCCAAGGTCGGCAACTGTCTTCCTCTCCGGGAT
Organism: uncultured Omnitrophica bacterium; assembly: GCA_947085655.1. Lineage (GTDB taxonomy): Bacteria > Omnitrophota > Gorgyraeia > JACQQV01 > JACQQV01 > CAMTXH01. The sequence goes on along the minus strand of CAMTXH010000016.1, from coordinate 61,488 downwards.
ATGCCGCTCGGCACGGTGGTCCATAATGTGGAACTGATTCCGGGCGGAGGGGGGAAAATCGTCCGCTCTGCCGGCGCCAGCGCCCAGCTTTTGGCCAAGGAGGGGGAATACGCGCATCTTCGTCTCCCCTCGGGGGAAGCGCGTCTGGTCGGTATCCGATGCCGGGCGACGGTCGGACAGGTCGGCAACATTGATCATGAAGGCATCTCGGTCGGAAAGGCGGGCCGCTCCCGCTGGCTTGGACGGCGTCCGCATGTCCGCGGGTCGGCGATGAACCCGGTTGACCACCCGCACGGCGGGGGCGAGGGAAAGGCGGGCCAGGGAAATCCTCATCCGGCCACGCCGTGGGGAAAGCCCACTAAAGGGTATAAGACCCGTCACAAGAAGAAATATTCCAACCGGATGATTTTGAAACGGAGGAGGTAAGATGGGACGTTCGGTCACCAAAGGTCCTTTTGTGGATGCGCACCTCATGGAAAAGGTCACCAAGATACGTGAAACAGGCGATAAAAAGCCGATCAAGACCTGGTCGCGCCGTTCCACCATTATCCCCGATTTCGTCGGATTGACTTTTTCGATTCATAACGGGAGAAAGTTCATTCCGGTTTACGTGACCGAGAACATGGTCGGCCACAAACTGGGTGAATTTGCCCCCACCCGGACGTTCAAGAAGCACGGCGCGGCAGCCGAAAAAACCACCGCTTTAAAGTAAGGAGCCATGATGCCGGCAGGAAAAGCAGCGAACCGCTTCCTCAAGATGTCGCCCCGGAAAGTCCGGCAGGTGATTGATTTGGTCCGGAACCGGGACGCGGAAGCGGCGGTCGCTCTTTTGGAACATGTGAACAAACGGGCCGCCCAAGAGGTCCGGAAAACCATCCTTTCGGCTCTGGCGAATGCAAGGCGGAATCCGGAGGCAAAGACCGGGGCTCTTTATATTTCAAAGATTACGGCGGATGAAGGTCCGACGCGTGTCGGGCGCCGCTGGCGGGCCGTCGCCATGGGACGGGGGGTTCGTTACCGCCGGAGACAATCACACTTACATGTTGAAATCGAGGTCCGTTCCTAAGATGGGGCATAAAACACAACCTTTAAGTTTGCGGCTCGGCTGGACCAAGAGCTGGAGTTCCCTTTGGTATGCCGGGAAGCACGATTACGCCAAGTACCTCCATGAAGATTTCTTGATCCGGGAGACGATCAAGAAAAATTTTAAACAGGCGGCGGTTTCCAGAGTGGTGATTGAACGATCCAGCGGGCAGGTCCGGATTATCCTTCATACCGCACGGCCCGGTATGATTATCGGAAGGCGAGGCCAGGATATCGACCGGCTGCGGGATGAGATTCAGGGATTGACCCAAAAGGAAATCTCGATTGACGTCAAGGAGGTCAAAAACCCTGCCATTGACGCTCAGCTCGTCTCCGAAAACATCGCGATCCAACTGGAGCGGAGAATTTCGTTCCGGCGGGCCATGAAGAAAGGGGTGCAGCTGGCTCTCCAATCGGGCGCTTTAGGAATCAAGGTCCGGTGTTCAGGGCGCCTCGGAGGGGCCGAGATGTCCCGGACGGAAGGATATAAGGAGGGCAAGATCCCTCTTCAGACCTTTAAGGCGGATATCGAATACGGATTTACTGAAGCCCATACGATTTACGGAAAAATTGGTGTAAAGGTCTGGATTTATAAGGGAGAATCTCCGCTACCCGGAGAAAAGGAGAAGGAAAGTGTTACTCCCGAAAAGGGTAAAGTACCGAAAGACCCAGCGAGGCAGCCGTAAAGGAACGGCCTACTGCGGCGCCCGAATCGCCTTCGGTGAATACGGGCTTCAGGCGATGGATAACGGTTGGCTGACGAATGCCCAGATCGAGGCGGCCCGGGTCTCTTTGTCGCGGCATGTGAAAAAGGGCGGCAAGGTGTGGATCCGGATCTTCCCGGATAAACCGGTCACCAAAAAACCTGCCGAAACCCGTATGGGAAAGGGCAAGGGGGACGTGGACCATTGGGTTGCGGTCATTCACCGGGGGAGAGTCCTTTTTGAAATGGAAGGAATTCCGGAGGAATTGGCAAAAGAGGCGATGAGTCTTGCGGCGCATAAAATTCCTTTCAGAACGAAGTTTGTATCCCGGAAGGTGGCCAGATGACGAAACCGCAGGATCTGCGTGCGCTTTCGGTCGGAGAACTTAGAGAAAAAGTGGTTTTTCTTCGTAAGTCCCTTTTTGAAATTCGGGAGAAGGCGATCGGGGAAAAGGTCGAAAAGCCGAGTCAGATTCGGAGTCAGCGGAAAGACATTGCCCGCATTATGACGATTCTAAAGGAAAAGGAGAAACAAGCGTGACGCAGGTGAAATTTTCCAGGCGGAAAGAACGGATCGGGATTGTTTTGAGCAACCGGATGAAAAACACCCTCGTGGTGAAAATCGTGCGGCTTGCTCCCCATCCGGCCTACCGGAAAATTCAGCGTTTTATCTCCAAGGTGAAAGTTCACGATGAAAACGGAACGGCGAAAGAAGGGGACAAAGTCCGGATCGTGGAGACGCGCCCCATTTCCAAGGAAAAACGGTGGCGGTTAAAAGAGGTGTTAAAGTCGTCGTGATTCAGCTTCGGACCATTCTGGATATCGCAGACAACACGGGAGCGAAGCGGGCCTCCTGCATCGGCGTCCTTGACCGAAGCGGCAAAAAAACCGCCGAAATCGGTGATGTGATCAAGGCCAATATCAAGGAATCGATTCCGGATGCGATCATCAAAAAGGGTCAGGTGGTTCGGGCGGTGATTATCCGGACCCGAAATGCGATTTCGCGTCCGGACGGTTCAAAGCTGCGCTTCGACCGGAATGCGGCTGTGATTATTGACAATCAGGGAAATCCGCTGGGAACGCGGATTTTCGGGCCGGTGGCCCGGGAACTTCGCGAAAAAAAATTTGCCAAAATTATTTCTCTGGCTCCCGAGGTGCTGTAGTGAGTCTCCTGAAAAAAGACGACATTGCTTTTGTGATTACCGGGAAGGATAGGGGAAAAAAAGGAAAGGTCATCTGGACTTCTCCCCGAAAAGGAGTTCTTCTTGTGGAGGGAGTCAACATGGCCCGGAAACATGCGCGCCGCCGGAAGGCCGACGACCCCCAGGGGGGGATTATCAGCATGGAACAACCCCTTTACCATTCCAAGGTCCAGTATTTATGCAGCCGGTGCAATCGCCCCGTTCGGCTGGGGGCCAAGCGCTCCACCGACGGAAGTCGCATCCGTTTCTGTCGCCGGTGCAAAGAGGAAATATAATCATGGCCAGACTGCTCGAGCGGTTCCGGAAGGAGATTATTCCGACTCTTTGTAAAGAAATGGGTTATAAGAACCCTTTGGAAGCGCCGCGCCTTCAAAAAATTGTCGTGAATGTGGGGGCGGGCGAGGGCTCGCATAATGCCAAGGTGATTGAAACAGTCACCCAAGACCTTTCGCTGGTCACGGGCCAGCGGCCGATCGTCACAAAGGCCCGGAAATCGATTTCAAATTTTAAAATCCGGGAGGGGTCTTCCGTCGGCTGTTGTGTCACGCTCCGGGGAAGAAGGATGTATGAGTTTTTAGACCGTCTGGTGAATGTGGCGCTCCCCCGGATTCGGGACTTCAGGGGGATTTCCCCGAACGGTTTTGATGAAAGGGGAAATTACACCCTGGGAATCAGGGAACATGTTATCTTCCCCGAGATTGACTATGAAAAAGTGGAATCTCCGTACGGAATGAACATCACATTGGTTGTCCGGTGTAAAAACAAAGAGGAATCCCGGAAGCTGCTTCGGCATCTCGGGCTTCCTTTCCGTTCTTCTTAGATAAGGGAAGAAAATGGCCAAAAAGGCGCTGATTTTAAAAGCAAATCGGCCTCCTAAATTCGGCGTTCGACGGTACCATCGCTGCAAACGGTGCGGACGGCCGAGGGGGTACCTGCGAAAGTTCGAACTCTGCCGTATCTGTTTCCGGGAATTTGCCTCCCGGGGCGAAATCGCAGGCGTGATCAAGGCGAGTTGGTAAATGCACTTAAGGAGAACGCATGAGTCTTTCTGATCCTATTGCAAATATGCTCACCACCATCCGGAATGCCAACATGGTCTCCAAGGAGGCGGTAGAGGTTCCCGCCTCCAGTCTGAAGGAGGCGATCCTTCAAATTTTGAAGGAAGAGGGCTATATCCGGAACTTCAAGAGGGTTGAGCAGAGAAACTGCCGATTTCTGCGGATTTATCTCCGGGAAGAGGGTTCAAAGAAAAAGCGGATTACAGGCCTGCGGCGCGTTTCCAAGCCGGGCCTTCGCGTCTATGCGCCCAAAAACCGGATTCCGAAAGTTCTGGGTGGGATCGGAATTGCCATCCTTTCGACCTCAAAAGGTGTGGTCACGGACCGGAAAGCCCGGGAATATCAAATCGGCGGCGAAGTGCTTTGTTACGTATGGTGAAAAGTCATGTCACGCGTCGGTAAAAAAGTGATTCCAATCCCATCCGGGGTTCAGGTCCTGCAGAAAGAGGAAACCGTAACGGTCAAGGGCCCGAAGGGGGAACTTTCCCTCCTTCTTCCGAGGGGTATTTCGGTCAAGATGGAAGAGAAGGAGCTGAGGGTTGAGCGGCTCTCTGATGAAAAGTGGAATCGTTCGCTTCATGGGACCATCAACAGTCTTCTGTCCAACATGGTTGAGGGTGTGACGAAAGGGTTTCAAAAGGAACTTCAGATCGAAGGGGTCGGCTTTCGGGCGCAGTCCAAGGGGAAGACCCTTTCCATGCAGCTTGGATTTTCACACACAATCGAGTTTCAGATTCCGGAGGGAATCACGATCCAAACGCCGAACCAAAATCAGGTTATTGTCCAGGGAATTGACAAGATGAGGGTGGGACAGACAGCCAGCGAAATCCGGGCCTTCTACAAACCGGAACCATATAAGGGAAAGGGAATCCGGTATGCGGGAGAGGTGGTCCGCCGGAAGGCCGGGAAGACGGTTGCGTGAGGTCATGAGATGCTGAACCTTGAGGAAAAACGGATTTCGAGGCATAAACGGGTCAGACGACGCGTCATCGGGACAAAAGAGAAACCGAGACTTTCGGTCCACCGCTCCCTGAAGCACTTTTATGCCCAGCTGATCGACGACCTTGAACAGAAAACATTATTGAGTTATTCAAGCCTTAACCCCTCCCTGAAAAAAAAGGAGGGGGGGAAGAACACCCTTCAGCTTATTGAGGAACTTGGGAAACAGTTTGCAACAGAGGCCAAGTCAAAGGGTTTCACCAAAGTCGTTTTTGACCGGGGTGGGTTTCCCTACCACGGAAGGATCAAGGCCTTTGCCGATGCCTGCCGCAAAAGCGGCCTGACTTTTTAACGGAGGATGAATTGAGAAATTCCCCAATGCAGCCAAAACCTCAAGCCGCCCAGCCGGAGCTGATTGAGAAATTGATCCGGTTGAATCGGGTCGCCAAAGTTGTTAAAGGGGGAAAACGTTTTTCCTTTAGCGCCCTCTGCGTTGTCGGCAATGCCAAGGGGTCGGTCGGCTGCGGTTACGGAAAGGCGAATGAAGTAGTCGATGCCATCCGGAAAGGGATGTCTGACGCTCAAAAGAACATGTTCAAAGTTCCGCTCCGGAAGAACACGATTCCGCACGAAATCATCGGCCACTACGGTGCCGCCAAAGTACTTCTGAAACCGGCGAGTGAAGGAACAGGGGTCATTGCCGGCGGCCCGGTCCGGGCCATCTGCGTGGCGGCCGGCATCCGGGATATTTTGTCAAAGTCACTCGGGTCCAACAACGCGATAAATGTCCTCAAAGCGACCGAAATGGCATTAAAAGGATTTATCTCGCGGGAAAAGGAGCCGGAGACGCAGACAGAGGAAAAGAAGGAAGAAGCGGTATGAAATTATCGGATCTCCATCCAGCACCCAAGAGCCATTCTCCTTCAAAGCGTCGGGGACGGGGACGCTCCTCCGGAATGGGAAAGACCTCCGGCAGGGGTCAAAAGGGCCAGACCGCACGAATCGGCAAAGGGCCGCGGCTCGGACTTGAAGGAGGCCAGATGCCTCTGATCCGACGTCTTCCAAAACGGGGATTCGGGGGCGGATTCAAACGGCCGAACCGGATTGTCCAGGTGGGGCAGCTGAACCGGTTTAAGGAAAACAGCTCCGTGACACCTAAGGAGTTGGAAGAGGCCGGGTTGATTGACCGGAACCGGTACCCTGTGAAGGTACTCGGGACGGGTGAGCTGAAAAAATCGCTTCGGGTCAGCGCAGACGGCTACAGCCAAAAAGCGCGTGAAATCATCGAAAAATCGGGGGGGAAGGCCCTCATCGTCGGGGAAGATGCTTCAGGCACTGGCTAATGCTTTCAAAATACCGGATCTGAAGCGGAAGATCCTTTTTACGCTCGGGATCATTGCGGTGTACCGGGTAGGGGCCTTTATCCCGACACCGGGAATCGACGGACGCAAACTTGCCCAGTTTTTTCAGGAACTGGCTCAGAGTCAGGGCGGAACACTCTTTGGCATTATGAATATGTTCAGCGGAGGGGCGGTGGAGCGGCTCACCATCTTTGCATTGGGGATCATGCCTTACATCTCCGCCTCCATCATCCTCCAGCTTCTGGCGGCGGTTATCCCGGCCCTGGAGCGGCTTGCCAAAGAAGGCGAAGAGGGGCATCGGAAGATCACCCAGTATACCCGTTACGGGACTGTGATCCTGGCGGTCATCCAGTCCTTTTTCATCAGTCTCTGGATTCAAGATCCGGCCCGGTTCGGAGGGGAGCAGATTGTTCAGTATCCGGGTTGGCGCTTCCAGATCATGACGGTTTTGACGCTGACCAGCGGCACTGCCTTCATCATGTGGCTTGGAGAGCAGATTACGGAAAAGGGGATCGGGAACGGCATTTCCCTGATCATCACCATTAGCATCACTTCCGCGATCCCGGCCGCCTTGAGCCAGCTTTATCTTCTCGTCTCACCTTTCAATCCGGCGAGACAGCAGATCTCGGGATTCACCCTCATTTTGATGGCGGTGATCATGGTTGCGGTCATTGTGGGTGTTGTGATCCTAACCCAGGCGGCGAGGCGGATTCCGGTGCAGTATGCGAAGCGAATCGTCGGGAGAAGAGTTTACGGCGGACAGAACACCTACATTCCACTCCGGATTAACCAAGCGGGGGTCATCCCGATCATTTTTGCGCAGTCCATCATCCTTTTTCCGGCGACGATGGCGGGACTCGTTCCGCATCCTGGAATTCAATCGTTCGCAAATCTCCTTTTGCGGGGCCAGTTGCTTTACACGATCGTTTACTCCGCACTGATAATTTTCTTTTGTTTCTTTTACACCGCCATCACCATGAACCCAGTGGATATTGCGGATAACATGAAAAAATACGGCGGGTTCGTTCCCGGTGTCCGACCGGGCCGGACGACGGCGGAGTATTTTGACTATGTCATTACCCGGGTCACATGGCCGGGTGCGCTTTTTTTGGCGGTGATCGCCATTTTTCCGGATTTCATCGGTGCTTCTTTGAAAATCCCGTTTCTGGTGGCGAGTTTCTTCGGCGGAACAGGGCTTTTGATTATTGTCGGCGTGATGCTGGATACGATGAAGCAGATTGAGTCCCACCTCCTGATGCGTCATTACGAAGGGTTTATGAAGCGTGGCAGACTCAAGGCCCGCCGTGCCTGATGATGCGGCTCGTTCTTTTGGGACCTCCCGGGGCAGGGAAGGGGACGCTGGCGAAATTTCTTTCGAAACGCTTCGGGATTCTCCATATTTCAACCGGAGAACTGCTGCGGGAAGTGGGCCGGGAAGATTCTCCGCTCGGCGCAAAAGTCAGCCGGATCATGCGTGAGGGGAAACTTGTTCCGGATGAAATCGTGACGGAACTGGTGGGCAAGCGGCTCACGGCGCCGAATGGCAGGTCTGGCTTCGTCCTGGACGGTTTCCCCCGGAACCGGTCCCAGGCGGAAAGTCTTGACCGTCTTCTGGTCAAGAGGAATCTTGAAATTGATTTGGTGATCTACCTGGAAACGTTGGAACAGATCCTGGTGAAACGACTCGCCGGGCGGCTGGTCTGTCAAAAGTGCAGGGCCAATTTCCACCTTGAGAACGTCCCTCCGAAAAAGGAGGGGATCTGTGATATCTGCGGCGGCCCCCTTTACCAGAGGGAAGACGACCGTGAGGAGACTGTCAGACAGCGACTGGCAGTGTACCAAAACGAGACGGCCGGTTTGGTCGATTATTACAGAGAAAGAGGAAAGCTTCGGATTGTCTCCGGGGATCTGGAAGTCAGGGAAGGACAAAAGGCCCTGGTCGCTCTCCTTAAAGAAGAGCATTTAATTGATGATTGAACTGAAATCTGCCCGCGAAATTGACCTGATGCGGGAAGCGGGTCGCAGGGTTGCCATTCTCCTTCAGGAACTGGAGGGGATGATTGCCCCGGGGATCACAACGAAGGCCCTGGATGAAAAGGCGGAGCGGCTCATTCGATCCCTCGGCGGTGAGCCGGCGTTTAAAGGGTATCGGGGGTATCCGGCCTGCATCTGTACCTCCGTTAACGAAGAGGTGGTCCACGGCATCCCGGGAAAGCGGGTGTTAAAAGAGGGTGATATTATCGGAATTGACGTTGGTGTCCGGTATAAAGGGTATTGCGGGGATAGCGCGAAAACTTTTCCCGTCGGTGAAATCGATGATGAGTCAAAACGACTCCTTGAAGCAACGCTCGAGGCCCTGATGAAGGGCATCGGGGCAGCCGTCGGCGGAAACCGGGTGGGAGACATTAGTTCACAAATCCAGAATGTGGTTGAGCCGAAGGGGTATGCGGTCGTTCGGGATTTTGTTGGGCACGGCATCGGGTCTGAAATGCATCAGGATCCGCAGATTCCCAATTTCGGACGGCCCCATGAGGGGCCCCTATTGAAAGAGGGGATGGTCATCGCGATTGAGCCGATGGTGAATTTGGGAACGGAGCGTGTTGAGATTTTGGAGGACCGGTGGACGGTGGTAACCCAGGACCGGAAGCGGTCCTGCCATTTTGAACATACCGTTTCCATTCAAAACGGGGAACCGGAGATTCTGACGGCATGGCACCCAAAGAAGAGCCGATTGAAATAGAAGGAACGGTAACCGAGACGCTCCCAAACGCCATGTTTCGCGTGGAACTGGAAAACGGGCATAAAATCCTGGCCCACATTTCGGGCAAGATGCGGATGAACTTCATCCGGATTCTACCCGGAGATAAAGTCAAGGTGGAACTCTCTCCTTACGACCTCAATCGCGGCCGGATTATTTTCCGGTCGAAATAAGGAAACTTTCATGAAAGTCAGGTCGAGTGTCCGTCGCATGTGCGACAAATGTAAGATTGTAAAACGGAAGGGAGTGGTGCGGGTCATCTGCACCAATCCCAAGCATAAACAACGTCAGGGATAAGGAGAGCCGATGCCACGGATCGTCGGGGTAGACATTCCCAAGGACAAAAAAATCGAAGTAGCCCTCAGTTATATCTACGGCGTTGGCCGGAACAATGCGAGGACCATTTTAAATATTGCCTCAGTCGATCCGCACAAACGGGCGAAAGATCTTACGGAGGAGGAAGTTTCAAAAATTACTTCCATTATTCAGAAGGACTACCGGGTTGAAGGGGAACTTCGCCGCGAGACGACGGATAATGTCCGCCGACTGATGGAGATCGGGTGTTATCGGGGACTTCGCCACAGAAAGGGTCTGCCGGTGAGGGGACAGAGAACCCGGACCAATAGCCGGACGCGGAAAGGCCCGCGCAAGACCATCGGGGTCATGCGGAAAAAAGAGGAAAAAAGGGGAAAGGCAAAGGCGTAGGAGATTTGAATGGCTGATCCAAAAGCGGAACCCAAAGAAGAAAAAAAGCCAAAGGAAGCGGCAGTTGCCCAGGAGGCCCCTGAGGCCGTTCAGGCACCCAAAAAGCCGAAGCGTTCAAGGAAAATTAAGAATGTTACCAATGGGATTGCCCATATTCAAGCGAGTTTCAATAACACCATCATCACCATTACGGACCGGCAGGGAAACACCGTTTCATGGTCCAGCACCGGAGTCGTCGGTTTCAGCGGTTCCAAAAAAGCAACTCCCTTTGCTGCACAGGTGGCTGCCGAAAATGCCGCACGAAAAGCGATGGAACATGGGATGAAAAGCATCGAGGTGTTTGTGAAAGGGCCCGGTTCGGGACGGGAGTCGGCCATCAGGGCCCTCCAAGCGGCGGGGCTCACGATTCATGCCATCCGGGATGTCACCCCCATTCCGCACAACGGTTGCCGGCCACCGAAACGACGTCGTGTTTAGGAGGATTTGAAGTTATGTCGCGATATCTTGGACCTTCCTGTAAAATCTGCCGTCGGGAGGGAATGAAGCTTTTTTTAAAGGGAACGAAATGCACCACACCGAAATGTCCTATTTCCCGCCGCTCCTATGCTCCCGGGCAGCATGGGAAGGGAAGGGTTAAACTTTCCGACTACGGTATTCATCTTCGGGAGAAACAAAAACTCCGCAAAACGTACGGCCTTCTGGAGGGGCAATTCCGCCACGTCTTCCGCGTGGCCTCCAAGTCGAAGGGAGTGACCGGTGCGGTCCTTCTCCAACTTCTGGAAAGGCGGCTGGACAACGTTGTCTTTCGGCTCGGCTTTGCCCTTTCAAGGTCCCACGCCCGTCAACAGGTCCTGCACGGTATCATCACCGTAGATGACAAAAAGGTTTCGGTCCCTTCCTATATCGTTTCGGTGGGAAACCGGATTGGGATCAAGGCGAAAGAACGGAACCAGAAAGTGGTCCGGGACACCCTCGAATCGGTTAAGGAAAGGGGGATTCCCTCGTGGCTTTCGCTTGATTCAGAGGGGCTGGAAGGAAGGGTGCTTCGACTGCCCGAAAAGGAAGATTCCCAAATCCCGGTTAATGAGCAATTGATCGTTGAGCTTTATTCCAAATAAACACTGAACGAGGAGGAACAAAAGGCATGGGGAATTTGAGAGGTTTCGAGATGCCGCGGCAGCTGCTCTGTGAGGAAGTGTCCTACACACCCACCTACGGCAAATTCATCGCGGAACCCTTTGAGCGGGGCTACGGGATGACGATAGGGAACTCCTTACGGCGAATTCTCATTTCTTCGATTGAGGGTGCGGCGGTGACCAGTGTCAGGTTCAACGGGGTCCTCCATGAATTTTCCGTGATCCACGGCGTTCTGGAGGATGTTAGCGAAATTGTCCTGAATTTGAAGAATTTAGTTCTTCGCGCACATTCCACCGTTCCAAAAGAGATTCAGATTCAGGCGGAAACGAAGGGCATCGTCACAGCCAAGGATATTGCACATGACAATACCATCGAGATTGTCAATCCGGACCTTCACATCGCCACCCTGACTAAAAACACGAAATTCCATATGACACTCACCGTGAACCGAGGAAGGGGGTATGTCCCGGCCGAACGGAACAAATCGGAGGAAAACCCGATCGGCGTCATCCCGATCGACTCCCTTTTCAGTCCGGTAAAGAGGGTCAATGTCCGTGTGGAAAATACCCGCGTGGGACAGATTACGGATTACGATAAATTGATTCTGGAGGTTTGGACAAACGGGAGTCTATCTCCCAAGGACGTACTCCTTCAAGCGTCTAACATCTTTCTGAAGCATATCGAAATTTTCGTCAATTTCGGGGCGCCGATGGAGACGGTACAGCCGGAGGAGTCGGCGGAAGATGCGGAACTGTGGGAAAAACTGAAGATGCCGGTGAGCGAATTGGAACTTTCCGTCCGGAGCGCAAACTGCCTGAGGGAGGAAAAAATCAAGACGCTCGAACAACTTGTTCGCAAAACAGAAGCAGACATGCTCAAGTACCGGAATTTCGGGAAGAAGTCGCTTGCGGAGATCAACACGGTCTTAAGCGAACTCGGTCTTTCGCTGGGAATGAAACTCCCCAAAAGACCCAAGAAAAGTCAGGAGGAAATCCCGGAGTGAGGCACAAAAAGCGGAACCGAATTTTAAACCGGTCGAAAGGTGAGCGGGAGAGTCTTCTCCGGCACTTAAGCCGGGCCTTGATTCTGAAAGGCCGCATCGAGACGACCGTCCCGAAGGCGAAGGAAGCATGCCGGATGACGGAACGGCTCATTCAATTCGGTCTCCGGGGAGATTTGACCTCCTACCGGAGGGCCACACAAATCCTGGGAGACGCTGAAACGACTTCCTTCCTTTTTAAAGAAATTGCCCCTCTTTTTAAATCCCGGACCGGGGGTTACACCCGGATTCTGCGAAGCCGGACCCGCCCCGGTGACGGTGCAGAGCTGGCCACTCTGGAGCTGGTTGAGCAGCGAGTTATCCCAGAGAAGAAAAAGGAGAAACCGCAGCCGAAGAAGGAAAAGCCCAAGGCCGTTTCAACTTCTGCCGAGGGCGAAAAAAAGACCCCGCCTCCTTCAAAGGGCAAGGACGAGGAGAGGACAAAACGGGGCGGTTTCTTTGCCAGTCTCCGGAAGTTTATCAAACCCAAAGACCGCTCTTCGTAGGAGGAAGTCATGGTCAAACTTTCGGAACGGCTGAAGGGGATTGCTTCGTCCTCCACGCTCGAAATGACCGCACGCGCCAATGCCCTCAAAAAACAGGGCATTTCGGTCATTAACCTTGCGGCCGGCGAACCTGATTTTCCAACCCCTGAGTTCATTCGAAAAGCAACCGTCCAGGCCCTGGAAGAGGGGTTTACCCGTTATACGCCTGCAACCGGAATCCCGGAACTGAAGGAAGCGATTGTCCAAAAGTTCAGACGAGATAACCAACTTTCTTATGAAGTACCGCAGATCGTTGTCTCTTGTGGGGCAAAACACTCCCTTTACAACCTGCTGCAGGTTCTTTGCGGAAAGGACGACGAGGTCCTTTTCGGCTCCCCTTACTGGGTAAGTTATCCGGAACTCGTCCGTTTGGCCGGCGCAACACCGGTTGCCGTGCCGACCGAGAAGTACCACTTCCGGCTGACAAAAGAGGCGATTTTGCCGCGTCTCTCATCCCGCACAAAAGTAATCCTACTGAACAGCCCCTCAAACCCGACCGGCAGTGTTTATGAAAGAGAAGAACTCGAAGCGGTTGCGGAACTGGCGGTCTCGAAGGATCTTTTCCTCATCAGCGATGAAATTTATGAAAAACTGGTTTACGACGGAAAAAAACATCATTCCGTTGCCTCTTTCGGGAAAGAGGTCTTTGAACGGACGGCAACGGTCAACGGGGTCTCCAAGGCGTACGCAATGACCGGATTCCGGATCGGTTACTTTGGTGGACCGAAACCATTGGCAGAGGCGGTCGGAATCCTTCAGAGCCATTCGACCTCGAATCCCACTTCGATCAGTCAGAAGGCGGCCCTTGCCGCGTTGACCGGGGATTCCTCCGAGACCGAGCGGATGGCAGAAGTCTTTCGAGAGCGACGGAATCGGATTCTGGCGGGACTCGGCCGAATAGCCGGTCTCAAGGCGGTCAGACCGGAAGGGGCTTTTTACGTCTTTTGTGATATTTCGGGATGGGGTCTTGCGTCCCTGGAAGCGGCCCAACGCCTTTTGGAAGAAGTTCATGTGGCGGTGGTTCCCGGCGAAGGGTTCGGCACAGACCGGCATCTCCGTCTTAGTTTCGCCGCCTCCGCCGAGACAATTGATGAAGGGATTCGCAGAATGGAACAATGGGTGAGTCAAGGTGTTAGACGTTAGGGAATTATTACGGCACGCGGTTCAGCGAGGGGCCTCGGATATTCACCTCACGGTCAAGTCGCCGCCGATCGTCCGGATTGACGGCCGGATTCAGATGACGAATTTCGGAGTCCTTTCGGCGGACGAAACCAAATCGATCATTTATGACATTTTAAACGACCGGCAAAGGGAACAGTTTGAAAAGGACCTGGAGCTTGATTTTTCGTTCGCAATCCCTGACTTGAGCCGATTCCGGGTCAATGTGCATATGCAGCGGGGGAGCGTGGAGGCGGCTATCCGAGTTGTCCCATCACGGATTCCGTCCCTGGCGGAACTCGGAATGCCCCCCGTGGTTTCGGAATTGGCCCGGCGGCCGAACGGCATCGTTTTGGTGACAGGTCCTACCGGTGTTGGAAAAACGACCACTCTGGCCGCCATGGTGGATTTGATTAATACGGAGAGGGAGTATCTGATTGTCTGTATTGAAGACCCCATCGAATATGTCCACCACAACAAGCGGAGTATCGTCAAACAGCGGGAACTTTTTGCGGACACCCGCTCATTCGCCTCGGCACTCAAGCACGCCCTCAGACAGGATCCGGATTTGGTGGTGGTCGGCGAGATGCGGGATCTAGAAACCATTGGGACGGCGCTGACGGCCGCGGAAACAGGCCACTTGGTACTGGCGACTCTTCATACGCCGGATGCGGTTCAGACAGTGGACCGGATCATTGACGTTTTTCCGCCTCATCAACAGCAGCAGGTCCGGATTCAACTGGCCTCAACGCTTCAGGCAGTTGTTTCCCAACAGTTGATTGCGGCAGCAAAAGGGGTCGGAAGAGTGGCTACTTGTGAAATTTTAATCGCAACTTCGGCGGTCCGGAACTTAATTCGCGAACGTTCGACGGAGCAGATTCCAACATTGATCCAGACCGGTTCCCAGTATGGGATGCAGAGCATGGACAGATCCATGAAGGACCTCTACCGGAAAAAAATCGTGACTTTTGATGCCATCCGTGACCGGATCAAAAACATGGAGGAGTTTGAGAGTCTCTGATTCATGCGGAAAGCAGATGTCACCATTGTGGGTGGAGGTCCGGGCGGATTTGCAGCCGCCCTGAGGGCCCGAAAACATGGTTTCGAGACTTTTTTGGTCGAAAAGAGCGCTCTGGGCGGCGTCTGTCTCAATGAGGGATGTATCCCGACCAAAAGTTTCATTGCCGATGCCCTCCGTTTAAAAAAAGAAATTCCGGCGGAAGAAAAGAACCTGTATTTCCCGGAGATGATCCGGAAAAAGGATGGGCTCGTTTTGCGTCTCAGACGGGGAGCAGCGGCCACGCTCAAACAGCACGGGGTGAACGTCCTTGAGGCGGAGGCGCGGGTGACCGGGCCGGGAACGGTTCGGGCGGGTTACGAAACGATTGAAACACGTTTCATTTTGATTGCAACGGGGAGCCGCCCCAGGCCTCTTGAGCAGGTCCCTTTTGACGAAGAGCAGATTCTTTCAAGCGACGGCCTTTTGGGGCTGAAGGAGGTTCCGGGATCGCTTCTCGTTATCGGTGCGGGACCGACCGGGTGCGAATTCGCCTCTCTTTTTCACCTATTAGGATGCCGCGTCACTCTGGTGGAAGCAACCCCTGCGCTTCTTCCGGGTCAGGATCGGGAGATCTCGGAGTTTCTTAAGAAGGAAATGTTACGGCAGGGAATATCCGTTCATACAGGAGAAACCGTCCGGGAGATGAAAAGGGGAAAGGATTCCGTTGAAATCACGCTTCATTCCAGAGAGGTTCTCCGGGCGGATAAAATCTTGGTCAGTATCGGACGGATCCCGAACAGTCATCATCTCGGTCTCGAGAATCTCGGCGTTCTCTCTCCGAAGGGATTCGTAGTGGTGGATGATTCGATGAAGAGCGCGGTCCCGAGTCTATTTGCCGTCGGAGATGTGGTTGGAGGTTATCCCCTTGCCCATGTGGCCTCCCACCAGGGGCGGATTGCTGTTGACCGAATGGCCGGAATCGACCGGAAGGTTGAACGCGAAGCGATTCCGGAATGCATTTTTACCTTCCCCGAAATCGGCCGTGTGGGAAAGACCGAAGAAGAAGAACGCTCGCAGCAAAAAAAGATCCGGGTCGGGAAAAGCTTTTTTTTGGCTTCCGCCAAGGCACACATGCTGGATGAGAAGGAAGGTTTCATCAAGTTAATTGGAGAGGAAAAAACAGGAAAACTGCTCGGGGCGCATTTGATCGGACCCCACGTCACCGAGCTTCTCGGGGAGTTGACGCTTGCGCTTCGGAAAGGGATTTCCATTCCGGAGATTGCCGATACCATTCACCCACACCCGACTCTATCGGAATCCGTGGAGGAGGCGGCGCGCGACTTTGCTTCGTGAGGAGAGCGTGAAAGACGGCCGGTTTCCGGTTTGGCTTCGAAGACGGATCGAGCCGACGCATTTTACAAGGACGATCCTGGCCGATTTGGGGCTCAATACCGTCTGCGTGGGCGCCCGTTGTCCCAATTTGCCCGAGTGCTTTTCGCGACGGACAGCCACTTTCATGATCCTGGGAGAAACCTGCACCCGGCGCTGTTTTTTTTGCTCGATATCGAGGGGGAATCCGGAAATTCCCTCAGAAACGGAACCGGAACGTGTGGCTTTGGCCGCGCAACGGCTCGGTCTTTCACACGTCGTGGTCACCTCCGTGGCGCGGGACGATCTTCCAGAGGGAGGAGCCCTTCAATTTGCCAGAGTGATTCAGGCACTCCGCCGGGAGCTTCCTGGGACAACGGTGGAGGTGCTGACCCCCGATTTCAAGGGTGACCCCTCTTCCATTGAAACCGTGGTTGCAGCCGGACCCGATATCTTCAATCACAATTTGGAGACCGTTGCCCGTCTCCAGAAAAGGGTCCGACCCTACGCCCGATACGAACGGTCCCTCGGACTTCTTCGGGAGGTGAAGCGCCTGTCTCCCCGTCTGTGGACCAAAAGCGGACTGATGGTCGGACTCGGAGAGAATACCGAAGAGGTGATTCAAGCGATGACCGATCTTCGGGAGGCGGGATGCGAACTTCTGACGATCGGCCAGTATCTCCAGTCCGAAAGACGGAATTTGCCGGTGGCGTCCTTCGTTCCGCCGGAGACTTTCAAATGGTATGAGACGGAGGGAACTCGTCTCGGTTTTTCCTATGTTTTTTCCGGGCCCTTTGTCCGGAGTTCTTATCTTGCAGACCGTTTTCATGTTGAAATGAAGAAGAGGAAGGAACCCATCAAACATGATTCCGCATGAAGCCAATCGAATGAAGCGCTTGCCGCTTTATCTTTTCACCATCATGGATGATTTGAAGGCACAGGCCCGGGCGAAAGGAATCGATCTCATCGACTTGGGAATGGGAAATCCGGATTTGCCGCCGCCGGCCCATGTCGTGGAGGAACTTCGCGAACGGGCCAAAGACCCGGAAAATCACCGTTATTCCCGTCCGGACGGAAAAGTTGAAAATCTTTTGAAGGAAGCCATTGCCCAGTGGTATGACCAGCGGTTCGGTGTCAAACTGGATCCCCGCGAGGAAGTCCTTCCGCTGATCGGATCGAAAGAGGGGGTGGCTCATCTGTCTTTGGCTTTCTTGAATCCGGACGATATCGGACTGGTTCCTAATCCTGCTTATCCGGTCCACTTTAACGGCGTGATCATGGCCGGTGGGATTCTCTATAACATCCCCTTGACTCCGGAAAACGATTTCAAACCGAATCTCAAATCCCTCAGCCGTGAGGTGGTGAAGATGTCTAAGATTCTATTCATCGGCTATCCCCACAACCCGACGACGCAGGCGGTGGACCTCAAATTTTTCGAGGAAGTGATTGAGTGGGGCCGGGGGAAAAATATCATTATCGCGCATGATTTGGCTTACTCGGACATTGTTTTCGACGGATACAAAGCACCAAGCATTCTTCAAGTGAAGGGAGCGAAGGATCAGGTGGTTGAGTTCCACACCCTTTCCAAGTCGTACTCGATGCCCGGCTGGCGGATAGGTTTCTGTGTCGGGAACCGGGAGATTTTAAAACCGCTTGCCAAAACAAAAAGTTACACCGATTTCGGAATCTTCCGCGCCGTTCAATATGGGGCCATCCGAGCATTGACCGGACCGCAGGATTACGTCCACCAAATAACAGAAATCTACCGTAGACGAAGGGATCTTTTTGTCGATGGACTGAATCAAATCGGCTGGCCCGTTGTCAAACCCAAGGCAACGTTTTATATTTGGTCCAGGATCCCCCTCAAATACAGCGCCCTGACCTCGATGGAATTTGCCTCTCTTTTGATTGATGAGGCGGGAGTTGGGGTCGCCCCCGGAACCGGGTTCGGAGAATACGGCGAAGGGTACATTCGCTTTGCCCTGGTGGAGCCGGAAGATCGGTTAAGCCAAGCCATTAAACGGTTGCAGAAGGTTCTTGAAATGGAAAGTTGAGCAGGACATGCCATGGGTGTCAAACGGGTTCTCCTTCTGTATATTTCACCCCGTTCAGGTCATCACCAGGCGAGTCTAGCGATTGAAAAGGCCCTTGCGCTTTACCAACCCAACGTCGCGGTTCGGAATATCGACGCGCTCCATTACATGAATCCGTTTTTGGAACGGTTCATCAAGAAGACCTATTCCGGCCTGATCCGCACTTCCCCTGAAGTCTGGGATTACCTCTACGACAATCCCAAGGTTCTCCGGAGCACCCAAAAACTCCGCCATTTGATCCACCGGTTTCATTCTCCAAAATTTCAATCCCTCTTAGATTCCTTCCGCCCGGATGTCATTGCCTGCACCCAGGCCTTCCCCTGCGGGTTGGTGTCTGATTTGAAAAAGAACGGCGCACTCTCAACCCCCCTGGTCGGAATACTGACAGACTATCTGCCCCATTCCTACTGGATTCATGATCGGATTGATTATTTCGTCGTTCCATCCGACACGGCGGTGGAACGTCTGTCCCAGAACGGCATCCCTCCGGACCGGATCCGGAAGTTCGGTATCCCGGTCGATCCCAAGTTCAGCGCAAACAACAAAAAGGGGGAGATCCAAAAACGCTACAACCTCGATCCGAAACTCCCGACGCTTCTTTTGATGGGGGGAAGCAGCGGACTCGGTCCTTTCCGAAAACTGGTCCGGGCCTTGGAGCATTCGCCTCTCAAGGTTCAGATTTTTACCGTTTGCGGGTTTAATCGGCGCTTATATCGGTCCCTGAAGCGACGGGAAAAACGGTTCAAAAAGAGGATGTTTGTATTGGGTTATACGGAGGAAGTGGATGCCCTCATGGAAAGCGCTGACATCCTGATTACAAAACCGGGAGGGCTCTCAACCTCAGAGGCCCTGACCAAACGGCTGCCGATGATTCTGCTCGATCCGATTCGCGGTCAGGAAAGTTCCAATGCCGACTTTTTGGTTGGAAAGGGACTCGCGTTAAAAGCGGAGGATGAGGAGGAAGCGGTGGAACTGGTCGAAAAACTTCTTGCCCAACCCGAAACCCGCGAAGCGATGCGCCGGCAGGCGCAGAGGTTGATAAGGCCCGAAAGCGCAAACGAAATTGCGTCATTTCTTTTGACTTTGTAAATCATGGTTCAATATTTACTCTATCGAATTACGCGTTTTGTTGTGAACCACGTCCCGCTCGACCTTTCCTATTGGATTGCGGACCGAGTTGCGGATTTACATTTCGCCTTTTCTGGTAAAAGCCGCCGGCAGGTTTTGACAAATTTACGTTTGCTCCGCGACGAAAAATCGTTGCCCGAAAATCAAGCGGCCCGTCAGGTCTTCCAGAATTTCGGAAAGCAGATCGTTGATTTTCTGCGCCTTTCCCAAATAGACCGTAAGCGGTTTCTCGATGCGGTTGAAATCGAGGGACTGGAACATATCCAAAATTCCCTCCGGCAGGGAAAAGGGGTGATCGGTGTGACCGCACACTTCGGCAACTGGGAATGGGGAGCCGCGGGGCTGTCCCTGCTCGGTTTTCCGGTTCATGCCCTCGTGCTTCACCAGTCGAATCGCCGTGTGAATGAACTCTTCAATAACGAGAGGTCCGGGAAAGGAATCCATGTGATTCCCATGACAAAGTCTGTGTCGGTATGGGACGTGGCTTCCACCTTAGCCAAACGAAACGAGATTCTCCTTTTGGCGGCCGACCGGGACATTTCGTCAAACGGCGTTCCCGTTTCCTTTCTGGGCCGGGATTTCTATCTCCCCCGCGGGCCGGCGGCTCTTTCTAGACGTTGCGGGAGTCCTTTAATTGTCGGTTTTGTCGTTCGACATGCGAAAGGATGCTTCCGATTGACGTTTGCGCCGCCGGTCGAGGTGGAAAGAACGAAAAACCCCATCTGCGACATTCAACGGATGACCCAGAAAGTCGCGAATATCATGGAGGCCGTCATTCGCCGCTATCCGACCCAATGGTTCCTCTTTGAAGGGCTGCGGGAAGCCGACGGATGAGAGCCCAACGGGTTGCAGCGCTCATCCCCGCTTTCAACGTCTCAGAGGGTCTTTCCTCCTTGATTGCTCGGATTCAGCCCTACGTGGAGAGAGTCATCGTTGTAGATGACGGGTCAACCGATGACACGGGGGAAACCTCGCGCCGGGCAGGGGCCTTTGTCATCCGGCATTCCGAGAACAGGGGAAAGGGAACCGCTCTCAGAACCGGTTTCGAATATTTCATAAGGGAAGGGTATGACGGCTGCATTATTTTGGACGGGGATGGACAGCATGACCCGAAGGATATCCCCATTTTCCTGAGAGAAGCGGCCCGCTCCGATGCGGGCGTCATCATCGGCAACCGGATGTCTCAAAATGTTTCGATGCCGGTCATCCGCCGGTGGACAAATCAATTCATGTCCTTCATCCTCTCCCACCGGTTAGGGGTGTTCATCCCGGACACGCAGTGCGGCTTCCGGTACATCCGGGCGGATGTCCTTCGTGTGATTCAAATCGAAAGCACCCGCTTTGCCATTGACTCAGAAATTTTGATTGAAGCGAGACGGCACGGCTTTAAAATTGCTTCTGTCCCGATCCAAACTATTTATCAGAACCAAAAAAGCAACATCCAGCCGATCCGGGATACCTACTTTTTCCTTCGTCTCCTTTTCAAAAAACCTTCGAAAAAAGAGAAAGGGAAAAATGGTTGATCGGAAAAGGCTTGACCATCTCCGTTTTCAAATGGTCACACAGCAGCTCGAAAAAAGAGGGATTAGCGATACCCGCATTCTGGAAGTTTTTCGCCAGGTCCCGCGCCACCTGTTCGTTCCGGAACGTTTGGAAAAACAGGCCTATGAAGACCACCCGATCCCGATCGGCCTGGACCAAACCATTTCTCAGCCCTATATCGTGGCGCTGATGACGCAGTCTCTTTTGCCGGAGGCTTCTTTCCGGATTTTGGAAGTCGGGACCGGCTCCGGATATCAGGCAGCTATCCTCGCGTCTCTTTGTGAGTCTGTCTATACGATAGAGCGAATTCCGGAACTCTCGACAAAAGCCCGGGAAAGACTTTGTCGTCTCGGTTTCAAAAACGTTTTTTTCCGGGTTGGGAACGGGGCAGAGGGATGGCCCGATTTTGCACCCTATGACGGCATTCTCGTTAGCTGCGCAGTTCCCTTTGTTCCACCGGCACTTCTTTCCCAAATGAAAGAGGGGAGACGGATGGTCATTCCCCTGGGAGGATTTCCCTCCCAGATCCTGACCCTGCTTTGGAAGCAAAAGGGGGAAATTTTTGCGATGGAAGTCTGCGGATGTGCGTTTGTCCCTTTGATTGAAAAAACGGTTGATCATCATGCCTCCTCTTAGCACCCTTCTTTTGACAGAGAAGGAGATCCGGCCGCTCCTTTCACCGGAGGAGTATCTTGCCATTGCCGAAGCGACCTTCCGGTCCCATGGAGAGGGAAAAGTGATTCTTCCTTCCAAGTTGTATCTGGATCTCCCCCAACTGACCGGAGATTTCAGGGCCATGCCTGCTTTTCTGGATAGCCCCCTCCGCTGCGGAATCAAATGGGTGAACGCGCATCCCCGCAATTCCAGAAGAGGGATTCCCTCTGTCATGGCCATCATTATTCTGAACGACCCCCGCACCGGTTTCCCTCTTGCAATTCTTGACGGCACCACTATCACGAAAATGCGGACAGGAGCCACCGCTGCGGTCGCCGCCAAAGTGTTAGCGAGGCGAAATTGCAGGACGGTCGGATTGGTCGGCTGCGGCGTTCAGGCGGAAACCCAGCTCCTTTTTCTCTCGAAGGTATTTCCGATCAAACAGGTCCGCTTTTGGGGACTCACCCCTTCCAACCGGAACCGTTTTTACCAGAATATGAAGCGGCTCCGTCTCCCGCTCGAGGCAAAAAAAACAATTCACGAGACGGTGCAAGGGGCCGACCTGGTGGTCACCTCCACCCCGAGCCGGCGTCCTCTCATCCGGAGAGAGTGGATCGTTCCCGGAACTCATATCAATGCCATTGGAGCCGATGCGGCGGGAAAGCGGGAACTGCCCAGCGACCTTCTGAAAATGGCAAGGATCTTCGTCGATGACCGGCATCAAGCTGCGGAGAGCGGAGAGATCAACGTTCCCATTGCAAGAGGGGAGATTCATCCGAAACAAATCAAAGGAACGCTAGGAGAAGTTCTCTGCGGAATTCGGCGGGGGCGTCGGAACGAAAAAGAGATTACACTCTTTGATGCCACAGGGCTTGCGATACAGGACATTGCGGTGGCTTGGGCTCTTTTCAAGAAGGCCCGGCAAAAGGGAATCGGTCGCTCCCTCCGTTTCTTTTCATGGCCATGACATCTCAACATTCATCGAAACAAGAGCCTTTGTGGGTGGGGAGGACCGGGACGCTCCGGTTTCTGTCCCCCTTTCTTTTTCTCTCTTTGATCGCCCTTCTTTTTTTTAGGAGATACTCTTTTGGGCTTTTTCTTTTACCCGCTTTGTTTCTCCCGATCTATTTTTTTACTTTTACGAGTGTTTCTCTGGATAAGCGGATGTTGACAATCCGGAGGCTCGGGTCAACCAGACGCCTTTCGCTTGAAGACATCCGGCGGGTACAAATTCGTCAAAACCCGATCGACCGATTTTTCAGGACTGGTCGGCTCCTCTTGGATCTCCGGGATGGCCGGCAGCTTTGTCTTCGTTGGCTGAAGGAGCCGTACGAAGGATGGAAGCAGATGAAAATCGCCCTTTACCATCGGAAAACAGAGGCTGATTAAGTATTGACAAAAGAGACTATCCCGTTTATAATAAGGGGGTTATGATAAGATGGAATTCCTTTTCGGGAGCCGTTTTGTTCTCTTCAATCCTTCACCTCCTTTTATTTTTCAGCGCGGGCGTCTTTCCGAGGGTCTCCGGGCGTACCCAGACTGTCTCTTTTCCGTCCGAACGGATGCTGGATGTGTTATACGCGGGTAAGATGTTTTCCGAAACGTTGCAGGCACCCCAAAAGGTGGAACCAGAGGTAACGTTACCGAAACAAACAACCCCTCTCGCACTGCCGGAGCTTAAAACCGAACCGGAATTCGAGAGGGAGGTTATCTCCTCTGTGGAGCAGGGAACGTTTCCTCCGTGGCCTGATGCGGCCGGCGGGGCGAAGGGACTTTCTGACGAAGAGGCAGTGGCGAATGCCCTTCAGCTGACGGAAGAGGAACGTCCCATTTTTTACGCCTATTACCAAACGGTCCGGGAACGGATCCGCCAGCGACTTCAACGGCAGTATCTTCCGGGAAAACCGGGAGAGGGAACGGTCGCCTTAAGTTTCATTCTTTTTTCAAGCGGAAAATTGAAAACGGCGGAGGTTCTTGGGGAAAAGAGCTTTCAGAACCGGAAACTTCGGGCATTGGCGATGGAAAGCGTCATTCAGGCCTCCCCCTTTCCGCCCTTTCCGGAAGGGCTTCGACGTCCCCTTATTCCGTTTCGGGTAGTGATTACGTTTATCGGAGAATGAGGCATCGGAATCGAGAAGGAGAGTTCAAATCATGCCGAGAGTGGAAATCAGAGAAGATGAACCGTTAGAAAGGGCGCTACGACGACTCAAGAAAAAAATTGAACGGGAAGGGGTGCTGAAAGCCCTGAAGGCAAAAAAGCACTATGAGAAGCCGAGTGAGCGCAAGCGCCGCAAAATGAGGCGGAACATCCGAAGACGATAATCCCGAATGAACGGCCGTTTCCATGAGCCGAAAAAAGGTCTTTTTTCTTTCGCTTATTCTTTGTTTTCTGCCTGCCTGCGGATTCCAATCTCAGAAGGCCGCGGAGGACTCCCTGGTCCTACCGGTGGCCTCTTCGTCGGTTACCCGTCATATTCTTGAGAACGGTTTAACCCTTCTCGTCAAAGAAGACCATCGAACGCCGATGGTTTCCCTATTGGTTTATGTGAAAACCGGCTCCGCCCATGAAGGCCGTTGGACCGGAAGCGGCATCAGCCATGCGGTGGAACATATGTTCTTTAAGGGGACCCCCACCCGGGGCGTGGGGGAAATTTCCAAGACGATTCAGTCCTATGGAGGGGACATCAACGCTTTCACCTCTTTTGATGTCACCGGGTACAGTCTCGTCGTCAACCGTGACTATTTGGAGGATACTCTTGCGCTTCTGGCAGATGCTCTGACGCATCTCCTCATGGATCCGGAAGAATTTGCAAAAGAGAAAGAGGTCATTCTGGGCGAAATCCGATTGAACCGGGACGATCCCGAGCGATTGGTGGGCCGTCTCTTCTGGGAAAGTGCCTTCCGGGAACATCCGTACCGTCATCCCGTTATCGGGTATGACTCTCTGTTGCGCGGTTTGACGCACGAGGATCTCCTGGCGTATTACCGGGAAAAATACATTCCTAACAACATGATCTTGGTGATGGTGGGGGATCTTGAGACGGAAAAAGCACTCGCCTCCGTCGAGAAATACTTTCAGCAGTTTGAGCGGAAATCTTTTCCACCAGAACCGAGGGTGATGGAATCGCCTCAGCGGGGCCTCCGTCGCCTCCAAAAGACACTTCCCATTCAAATGGCGCATCTCCAGATGGGTTATCACACGGTCAATGTCACGCATCCGGACATGGTTCCCCTTGACGTGTTGGCCATCCTTTTGGGGGACGGAGAGAGTTCTCGGCTTGTCAAATCCCTCCGGAAGGAGAAGAGGCTCGTCTACGACATCGACGCTTACCATTATACGCCGGTTGATCCGGGGATCCTCGGTATCGGGGCCCTTCTTGAGCCGGACAATCTTTCTAAAACACTCCAGGCCATCCAGGATGAAATCTCCCGAATTCAACGGGAAGGGGTAAAGGAAGAGGAGCTGGAAAAGGCCAAACGAAAGGTCCTAGCGAGTTTTTATTTTGACCGGGAGACCATTGAGGCCCAGGCAAACGATCTTGCGGAAAATGAAGCGGTGGGACTTGATCCTCTGTTTTCGGAAAGATATGTCCGCAGGATCAAAGAAGTCACCCGGGAAGAGGTTCAACGGGTCGCAGAGGGTTATCTTAAGGATGATAATTTAACCATCGCCAGTCTGGTTCCGGAAGGATTTTCCAAAGAAGAGAATGTCCCTGTTTCCGAAAGCCAGCCGGAAAGAACCATCCAAAAATTTGTTCTTTCAAACGGGACCCGCCTCCTTCTTCACCGGGATGCCAACCAGCCCACCGTTTCCCTGGGCGTCGCCCTGATGGGTGGGCTCCGGTTTGAAGAGTCCTCGAACGAGGGAATCTCCAATTTTTTCGCTCAGATGATTCCGAAGGGAACCCTCCATAAGAGCGAAGAGGAAATTGCGGAGTGGATCGATGCACGGGGAGCGGAGTTCGCGCCCTTCAGCGGGCAGAACAGTTTCGGGCTTCAGCTCAAGGTGTTGAAGGAAGATCTTCCGGAGGGGTTGCGAATTTTAGCCGACTTGGTGGCACACCCTGCCTTTCCTGAAGAGGAGCTTGAAAAAGAACGGGAGCGAACGCTTGGGGAAATCCGCCTGAGTCAGGACCAAATTTTTCAGGTGGGAGGAAGGCTTCTTCGTCAGACCTTGTTTCATCAGCATCCCTACCGTTTTTATCCCCTCGGACGGGAAGAGAGCATTTCACAACTCACGCGGGAAGACCTGTTGCAATTCCACAGGAGGGTGTTGAGGCCAGATCAGATGGTTGTCACCGTTTTCGGAGATATTGACTTGGAGGAGACGAAAAAGAGTGCGGAGGAGCTGTTCGGGAATCTTCGGGGAGGCGAAGGAGAAGGGGCAAACCCTCCTCCAGAGCCGCCGCTTGAAGAGCCCCGGCAAGCGGTTCAATACCTGCCCAAAGAGCAGACACTCCTTTTGATCGGCTTCCACGGAATTTCCATTCGCGATGAAGACTACTATCCGTTTGAAGTCTTGACCGCCATTCTTTCGGGGGGAAGCGGTCGGCTCTATACGGAAATACGAGAAAAACTGGGGCAGGCCTACACCCTTGCCGCGTATCCGGTATGGGGATATGATCCCGGTTATTATGTTTTTTATGTGGCGACAACGGAGGAGGCGCTCTCGGGCGTGGAGGAACTTATTTTGAACGAAATCGCCTCTCTCCAGAAGGAACCGGTTCCAGAAGAGGCGATCCATCGGGCCAAGGAAAGTCTCATCAACCTTCACAAACTCTCCATCCAGACACCTGGCTCCTTCTCCTTTCAAGCGGCATTGGACGAACTTTATGGACTTGGGTATGACCGATACCGGCAATACGAAGCGAATATCCGTGCCGTTACGGCAGAGGACATTCGTCGGGTTGCAGAAACCTATCTTGATCTGGGGAGAAGGGCCACCATTTTTGTCTTCCCGGAAAGTAAAAAAGGGAATGAGCATTCGTCATCCCTGCGTCGCAGGCCAGTTTTATGAAGGGGATCCGGAAGCGCTTTTGAAGCAAGTGAGGGCATTCCTTCCGAAAAAGAGCGAGCCGAGACAGGCCAAAGCACTTCTGGTTCCGCATGCGGGACTTGTCTATTCCGGAAGGGTGGCTGGGGAGGTGTATGCCTCGCTCCTGTGGCCTTCCACCGTCATTTTCCTCGGCACCAACCATACCGGAAGGGGAAAGCCGTTCGGCGTCTCCGGCGCCCTGCGATGGCGCACTCCTCTCGGGGATGTGAGGGTAGACCGAGAGGGAGCCCAGCTTCTTCTGGAAGCGATCCCGGAATTGGAAGAGGATGATGCTTCACACCGAGACGAACACTCGCTGGAAGTTCAGCTCCCCTTTTTGCAGTTCTTTTCCAAGGAGAGCCGGATGATTCCCATCACCATCGGGCTGGAAGATTTCAGCGCCTATCAGAGTTTCGGAAGAGATCTCGCTTCAGCGGTGTCGCGCCTTCCGGCACCGGTTGTAGTCATCGCCTCGAGCGACATGACCCATTACGAACCGGATGACGTCACTAAAGAAAAGGATCAAATAGCCATTGAAGCGATTCTGGCCCTTGATGCGGACGAGCTTCTCAAGCGGGTGAAACGGCACGGCATCTCCATGTGCGGCTTTGCACCGGTCAGTGCAATGATTGCTTACGTACGGGAAATGGGGGCCTTGCGGGGGGAGCTTGTCCGCTATGAAACGAGCGGGGATGTCTCCGGTGATCGGAGTGCTGTTGTAGGATATGCCGGCGTCCGAATTCCTTGAAACGCTTTACTTTGTGAACATTTTATGATATTCTAAAAAAACCCCATGAAAAAGAGCGGATTCTTAAAGATTTTTGTCAGTCTTTTCTTCATTGCTTTATTGTATTTCACCTTTAGACATGAAATGCCGGCCATGATTCAGGTGTTGAGGGATACCCGCCCCCTTTATTTTGCCATCAGTATTTTTCTTCAGATCCTTGCTGTTTTTCTGGCCTCCTTCCGCCTCAAACTGATTTTTAAGGCCCAGGGGCTTTTGTTTTCATTTCTGGAAGTCGTCGAACTCTCCTTTCTTGGAATTTTTTTCAACAATTTTCTTCCCACGTCGGTAGGGGGAGACCTGCCGAAGGCCTATTATGCTTACAGAAAAAGCCGCAAAAAGCTCGCCTCCGTCGGATGCGTTTTGGGCGACCGTTTTGTGGGTCTTTTCACCCTAATTTTTACCGCCATTTTCGGGGTGTTTGTGCTTTGGAAGGAGTTGAGCATCCGCATCAAGTCGTCCATCGGAGTTTTATTTGCCGTTTCGGTTTTGAGTCTTCTTTTTCTCTTCAGCGACCGGATCGCAAAGGGGTTGAGATTCATTTTTTTTCCGTTCCGGAAATGCGGTTGGGAGCATAGAATCGAAGAGGTCTACCGGTTCTTAAAAGGATTGAATCAGAACAGAAAGACTTTATACAAAGCGCTGGGCATTTCGTTGATCGTTCACGTGACCGCTGTCAGTTCTGTTTTCATTTTGATACAGAGTCTTTCCGCTTCCGAGTCTTTTGTAAAACTTTTGGTGGTCTTCCCCTTGATCATCGCCGTTTCCATGCTTCCCTCGTTAAACGGACTCGGCATTCGGGAGGGGGCCTTTGTCTATTTTTTGGGAGGGAGCATCGGAAAAAGCAGTGCCCTCGCCCTCTCCGTTCTGTGGCTTGCGATCTTGGCTATTCAGAGTTTGGTCGGGGGGGTTTACTATCTTTTCCATGGGTGGCGTCAACTCCCCATTCGGGAACTGAAAGAAGCTAAACCGTTAGAACCGTGAGGGAAAAATGATCGATAAGGAGCTTTTACAGATTCTCGCCTGTCCGCTTTGCAAGACACCCGTGACCCTCGAAAAGGACAAGATCGTCTGCACCCGGTGCAAAAGGCGGTACCCGATTCGAGACGGCATTCCGGTGATGCTGATCGAAGAAGCAGAGGGAGGGGAGGCAGGTGGGAAAAGAAACTAAGAAAATTCTCGTGATCCACGGCCCGAATCTCGACCGTTTGGGGGAGCGGAGGCGCGAAATCTACGGCGAAAAGACGCTGAAGGAAATCAACGAGATAATGCAAAAAACGGCCCGCTCCGCCGGCGCGGAGCTGACCGTCAAACAGTCCAACCACGAAGGAGAAATCGTCGATTTGATCGGAGAGGCGAAAAAGAAATACGATGCGATCTTAATCAACCCGGCCGCTTACACCCATACCAGTGTCGCGATCCGGGATGCGGTGGAAAGCTGCGGCCTGCCGGTCATTGAAATTCACCTCTCCAACATCTATGCCCGGGAGGAATTCCGTCAGCATTCACTCATTGCGCCGGTCTGTGTTGGGCAGGTTTCGGGGTTCGGTTCCGAAAGTTACCGGCTCGGTCTTCTGGCCTGCTTGACAGCCATTACCCACGTCCGATAAAATAGTTAAGATAATTACGGTCACCCATGCTTGACATCAACGACCTGAAAACAGGCCTCACCATCAAAGTCGACGGAACCGTTTTTCTCATTACGGATGCCCAACAGGTCAAACCGGGGAAGGGAGCCGCTTTTGTCCGGCTCAAATTGAGAAATATGCGGTTAGGGACGGTGATTGACCGGACGTTCCGCTCGGGAGAAAAAATCGAGGAGGCGTATGTTGAAGAGCGGAAGGTTCAATACCTTTATCAGGCGGGGGACATTTTTCATTTCATGGACACCAGCACCTACGACCAACTGGCGATCGACAAGGACCGGATGGGGGGCACGGCGGACTACATGAAGGAAGGGATGATCGTGACCCTCTTGGAGCATGGAGGAGAGATCTTGGCTGTCCGGCCTCCGATGTTTGTGGAATTGAAGGTGACGGAGGCGGATCCGGGCCTTCGGGGGGATACGGCCAAGGGGGGAACCAAACTGGCCCGGCTTGAAACAGGAGCAGCAATACAGGTCCCCCTTTTTGTCAAGCAGGGAGATATCGTGAAGGTCGACACCCGCACCGGAACGTATGTCAGCCGCGTCTAAGCCGAGAGGAGGGGCAAAGGGTGAACATCAAAGAGATTAAGGAACTCATAAATTTGATGAATGAAAATGCCCTCACCGAGTTTGAAATGGAAAGGGACGGACTTCGGATACGTCTGAAAAAGGGGGTGGGGGGAGCGATTGAGGGGGGCGTCGAAAGAATGACAGCTTCTGCCGTTCCCCTTCAAGAGGCGGGCTCTCCGGCACTCAGAGGAATCCCTTCAAAGGAAGTTGTCAAAGGAGTTGAGATTAAATCGCCGATCGTCGGGACCTTCTACCGCGCGCCCGCCCCGGATGCGCCGCCTTTCGTGGAAAAAGGGTCAAAAATTGAAGCGGGACAGGTCGTCTGCATTATCGAAGCGATGAAACTCATGAATGAGATCAAGTCAGAGGTGAACGGAACCGTCAGCGACATTCTTGTGGAAAACGGAGATCCGGTTGAATTTGGCACCGTTCTTTTTCTTATTGAACCGTTGTGATGTTTTCAAAAATTCTGGTTGCCAACCGCGGGGAAGTGGCGCTTCGGATCATCCGGGCTTGCAAGGAAATGGGGATCCGGACCGTGGCGGTCTATTCCGAAGCGGATGCCGACTCCCTGCATGTACGACTGGCGGATGAAGCGATCTGCATCGGCGGGCCTCGCAGTCAACAAAGCTACCTGAACATTCCCAGCATCATCAGTGCGGCCGAAATTACGGATGTTGAGGCGATTCATCCCGGTTACGGATTCCTCTCGGAAAATGCCCATTTTGCGGAGGTGTGCGAGTCGTGCCGGATTAAATTCATCGGGCCGACGCCGGAAGTGACCCGCCTCATGGGGGATAAGCTCGAGGCAAAGGAGGTGATGCGGAAGGCGGGACTTCCGATCCTTCCCGGAAGTATTCATCCGATCAAACACAAGGATGAGGCACTCAACACCGCCCGGCGGATCAAATATCCCGTCATCATCAAGGCGGCGGGGGGAGGAGGCGGCAAGGGAATGCGGGTCGCCCATAACGACGTCCGGCTCGTGAGCGCTCTTTCCGCCTGCCAGGCAGAGGCGGAAGCCGCTTTCGGACGGGCGGATGTTTTCATCGAAAAATATATCGAAAAACCGAGACATATCGAATTTCAAGTGTTGGGCGACCGATACGGTCATGTCGTTCATCTCGGTGAAAGGGATTGTACGATTCAGAGGCGGCACCAAAAACTGATCGAAGAAGCCCCTTCCCACTCTCTGGATGCGAAACTCCGGAAAAAAATGGGGGATCTTGCTGTTCGCGGGGCTAAAATAGTTGGGTATGTGAACGCGGGAACCATGGAGTTCCTGCTGGATGAACAGGGAAATTTTTATTTTATGGAAATGAATACCCGTCTGCAGGTGGAACATCCGGTGACCGAGATAGTGACGGGAATCGACCTTGTCAAGGAGCAGATTCGGATTGCGGCAGGAGGGAAGCTCTCTTTTTCACAGGATGACGTCCGGATCCGCGGGGCAGCGATTGAATGCCGGATCAATGCGGAAGATTCGGAAAACGGTTTTCTTCCTTCACCCGGAAAAATCACCTTTTATCATCCCCCGGGCGGACCGAATATCCGGCTGGATTCCCATGCCTATGCCGGTTACGAAATTACCCCTTATTATGACTCCATGATTGGGAAATTGATTGCCTACGGTTCCGACCGCAAAGAGGCGATTGAGGTCATGAGACGGGCGTTGGATGAGTTTGTCATTGAGCCGACAAAGACAACCATCCTCTTTCATCAAAGGGTGCTCCGGCACCCCGCGTTTATTCGGGGCGAATTTTACACCGATTTCGTGGAAAAACTGATGGGGACGGGGAAGGAGAAAGTCTCCGAGGCAAAAGGTGCCTGATGCGGTTTCTGAATTTCTTTCTTTCCATTTTGGGGTTTTGCACGATCCTTCTCTCGGGCGTCTTACTTCTTGCACTTTCGCTCAATTTGGTGACGCCGGAAATCCTTCATGCGCAGATGGCATGGATTGAAACGGCTCCACAAACACGACTTCTTCTGGGTGCGATCGGAGGAACCCTCTTGGTTCTGACGGTCGCTCTCCTTCAGACCTTGATGCAGAGCCTCCGGCGGCAGAAGACCATCGCGTTTCATAATCCAGACGGTGAAGTGACGGTTTCCCTCGAGACGATTAATGATTTCGTTAAAAAGATCGGCCAAGAACTGAATGGGGTCAAAGAACTGAAACCCTCTGTGACGGCAGGACGTTCCGGCATCCTCGTGACGGTTCAGGCGGTTCTTTGGTCGGACAGCCAAATTCCCGAAATCACGGAGGGACTTCAAAGCATCATCCGAAATCATATTCACGAATTGTTGGGGGTGGAAGAGCAGATCACGGTCCGGGTCCATGTTGGAAAGATTGTCCAGCGGACAGGACAAAAAGAGGCGGTTGAGGAAAGGGTCGTTTAGGCATGGGAGAGAGAATCGGAGTCCTGACGGGTGGGGGCGATTGCCCAGGGCTGAATTCAGTCATCCGAGCAGTGGTTCGGAAGGCCTTGTTGGAAAAGATGGAGGTCATCGGCATTCGAAACGGCTGGAAGGGTTTGATTGAAACAGACACCCTCCCGATGGATCATGAATCGGTTTCGGGTATTTTGCCGAAGGGGGGGACCATCCTCGGCACCTCCCGTACCAATCCCTTCAAGGATGAGAAACAGGCGACCCGGGTCGTCGAAAACTATAAGCGTCTTGGGTTGAAGGCGCTGGTGACCATCGGCGGGGAGGATACGCTGGGTGTCGCCGCTAAATTTTCCAGAAAAGGGCTTAATATCGTCGGAATTCCAAAGACGATTGACAATGATCTCTCCGGTACCGATTTCACCTTTGGATTCGATACCGCCGTCAATATCGCCATGGAGGCGATCGACCGCCTTCATACAACGGCGGAGAGCCACAACCGCGTCATGGTCGTGGAGACGATGGGCCGCCATGCCGGATGGATCGCGGTCTACGCCGGCATTGCGGGTGGGGCGGATGTGGTCCTGATTCCGGAACAGGAAATCGATTTGGAATGGGTCTGTAACCTTTTAAAAAAGCGGCACAGCGGCGGCAAGGGGTTCAGTATTGTGGTGGTGGCCGAAGGGGCCAAATTCAAAAAAGGGGACGTGGTCGCTCAGAAGACCAAACTCGACGAATTTGGTCACGTTCGCCTCGGCGGTATCGGTCACATCCTGGGTGAAAAAATTGAGGAGATGACCGGTTTTGAAACAAGGGTCACGGTGCTGGGGCATGTCCAGCGGGGCGGAACTCCCACCGCTTTTGACCGGGTATTGGGAACCCGTTTCGGAATTGCGGCGGTCGAGGCGGTCTGCCAAAAGAAGTTCGGCCAGATGGTCAGTCTTCACGGGAATCAAATTGTAACCATTCCGATGAACGAGGGGGTCGGCAAACTGAAGGAAGTGGAGTCGTCATTCTATGAAATCGCGAAAGTCTTCTTCGGTTAAGGACCGCCTAAGAAGTCCCCGGAACCTTCTGGAATCTCTTCTTCTGGACTCGATCCGGACAAAGGAGGGCCTTCTTTCCGAACCCTTGATCAACCAGATGTTGAAGGCGGCTGAAAAAATCGTGGAGGCGTTCCGGCGGGGGA
Source organism: uncultured Omnitrophica bacterium (assembly GCA_947085655.1). GTDB lineage: Bacteria > Omnitrophota > Gorgyraeia > JACQQV01 > JACQQV01 > CAMTXH01. The sequence goes on along the minus strand of CAMTXH010000016.1, from coordinate 28,407 downwards.
AAAAGGTCATTCTCTATGGAAACGGGGGGAGCGCCTCGGACAGTCTGCATCTCGCCGGTGAATTTTTGGGAAGATTCGGACATCACCTGAAACGCCCTTCGCTTCCGGCGATCAGTCTGTCTGAAAATCCAGCGTCCTTAACGGCTATTTCAAACGATTACGGTTATCTCCACTCCTTCGCAAGGCAACTGGAGGGATTTGCCTCGCCCGGCGACATCGCCATCGGTCTTTCCACCAGCGGAAATTCGCCCAACGTGATTGAGGCAACACGGGTGGCCAGGAAAAAACGACTTTATACGATCGGACTGACGGGGGCGGGAGGAGGAAGACTAAAACGTCTTGTCCATCTTTGCATTTCGGTCCCATCCAAAAATACGCAGCGGATTCAGGAATCCCACATCACCATTGGCCACGCCGTCTGTGAATTGGTGGAAGAAAGTCTCTACGGCAGATGGCGGTCCAAACGCTGAAAACACTCCCGGCCCTTTTAAAGACCATTCGTACTTCTCGGAAGCGGATTGTCTTCACGAACGGCTGTTTTGACATCCTCCACATCGGTCATATTCGGCTTCTGGAAAAGGCGAAGCGACTGGGAGACGTTCTGATTGTCGGATTAAATAGCGACCGCTCCGTCCGCCAATTAAAGGGTCCGGGCCGTCCCCTCCTTCCGGAACGGGCACGGGCGGAAGTTCTATCCGGGCTCAAGGCGGTTGATCACGTAATTTTATTCTCGGAACAGACTCCCGAGAATCTGATTCGCAGGATCCGGCCCCACGTCCTGGTCAAAGGGGGGGACTGGAAAAGAAAGGAGATTGCGGGGGGCGATTTTGTGAAATCCTACGGCGGTCGCGTTTATCTTTTTCCGACCGTCAAGGGATATTCCACAACCCGCATTCTTAAAAAACATGGACGCCTTTAAAAAACGGTCGCTTTATGTCATCACCGATCCCAGGGCCCAACGGTTCAGAAGCCATCTGAAGGTCTTGAGCGAGGCGGTGCGGGGAGGGGCTTCTATTGTGCAACTCCGGGACAAGGAAAAAGCGGATTCGGAACTGATTGCAGAGGGAAAAGCCATCCGCGGGGTGTGCGACCAATTCGGTGCCCTTTTGATCGTGAATGAAAGGATTGAGGTAGCCGAAGCGATCGGGGCCGACGGCATCCATATCGGCCAGGAGGATATCCCGGTCCGGGAGGCAAGGGGGCGAATCGGGAAGAAACTTTTGGGTGTGTCAACGCATAATCTTGAGCAGGCGAGGCGGGCGGAGCAAGAAGGAGCCGATTACATCGGTGTCGGACCTATTTTCAAAACCCCGACAAAGCCGGATTATCCCCCTGTGGGAATTTCGCTCGTCAAGGAGGTTCGAAATCATCTTTCCATTCCGTTCGTTGCGATCGGGGGCATCGACCTGTCAAATGCAGCCCAAGTCTTGGAAGCGGGGGCGGACGGTTTGGCCGTTGTCCGGGCTGTGGTCGCCCAGGAAAACGTTTACGAGGCGACAAAGCAATTGACGCTTTTTCTGGAAAGTTTTTCGTTAGCACCCTCCAATAAAAAACGGTAGGTGTCTATGAGCAAAGTTTTGGTTGTCGGTTCAATCGCACTTGACTCAGTGGAGACACCGTTCGGGTCACATGATGATGCCTTGGGCGGTTCGGCCGTTTACTCTTCCGTCGCGGCAAGTTTTTTCATTCCGGTCAGTCTTGTGGGTGTGGTGGGAAGTGATTTTCCGAAAGCGTATTTGGATCTTCTTAAAGAGCGAAACATCGATCTCACGGGTCTTGATTTTCAAAAAGGGAAGAGCTTCAGATGGCGCGGACGCTACGGCTACGATTTAAATGTGGCCTATACTCTGTCCACCGAATTGAACGTCTTTGAGCAATTTAATCCGAAAATTCCCTCTGCCTACCGGGACCATGGCTTTCTCTTTCTGGCCAATATTGACCCGGATCTGCAACTCTCGGTTTTGGATCAGCTAAACAAGCCGCAATTTGTCGCTCTGGATTCGATGGAATTCTGGATTAAGAAGAAAAAAAAGTCGCTGCTTCAACTGCTCAAAAAAGTGGATTTGGTTTTATTGAACGACCAGGAGGCGCGCGCCCTCACCGAAAATACAAACCTCGCCGCTGCGGGAAAGGAACTCATCCAATCGGGACCCCGCATGGCCTTGATTAAAAAAGGGGAGCATGGGGTCCTCTTTTTTACAAAAAATTTCGTCTTTTCGACCCCTGCCTATCTTCTCGAATCGATTAAAGACCCGACCGGGGCGGGGGATACCTTTGCCGGTGGGTTCATCGGTTACCTCGCCAGGGAGGGGAAAACGGATGATACCTCGATCCGGAAGGCGATCATTTACGGAAGCGTCATGGCTTCTTTTGCGGTCGAGGACTTTGGATTGAAGCGCCTCCTTGGACTGAAAAAAGCGGATATTCAGAAACGTTATAACGAATTTAAAACCTTTACACAGTTCTGATTGTTTAGATGATGTTTACCGATCCGGTCGTCCAAAAAGATTTCTTTGGCCGGGAGGAAACCCTTGCGCTCTTGACGAAACGTGCCCTTTCCCATTCGGAAGGGTACCGCCAGAACATCGCCATTCTGGGTCCTGAACTGATCGGGAAATCCTCTCTCCTGCAGCATTTCATCCTGTCGGTGAAATACCCCCGGACAGCGGTGATTTACCTGGAACTACGGAGGAACGAGTCTTTCCAGGAATTCTGCGACCACTTTCTGGCCGTTTCGCTCCATGCCTACCTCAAGTCATGGGGGATGGAAGTCACCGTCAAAGATCCTTTTCCCATCGAGCCGTTCAAAACAAAAGCCCCTCAGACCGCATCATGGCTTGAGGATCTCCTTAAACGACGCTCAAAATATCCATCCGTCAGGATATTTGCTGCCCTTCTTGAACTCCCCTCAAAAATTTGGAAGGAAACGGGTGATTACACCCTTCTTGTTCTGGATGAATTTGACCGCCTGCTGAATCTGGGAATGAAGGAGCCATTTGTCGCGCTGGGGAGACAAATCATGGTTCAAAAGGAAACGATGTACCTTCTCTCCAGTTCTCAAATACAAACGGCCCAAAAAATTTTGAAGCAACGGCTCTCGCTTCTCTTCGGACAATTTGAAATCATTACCCTCGGTCCCTTCGAGTCCAAAACGGCGGTCAACTATCTCCGGGAGGGATGGCAGCTTACCTCGCTCAGCGACACGGTCAGTCACTTTCTTTTTTTTCTGACGGATGGTCACCCGTTTTATTTGAATGTACTGGGTCAGACGCTCTGTCACACTCATCAAGAGGATCTGCGCAATCCCGCCAAAAGTGTGATCCCCGCCTTGGAGAAGGTCCTTTTTAACGCACAGGGAATTCTCAATCAATATTTCACCCGTCGCGTCGAACAAATCCTCGCTTTCGACCCGTCCGGAGAATCCCTTGCCATCCTTCGGGTCCTTTCCCAGCGTCCCCTGACAACCCAGGAAATCCGGAAGTCCTTTCCGATGCCGAAAAATTTGTCGAAGAAAATGAATCGGTTGAAGGAAGTTGGAGTGATTTCTCAAAACGGGGGTTTCTACCGATTTTCCGACCGGCTTTTTGCTTTCTGGCTGAGAAGCTGCTTTGAAAAAAAGTCGGACATCCTTCCGGGAACCCTCTCTGAAATGAGCGACCGTTTCCGGGATGAAACCCAGGTCCTCCTAAGTCATTTTGAAAGTCAAGCCCGGAAAACACTCCATGAGCGGCTCCTCGGGCTCTTTGATGCCTTTCAAGGAGAAACAATTGAGATTGGACAGAAGCGTCATCGCCTGCCGAAGTTTACGACGCTCCAGCTTTGCAACGGCAAGGAAGGGGAGATGATGATTGTGGGAAATAAGGACAAGGGACTTTGGGCCTCCTCCTTCTACGAACGGGAGGTCAGCGAGGAGGACATTCTCGCCTTCGTCAACCGGTGCCGGGAAATGAAAAAACCGATTCGAAAAATGGTTTTGGCACCGCTAGCCGGGATACACGAAAATGCTCGGCTATTGGCGAAGAAGGAGCGGATGTGGATGTGGGAAAGGGAAAGCCTCGATCTTCTTCTGGATCTGTACGGGCAAGGCCCCCTCCTCTCCCAGTTGGACAGACGACATGGATAAAATCCTCTGGGCCCCCTGGCGAGAAAAGTTTATTTATGACGGGGAACCTAAAAGGTGCATTTTCTGTCGAAAGCCCAAACAGAAAAAAGATGCGAAAAATTTTATTTTCATGAGGAGACGCCATACGTTTGCCATGTTGAATCTTTATCCCTATAACAACGGCCATGTTATGATTGTCCCTTACCGCCACGTGAAGGCCCTTGAGGCGCTCCGGCCCACGGAACTTTCTGCTTTGATCAGGCACATCCGGGATGTGAAAAAAGTTTTGACGAAGGTCCTGAAGCCCCACGGTTTCAATATCGGCCTCAATGAGGGGCGTGCCGGCGGAGCCGGCTACAAGGATCACATCCATTTTCATCTGGTGCCGCGCTGGAAAGGCGACACCAATTATATGCCGGTTGTCTCCGGCGCCAAAGTGATGTCGGAATCCCTTGAGGCCCTTTACCAGAAAGTCCGCCATGTTGACCCGCGCTGAAATCGAGGAACGGGAGGACCAGTTTCTTGCTGCCTACGCCATGAAGAGCAGGCAGAGTCGCGGAAGGGTTCATCCTGAAAAGGAACATCCCTACCGTTCGTGTTACCAGCGGGATCGGGACCGCATCATCCACACAACGGCCTTTCGGCGTCTCGAATACAAAACCCAGGTCTTTGTTAACCACGAAGGGGATAATTTCCGAACGCGGTTGACCCATACCATCGAGGTGGCCCAGATTGCTCGCTCGATTGCCAGGGCCATGCGTCTCAATGAAGACCTGATTGAGACACTGGCGCTAGCCCATGATATCGGTCACGGGCCTTTCGGACATGCCGGAGAGGACGCCCTCCAGGAGATGATGAAAGACCACGGGGGCTTTGATCACAATCTGCAGGGGCTCCGGGTGGTTGACTTCCTTGAGGAGCGGTATCCCGGTTTCAAAGGATTAAACCTGAGCTGGGAAGTCCGTGAAGGAATCAACAAGCACCGGACTCCATTCGACAAGCCGGACCGGAATACGGCGCTTGCGCCGGATCTCTCCCCGCTTCTGGAAGGTCAGGTGGTTGATGTGGCGGATGAAATCGCTTATGACAACCACGACCTGGATGACGGGATCGCCTCCGGCATTTTAAAAGAGGAGGATTTGCTAAGAATTCCCCTTTGGGAGAAACCCCATCGCGCAGTCCTGAAAGAAATTCCTTCTCTTGCCCAAAGCCTCCTGACAAAAAGGATCATCCGGTCACTCATTGATATGCAAATCACGAATCTCGTGACCACCTCGGAAAAGACCCTTGCGGAAAAGCGCATCCGGACGACGGAAGATGTTCGTCACTGTTCCGACCGTTTGATCGTTTTCGATGGGGGGATGATCGAGGACCGGAAAATTTTAAAAAATTTCCTCATGAAAAATCTCTACCGCCATTACCGCGTCGTCAGGATGTCAGACAAGGCGAGACGTTTCGTGGAAGGTCTTTTTCAGGTCTATCTCCAGGATCCGGACCAGTTGCCTCCGAATTTCTCCTCCCGCGTTCGCCAGGAGGGCCCTTACCGGGTCATCTGTGACTATGTGGCCGGGATGACCGACCGATTTGCACTGGATGAGTACAAACGCCTCTTTGACCCCTATGAAAGAGTCTGAAACGATTGACCAGTTGAACGAAAAGATTCAAGCACTCTCCCTGGCGCTTTCGACGGTGCATACGGTGCATCGCCTCCTTTCCTCCAGTCTGGACTTCGGAGAACTCCTTCCCCGCTTTGCCCGCCTCTGTCTTCAGGTCCTCCGGGCCCAAAGTTGCGTCATCTTCCTTCTGGACGCCCGGAAAAAAAATTTGATCCGGAGGGCCGTTGTCCATCACGACCCCTCCAGTCCGGCAGATGGTCTTAAAAAACTTTCGGTCGGGGAGGGGATCGAAGGGAAAGTGGCGAAATCCGGAGAGTCCTACTTCAAAAAGCAGACCCTCTGCGTGCCGCTCATGGATGAAGATGTGATGGGAGTCATTTCCGTCCACGGCAAAAAGGGAAAAAAGGGAGGATTTTCTCTGTACGACCGGGAAATTCTGATGACGCTTTCGGAACAGGCGATGGTCGCTTTCAAAAATGCGAAACTTTACGAGGAGCAGGAAAAACTGACGATCGACTCCATCCGCTCCCTGGCTGCCATCCTGGAATGCAAAACGCCCATGCGCCGCGGCTCTTCAGAACTTCTTTCCGGTCTGGCGCTTGGAATGGCCGCGGAACTTCACCTTTCCCATGAAGAGACCAAAATACTCCACTATGCCGCACTCCTCCATGACGCGGGGATGGTTGCCGTCCCCGAGAAGATCCTGACTAAGCCCTCAAAACTCACCGATCCCGAAAGACAGCTGATGCGGAAGGTTCCGGTCACCTCCACCCAACTGATCAAACCGATTCGGACACTGGAACCGGTTCTTCCGATTGTTCTTCATCATACGGAGCGGTATGACGGGAAGGGTTACCCGAAGGGGTTAAAAGGGGAGGAGATCCCGCTTGGAGCGCGCATCTTGGCGGTCGCGAACGCTTTTGAGGCAATGGTCTCCCACCGGCCGTATCGCAAACGGATCGGTCTCCGTCAAGCACTTTCCGAACTCAAACGCCACCAGGGGCGGCAGTTTGACCCGCAGGTCGTCGAGGCCTTTATGGCCTTTACCAGAAAAAAAGCTTTTCGCAAGCTTTTGGACCGGTTTTAAGATGCCAGAACAGCAGAAAGAATTCTTCGATGAATACGCAAAGAAAACGAGGCGGACCCGGAATCCCTTCCGGTCTGGTGAAACGAAGCGGTTTTCGTTCTCGTTTTCAATGGATACCCTTCTTCTCGGTATCCTCATTCTGGCCATGGGGATCGTGGTCATTTTTGCAATCGGCGTCGAAATCGGTTATCAAAATCAGAAACCGATCATTCAAAACCGAACACCGCTCACTCGAGCTGCCCGAATGGAAGCACCCAAGCCGAAGGAAGCGGAAAAACCGATTCCTGCAAAGGTCGCACCGGAAAAGCAGGTATCGGGGCGCTTCACCGTTCAGGTGGCTTCGTTCGGAGGGACGGAGGCCGCCCGGGAGGCCCTTGAACAAATGAAGCGGAAGGGAATCCAGGAGGCCTTTTTGATCGAAGGAACCCGGCAGACTGCCGTCTGCATCGGGGGTTACGAAAGCCGGTCTGAAGCCGACCGGGCCCTGTCAGAACTGAAAAAATCGTTCAAGGACGCTTTTGTCCGGAACCGTTAAAGGAGAATGTGATGTCACAACATACCAGCTTGAAATCAAGCAGCCGTCGAAAACGGCACCGCTCGGTCTTGAAACGATACGAGCGAATTAAGAGTCTGGAAGAGAAGGACCGCTGGAAGGAAGGGGATTCGGTCTTCGGTCTTCCCAAAGTAAAGACCGTCCGGTTCAAGATTAAGAAGGAGAAAGCGGCGGAAGCAGCAGCCCCTGGAGGCGAGGCGGCTCCCGTAATACCAGAGACTCAGGCCGCTGCTACGCCACCCAAGGATAAGAAAGAAGCGGTGAAAAAAGAAGCGCCTCCGAAAAAAGAAAAGGGGAAATAATGGCAACGATTGACGACTTCAAAAAACTGAGTCTGCGGGTCGCGGAGATTGTGTCCGCAGAGGACCATCCGAATGCAGACAAACTGTATATCCTGACTGTTGAGACGGGGGGGACAAGCAGAAAAATTGTTGCCGGCATCCGACCATACTACGAAAAGGAGGAGCTTCAAGGGAAACAATGCATCCTCATCGATAATATCGAACCGGTCACGATCCGTGGAATTCAAAGCGAGGGAATGCTACTCGCAGCAAAAGATGGCCAGTCTCTCTCTATCTTGACGGTGGAAAAACCGGTGGCGACGGGAAGCCCGGTCTCCTAATACCCTCGTGAAGACGGTTGATGCGGACGAGATGCGGGCCATTGATCAAGAGGCCCAAGAGCGGTATGGCATCCCTGAACTCCTTCTGATGGAAAACGCCGGTCGGGAAGCGGCGGAGGCCCTTCTTGAGGGATTCCCCGGGAAGGAAGGGAAGGTCGCCGTTTTTTGCGGGAAGGGAAACAACGGCGGGGACGGTTTTGCCACCGCACGGCATCTCCTTTTGAGGGAAATCCCGGTGGTGGTCTTTTTCATCGGAAAAGAGGAAAATCTGAATGGGTCTGCGAAAACCCACTTTGAGATGCTCGTCCGATGGCGCTGTCTGATCCGTCAAACCCTCACTCCCACAGACCTCCAAAAAGGGGTTATCCAAGAAGGTCCATTTGCCATGGCCGTGGATGCGCTCCTTGGAATCGGATTGAAGGGGGAAGTCCGCGAACCGTATCACGGAAGCATTGAAATAGTCAACCGGCTCCCTTGTCCGGTTCTGTCGGTGGATATCCCATCCGGGCTTTGCGCTACAACCGGCCGGATTCTGGGCGGCTGTATCCAGGCGGAACGGACCGTCACGTTCGGACTCCCCAAAAAGGGCTTTTTCCTCAAAGACGGCCCTTCTGTCACCGGTGAACTGGTGGTCCGGAATATCGGATATCCGCGGGAACTGCTTGTTTCATGAGCAGTTCTCTACCGTCCCCTCTCCTCTTGCTAATCCAATTTCTAATTATTCTTCCAATCATCGCCCTTTCCGTTTCATTTCATGAGGTGGCCCACGGCTGGGTGGCATACCGATTCGGGGACCCAACGGCCAAAAGGGCCGGCCGTCTCACCCTGAATCCACTCGCCCATCTGGACATCTGGGGAACTTTCATCCTCCCACTTGTTTTCTTTCTAACCCTTCATGTCTTTTTCGGGTGGGCAAAGCCGGTTCCGGTGACGTTCACGATGCTCCGGAAACCGAAACAACAGATGATCTGGGTCGCGCTGGCCGGTCCGATGACGAATGTTTGTCTAGCTCTCCTTGCAGCAGGAATTTTTCACCTTGGGAGATTTCCGATGGAATCGCTGCCGGCCGCCTTTCTCCTGAATGCCGCCCGCTTGAATATCCTCTTGGCGATCTTCAACCTGATCCCGATTCCGCCCTTGGACGGCTCCCGCGTTGTGATGGGACTTCTTCCGCTTGGCTGGCTCTCCCCGTATGCACGGCTTGAGCGGTATGGGATCCTGATTGTCTTTTTTCTCCTCTCCTCCGGTTTTCTCTGGAAGATAATCCTCCCTCTCATCGAATTTTCCTCCCGAGTCCTAGGTCTTCCTTAATTTCGATAATTTTGTTATACTCAAATCAATGAAGCATGCCATCAGAGTTCGGCTCGGTGAGAGAAGCTATACGATTATTGTGACGGACCAGGGATACGGCACTTTTGGGAAAGAACTTAAGCGGCTGGGTCTGGGAAGGCGCGCCTTGGTCACAACGAACAACGCTGTCTATCAAAAACATGGAAGAGACCTCCGGGCTTCGTTGAAGAGAGTCGGTATTCAAGCCATCTGGGAAAAACAATTTCCAACAGACGAGCGTGCAAAGTCTTTAGATTGGTTTCTTCCGCTCATTAAAAAAATGATTCGAACGGATCCGGATTTCGTTATCTGTTTTTCAGGGGGTGTTCTGGGTGATTTAACCGGGTTTGTCGCTGCGACCTATAAAAGAGGCATTCCCTATATCCAGGTCCCAACCACGCTTTTATCTCAGGTGGATTCGGCTATCGGCGGAAAGACCGGAATAGATCTCCCAACGGCAAAAAACTACCTGGGGGCCTTTTACCAGCCGCGGTTGGTCTACTCGGATATGTCGGTTCTTAAGAAACTCCCGGAGGAAAACCTCCGGGATGGACTGGCAGAAGCGATCAAATACGGCGTCATCCAATCGGAACCTTTTTTCAGTTTCATTGAAAAGAATATCGACCGGCTTTTAAAAAAGGACGGGCGGGCCCTCCAACAGCTTGTCGCCACCTGTTCCCGGATCAAGGCGCGTGTCGTGGAGCAGGATGAATACGACCGGAAAGGCATCCGGAGGGTTCTCAATTTCGGACATACGCTGGGGCATGCCCTCGAGCAGGTTGCCGGATATCGAACCCGACATGGCAGGGCCATCTCTGTCGGGATGCTTCTCGCCGCAGAAATCGCAGCGAAAGAGGGACTCCTTCAACGAAAGGAATTAGACCGATTGGAAACACTTCTCAAGAAAGTCGGTCTTCCCACCACTCTGATGAAGCTTCAGAAAAGACGATGGCGCCTCGATCAGATTTTAAAAGCGGAAGGTCGCGACAAGAAATTCGCCGGAGGGATAAGACAGTATGTTCTCCCGACCCGAATCGGGCGGGTGGTCATCCGGAAGGGAATAAGAGAAAAGGTGATTCGGGAAGTGATTTTGAAACGGATGAAATAAGTCAATGCATCAAACCGTCGAGCAGCGACTCGGTTATTCCTTCAAAAAACCGACTCTTTTGGAAAGGGCCCTGACCCACCGCTCTTTCGCCAACGAACAGCCGGCGGAGGACAACGAACTTCTCGCCCTTTTGGGGGATGCGGTCTTACAACTCGTCATCACCGCCCATTTGGTGGCACAGTTTCCGGGGGAGGACTCAGGAACCCTTACCGAAAAGCGGAAGAATTTTGTCTGCGAGGAGCGTCTTGTCCAGGAGGCCAAACGATTCGGACTCGGCGAATTTCTCCTTTTGGGACGGGGAGAAAAAGAGCAGGGGGGGTCTTTCAAAAGTTCGCTTCTTTCGGAGGCCTTCGAAGCGCTGATCGGGGCGCTTTTCCTGGATGGGGGGCTTGATGCGGCCAGCCGCTTTTTAACGCGCCAGTTTGACCTGGCCCCACTGGAAGGAGTGGTGAAAAACCGATGACCATGAAAGTCCGGTCTTTCAAAGCGGAGGATCAACAAGCGGTCAAGAAATTGATCACTTCCATTCTTGACCAGGAATTCCAGCTTGAGAGAAAGGCCTATTCGGATACGGATTTAAACATGATTTCCGAAACATACAGCGGAAGCCGCAACACGTTCCTGGTCGGGGAGGTAAACCAGAAGATCATCGGGACGGTTGCCATTAAAGAGGATGATCGCGAAACGGCCCTCTTGAGGCGCCTTTTCATTGACCCGGCCCACCGGGGAAAACAGTACGGCTCACAGCTGGTGGATGAAGCACTTACCTTCTGCAGGAAACAGGGCTATAAAAAGGTGGTTTTTCGAGGAAGTGCCAGCATGTCAGCGGCACTGGCTCTTGGCCGGAAGAAGGGATTTGCAGAGGTCGAACGGCTCCCCTTCGGCCCGGTCGAAATGATTCATCTGGTACTCCAATTGTAGTTATTTAAGCCGGAGTAGGATTTCCTCGCCATCCCGCAAAAGGGTGACCTGATTGGTGCCGATGGCAATCAAACGGGCCCCCTCCACTTCATCCCCCACCCGCGTAATCTGATTGTTAATCACTGCGAACGGTTCCCCCTCGCCCTGAACCACGCCGCTCAGGGTGAAGGTGCTCTCTGTTCGGGAGGGGAGGGAAAGGGGGATCGTCTCCGGAATGGGGGCCGGAGCCGGTTCAGGCGACAACACAGGGGCGGGAGGAAGGAGGACTTCTTCGGGGACTTCAGGAAGTGTCGAAGCCACTTTCAACTCAGGGGAGGATTTAAACTGGGTCGAGAGTCCAACGGCGATCAGGCCGACGCCGAGTCCCAAAAGCCCCCAAAAAAAGGGGAACTTCCGTCCCTTGATTTTTTCAGGTAAGGGGGGAACAAGATGTTCGGTTCCCGGCGGAAGGGGGCCTTTTTTTTCGCGTTCAAGTTTCCTTAACGCATCGTGAATCAGACTCATACCGGCACCGGTAATTCCAGTTCCTGAATGCAGCGCTGGACGATCTGAGGGGTCATTTCGAATGTTTCATACACGTAACCGGCCAAAAGACTTTTGTCGCAAACCATATTGATGAGCCGCGGAATCCCTTTGGCGTACCGGCCGATCAACTCAACCGATTTCGGCTTGAAGCGGATCTGGCCGTTTGAGCCTGCGATATGAAGCCGGTGCTCAATGTAAGGTCCGACTTCATCCTGATCGAGCGGTAGGATGTGGTAGCGAACCCCGATCCGTTGGCGAAGCTGACTCAAAGAGGGATCTTCGAGCTTCTGCCGGAGTTCCGGTTGACCGACGAGCGCAATCTGAATGAGCTTATCCTTCGGGGTTTCCAAGTTTGAAAGCATCCGGATTTGCTCCAAAACAGCGGCACTCAGATTCTGGGCTTCGTCGATAATGACAAGGACATTGTACCCCTTTTCGAGTTGTTCGATCAGGAACTGATTCAATGTTTCGATCAGCTCCATCCGAGTTCGTGCCCGGGTGACGATCCCGAAATCGGTGACAATCGCCTTGAGCAGTTGGAGGGCGGTCAGATTGGGGTTCAGGATGAAAGCGGTTTTTGTCTTCTCATCCAGCGTATCTAGAAGGGCCCGGCAGAGGGTGGTCTTCCCGGATCCGATTTCACCCGTGAGCTGGAGAAACCCCTTCCGTTCCTTGATCCCGTATTGGATGTGAGAATAGGCCTCTTGATGGTGACGGGAGAAGAAGAGGAAACCAGGGTCGCTGGTGACATTAAAGGGGGCCTCCCGAAGGCCGTAAAATTCCTGATAAATCGCCATGCTTTTAAAAGTAGTCTACCTCAAAAAGAAGCCTCTGTAAACGACTCTTTTGTTGCGCTTCGAGCGAGTAGTTGGTAGACTACCGCCATGGAACAGTGCATTTTCTGCCGGGTTGTGAAGAAGGAGCTTCCCAGCACAATCCTCTACGAGGACGAGGAAACAGTCGCCTTCAAAGACATCAACCCCCAGGCCCCTTTTCATGCGGTGATCGTTCCGAAACGGCATATCGAAAGGGTTTCGGACCTAAAGGACGATCAGACAACGGTTGCCGCCAAGCTGATCCAGGTCGGAAACCGCCTTGCCCGCAAAGAGGGGGTAGCGGAGAAAGGGTACCGTCTTGTCATCAATTGTAACCGGGATGGGGGGCAGACCGTCTACCACCTCCACCTCCACCTTCTCGGGGGAAGACCCTTCCACTGGCCTCCCGGGTGAGTAAATTGACCAAAATCTCCCCACAAAAGGGGGTGTTCATATTTGTACACCCCGAATCATGCCCTTCCTCGTTAAAAAGCCAAAAATAGGGGTAACCAAAATTTTATAACCCTTTTAAAATAAAGTAGATATGTGAAATTGATTTGACTTTTTTTTCCAATTATGATATACTTATCCACAGTAGGCTCAAAAAGCCAAGCTCCTGAAAGGTGGGCTGATCCACCAGAGAAGCTACTTGAAGGGGGTGAAATCATATGAAACAGTTACTTGACCGGATCGTCGATTTTCTTCCTGGGATCTTGGTCGGCGCGCTGATCGGTGTTACCTATACGGGATACCTGTCTGCCCATATGCCGATTTTGGTGATCCTAACGGTCCTAGTCGTCCTCGCCAGATTTGCGTAACAAAGGATCGTCAGTAGCGTAGAACCCAGGCCGCTCCTGTGGGCGGCCTGGGTTTTTTTGTTGACAACCGTTTGGGCACCCCCTATAATGGAACGGGTGCCCAAATGAATCGTTTTCCGCTTTTCGACTTTGGCAGGACACGGGATCTTTTGATCGGGGTGGTTATCGGCTTCACGCTGACCATTCTGTTAAAGACGATTCTCGGCGTTTGATCCTTCGGCCCATTGGCCCTTCGACTCCGCTCAGGGTCAATGGTGAACTAGACCGACTTCTGCAGCGCGACTAGGCCCATTGACAAAATACCTCTTTTGAGGTATACTATATTTGATTTGGGTAGAGAACGGGATGCCGCTTGTCGGTTATCCCGATTTTTTTTGAAGGGGGGAAACGGTCCATGCCGCATCCTTTCTACTTCAATTTGAAGGATGAAAAAAAAGAATCCGCTCTCGGGTTTTTGGTGGAGAGTCTCCTCAAATCGCGCATTCAACTGGGTCTGGAAAACAACCCCGAGCAGCCGGAAGAAGATGTCAATATTTACCTCGCCTTTCTTCTGTTGGAAGCCAGTTACCCTTCCTATCACGAACGGATCCGGCAACTCACCTCACCGAGAAATACAGACATCTTCAAATTGATCGAGGACTCTCAAGACAACTACTTCAAATACCTCGTCTATAAGACCAACGCAGATCATCTTCTCTTGCTTTTGAGCATCTTCCAAAATTTGGATTCGGAGGAGAGGGTAGGAGAGTCGGCCTTTTTTGAAAAATCCTCCTCCTCGTACGAAGGATACGCTAAGACGTATTACCAGTTCGCCTCTGAATACGATCGCCTGGTTCACCGGAAGATTACCGCAGTTGGAATTATTCTCCAGAAGCTTTCGAATTCCTTTTCCCGGTACGAGCAGCTCCTGATGAATGTGGGGGACGTCTACCTCAACTTTCTGAAAACGAAGGAAGATGCCTTCAGAGAGTTTTTACACAACCTTGAGAAGAACAAGGTTCTCTTCCAGATCCGGGAAAAGCAGGATCTTTTCCTGGATCTTTATTCCGCCTACCGAAAAACGTATGATTCCGTCTTGAAAGAAAAACTGATTCAAACCGGGGAGGAATTGAAGCGGTTGGATCCCTCTTTCCGGATGCCCCTCCTGTAACCTTCATTGACGTAACTCCGATTCTGTGCTATTGTTATACGTATGAAGGGTGAGCGCCAAAGGGTTATAGACTGGTTTGCCGTCATCGGGTATGTTTTCCTCCTATTGGTGAGCGCCGGCTTCGTGCCCCTGGCGTGGGCTTTTTTGGAAAGACACTTTCCCTGGCATTCACTCCTTCCACAAGGGGTGGCAGGACTCTTTTTGATTCTTTTTATCCGGTATCTGCCGGAGCGGTCCCTCAAACGGTACGTTTTTTTTATCGTGGGAGGGGCCTTTTTCTTTGCCATGAACCGTCTGGACTTTGCCATCGAACAGATCCACTTTGTCGAATACGGGTTGCTGAGCATTGTTCTTTTCAGGGGATTCCGGCACAGTCTCTCCACAACCGTCTGTTACGGCGCCAGTTTCACCGGCAGTCTCGGAATCGGCTTTTTGGATGAATGGCTTCAGGGGATTCTCCCGAACCGGGTGTGCGATCCCCGGGATATCTGGGTGAACACACTCGCAGGAGGGTTAGGATTGGCGCTTCTGGCTTGCACCGGCCGTCCGTCGCCAAAAGGATGAAAAATAAACGGGGTGGTTCCACTGACGGGAGAAAAATCGAAGCGCCGGGCTCTTATCCCTTCACCCGGGGAATTCATCCCCGGATGTATCTCAAGAGACCCTGGACGATCCGCCAGTTTGCCGGGTTCGGCACCGCCGACGAGACGAACGAACGGTTCAAACTCCTTCTCAAGGAGGGAAACCTCGGCCTTTCGGTTGCCTTCGACATGCCAACCCTGATGGGTCTCGACTCCGATGCCCCGAACGCGGAAGGGGAAGTGGGCCGCTGCGGTGTCGCCATCGATTCTTTGAAAGACGTGGAACGTCTTTTTCGAGGGATCCCTCTGGACCGGATTTCCACTTCCATGACCATCAACGGGCCGGCGATTATCCTCTTTGCCCTCTACCTTGCGTACGCCAAAAAACAGGGGGTTTCGTTCCGGCGGCTCCGCGGAACCCTTCAAAATGACATTTTAAAGGAGTACATCGCCCAAAGGGAGTGGATTTTCCCTCCGAAGCCCTCCCTCAAACTGGTTGTGGATGTGATCGAATACTGCACCCGTCGCGTCCCTCAGTGGAACACGGTCAGCATCAGCGGCTACCACATCCGAGAGGCCGGTTCCACCGCTGCCCAGGAACTGGCCTTCACGTTGGCGGACGGGATGACGTATGTGGAAGAGTGCCTGAAGCGGGGCCTTGCAATCGATGCCTTCGCCCCGCGGCTATCTTTCTTCTTCAATGCCCATTTGAATTTCCTCGAAGAAGTGGCAAAATTCAGGGCCGCCCGCCGAATCTGGGCGAAAAAAATGAAAAACCAATACGGGGCGCGCAATAAAAAGTCCTGGCTTCTTCGATTTCACACCCAGACAGCCGGGTGTACCCTCACGCGACAACAGCCGGAAAACAATATCATCAGAACCGCTTATGAAGCCCTTTCGGCGGTCTTCGGAGGAACGCAGAGTCTCCACACCAATTCAATGGATGAGCAACTGGCCCTTCCGACAGAAAAGGCGGTTCGAATTGCCCTCCGGACCCAGCAGATTCTTCGTCATGAGATCGGCGTCACCCAGGCGGCAGATCCCTTCGGAGGGTCCTTTGTCGTTGAGGCCTTGACGGATGAGTTGGAGGAGCAGGCGGAACGCTTCTTCAGGCAGATTCGGAAAATCGGCGGTGTAGTGGCCGGCATTGAAAAAGGGTTCTTTCAGAAAGAAATCGCAAAATCAGCCAGGCGGTATCAGAGAGAAATTGAGCAAAAAAAGAGCATCATTGTCGGCGTCAACGCATACCTTCTGGAAGAGGAAGTTCCGATTCCGACGTTGAAAATCGGTTCTGAGACTGAACGGCGGCAGATCCGGAACCTCCGGCAAATCCGGAAAACAAGAAACGGGAGGCGGGTCACGCTTGTGCTTGATCGGATCCGGTCGGCTGCCGAAAAGGGCGAAAATGTGATGGAAGCTCTGATTGAAGCGGCGGAAGCGTATGCGACGCTTGGAGAAATGGTGGATGCGCTGAAATCGGTTTACGGGACTTACCGGCAGCGGGTATTTCTCTGATGAAAAAAAGGAAGAAAATTATCCTTGCCAAACCGGGGCTGGACGGCCATGACCGGGGAATCCAGATTGTCGCCTCCGCACTGAAGGAAGCAGGGATGGACGTGGTCTACCTCGGCCTCCAACAGTCGCCGGAAACCATCGTTGAAACCGCGGTTCGGGAGAAGGCAGACGTCATTGCCATCAGTGTTCTAACCGGTTCCCATCTGTCTGTCTTTGGGAAAATTATGGAAGGGTTGAAAAAAAGGGGAAGGACAGACATTCTCGTGACAGGAGGAGGGATCATCCCAGACGAGGACCAGAAAAAACTGAACCGCCTCGGCGTCGGCAAACTTTTCGGACCGGGAACTCCCCTTGAGGAAATCGTCTCTTACCTCGAGAGCTGGAAGGCCCCCTCCCCATGAGAAAAAATTTTCTGACCACGGGAGCCGTGGTGGCGCTGGCGTGGGTGTCGCTTGCGCCCCTTTCGCTCCTCTTCGTTGCCACCATTGCCTCCAGTTCTTATGCCATTCAACTGAAAATCATCGCCCTCCTTGCAACACTTTTTTCATGGATCTTCCTTTCCATGGGAATGGGGTTATTGTGGCGCAGAGAGTCTGGGAAACCTCCGTCCACCCCCCGTCAGGAAAATAAAGAAAAAAAGCCACAGAAGAATCCCCGTCTTGAGGCCTTTGTCTCGATGAAAAAAGATGACTTTGCAAAACTTTGCCTTCAAATATTCGGCAAAATGTGGCCCGAGGTGAAATTTGAGCAACTGTCCGGTGAGCCGGATTTGCCAACCAGCTGGGTTTCCCACCGTCCGGAGGGAACCTATCTGGTTGCGTGCGAAAACCAAAAGACCTTCTTCGGGTCCCGTGAAATAGAATCCATTGTTCGGAGAATGCGCGAGCAACAGGCCGCGAAAGGGTATCTTTTTGCCACAGGATTTTTTTCCGATCCTGCCCGTGAGGCGGCTGCATCGGCCTCCATCGAATTAATGGACGGGCAAAAGACATTGGAACTGTTGACCAGTTTCCTGGATGAGATGGATTTTCAGCCGCAGGAGGGGGTGCCGACAGAGCGCCGTCGCCACCCGCGGCTACTCTGCGAACCGCTCCCGGTTGAGAACCGGCCCGCCCTTCAACTTGGGAGCGCTTATTTAAGAACCCCTGGCGCGAAAGCGCGGCTCGTGGATCTTTCAAAAGGAGGGCTGGCGCTTGAGGTTGCGGAAACGGAGGAACTTCCGGCCTTCTTCCAAATGAGTCTGCATCTTTCTTCCTCTCCGGAATCACTTCACATCTTGGGGGAAGTGGTTTGGCATCAGGCGCAAGCGGGAAGGGCCACAAAGCGTTACGGGATTTCTTTTGTCTCTATGGGGGAAGGAAGCCGGAAGCGCTTAACCCAATTTTTGGATGAAAAGGAAAAGGAGGTATTTCGTGGACGAAGAAACAAAGCAGCAAAAGTCTGAAGAGCAAAAACCCGAAGCGGAGCAAGCGGCCAAAAAAGAGGAAAAGCGAGAGACCGAAACGGAGAAAACGGAGGCAAAAGCCGGGGAAAAACCGGGAAGGCAAAAAATTGAAAAGCCGAAAAACTGCAGCCAATGCAATAAACCGATTCGGCGGAAAGCCTGGTACTATCGAAACGGAAAATATTTCTGCGGCAAGGGGTGTTGGAAAATCGCTATGGAAAAAGAAAGGGGCGAAAAGGCCCAAAAGGCGGCGGAAGCGCCTACGGCATGAAAAAGAACGCTGAGCGGCGACGATACCCCCGGATTGAAGAAGTTCTTTCCATCACTCTGGAAAGAGCCCCTTTTTCTCAGACAACCGAAACAAAGAATATCAGCGCTTCGGGGGCTT
Organism: uncultured Omnitrophica bacterium; assembly: GCA_947085655.1. Taxonomy (GTDB): domain Bacteria; phylum Omnitrophota; class Gorgyraeia; order JACQQV01; family JACQQV01; genus CAMTXH01. Next base: position 9,833 of record CAMTXH010000016.1, on the reverse strand, counting down.
ATTGCCGGGTATCCAAGCCAGTGCCGGAGATGACGCGGTTTGACCTCACCCTTTGGGTCCCCGTTCCGGGGACTTCCGGGGCAACAACCCACGAAATTCGCTGTTCCGGCGTGGTCGTCCGGACCGAAAAAATCCGTCAGGAAAATGGAGGAAAAGAGAAACATTACATCGCCATTTTTTTTGACCGGATCCGTCCCGAAGACCGGAGGAAATTGGTTCAATATGTGAAAGACCAGCGGAAAAAGAAAGGCCTGGCGTGAAAAGGCGGATTGTGACCTTCACCACCGATTTTGGAACAAAGGACCCTTATGTGGCTGAAATGAAAGCGGTCATCCTGAGCGGTTTCCCGGAGGTTCAGCTGGTGGATATCAGTCACGAGGTTCCTCCTCAGGACGTTGTCCATGCGAGTCTTGTCCTCTGGCGGAGTTTCCGGTACTTCCCCAGGGGGACGCTGCATATGGCCATTGTGGATCCCGGCGTGGGGACAAAAAGGGCCTTTCTGATCGGTACTCTTCCAGGTCATACTTTTCTGGCACCCGACAACGGTCTTTTGAGCCCCATCGTACGCGATCATCCCCGGATGCATCTGGTCTCGGTCTCCCCGGAGAGAAGACGGATGGGTCCTGCCAGAACCTTTGATGGCAGAGAGTGGTTCGCACCCTGTGCTGTAAGACTGTTAAAGAAAGAGCCTCTTCAAAAATTCGGGAAGAAAGCGACGGCCCCTGTTCACCTTCCGGAGTGGAAGGTCCTCAGGAAGAAGGGTTCCCTCGAGGGAAGAATTCTTGTCAAAGATCATTTCGGAAACGCAATTACCAATATTCGGCAAACAGATCTTCACCGCCTTGGAAAAGGACAGATGAAAAAGGGATTCCGAATCCGCGTTGGAAAGGAAACGGTCCCTGTCCTTTCTAAAACGTACGGGGAGGGAAAAAGAGGGGAGCTTCTGGCCCTTTTCGGAAGTGCCGGCCTTTTGGAACTGGCGGTACGGGACGGAAACGCTTCTGAACAATTTTCACTCCGTCCGGGAGACCGGATCAGTATTTTCTATGGCAAAGATGAAACCAAACCAACGCGTTAAACGGTACCACAAGTTTAAAATCCTTTTCTTTTTCCTGACATTCTTCGCTGTCGTTCTTTTCTTTTTTCTTTTTCTTCTCACGGAAAGTGCCGCTCTTTTGCAGTCAAAGAGTGCGTCCGTTTCCTCCAACTTCTGGATACAGCTATTCCTCTATACAACCGTTTTGTCGGTCCTTGTGGGAGCGGTGAAACTCCCGTTTCAACTGGGAGGCGATTATCTCCTGGAGAAACGTTACGGCCTTTCCAATCTAACCTTCAGGGGGTGGTGCGTTCGGGAGGTCAAGAAGGGATTATTGTCTTTTCTTTTCTTTCTCCTTCTCGTTGAAACCGGTTATTTTTTTCTCCGGTCTCTCGGGGAAAATTGGTGGCTTGCCTTTGCGCTCATGTGGATTTTTTATCAGTGGATCCTCCTCCAACTTTTTCCGGTATGGATTGTGCCGCTTTTTTTCCGCTACGAGCCGGTTAAGGATGAGGCCTTGATTGGCCTTTTGAGGCGTTTTGCGGAAAAGCAGGGAAGAAGCATCGATTCGGTCCGAATGTTGAATTTAAGCAAGGAGTCGAAAAGGGCCAATGCCGCCGTCCTCGGAATCGGGAAAAAGAAACGGATCATTCTTGGGGATACACTTCTTGAGCGATTCAACCATGATGAGATTAAAGTGATTTTTGCGCATGAGTTGGGACATGACAAGCAGCATCACATGGTTTATTCGTTTTTGTTCAATGCCCTCTTGACCTTCGGGAGTCTTTACATCATTCAAGGGGCCCTCCAGAAACTTCTCTCCGTCTTTCATCTTTCCCATCCGGAAGATTTGGCGGCGCTTCCTCTTTTTCTGCTCCTTTTCTCCCTCGTCGGCTTTTGTCTTTTGTCCCTTCAAAACGGCTTTTCACGTTTTCTGGAAAGGGAGGCGGACGGCTTTGCGCTGCGGACCACCGGGATGAAGGAGGCCTTCATTTCATCCATGCGGAAGCTCGCCTCACAAAATCTTGCCGATCCATCCCCCAATCGGCTGGTGGAAATTTTCTTCCACACCCATCCACCGATCTCCAAAAGAATTCGATTTGCGGAAGAGGGGGGATGATGCGCTGGCCTCTTTTCAAGCAGGACAAAATCGACAAGATTCAAATCCTCAAGCGGATTCCGCTTTTTTCCAATCTTAAAGAAACGGATCTCCGATTCCTGGCGAGCGAATCCCGGCTGATTGAGTTCAAGCGGGGCGATTTCATCTACCGGGAGGGGGACCCGGCGGACTGTTTCTACGTGGTGGTCTCCGGACGGCTTAAAGTTTTCACGGTTCAGGGTCTCACCGAAAAAGTCTTTGCCTACCTCTACGAGGGAGGACACTTCGGGGAAGTCTCCCTGCTGACGGATGAACCGCATTCGGTGAATGTGGAGGTTCAAAACGATGCCATTCTTCTTCGATTGGAACGAGAGGACTTTCACAAACTTCTGGAGCGCTCTCCCCATGTTGCCGTAGAAATCAGCCGGATTCTTGGAACGCGTCTCAAGGAAAAAGACAGAGAACGGACCGGAGAGCGGATCAAGGCCTCCAAAATTGTCTCCGTTTACAGTGCCGCCCCCCAAGTCGGAAAAACCCTCTTTGCTACAAACCTCGCCGCAGGACTCGCTGTGGAAACCTTGAAAAAAACCATCCTGATCGACTTTGCGGGAGAAAGTAAGAGCGCTTTGAGTCTTTTGGGACTCGAAAGGGGAAAACCGCTCCCCCTTCAGAAATCCGAGATGGCGATAGAGGATATTCAAAAATATGTCTCTGTCCACCCTTCCGGATTTCATGTGCTCGAGTTTTCCTTGAGTGACTATGAGCGGGAGGGAGATGAGAAACAGCTCTCGTCCCTCTTCAGCCGGCTGGTCTTTGCCTACGACTTTGTGGTTCTTGTGCTCCCGGCCAAACAAACCTTTTCTATCCAAAATATTCTCCTGCAATCCGACCTGGTGTACCTGGTCACGGACGGCGATCAAGGGCACCTCCAGGTGACAAAACTGCTTTTAAATACCTATTTCAAGCTGCCGAAATTGCGCGAGCGGCTTCGGCTCATTCTCAACGAAGTCAAGGAATGGTATCCTTTTTCACCCCCCGACAAAGAGCTCTTCTTGGGATCAAAGATTTCACATATTCTTCCTTATACGCCGAATCTCAAAACTCCCACTCAAGAAAAGGGCGTCCCGTTCATCATCGCTGAGCCGGAAGCCCGTTACAGCCGTCTGGTCCGGTACATGGCCCGGGAAACGGGAGAGATCTTGGTCGGACTCGTTCTGGGGAGCGGCGCCGCCCTGGGCCTGGCCCATTTGGGGGTTATCAAAGTCCTCGAAAAGGAAAAAATTCCGATCGATGTGGTGGCCGGTTCCAGCATCGGAGCGATTGTGGCGGCGGCGCTGGCCTGCGGCAAATCCTTTGAAGAGATGGAAAAAATGGTGATGGGAATCTCCACGCGCCGGCAGACCTATGCCCTCCTCGGAGACTTCGATTTTTTCTGGCGGACCGGTTTCTTCCGCGGAACCCGGGTCACCCAGTTTCTCAAAGACATTTTTGGCAACATCACTTTCCAGGAGACCACCATTCCTCTAAAGGTCATTGCGATGAATTTAACCACACGGGAGGAACTGGTCATCGACCAAGGATCTTTGGTGAACGCACTCCGGGAAAGCATGTCCATTCCGGGCATCTTCCAGCCCCTGATCCAGAAAGGGCAGATTGTGGTGGATGGGGCGGTCGCCTCGCCGGTGCCGATTCAGTGTCTCCGGCGGATGGGGATCCGAAAAATCATCGCGGTCAACGTTCTCCCAAGCCCTCATGCCGTTTTGGAAAAACGGAAGCGGCTTCTGGAAGCGGAGGCAAAAAAAGAGGCGACGATCCAGAAAAAAAATCTTTTTGTCCGTATCGGCTATCGCCTGAGAAAGCGGTTTTCCGGTTTTTTCTCGCCGAATATCTTTGACATCATGATGCAGAGCATGCAGACAATGGAATATCAAATTTCGGAGGTTGCCTGTCAGGAAGCGGATGTCGTCATCCGGCCCACCCATATCAGTGCCGATTGGTTTGAATTCTTTGAGGCGAAAAAGTTCGTCCGCCACGGAGAAGAAGAGGCAATCAAGCATCTGGATGAAATCAAAGCGCTCGTTTTCGAAAAATCTCCCTAATGCTTCATTGACCCGGGGATTGGGTCCTGTTACAATACAAGATGAGGTAACCCCATGTATATCTATCGAACTGCGGTCATCGGTGCCGGGGCCATGGGAGCTGAAATTGCGCAGGTTCTCTCTTACGGAGGAATTCCGGTCATCCTCAAGGATATCGAGGAGCGTTTCGTCGAGTCCGGTCTTCAGCGTGCCCGTGCGATTTATGAAAGGCGCGTTGCAAAAGGGAAGATGACATCGGAAGAAGTTCAATCCAAAATGGCGCTTATCCGGCCGACGACCCGAACCGAAGATCTGAGGGACGTTGATTTGGTGATTGAAGCGGTCATCGAAGACCTCCAGGTCAAAAAGGAGGTTTTCCGGGAGCTCGACCGGATCTGTCCGAAAAGCACCATCCTTGCCTCAAACACTTCCTCACTCTCCATCTCGGAACTCGGGGCAGCCACCCAAAGGCCGGATAAAGTCATTGGGCTCCATTTTTTCTACCCGCCTCATGTCATGAAACTGGTTGAAATCATCCCGGGACTTGAGACGTCGGAAGGAACCGTCTCGGATGTCACTCTCTTTGCCGAAAGTCTCCGGAAGATCCCGATCCGGGTCAGAGAATGCGCCGGGTTCCTAGTCAACAGGCTTTTGATGCCTTATCTGAACGAAGCGGCCTATTGTCTACAGGAGGGAAGCGCCTCGGTCGAGGAAGTGGACCGGGCTGCGGTCCAGTTCGGCCTCCCGATGGGGCCTTTTACCCTGGTCGATACCGTCGGACTCGATGTCTGCCAGAGCGTCGTCAAGGTTCTTCTCCGGGATTACGGTGCCCGGATGACACCGGCACCGATTTGGAAAGTGCTTTATGAGGCGGGGCGCTACGGAGTCAAGCGGAAAAAAGGGTTTTACACTTATGACGGTAACCCGCGGGTGGAACCTGAACTTGCTTTTTTAATCGGGTCCCTTTCTCCAAAATTGCCGAAACCGAAAAAGAAATTTTCCGTCGAGCGGCTTCTGCTGCCGATGATTAACGAAGCAGCCTATTGTCTACAGGAGGAAATCAGCAACCCTTCCGACATCGAACTGGCCATGATCGCTGGACTCGGGTTCCCACCGGTCAAGGGGGGCATCCTCCACGTTGCGGATCAAATTGGAATTGATACGGTGGTCCAAGAACTTGAGGAGTGGTACGGAGAGCTCGGAGAGCGTTTCTGGCCGGCCCCGCATCTTCGGAGGATGGTCCGGGCCAATCATCTTGGAAAAAAAACCAAAAAGGGATTTTTCACGTACGGCCGGTAACCTTCGGAGGGACCATGCTTTTTCAACATCCTGTTAAAACGGTTCGGGAGGAAGGGGTCGCGACCCTCATCCTCAACAACCCACCGGTCAATGCCCTGAACCAAAAAGTATTGACGGAACTTGAGGAGGCGATGGATGCCTTAAAGAGCGATGACACGGTCAAGGCGATTCTCCTTACCAGTGAAGGGACGCAGGCCTTTATCGCCGGTGCCGACATCCGGGAACTGATAAAAATTTCTTCCGCAAAACAGGCGGAAGCCCTTGCCCGCAAGGGACAACTCCTTTTCGATAAGATCGAGCGGATGCCGAAACCGGTTATTGCCGCCATCCACGCCCCTTGTCTCGGGGGAGGAAACGAGCTGGTGATGGCCTGTCACATCCGGATCGCGGGCGAACGGGCCCGTTTCGGCCAGCCGGAGATTAACCTCGGTATTGTCCCCGGCTTCGGCGGCAGCCAGCGGCTTTTGCGGATCGTGGGACCAAGCAAAGCGACGGAAATGATCCTCACCGGCGACATGATTTCCGCTCAGGAGGCGTTTCGTATAGGGTTGGTGAATGCGGTTGTCCCGGATGAAGATCTTGCCCGGCACGCCAAAGGTCTTGCCCAGCGGATCGCCTCAAAAAGCCTTCCGGCCATTTCTCAGATTCTTTCCCTGATCGAATCAGGCCGTCATCTTTCCTTGGACGAGGCCTTAAAGCGGGAAGCGGAGGCCTTTGGGAAAATTTGTGAGACGGAAGATATGAAAGAGGGGATCTCGGCATTTCTTGAGAAACGACAGCCACAATTCAAGAACCGATGACACCACCCTCTACGGGATGTTCCGCTCGCGGGCCCTCCGTTACGGAGATTCCCCCTGTCTCTCCTTTAAAAAAGAGGGGACCTACCATTCGATTTCCTGGATCGAGGTTCTCCACCACATCGAAAAACTGGCAAACTTTCTCTTAAGCCAGGGACTCGCCAAGGGAGACCGGGTTGGCATCCTTTCTGAAAACCGTCCCGAATGGGCCTTCACGGACCTCGCGATCCTTGCTATCGGATGTGTCACGGTTCCGATCTACCCGACCCTTCCTCCCCACGATGTCCGCTATATCCTGGAAGATTCAGGAGTCAAAACCCTTTGGGTCTCCAAACAGGCCATGGCAGCATCCCTTTCCGAATGGCAGGGGACGGTTCTTTCCTTCGAAGGGGGAGATCTCTCGAGGGCCTTCTCCCTTGGAGAACAATTTCTCGCACAAAATCGGGACCGCTTCAGTTCCCGTGCGGAAGAGACGGAAGGGGGTGACCTTGCCAGCATCATCTACACCTCCGGTACAACCGGTGACGCCAAAGGAGTGATGCTGACCCATGAAAATTTCCTTTCCAACTGCCGCGCCTGTTGCGACGCAATCTCCATCTCCGAAGAAGACCTTTATCTTTCATTCCTCCCGTTAAGCCATGTCTTTGAAAGAATGGCCGGATTTTACTTCATGCTCTTTCAGGGCGCCTCCATCGCCTACGCCGAAAACATGGACTGCGTTTTTCAAAACATACAGGAGGTTCAGCCGACCGTGATGAGCGGGGTTCCCCGTTTTTTTGAAAAGGTCCGCGAGGGAATGCTGGAAAAAGTGGAGAAAGCATCGCCGATGAAAAGACGACTTTTCCTCTGGGCCCTTGAGATCGGGAAAAGACGCGCCCAAGCCCTTCAAAACCGCACTTCTCTGTCTTGGAAAGACCAGCTGCAGTATCCCATTGCATCCCGCATGGTCCTCCGAAAGGTCCGGCGGAAAATCGGACAAAGACTCCGTTTTTTTATTTCAGGAAGCGCCCCTCTTTCCACCGATTTGATTGCGTTTTTTTCGGCCTTCGGGTGCATCATTCTCGAGGGGTATGGACTGACCGAAACCTCTCCCGTCATTTCGGTCAACCGTCCGGACCGCTGGAAGTGGGGAAGTGTAGGCCTTTCGATTCCGGGGGTCGAGGTCAAAATTGCCGAAGACGGCGAAATCATGGTCAAAGGACCGAACGTGATGCAGGGATATTATCGCCGGGAGGAAGAAACCCGGAATACTTTCAGGGAAGGATACCTCCTGACGGGAGACATCGGAGAACTCGATGAAGAGGGGTTTTTGTTCATCACGGACCGGAAAAAAGACCTGATTAAAACAAGTGGCGGGAAATTCGTATCCCCTCAGAAAATCGAGGCCCTGTTGAAACGGGATCCTCTGATTGAAGAAGCGGTCGTTTTCGGGGACAGACAAAAGTACATTGTGGCTCTCCTTTTCCCGGATATCGAGCGGCTCAAGAAAGCGATATCCGAAAGGGGAATCTCCATCCCGGACCCCAAGGCCTGCCTGAAAGACCCGCGGGTTGTCTGTCTTGTCCAGGAAAGGGTTGACCGGTCTCTGGCGGATGTGGCCCGTTTTGAACAGGTCAAAAAAATAGCGCTTCTCGACCGGGAACTGACCCAAACAGGAGGGGATCTAACACCGACCTTGAAAATCAAGCGCCAGCGGCTCTACAGTCAGTATCAAAACCTGATCAACACCCTCTACGGAGAAAAAGACTCCGGCCGCGAAGAATAAGACTCATTGACAAAAATCCCGATTTTTGGTATATTACCTCCATTGTGGTGAAGGAGGTGTTCGAATGAACCGCTTGCGTCAACATGTCTTCATAGTTAGTGTTATCGCCCTGATTTTCCTTTTGGTGTCTGCCACTCCAAGTCAAGCCGACATGGGTCAGATGGGAAACAAACTCCGCCGGGGCCTCATCAATGTGGCAACGGGATGGTTTGAAGTTTTCCATCAGCCGCACCAGGTCGGGCAGCAGGAAGGGTATGCTGCGGGCGCAACCAAGGGACTTCTGTTGGGTATCGGTTGGGCTGCTGCTAGAACGGTTGTGGGTGTGTGGGATGTCGGGACGTTTCTCTTCCCGATTCCCCCGAATTACGAATCCATTCTCGAGCCTGAAACACTGATCTAAGCGCTCGGATGATCTCTCAAAAGCCCCCGGAAACGGGGGCTTTTTCTTTCTGGAAGACCACCTCCTGGGCCATATACGATCTGGCCAACACGATCTTTGCCATCAACATCCTCTCGCTCTATTTTCCCCTTTGGGTCCTTCAACAGGGGGGAACAGAAGCAAAGATTGCCGCCTGTGCCGGTTTATCCCTTTTTTTAGCCAGTCTCCTCATGCCCTTTTTGGGAACCCTCTCGGATTATCTCGGGCAAAGGATGCTTTTTCTGGTGCCGGCGACCTTCCTCTGCGTCGGCGCTACCGCGCTCCTGGCCCGGGCCCGGACGCTCGGGGAGGGGCTTTTTTTCTTCGGCCTTGCTCATATCGGCTATCAACTCGGGCTCCTTTTCTATGATGCGCTTCTTCCCAAGGTCAGCCGGAATCGCACGCTTGGAAGAATTTCCGGTTGGGGAGTGGCTCTCGGATACGTCGGCACACTGATCGGCCTGTTTTTGGTCCGTCCTTTTGTCCTTCGGGGAGGATACCAGGCCTCCTTTCTTCCCACGGCGCTCTTCTTTCTTCTTTTTTCTTTACCTTGTTTTTTTCTGGTCAGGGAGACCGGGAAAAAGGGCTTTCCCCGACTTTCGCTTGTCAAAGGCCAAACCCGCCAGCGTTTCAAAAAGGGAGGGGAATTTTTTAAAAAGGGGGAACCTCTCCGGAACGTAGCCCGGGCCTATTTTTTTGCGCTTTTGGCGATTCAGCCGGTTGTCCTTTTTATGTCGGTCTATGCCCAGCGGGTGATCGGCCTGACCGACCGTGCTATGATCTCCTTTTTCGCACTATCCACCCTCTCGGCGATTGTGGGGGCTTTTGGAACCGGCCTCTTGACAGACCGCTTCGGACCGCGACGCACCCTCCTTTTGAGTCTTGCCGGTTGGGGAATCGGCCTTCTGATGGGAGCCGGCGCCACTGTACCTTGGCAGTTCTGGATTGTAGGAAGCGTGATCGGGGCCTCCCTCGGCGGCACATGGGTTTCAAGTCGTGTTTTAATCATCCGTCTTTCGCCGCCTGACTACCTGGGAGAAGTGCTTGGCATCATCGGATTCGTCGGAAGGATCGCTTCTGTAATCGGTCCGCTTCTTTGGAGCGTCATTGTGTTGAAACTCGGGGATTTTTTTCCGTGGAATTACCGTGTTGCGCTCTTTTTCCTCTTCCTCTGGATTTTGCTTAGTTTAACAGAACTCCTGGTAGGTTCAAGTTCTAAGTGCAACACTTTGCCTGTAAAATGACAGGCAGAAAGGAGTGTTGCAAATGGAACGTTACACCCACTTGACTCCCAAAGAGCGTGAAGTAATAAGCCAATCCCTGAAGGCAGGCCGCAGCTTG
>CAMTXH010000015.1:0-30564 GCA_947085655.1 uncultured Omnitrophica bacterium | reverse complement strand
TCGATACGCGATCTCTCTTAAGTTAACCCTTTTCTCATTTGGAAAAAAGGTCAATAAGTCCTCGAATGAGAAGACGTAATACTTGTTTCGGTATAATGACTTATAGAGGGCAGTGAAGTTCATTTCAGTTAGTTAACTTTTATGTTCACCTACTGAAACAAGTATACATGAGGGAGGGTGTCCCGTCAAGGGCTTTAATCACCGGCACATTCTGTACAGGTGGGGGGAGATTCCATCACAAGGTGGGCTTTGCAGACGTGGCCATTACAGCGGGAGCAGACCCGGTCGTAGAATTCATCCGATTTTTGGAATCCTTCCTTTTCCCGGCCTAAGTGAACTCCGCAGATTTTGCACTCCATAACTCCATTATATCAGGGGATGCTAGATGCTACAATGCAAAATAAGGCGGATGCTAGATACTAGATGCTGGATAGAATCGAGTATCAAGCATCGAGGATCAAAAGAAGCGGAGTTTCAGATACGCCACGGCCAAGGCCAGATACGCGACACATGTCACACTCATCAAAATGAACGCCCATTTGCCGGGACGGGCGAAGGGGGGAAGTTGGGACGCAAGGAGTCGGTGATTCAGGAAAAGGAGCGCAAAGGAAAAAATGACTGTTCCGATAAAACCGATGACAGCGGAAAGTAAAATCAGGGGACCGGGCTGCTGAAAGGCCATTGTGATCGAGGTGACAAGGGTTAACAGGATGAGGAAAAAATAATACCCTTTTCGGAAACTGAGGGTTCGAAATTTTGGAAAGAGACTCCGGACTACTTCTGTATGAATACGGCTCACCGCATCCACGGTGGCAAACCAGGTGTCGGAAAGGAACGCCGCTGCCACAAGGAGGAAAAGGATACGTCCGATCCGCCCCCAACTCACCTCAAAGAAGTGACTCTGGACAACGGCGATTTCATATTCCTCAGGGAGGAGTCCTTCAGGGTGGAGGAGCGCAAATGCCAGAAGGCAGGTGAGGAGTGTTGTAAAGAGATTTCCGAAGATTCCGATGCCTGAATCCCATAAAAGGAATCGCCGCCAAAGAGGAAATGCCCTTCGCGATGGACCGTCGTCTGTGACGATAAATCCGCTTTCGGAAATGACCTCCTTTTTTCCCAGAATCCCGGTCACATGCCCCATGTCACGGCTCATGCCGCTTCCTTTTTCCCGGAGCCAATAGGAATAAAAGAGGGTCCAAAAACCCCCGAGACCTGCAAAAGTGATCGCTGTTAAAAGTTCCGTAGCATCGTTTGGGTCCCAGGACCGATTCAGTGGCCACTTAGAGATGAAAATTCCCTTTAAAAATTCAGGAAGGACCCCAACGACAACGGGATGGGATGCAGCAAAGAGGAGGCCAAAAAAGGTGAGGAGGGCCACCCCCACCATAATTTTTTCGATAGCGTTATAAATCACTTTGCTAAAGACAATTGCCGAGAAAAAAAGTGCAATGGATCCGTAGGCCCAAAAAAGGGTCTGGGCCTTTGGGCTCCAGCCGGGTGGAAAATGGGTGAGTGCCGCCAGAGCGGTACCCCCTGCGGAGGCAAAGGCACCGAACCACAAAAAGGAAAGGGCCATGAGGATCCAAAGAGCAAGAGCGAGGACGCGGTTTAAGCGGATGAATCCCTGAAAAATCCCTTCGCCGGTCAAGAGGGTATACATTCCGATTTCGTAGTTCAACGGATATTGAAGAAGACAGGCGGGGAGGAGAAGGAATAAAAAGGCGAGTCCATATTTTGCAATCAGATAGGGCCACCAAATGAGTTCACCACTTCCCTGGGCAAGCGCCATCCAGATAATTCCGGGACCGAGGGCCGCGAGCATTCCGGGAAAAGAAGGGAGGGAACGGGATTTGAGTGGGGGAAGATGGCCCCAGCGGCTCAAATCACCACCAGCCGGGCGTCGAGTGCGGAGGTGAGAAAAGTGGTGTACCCGATGACCCCGTCCAGTTTGTCAAAGAGTTTCGGGTCGAGTTTCAGGAAGGCAACCGATTGGGAACAGCCGTAGACCTTGACCTGCCCCATTTCTCTCGCCTGGCGGAGGAGGTCTGTAATGCTCGGGATCCGGCCGTCATCGACCCCTTCGGCATAGCGTTCATTCATTTTTTCATCGTCAAGGGCCGGCTTGGCCTCATCCAGGGTCCCTGTAACGTATCGGGTCAGGGCGTCGTATGTCAGAAAAAGATGCGCCTCGCCGCCGAGGGCCACCATGGTTCCGACAAGGGTTGCCGCAAGGTGGAGTTTGTCGTAGGAGCTCCCCTGAACGATAATCGCAATTTTCTTCGGGTTATAGTCCATGCCGCTTAAGCCTTGGCGGCAGCCGGTGCTTGCGGCTTTTTGACCCGCGACTTGGGAAGGACCTTCCAGAAGCGCTTTACCGCATTGTCAAAATCGGAGAGGAGACTCTGGGCATGGCGGCTTTTGGTGTTTTCGAGATGACGGCCGATCAGTTTTTTGAGAAGTTCAAAATCTTCCGGCTCCTCCAGGCGTTCCATGGCGACCAGTTCCGGATTCAGATTCTGGGGAAGGGTGTTTTTCTCGTCATAGACAAAGGCGACCCCGCCGGTCATTCCGGCGCCGAAATTCCGCCCGGTCTCGCCGAGAATCACCACAATCCCTCCGGTCATGTATTCGCAGCAGTGGTCCCCGGTTCCTTCGACCACAGCCGTGGCGCCGCTATTCCGGACGCCGAAACGTTCGCCGGCAAGCCCCGCCGCAAAAAGAGATCCGCCTGTGGCGCCGTAGAGGACGGTATTCCCGATAATGACGTTTTTATGGGTTTCAAAAGAGGCATTCCGGGGAGGGGCGATGACAATTTCTCCTCCCCCCATTCCTTTCCCAACATAGTCGTTTGCTTCTCCGGTCAGAACCAGCCGGACCCCGCGGATTAAAAATGCCCCGAAACTCTGTCCGGCGGTCCCCCGAAAATAGCACTCGATGGTTCCGAAGGGAAGGCCGTTGTCTCCATAGCGATATGCAATTTCTCCCGAAAGCCGGGTCCCGACTGTGCGGTGGATATTCCGGATCGGATACGTGAGACGGATGGAACCGCCCCCGTCCAAAGCGAGTTTCGCATCCTGCAAAATTTTGGAATCGAGTTCCTCATCGTGGAAGGGGTTTCCTTCCTTAATACAGTACCGCGGCGCTTTTCCGGAAGGATCCGCCTGCGCTAAGATCAGACTCAAGTCAAGGGTGTCCGCTTTCGGATGATCCTGAACCGGTTTCAACCCGATGAGGTCTGTCCGGCCGATGATTTCGTTCAGCGTCCGGTAACCGAGCTCAGCCAGAATTTCACGGATCTCCTGTGCGACAAAATTGAAAAAGTTCACCACCATCTGGGCATTGCCGATATACCGTTCCCGGCGGAGTTTCGGGTCCTGGGTGGCCACGCCGGTCGGACAGGTGTTGAGGTGGCATTGACGGGCCATAATACAACCGGTCGCAACCACCGCCGCTGTCCCAAAATTGAATTCCTCGGCCCCGAGGAGCGCGGCGACAATCAAATCCCGCCCGTTTTTCATCCCGCCGTCGGTCCGGAGAATCACGCGTCCCCGGAGGTCATTCAATACCAGAACCTGCTGGGTTTCGGCGACGCCGAGTTCCCAGGGAAGCCCTGCGTTTTTGATGGAACTTAAGGGACTCGCGCCGGTTCCGCCGTCATGGCCGCTTATAAGAATCACATCCGCATGCGCTTTGGCCACGCCGGCTGCAATCGTTCCGACTCCCGCCTCCGCCACCAGTTTCACGCAGACATTGGCCCTTGGGTTCGCCTGTTTCAAGTCGTAGATAAGCTGTTTCAGGTCCTCGATACTGTAGATGTCATGATGCGGTGCCGGGGAGATGAGCGGCGTCCCTTCCTGGGCAAACCGGATTCTGGCGATTTCTCCCGAGACTTTCCCGCCGGGGAGCTGCCCCCCTTCACCCGGTTTGGACCCTTGAGCGATTTTGATTTCGAGTTCGACGCAGCGGTTCAGGTATTCGGGGGTAACGCCGAAGCGGGCGGAGGCAACCTGTTTGATGGCGCTGTTCGGCCAGTCGCCGTTTTCCCGCACTTTATAGCGGGCAGGGTCTTCGCCCCCTTCACCTGAATTGCTTTTTCCGCCGATTTGATTGAGTGCAATCGCAAGGGTCTCATGCGCCTCGCGCGAGAGGGCGCCGTGCGACATCCCGGCTGTGGTAAAGCGTTTCCGAATCGCTTCAATCGGCTCCACCTCGTCCACCGGAATCGGAGAGCGGTCGCTTTTCAGAGTAAAGAGGTCCCGGAGGGCGGTGAGGGGGCGGCTGTTGACCAAGTCGGAATATTTTTTATATGCCTCGTAATCGCTCCCTTTAACCGCCTGGTGAAAGTACTTGATCATCTCAGGATTAAAGGCGTGATACTCTCCTTCCCGCTGGAACTTGATGAAGCCGCCGATATCAAGCACCGGTTTTTCCGAATGGAAGGCATTCCCGTGCCAGAGAAGGATGTCCTTGGCCAGTTCCTTCATTCCGATTCCGCCCACGCGGGAGGCGGTCCCGGTGAAGCAACGTTCAACCAGCGAGCGGCTTAAACCGACCGCCTCAAAGATCTGGGCGCCCCGGTAACTCCCGATGGTGGAGATTCCCATTTTGGACATAATCTTGAGAATCCCCTGTTCACAGGCCGTTTTGAAATTCTGAAGTGCCGTTTCGTAATCACGCTCGACGTTGCCGTCCTGAATCAAGAGCTGGATACTTTCAAAGGCAAGGTACGGATTAAAAGCACTCACGCCGTATCCGATGAGGAGGGCAAAATGGTGGATCTCCCGCGCCTCGCCTGTCTCGGCGACGAGACTCGCCTTCATCCGTTTTCCCTCGCGATTGAGATGATGGTGGACGCTCGCCACAGCCAAGAGCATCGGAATCTGCGCATGGGAGGCATCCACGCCCCGGTCGCTCAAGATCAGAATCCGTTTTCCTTCGTCGACGGCACGACTGGCCGCTTCGCAGAGTTTCCGGACCGCTTTCTCAAGGCCCGCAGGGCCGGTATTCACCTCAAAAAGAGCAGGGAGGACCACCGAGGCGAACTCCTTATCCGGATTTTTCTTCAATGCCTCCAGTTCATGATTGAAAAGAAGGGGACTCTGGAAAAAGAGATGACGGGCATGCTCCGGCGTCTCTTCCAGGGAGGATCTCCGGGCGCCGATAATGGTATTGAGCGACATGACCAGTCGTTCCCGGAGGGGGTCGATCGCAGGATTGGTCACCTGGGCGAAAAGCTGTTTAAAGTAGGTGTAGAGGAGCTTCGGTTTCTTTGAAAGGACCGAAAGGGGCGTATCATCTCCCATGGAAAAGGTGACTTCTTTTCCCTCTTGTGTGGTGGGTCCGAGGACCATCCGGAGCTCTTCCGAGGTATATCCAAACGCGGCCTGTTTTCTGAGAAGTTCGGTCCGGTCCAGGGAAGGACTAGGAACAAGCGGCACCTTCGGTGCGATCCGTTCCAGAGGAATCATCTGCTCCTTAACCCATTGTCCGTAGGGCTTCCGGGAGGCGTAGGTATTTTTAATTTCTTTGTTTGTGTAGAAAACCCCCTTTTCGATGTCGACGGCAATCATCATGCCGGGACCGAGCCGCCCTTTCTCGGCCACCTTTGAATCGTCAATCTCGACCACTCCGACCTCGGAAGCCATCACGATCATGCCGTCCTTGGTGATGGTGTAGCGGGCGGGGCGGAGTCCGTTCCGGTCAAGACAGGCCCCGATAAACCGCCCATCCGAAAAAGCGAGCGCGGCCGGTCCGTCCCACGGTTCAATCAAACAAGCATGGTACTGGTAAAAAGATTTGATGGTCGGGTTCATGTGTGGCATATTCTGCCACGCCTCCGGAATAAGCATCAGCGCTGAATGGAGAAGGTCGCGGCCCGAAAGAACAAGGAGTTCCATGACATTGTCAAGACAGGCAGAGTCGCTTCCTTCCTCCCAGATGACCGGTTTCAGGGTTTCGATATCCTCCTTCCAGAGGGGGGAGGCGAGTTCCGGTTCCCGCGCCCGCATCCAGTTTTTGTTGCCCTGCAGGGTGTTGATTTCTCCGTTATGGCCGAGCATTCTGAAGGGCTGCGCCAAAAACCAGTTCGGAAAGGTGTTGGTGCTGTAGCGCTGATGGAAAAGACAGAGCGCCGTTTCATAATCGGGATTCCGGAGGTCCAGATAGAATTTCCGGAGTTGCGGGGCGACGAAGAGTCCCTTGTAAACGATGGTCTTGCTCGAGAAGGAGGGGATGTAGACATTCTCGATGGAAGATTCCCAGATATGCTTTTCGATTTCCTTCCGGACAAGATAAAGCGTCCGTTCAAATTCGGCCGGAGGGATAGTCTCGGGCCGGCCCATCAACAGTTGTTCGATTTCGGGGCGGGTGGAGGCTGCTTTGTCTCCGAGGGCGGTGGTGTCGACCGGAACGTTCCGCCATCCGTAAATAAGGATTCCCCGGCGGGAGACCGCCTCTTCCACGATGGAGCGGGAACGCTCCTGGGAGCGAAGGGCATGGGTGTCAAACTCAAGCCGCGGGAAAAAGAAGACCCCGACCGCAAGATCCTCTTCCTTGGGAGGACGATGGCCCAGTTTTTCGACCTCTTTTCGGAAAAGTTTGGTCGGAAGCTGAGTCAGGATCCCGGCGCCGTCCCCGGTTTTCGCATCCGCGTCAATCGCACCCCGGTGCGTCAGGTTGATGACCGCCTGAATTCCTTTTTCAAGGATGGCGCGGCTTTTCTTTCCGGAGATATTTGCCACAAAACCGACACCGCAGGAATCCTGCTCACGGTTTTGAGCCAAAAGCGGCTCCGGGGTCTTGCCCCGCAAGGAGGCGATCAGGTCACTTTTCAGGAATTTATACCCCTGACCCACCTTGGAACCTTGGATTCTTCCCTGTTCAATAAGTTTGTAAAGTGTTTGCCTGCTTACCCTTAGGAACTTCGCGGCTTCTTCTGTGGTTAAAACTTCTTCCAGTTTAACGGTAGTCATAGTACCCTCTATTCATAACCCATTTTAACTGATTTTAACAGGTTGAGGGGGGTTGTCAAGCAATTTCGGTGCTTGTCAGGGGCTCCAGAAAGTGGTGTTCAACTGGCCGGTCTGGTCGATCGTAATGGTTTCGCTTGCGTTTCTTCCTGCAAGACGCCTGGCGGTGGCTGTAAAGGCGCCGCAGTTATTTGTACCGGACCCTCCACCGGCGGCAATCGTATAGACCCAATCGGTCTGGTCTACAGTGTTTGGATCCAGAAGGTAGTTTTCATTGAGAAGGGTTGTCCAGTCGGTGTAGATGCCGTTCCGGATACACCGCTCCCTCTGGGCCTCATAAATCGTCCGGAGGACATCCATGGCGATCCTTCCCTTTGCCGTCTCGAGCGGTCGGTTCCCGTAGGAGAGGGCGATGGAGGCGAGGATGGCCGCAATCACAAAAGTAATCATGAGTTCCATCAGGGTATAACCGTTTTTTTTCATCATCATAGGATCGACTGACTCGCCTCCTGAACCAGTTCAAAAAGGGGTGCCGGGAAGAGACCGAAACCCAACGTTAGGATGGCCAGAAGAATCAGGGAGAACCGAAGCGCCCAGGAAGGGGAGATCTCGGGTCTCCGTCTTTCTTCCATCATATACATATTCCGGGCGATCCGGGAATAGTAAGCCAGGGCCACCACACTATTCAATACCGCAACGAGAGCCAGTCCGTAAAGGCCGGTCTGGATCGCTCCCGCAAGAAGATAGAACTTTCCGACAAATCCGGCCGACGGAGGAATCCCTGTCAGAGAAAGAAGAAAAAGAAGAAAACAAAACCCCCATACCGGATGCCGGTTGGCGAGTCCTTTGAAATCTTCCAAAGATTCCGCCCGTGTCCCTTGCCGAGTGAGAAGCACAATCATGGAAAAGGCACCCAAGTTCATCAGCGCATACGCCACGAAGTAAAAAAGAATCGCCGAAACCCCAAGGACATTTCCAACCGCGAGTCCGATGAGGAGATAGCCCGCATGCGCGATACTCGAATAAGCAAGCATCCGCTTGACACTTTCCTGGGCAAAGGCGAGGAGATTCCCAAAAGTCATCGTTAGGATTGAAAGAAGGATCACCAGATTCCGCCATTCGGGTTGGAGTGGGATGAGTGCCACGAGAAAGACGCGAAGGAGTGCGGCAAAACTCGCCGCCTTGGAGGCGACCGAGAGATATCCGGCGATCGGCGTCGGACTCCCTTCATACGCGTCCGGAACCCACATGTGGAAGGGGAAGGCGGAAATTTTGAAGCCGAAGCCGGCAACGAGAAGCGCCACGCCGACCAGCATCATTTTGGAAGGGGGGACCCGGGAGAAAAAGATGAAGATTTCGGAAAGATCCGTAGAACCGGTTGCGCCGTAAAGGAGCGCGATTCCGTAGAGGATAATCCCTGAATTGAACGCCCCGAGAAGAAAATACTTCAAAGCACCCTCCAGAGAACGGAGATCCTTCCGGATGAGTCCCACAAGCGCGTAACTTGAAATCGCCATCACCTCGAGACCGAGATAGATGGAAAGAAGGTTCGTTCCGGCGGCCATAACCATCATGCCGACGGTGGCAAAAAGGAGAAGGGCGAAATATTCTCCCTGGGGGATTTTCTCAAGCGAAAGGTAGCGGAATGAAACAAGGAGCGTCAGAATCGTGACGGAGAGGAAGATTTCCTTGAAAAAGAGGGCATAGCCGTCGAGTGCCAGGAGGCCCCCGAAGAGCAAAGATTCCTTTCCCCAGAGTGAAAGGGTTGCCAAAAAACCGCCGACCAGGCCCAGAAGGGCGATTTTTCCGAGAAGGGATTTCCGGGATGCCGGAAGAAAGGGGTCCAGGATGAGGAGGAAAAGACCCGTGCCGATCAAAAGCAACTCAGGCAAAAAGCGGATCATCCGTTACCTCACCATCGAACTTAAGAGGGTGGTCTGGACCAGCTGGTGGACATGCTGAAGGGTCGCTTCCGAAATGTGAAGAAACGGCTTCGGGTAAAGCCCGATCCAGAACATGAGTAAAACAAGGGGAATCATGTAACAAATCTCTCTCATTCCGCAGTCCGGAATCGACCGATTCTTCGGATTGTCACACTCTCCGAACATGGTCCGCTGATAAAGCCAGAGCATATAGGCCGCTCCCAGCACGATTCCGGAAACTGCAAGGGCGGCGTAAAGGAAACGGGCCCGGAATGCCCCCAGAAGAATGAGGAATTCTCCGATAAACCCGTTCAATCCCGGAAGGCCTATTGAAGAGAACATCGTGATCGCAAAAAATGTGGCAAAGACCGGCATCCGGTGGGAAAGTCCGCCGAATTCGGAGATAAGATGGGTATGCCGCCTTTCATAAAGCATCCCGACAATCAAAAAAAGCGCGCCGGTTGAGATCCCGTGATTGATCATTTGAAGAAGCGCCCCGGAGAGTCCCTGGGGGGTGAGGGAAAAGATACCGAGCATCACGAATCCAAGGTGGCTGACGCTGGAGTAGGCAATCAGTTTTTTCATGTCGGTCTGGGCCATCGCCACAAAGGCCCCGTAGATGATGCCGATAATTGCCAGGGTCACCATCAGAGGCGCTGCCTTGCGGCTCGCCTCCGGAAAAAGGAGAAGCCCGAATCGCATAAAGCCGTAGGTTCCCATTTTAAGAAGGACTCCCGCAAGGAGAACGCTCCCTGCGGTCGGTGCCTCCACGTGCGCATCCGGGAGCCAGGTATGGAAGGGGAACATCGGAACTTTGATGGCAAATGCGAAGAAGAAGGCGGTGAAGAGCCAAAGTTGGATCTGAATCGGGAGGGAAAGATGCGTCAGTTGCAGGAAATCAAAAGTTCCCCCTCCCGTGCCGTAAGCCGGGTTCGCACTCAAAAAATAAAGCGCCAGGATTCCAAGAAGCATCAAGACACTTCCGAAGAGGGTGTAGAGGAAGAACTTGATGGCCGCATAGAGTCGCCTCTCATGTCCCCAAACACCGATCAAAAAATACATTGGGACGAGCATCACTTCCCAAAAGATATAGAAGAGGAAAAGATCAAGCGCCATGAAGACGCCGAGCATGCCGGTTTCCAAGAAAAGAAGGGAAACGTAATATTCCTTTTGCCGCTCCTTGATTGCCGTAAAGGAGGAAAGGACCGCGATCGCAGAAAGGAATGTGGTGAGAAGAACGAGGGGAAGACTAACTCCGTCCACCCCCAGGAAATAGGAGACGCCGATGGCTTCAATCCAAGGGTGCTTTTCGACCCACTGCATTCCCGAGTAGTCCAGCCGGAAGGGAGGAATCAAAAAAAGTGAAACGACAAAGGCCGAGAGGGAAACCAAAAAGGCAAACAGCCGGATCGGCTTATGCCACTCCCGGTTGAAAAAGAGGATGATGAGCGCCCCCGCTAAAGGGAGGTAACAGAGAAACGAAAGCACGAAACTCCTCCTATTTTAATAGAAATACCAATACCCCGACGAGAAAGACTGCGCCGCCGGTCATGGTGAGAATGTAGTTCTGGACCCCGCCGGTCTGAATTTTCCGGAAGCTTCCCGAAAGAAACTGAGTGGCGGCCGCAAGCCCGTTGGCAGTCCCGTCAATGACCCGTTGGTCAAAAAAGAGTTTGATTCCCGAAAGAGTGACGGCAAGCCGTCCCGCTCCGTTCACTACTCCGTCAATCAGATACCGGTCGCAGGCAAAAGAGAGCTTTGAGAGGCTGCGGGAAAGCGCCAGAACCGTCTTGTCGTACAGTTCATCCACCCAGTATTTGTTGAAAAGGAGCCAGTAAAGAACATATCGCTTTTTCGCCAATCGGGCCGGGAGTTCGGGACGGAGCCGGTAGAAAAGGTGGGCCAGGAACCATCCGGTCCCGGCCATGGCCACGGAACCGGCCATCAACATCAGGTTGAAAGAAGTGAAATGATGCTCTGTGTGCGGCATCTGGATGGAAGCGGAAAGAAAATGATGGAATGCGCCGTTTTCAGGGGGAAAGCCGAGGAGGAATCCGCCAACGAGCGAAAGGAAAGCAAGCGTCAAAAGGGCAAAGGTCATGGTCGGAGGCGACTCGTGGAGATGGTGGACCGCTTCCGTGGAGAGCCGGGTTTCTCCGAAAAAGGTGAGGTAGAGGAGCCGGAAGATATAGAAAGCGGTCAAAACCGCCGCCAGCGAGGCGATCCCAAAGAGGAAAGGGTGCCCTTTTTGAAGCGTCTGCGTTAAAATTTCATCCTTGCTCCAGAAACCGGCAAAGGGGGGAACACCCGCGATCGCCAGCCCTCCGAGGAGCATGGTAGCAAATGTCACCGGTAGCTTTTTTCTCAATCCGCCGAGTTTTTGCATGTCCTGCTCGTTACTTGAAGCATGAATCACACTCCCTGCGCCAAGGAAAAGGAGTCCCTTGAAAAAGGCATGGGTTACAAGGT
Source organism: uncultured Omnitrophica bacterium (assembly GCA_947085655.1). GTDB lineage: Bacteria > Omnitrophota > Gorgyraeia > JACQQV01 > JACQQV01 > CAMTXH01. The sequence goes on along the minus strand of CAMTXH010000015.1, from coordinate 19,205 downwards.
GAAACATCCCCGCAACAAACGCCCCCACCCCAAGCGCCAGAAACATGAACCCAAGCTGACTCACCGTGGAGTAGGCAAGGACCTTTTTGATGTCGTTCTGGACCGTCGCAATCGTCCCGGCAAAAAGGGCGGTTGCGGCCCCTGTCACAGCGATCGTCTGCATGGCCAAGGGCGCGGAAAGATAAAGGGGATGGCTGCGGCAAACCATGTAAATTCCGGCGGTCACCATGGTGGCGGCGTGGATCAGCGCACTGACCGGCGTCGGGCCTTCCATCGCATCCGGAAGCCAAACGTAGAGGGGAATCTGGGCCGATTTTCCGACCGCACCCATAAACAAAAGGAACGCTATGGCGGTTACGATGCCGCTTTCCATCGGATGGCGTTGGACATGATGGGGAAGGGCATCGAGAACGACGGCGTACGAAGTCGTTCCGACCATAAAAATGATCAGGAGAATTCCTAAAATGAACCCCGCATCCCCGATCCGGTTCACGATAAAGGCCTTTTTCGCTGCATCCGAAGCACTCTTTTTATGAAACCAGAAACCGATTAAAAGATATGAGCAGAGTCCCACCCCCTCCCATCCCAAAAACATGAGGAGGTAATTATCCGCAAGGACGAGCATCAACATGAAGAAAATGAAAAGATTAAGGTACGAAAAGTAGCGGGCGTAGCCCGCGTCCTCATGCATATAGCCGATGGAGTAGATGTGGACAAGGAGTCCGACGCCGGTGACGACCAGAAGCATCGTCGCAGAGAGGGTGTCAAAGAGGAAGCCGACCGAAACAAGGAAGCCGTCCGAAGCGATCCATCGGTAAAGGGTGACCTGATGCGGATGGTGGGCCTTGAGGAGTGTCGCGAAGACGGCCAATGAAAAAAGAAAAGAAAGAAGGACTGCCGGGATGGCCACCCAATGGGCTTTTTTCCGGATGAGATGGCCGAAGAACCCGTTCAGGAAAGCGCCCAAAGCGGGGAAAAGAGGAATCAACCACATAACCGGAAGAAGGGAATCTACCATTTTAGGAGATTCATCTCATCCACTTGAACGGTCGGCCGGAGCCGGAAAAGGGCGATTAAAATAGCAAGCCCGACCGCCGCCTCGCAGGCGGCCACCGTAATCACAAAGATGGCGAAAATCTGGCCGACCACATCCCTCAAAAAATAGGAAAAGGCCACAAACGTCACATTCACCCCGTTCAGCATCAGTTCAATCGACATCAGCACCACAATCATGTTCCGCCGGATGAGCGCCCCCAAAACGCCGAGAGAAAAAAGGACCGCCCCGAAGGCGAGATAAAGCGTTTGGACCGTCACGGCGTCTCCTCTTTTTTGGCAATGACGACCGTCGCCATCAGGGCGGCCAAGAGAAGAATGGAAGCCAACTCAAACGGGAAGACATATTCGGTAAAAAGCGCCTGTGCGACATCGGTTAAATGGGGAAGGGAATGGTCTGTAAGGATCGGCGGCACCTCCCGAAAGAGGAGATATCCGAGTTCGACCGCAAGCGCCCCGGCGATCAAGACCGCAACAAACGTCTGGCGGTGGAAAAGAGACCTTCGCAGCACTTCATCCCGGGCGGTGAGAAGGAGAACGAAAAGAATCAACACCATAATGGCGCCGGCATAGAGGATGACCTGAACCATGGCAAGGAACTCCGCCCGGAGAAAAAGGAAACTGACGGCGACCGAAAGGAGGGTAAGAATCAGAAAAAGAGCACTGTGGATCGGGTTTCGTTGGGTAATGGTGAGGAGCGCAGAAAGAATACCGAGCCCCACGATGAAAAGAAGAGGAATCATGGTTCGACTTTGCTCACCATTTCATGATTTTTTCTTGATCCGCTTGAGCCGGAAGATATCCTCCCGCTCCCGCTCCTCCAGCACCTGCTGAATGTAGCGTTTCTCGGCGGTGAGTTTCGGAATCAGGCGCTGCTCGAGGGCATTGACGCGCCGGGAGGTCTTTTTGATTTCTTCCCCCAGTTTTTTGAGTTTGATTTCGGTCGGAGCCAATTCCAACAGGTGCGATAACAACTCCTCAAAGGCCTCGGCCGCCTGATCAATTCGGGCGCTCATGCCGGTGAGGGCATAGCCGCGCGTGTGGCTATTTCGGGTGAGGGAAGTCTGCTCAAGCTGTGCCACCCGGATACCCCAGAGATTTTTGATTTGGATGCCGAGGGCCAGGTCCCGCCGGCAGGCCATCGCCGCCGAAGAAAGACTCTGAGGGCCGTCAAAGACAAGCGCCAAAAACAGTTTCCACTCCGCGTCGGAAAATTTCTCCGAAAGTATCTTTCGGAGGGCGACCAGCGGTTTGACCAGATTGAAGAATTCCTGCAAGAGCGCATCGCGTTTGTTCTTGAGAAGATCGACTCCCTGCTTGGCCAGTTTGATCTGCGCCTTGCGCTGAATCAAATTCATCCTTGTAGGACTAACCTGTTCCATTTTATTTCCTTATCAGGCCTCGGGGTCTCCTTCGACATTGCTCAGGATGGTTCGAAGGATGGTGAGTTCATCGAACCACTGCCGCTCGATCTCCCCATTCCATCCTCATTTCACTGCGGGCGATGGGAGCCCTTGTCGCCGCGTCACCCCTCGGCGGCCATGAATTAGTAATAAGGCGTTTTGTGCCCTTCCTCCGTGATCGGATTGAAATACTTGCTTATGACTTTTTTGCTGACGCGGCGGAGTTCTGCCTGCGGAATGATCCGAAGCAATTCCCAGCCGAGATCAAGCGTTTCCTCGATGGAGCGGTCTGTATTTCCCTGGTTCAGCATCCGTCCCTCGAAGGCATCCGCAAATTTGAGATAGCGCCGGTCCAGGTCTGTCAGCGCATCCTCACCGACGATGGCGACCAGTTTCCGGACGTCGCGTCCCTCCGCGTAACAGGCATAGAGCTGGTTGGAGAGTTCCCGATGGTCTTCGCGCGTCCGTCCTTCGCCGATCCCGTTATTCATGAGCCGGGAGAGACTCGGAAGCACGTCAATCGGCGGATAGACGCCGGAGCGGTGAAGGGCCCGCGATAAAACAATTTGGCCTTCGGTGATATAGCCGGTCAGATCCGCAATCGGATGCGTAATATCGTCATCCGGCATGGTCAGGATCGGGATCTGGGTGATCGAACCTTTCCGGCCTTTGATCCGTCCGGCCCGCTCGTAAATCGTGGCCAGATCGGTGTACATGTATCCCGGATAGCCGCGCCGGCCCGGAATCTCTTCACGGGCGGTCCCGATTTCCCGGAGCGCCTCGCAATAATTGGTCATGTCGGTGAGAATCACCAGGACCTGGTAGTTGTGGACATAAGCGAGGTGTTCCGCGACGGTCAACGCTGAGCGGGGAGTAAGAAGCCGCTCGATGGTCGGGTCGTTGGCAAGATTCAAAAAGGTGACCACATTCCCTTTGGCCCCCGTCTCCTCGAAACTTTCAAGGAAGAAGGCCGCCTCCCGCTGAGTGATGCCCATGGCGGCAAAGACGATGACGAACTGCTCCTCCTCGCCGCGCACCTTGGCCTGGGCAAGAATTTGGGCTGCGATTTCGTTTGCAGGCAGTCCCGAACCGGAGAAGAGGGGAAGTTTCTGTCCCCGGACAAGGGTGTTGAATCCGTCGATGGAGGAAATTCCGGTCTGGATGAAATCCAGCGGTCTATCCCGCCGGACCGGATTAATCGCTTGGCCGATAATCGGAAGCCGCTTTTCGGGAATGATGTCCGGCTGATTGTCGATCGGTTTTCCGGAACCGTTAAAGATCCGGCCGATCATATCTTGGGAAACGCCGATCCGTGCTACTTCCTCCCGGAGCCGGATGGCGGTCGAGGCAACATCCAGCCCGACCGTCTGCTCCAGCACCTGGACCACGGCATGGGTTTTGGAGACCTCCAGCACCTGTCCGGAGCGAACTTCTCCGGTTGGCATGAGGATATCCAGAATCGAACCGTAAGCGAACCGTTCGCCTCTTTCGATGAAAAGAAGCGGCCCCGAAATATATTTAACCGATTTTTCTTCTCTGGTAACGAGTTCCATAATCTTCATCTTTCTTGGGACATTTTCGAAAGTGTCCCCTGTATCTCCCTCACGCTAGGGACACTTTCTGGAAACGTCCCTATTTGACGACTTCGGGTTTCCCTTTGCCGAGGGAAGCGAGTTCTTTCTTCAGAGTCTCCTGAATCGTCTTGATTTTCTTTTCGGCTTCGGCCACCGGGATTTCCTTCATGCGGTCTACCTCTTCCTTAATAGGAAGGGAAGTGACCTCGTCAATATGCGCCCCTTCCTGAATCGCTTTCTGAGCCGAGGTGTAAAAAAGGAGCATCGTCTCAAGCATCAGGTGCTGTTTTTTCAAGGGGCACGTTCCGTCGATTGGGCTGAAGGCATTTTGCTGGAGGAACCCTTCCCGGATCATCCTTCCGAATTCGATGATGAGCCGCTCTTCATCCTGGAGCGCATCCGGTCCGACGAGCTGAACGATTTCCTGTAGCTGGGTGTCTTTTTGAATCAGTTCAAACATCCTCTCCCGGTTTTTGGTCCAGGCGGGGGAGATATGCTCCTCATACCATTTTTTGAGGAGGTCGTAATAAAGGGTGTAACTCCGGTTCCAGTTGACGGAAGGGAAGTGGCGCCGATAGGCAAGACTCGAATCGAGCGCCCAGAGCGCGCCGATAATCCGTTGGGAACTCTGCGTGACCGGTTCGGAGAAATCTCCGCCCGGCGGAGAAACCGCTCCAACCGCCGTGACCGATCCGATTCGCCCCTCCTTTCCTTGAGCGACCACCCGGCCGGCCCTCTCATAAAAATTGGCCAGTTTCGTTCCGAGATATGTCGGAAATCCCTCCTCGCCCGGCATCTCTTCCAGCCGGGAGGAAATTTCCCGAAGCGCTTCCGCCCACCGGGAAGTGGAGTCGGCCATCAACGCCACATCGTACCCCATGTCCCGGTAATATTCAGCCAGGGTGATGCCGGTGTAAACAGAGGCCTCCCGCGCCGCAACCGGCATGTTGGAGGTGTTGACGACAAGGACGGTCCGGTTCATCAGGGCTCCCCCCGTCTTCGGATCATCCAGATGGGGGAATTCGGTCAGAACATCCGTCATCTCATTTCCCCGCTCGCCGCATCCGACATAGACGATGATATCGGCATTGGCAAACTTGGCCAGGGTCTGCTCCGCGACCGTTTTTCCGGAACCAAATCCGCCCGGGATCGCCGCATTTCCCCCCATGGCGATCGGAAACAGGCAGTCAAAAATCCGCTGTCCCGTCACAAACGGCTCCTTCGGCTCAAGCTTCTGTTGATAGGGGCGGGCCAGTTTTACCGGCCAGCGATGGGAAAGCCGGAGTTCTGTCCCGTCCTCCAGCTGCGCCACCGGATCGCTGAGGGTAAACTCTCCCGAACGGATTTCCTTGACCTTTCCGCCCTTCACGTCGGGAGGGACCATGATTTTGTGAACAAGGTGTTCTGTTTCCTGGACGGTGCCGATGACATCTCCCGGCCCGACCGGGTCCCCTTTCTTGACTGTCGGTTTAAAGGCCCATTTCTTTGTGCGGTCGAGCGGCTCCACATGAACGCCTCTTGCGATGAAATCCCCCGTTTTTGAGGCGACCAACTCAAGTGGCCGCTGGATCCCGTCAAAGACGCTTGAAAGAAGTCCCGGACCCAGTTCCACCGTGAGCGGCACCCCCTGGCTCTCCACCGGCTCGCCCAGATAGAGGCCGGAGGTATCCTCATACACTTGGATGAAGGCGGTATCCCTGTCCAGGCGGATGATTTCGCCGATCAGTTTTCCTTTTCCGACTTGAACGATATCGAACATCCGGGCACCGGTCATTCCGTCGGCGATGACGGCCGGCCCCGAGATTTTAATGATCTTTCCTTTTATATTAGCCATTTCTTCTCCTAACTACTCCTAAAGTAGACGCTTTATATAACTACCTGAAAAATTTAAACTTACAAAAAAGTCCAAAGCTCATTTAATTTTGTATTTATCTTTAATCTATTATAATACAATAGATTATGTAAAGCGTCTACTCTACTGCTCAGATTTTGATTTCGTAACCGATGGCACGGCGAACAAGTTGGGAGACGTATTTCTCTGGAGAAGCCGTTTCCCGGCGTTCCATCGGAATCGGAACGATGAGAGGCATCTGAAGCTCATCCAACTTTTTACGCGTTCTCGGATCAAAATCAGCCAGATGCTCCTCCGGAATGATGACGATTCCAATGTCCTTTCGGGTGATGAGTTCCGAAAGGATCTCCTGAGTCCTGGTGCCGAGATCGCTCACAAACGTTTCCACGCCGGTCAAAGCGAAGCCCTTTTCCAGTCGGTCCGGGGAGATCACGGCGAGTTTATACAAGTTGCAATTCCTCCCTTAATTTGACTTCGCTGAGGGCAAAGAACTTTCCGTGCAGGATAATCCGGAGCCGCTTCAGTTCATGGGAAAGTTGGGTGAAATAAGAAAGCGCCACTCCGATGGAAAGAGGATCGACCCGCTCGGCCCGTTTGATCTCCTCCAGAAGAAAGAGCGCGAATCGCCGCTCAAGGTCGGCGAGCCCCCCCTTCGGATTCCAGGCCCGGAGGGTCTCTGCCAAATAGGTCGATTCGAATTTCTGAACGAGTTCCGCAGGTTTCAGCCCGCCGGCAATCGGGAAAAGAAATCCTTTCCCTAAAAATCCGCCCTTCATCAGATAACTTCCCAATTCATTTCGAGGGATCTCTTTCAATCGAAGAAGGGTGAGAATGTTTGTGATATCGACTTCCATCTGGATATACCGCCTGACGAGTTCCGCATCCTCTCCTTTTGCTTCGGAGAGGGAACCGAGAATCCCTTCATAGTAATAATGGTCCAATTCCGACTCAAGACCCCTCAAATCGACCGGCTCTCCCTTCAGGGAGCCGATATTTTTTCGAAGAACCCGCTTGAGCGGTTCGTGCCAGTTGGAGAGAAGGACGAAGGTATCCCGGAGGGTCGGCTGTTTGGCAAGTTCCGAAAGCTCCTCCATGCCGAATGTTCCCACCGGAATGAGCGATTCAACGATCGATTCCGCCGGCAATTTCCCGTTTTTGCCTCTCAAAAGAGTCTTGACGTTATGGAGGTCGTAACGTCTTAGGAATAACTCGAGGAGCCGCCTCGGTTCATCCCCGGCCTGCACGAAAGATCCTCCGCCGGAGCAGGCCCCCGACCACTCCAGGATGTTTTGAAACGTCCGGTGGACCTGGCGGGAAAGGCCCCGCTCAACACCCAGGGTACCGGGGTGCCGGGCAAGCGCTTCGCTGACGCTGGGCCCATAGGGGCTTTCCAGAAAGAAACGTTTGATTTCCTCAAGGTTATCGAGACCGAGGAGTTCATCCAGTTTCCCTCTTGAGAAGAGTTCCTTTTTGAGGGATTTGATCCGTGCGTTGAGATAATTGTAATCAGACATCGATTTTTTCGAAGAGAAGTTCGTTCAGACGTTTGAGGATTTCCTCGCGCGCTTTTTGAAGCCGTGAATCAAACGTATTCCGGAGCCGGATACCCCCACTTTCATCTTCCAGTTCAATCCCGCGCGAGATGTTTGTATCGGTCTGGATGTTACCGGGAAGGCGGAGTTCTTTTAAAAGGTCCCGGGCAATCTTTTCATCTTCGGGTTTGACGCGAAGCATCATTTTTTTCTTTGTGCCGGTTCCATCCAGAGATTGAACCAGTTCCGCAAGAAACTTTTTCAGGATCTCTGCGTATTCCTTCCCGCCGGTCAGGGCGTCAAATTCCCGTCGGGCACCCGCCACCGCCACCTCGACAAATCGGCTTTTGAGGAGCAGCGATTCCCGCCGCCTTTCAAGGTCCTTCTGGGTTTCAAGCCGGCCTTTATGCTTCCGGATTTCAAGGTCGGTCCGGTGGGTCACGGCCGTCTCGATCCGGAGCGCTTCCTTGCGGGCCTCGTCCAAAATCCGTTCCCGCTCTTTTTCCGCCTCGCGGCGGACGGCCTCTTCCTTCCGGGAGACCTCTTTCTCGATTTCTGATAGAAAGGCGTCCGCCATGCTTTAAGGGGCTCCGAGGATCATAAAGGAGATCACGAATCCGAGGATGACAATGGTTTCGGGAATGGCAACGAGGAGAATGACATTCCCGATCAATTTCGGATTTTCGGCCAAAGCGCCGATCCCTGCGGAACCGATCCGCGACTGCGCGATGCCGGTCGCAAGGCCCGCAAGTCCAAGGGCGATGCCCGCGCCGAGCCCGTAGCCGGCCCGTTTCACCCCTTCACCGATGACGGTCTCCTGAACGGCTCCCGCTTCATCAACGATTCCCGCTTCATCTTGACCCTGCGCGGCAAGCGCCACAAAGGGAGCTGCGATCATGAGTGCGATGAGAACCAAAAGAGTAACTGCCAACCGTGACTTCATCTGAACCTCCGTCTGTTTATGTCTTAGCTTATTTTTTTGAAGGGCGCATACGCTTTGCCGCCCGGTTTGTAAAATTTCGTAAAGAACTCCACGTAATTGAGCCGGAGCGCCTGAATCGTCGGGTCAAAAATTCCCAACGCCATGTTCACGGTGTGGAGGGTGAACGCCACAAGGATGCCGACGATCCCCCCCGCCAGCGCCCCAAGGTCATTGGCGACCTTTGCCATGGCGGCACTGGCGATTCCGATCGCCATGATCCGCGCATACGAAAGGATATTGCTCACAATGGAGATACTTTCGATCGCCCCCTGAAGTCCCGCCGCGACAAAAAGGAAAATAAAGGAGATAAGAATCACGAATCCTCCCGTGACCGAGGCGGCGAAGGCGCTCAAGCCCCCCATGAGGGGAAGGGAAATCCCTCTCGGAAGCATGGCGGAATGGACGACGAAGAGAATGCCGAAGAAGAAGAGGACGAAACCGATTTTTTCAAGGAAATGATGCCCGTTTTTTTCCTTAAAGGCTACCACCATTCCGAGAAAGAGTCCGAAGAGGACATGGACAATTCCGAGGAGGATGGAAAGGATGAGAAGTTGTTTGGTGATGAGCAGGCGGTCCTCCCAGATTGGTTTGAGCCATCCGTGTGCCAGGGTTCCGAAGAATTCGCCGAAGACGAAACCGAAGAGGATGGAGGAGGCGGCACAGACGAAACCGACCTTCGCCACCTGGCGGACCGTTTCATTTTTCTTGAATTTTATCCGCAATGACAAAGTGAGGAGAAAAAGAATGCTCCCGTAGCCGATATCGCCGAGGATGAGCCCGAAAAAGAGGGGAAAGAAGAAAGCGACAAAGGGGGTCGCATCGAGTGTGCCGTAAGTCGGGGGAGGGAAAAGAGAGACCAAAACTTCAAAGGGTTTCAGCCATGCGGGGTTTTTCAGTTTCACCGGGGTCTCTTCATGCTCCCATTTTTCGTGGACGAGTTCCTTGAGGACAACCCGCTCTCCGAAATGGCGCGTCAGATTCTCTTTCAGCGCCTTTTTTTGATCTTCCGGAACCCATGCGGTGAGGTAGAAGGTGTAGTCACTTTCGGAAAAGGCGCTCAAGACACGAAAACGCTCCAGCCGTTCCTCGACCGCCAGGCGGATCCGGAGGCAGCGGGAGCCCTCCTTTTTTTGGATCGTCGCGATCTTTTGAGAAAGCTCCTCGATCGCCTTCGGAAGGGCCGCTTTCCGTCTCGCCAGCTCTTTCAGGCTCGCATGGGGGTCTTTTCCCTCAAACTCGGAGGGGAGAATCACTTCGTCCACACCCTCTTGCCAAAGTTCATCTTTGACCGCGTCCTCCCACTTTTTGGGCGTGGCAAGGGCGCCGTAGAACGCATCCTCGCCCTTTTCAATTTCAAGGATGAAGTCGTCTTTGGTGAGCCGGACCAGTTTTTCCTTAAGCGCTTTAAGGCCCCCTTTGTCGAAGCGGATGAGATTGATGAGAGTGTCTTCTCTTTTTCCCAGTTTCCCGAGGAGAGGGAGATAGGCCTTCAGCGCCGTCTCATACTTTTTGGCGAGGACCAGTTCTTCCTGTTTTGTATTTTTTTCCGCGACGAGGGCGCTGAGGGTCTTCTTCAGGAACTCCAGCTCCTCGCAGCGCTTTTCGTCCAGATGATCATGGCCGAGGGAGGGTTCCGTCCCTTTTGTGGCGATCAGAGGAACCAGTTCCTGAAGAAGGGATTCGAATTTTTCGAGGAAGGCCCTCTCTTTTTTCTTTTCCTCGCTCAATTCCACCGGTTTCAGGAATTTGGGAAGATGCGCTCGTTCGGATTTTTCTTCGATATGGGCCGAACCGAGATCCTGAAGCGTCTCAACAACCTCATGGAGGTGTTGCTTGAGCCCCAGCATCTCCATTTTGACCATATGAAGGATCATGGATTCGACTCACTTCGTTCGCTCACCATGACCCTGAGCGATGAGTTACTTACAAGTTGACTTCTAAGTCGAAGGGTCATCGGCGGTTCCTCATGAGGGGAGGATCATCTTGAGAATTTCTTTTGAGGCGAGAGGAAGCCGTTTCTTAAGCTCCTCTTCGAGGATTTTTAACCGGCGGGCCTCTTCCTGCTGTTTGGCCTTGATTTCCGCTTCAAACGCCTGAAGGGTGGTCTGGCGCCGGTCCGCTTCCCGTTTGAGAACGGAGCGTTCCCGCTCTTCAACGAGATGCTTCGCTTCTTCCTTGGCCGTCTCAATCTGTTTCACCGCCTCTTGTTCAGCGGAGGCGAGCCGCTCCCGGCATTCGGCCTCTTTTTCCTGGACCAGATCGAGTAGAGTGGTTTCTTCCTGTTTTTTCGCTTTAATCATAATCGGTTGTTTTTGAAAGGGTTAGTGAAGAAAGAAGCGCTTTAAATCTTTACTTAATCTTTTATTATGAAGGATTTGGGAGGGTTTTGTCAATAGGTCTCTATAACTAGGCCGGGTTCTTTAAGTTAGGGGAAGAGGATCGTTTCTGTTTGGCGTAGGGTGGGGAGAACGAGGGGCGTCGTTTGCCGCCCGCCGTCTTGGGCATGGCCGGTTGCTCCGGAGGCCGTTAGGTAGGCCTCTCTTAAATCCTGCCTGACTTCCTCGGGGATATTGTCTGATTCGACGATCGCCTGGAGGCCTCTCAGGATCGATTGAGGAATTTCTTGGTGGAAGACGGGTCTTCGATGATGGGATCCGTAACGGGGAAGGAGTTCCAGCATCCGATGGGCGTAGGCGATAAGCGCCTCCAGATAAACAGATTCTTTAGCAGTTCCCATTCTTTGTGAATAGTCGGCGAGCACTTTTCGCGAAAGGTCTTCGGGGGATCCCATCACCAGTTCCCGAAACCGAGCCGGAGTAATCGTCTCGACGGAAGAGCCTCTATGGAGGAGATCTGAAAGATACTCAAATCGGGCAACCCGGCTGTGAAGGTATCCTTCAAGTTGGTGGGCCAAGACATTTTGACCCGTGACCCCTCCAATTCCTGGGAGTATCCGGAGCTCGGGGTGGGGAGGGGTATCCTCTGCCACTGCCTGTTTGATAAAATCAAAGACGACTTCAGCAAGGGGGAAGCGCCGATGGAGGAGTTTTCCCACCTCTTCCCGCACGTCCTGTCCACCCTGTTTTCCAATTTGGGTGAGAGCGTCGAGTGCCTCTTCTTCAAGGGGAAGATCCGAACGCCGCCTTGCTTCCGCGATGAGGGAGTCCAGTTCCCTCACGCTGTTTACTGCGAATCTGTTCTTTAATTTCCGGATCTTTTTCCGGATCGCCTCCCGTTTTTCCCATGCCTCTCGGATCGCTCCGAAGAGTCCACGGCCGAAATATTCTTCTCTCAGTTCGTTCGGGGCGTGGCTGTACCGTTCGGCGGCACGGTCTGTTTTGCCCAAAAGGAAGTGGTCAAAGTTCCCGGCTTGAATATAGGAAAGCCCGAGCGGCTGCCGGACATCCAACCGGTATTTTTCGAAAAGAGCGGCTGTTCGCTCCATCAATTTGAGGAACTCTTCCATGAGCGGCTCCAGCGCCGCTGCTTCGGCCGACTCTGGCACAACCGAACCCCGACCCCAATCGATGAAGCGGTTCTGTTGAAACTCAATCCATGTTCTCCAACTTTCGTACCGCTCCTCGGCAGCGGCACGATCCCAGCTGCCCGATTCCGCCTCCCAGCGCTCAAGCCCCTGTTCTCCTTTTAGAAATTCCTCAAGGGCCTTCTCAAAGTCCTGCATCCGATCAGCGCCGTCCCTGGAGGAGGAAGCAAGCACCCACTTCCTGCTTTGGAGGTCAAAGTCAAGCCGGCCCTGTTCAAGGAACGTGACTGCCTTTTCGAGGGGGGTGATCTGGACCATGTCCTCCGTCTGCACGGCAATTTCGTGAATGGGGAGAGTGCGTAGATAGTCAAGGTAGTCGGTCAGAAGTTTTCGGATGACTGCATTTGGTTCTGCCGTGAAGCGCTGCATTCCCCTTTCAAAATTTCCTTCTTTTTGGAATCCGGTGCGATCCGCCAATTCAAACATTCCGGGTGTGCTGACATGGACATCCATCCGAAGCTCCGGAATCCCGCGCGCGATCGCCTCTTTGGCCATCTGATAGATGAGGGCGCGGGCAAGGCCTTCCCGGCGGTACTCTTCGTTGACAAAGACAAAGCCGATATATAAATAGGGGACTTCCGTCTTTTCATCTTTTCCGACGAAATTGAGTTGATAGCCGATCGTTCGTCCCTCTTTTAAAACAACGGTGCTCGCATCATCTTCAAAAACCTGCCGGACATAGCTATTTGTCTCGTCCTTAAAAATGTTACCTTGATTTTCGCGGGTCAGTTTTTCAAAACGGGTCCCCTCGGGGCCAAAAAACCCTTTCAGGAGAACCTCGGAGGGGGTCTTTTGGGCCAAGGGAAGCCGCACTTCAACCAAGGTTTCCTCATCCAGCTTTGATTCCAGCCCTATTTTTCCCTGATACTGGTCCACCACCGTATGCCAGGCAAGATTCAGCCCCTTTCCGTCGCCATAATTCGGGGAGGGAAGACGGTCCCTCACATTGGTCGCGCGGTACCCATAATCAAAGACTTTTTTCTGCTCATCGTCAGGGATCCCGAGTCCGTTATCTTTCACCCGGAGGACCGCTTCGTCTCCCTCGCGGGTGAGGGAGACATGGATTTGTCCGCCCCCCTCTGGAAACTTTGCCCTCGTGTATTTGACCGGATTTTCCACCACCAACTCGTCTATGATCGAATAGGGAAGAAAAAGTTCTTCATCAGCGTCCCGGTTTTCGACATAAAGCGGCTCCTCAGTAATCTCGGCGGTGATTTCCATTCCCTTTTCACCGGAGCCGTGCAGGTGCTTTGCATACGTGACGGCCTGTTCGACAAGACTGTTCAGGTGGTAGAGCCGGAGCCCTTCCTCACGCTCCCCCCCGTCCTGGGCGAAGGGATCCCAAAGATCTTTTTTAACCGTGAGTGAAATTTTTCCCTTGGTCACATCCAGCGCCCACTGGATGGCCTTCCGCACCGCCTCCTCTTTCTCCTCTTTTAGGGCAAGCGTCAGTCCTTCAACGACGGCGGGGCTGGTTACCTTGTGTTTCCCGGCCAGGGTCCCAAGCGCCCACGCGGCAGGGGACCGCACTTCCCATGATTTTCCTTCTTTTAAGTTCTTTAGGAGCGGCGGGACAGCACTCGGGTCGCCGATCTCTCCGAGGGCCCATGAGGAGATGGCTTGGACGAACCAATTTTGATGCTGCGACCCGGTGATGAGGCCGGGAACAGAGGGGGGTCCGATTTTGACAAGGGCTCTGACCGCAAGGGTCTGGAAAAACGCTTCCTCTCCCTTCAATAACTCCAATAATTCAGGAACGACATCGGCTCCAAGACGCCCCAGCGCATCGACCGCCTCATCCTTTTCCCTTCCGATGAGTCTGCCCAGATAAAGCGCCTCGTTTTCCTTCTGTTGGATCGCCCGTCTCAACCACTCTGCCTCCTGTCCGTTTGCACGGCTCAATTCGGTCCGCATTTCGTTAAACTCCTCCGCCGCTTTTCGATACTGCTCGCGCATCCGATTCAATTCCTCCACTCTCTCCCGCACTCCGCCATCCTGCGCCCTCTCCCTATCCTCCGCGCGCCAACTGAGGACATCGCGCGCCGCCTCGCGGATATCCTCTCTTTCTGCGGCGAGTGTTTCAAAATAGGCATCCGGGCGTGCCGGGTCAAGGAGTCCGAGAGAATGGACCGCAACACCCCTTAATGTCGAATAACGGCTTGCGGATGTTCCGATGATTTTCTCAAGCTGGGCGATCGCCTTTTGAAGGAGAGGAGGGGAAGGATGGATATCGCCGAGTGCAAAGGCGGCGAACTTTTTTGTCGAGTAATCGGGAGAATGAACAAGTGCGACGAGATGTTCCGCTATTTCTTCTTTTTTCAGTATTCCGACGAGATGTTCCCGATCCTTAGGCCTTTTCACCCAATTGAGCATTCGATGGCTATAGATATAAAATCGGATTTGATCCTCACGGCTGAGGGCGTTGTAAAGATGATAAACCTCTGTTGCCCCTTCCCGTTCAAGGTATTTTTGTTTCTCTGCTTCGTAAAGCCGTTTTGCCTCTTCATCCGCTCCGGCCTCTCTCAGTTGCCTAAGGCGGGTATGTAAATTCTCATCGGTGGCAAGCTCCATCGGATGCCACAAAATGACCCAGGATTTTTCATCGATTCTCCTGAATGTCTCAAGTTCCTCGTCCGAAAAATAGAGTTCTTCAATCCCTTTTGCCGCGCCATCCTTTGAGGCGCGCTGCCTCAAAAGGTCAAAGCCCGGCGCTGAAAGACCGGCCCGACTTGCCGTCCAAGGGGACCGATCCTCCAGCGCCTGGGCATTAGAAGGCCTGCCCGCCCCCTGATTTGCCAGGAGGCAGGCGGGGGAGAGGGAAGTCGCCAGGAAAAGCTCTGCGACAATGAGTGCAATGGTTTTCCGTTGAACTTTTTTGCGTCTGTTCATCAGATACTTCCGTTTAAAACAGCGGCTCGGCCCTGATAGAAATAGTCTTTCAGGCGGAAGGGCGTCGTGACCTGGCCGCCGTCCTTTACCGTCTCCTTGGGAGCATCCTCAAGCCATTTGAGGATGGAGACTTTTGTCCCAGGATCAGGATGGGTCCCTTCAACGATGGAATCGATCCGGATATCGTCCAGCTGACCGGATTCTTGCATCGCGTTCAGGATGAAAAAACCGCGTCCGGTTGTTACCAGAAGGTCCGGATTCAGTTCTTTCTTGAGGATCTTCTCTCCCCCGGGAATTCCCGGTCCTCGATCAAGCGCAAGCATTTCCAACGCGGGTCGTCCCTCGCGTCGGATCTTTCGAAAGATAAACACTCCCCCTTCCGTATGGAAAATGATATCGCCGATCAGTTCCGAGGAAACGAGAGCGAGATCCTCTGCCCTTTCCTGTTCAAGGCCGAGACCCATCGCCAAGGGTTTGATCTGTTCAGGAATTTCCCCAAGCGGGGTATTGTCTTTGGCGGCGATGGTCCAGACCCATGTGTCGGCTCTATGCCGAAGCCGTTCAAGAAGTTTTTCGAGACGCTTCTCATTCTGCGTCCGAATGGAGCGCCAGAGGTCATTGATCAGGGTATCCCTTTTGGCTCCTCCGTCCTCCGAACTCTCCGGCATTGGTTTATCTACCCCACCCATCGTGGCCTGCTGGGAGGGGTAGAGGAAGATCCGATTAGGTGCGACCCGCATCGCTCTGATTCTTCCTTGCCGGATACCCTTTTCGACATCTTCGGGTTTCATCTGTTCGATATTTGCTGAAACGGAAGAGGTCTTTTGAATCAGTGGTTTCTTCCACGCAGTGAGCGTTTGTTCAGGTGTCAGAACCCCATAAGGGAGAAGGGGAGGCCGAGAAAGGAAAAAGTGACCCGGTTTTCTTTCGATCACTTGGAGGGCTCCTTCAATGATGGCCTTCTCAATATCGTTAAGCGACATTCGTGGAAGCCCCCGACGCCAACGAGGACTCGGCTTAACCGCGCCGATTCTGAATTGATAAAGGGCCTCCTGCACATCAAGGATGCGGGAAAATTCTTTAACTTGGCCCTCTGACCCGGCACCTTCCGGCGGGCTTTGTGAAAGTGAAACTCGAACCTGTCCTTCGGCCATTTCCCTGACCTCCCAGGCGTCGCTGGTCACCGCCATCTGACGCTGGAGGTCCGACATATGACCGAAGGCGTATTCGATTTCAGGATTGTCAAATGTCACCACAACGCTGGGGCTGCGGAGGAGATGAAGGGCCGTTGCGGCATCAACGCGCCTTCCCCGCGCCCGGGCTTCCAGCACAATGGCCATGGCCGCGCGGATACCGGCCGTGTTCGGAATCGGCGAAACAATCACATCCCCGGGCATGCCGGGGAAAGAGTCCCCAAGGTGAAGTTTTGTTGCGCGTTCCAATGCCGCATACATCGGTCCGTCTATAGCACTGTCCCCAATCAACAGAATGGTTTCTTCCGGAATCCCCAGACTTTCGGCGATATACCGGACCGCATCTCCTTTATCGGCACGGGTCACTTCAACGGCAAGGGAGGTGGCATAGGCATGGATCCCCTCGTAGGCAGCGGATCTGGTTAAGTGTTGATTGAGTGCGTCTGCTACCTGATTCCGAAGTTCCTGCGGCGCATCCGGCATATCCACAGTCACCTTGACAGGGTCCTCCGAATGTCCCTGTTCAAAATGCGTGAAGACAAGATCTCTTGAGTGGCCGCTGTCCTCCACAATCTGAACGGCGATGCGAGCCACTTTTTGTAGGAGGCGGTTTAAGACGGCAGGATCCTCCAAAAGGAGTTTCACAAAAACGGGTGTCTGTTCGTCAAAATGCCCCTCTGCATCGAACTGGAATCCTCTGCCGCCTCCCGCCACAAAAACAAATTGCCCTGCCCGTTCCGGGAAGGATAGTTCGCGGATATACCGTTCGGTCACACCCGGAAGACTTCTCCCGGTAATTGCGGAAATATTCATCTCTTGTGCGCGAAGTTCGCTAAAAAGGATCTTTGTCTCCGGTTCAAACGCCTTGACGCCTTCCGGCGGCCTTCCGAGGAGCAATGAATCGTCCAGATCGGTGATGATCAGTTTGAAAGGTTTCCGGAGCGCCTCTTCGAGAGGTAAAGTTCTTTTGGTGCTGCCGTCTCTGGCGAAGGAATCGATTCGGATTTTTTCGAGCGTCCTCAACCACTGTTCAGACTCTTTGGCAGGAGTCACCTGTTTCAGAATACCCTCCAATTCGATCCCCTGGTAACGGTCAAAGTCCTCCTCTTTTTCCCAGACAAAGAATCCCCCAACCTCAAAAGAGGCGATCCCTTTTCCCTGATAAGTTCCGGTTGTTCTTGGGACAACGAAAATACGCGAAATCCCCTGCCCAACCTTCTGCCCCAGGAGGTTAAATGAGAGATTTTCTTCTTTTAGGACATCAATAACGCGGTCCAGCTCCCTCACGGAGCCCTCCCGATCCCCTTCGATGACCAATACAGGAATCAAATAATCAGCCAGTTGACTGACCCGGACATTTTGGCGAAGGACAAGGGCGTTGGGATCTATCGCGGAGGTGAGAATGGGAAGGGAAACTTCCATCCGTCCGCCCGGGTCTTTATCGCTTGGGAAGGGAATCGGATGGGGATAACCCTGAACATGGAGTCTCAGGAAATTGGAAGCCCCCGCATCCCGGTCGTTAAAAATAATGACAAAGCCCTCAAAATCCTGGGTTAAATCAAAGAAATCAACCGCATGCCCTCGGGTAAAATCCTGCATCTCCTCTTTTTCCGTCCAGATGGTGATATGATCCGGAACAATGGGGGTAATCTGCATTCCTATTTTGTATAATCGGTTTTTTTCATTTTTTCCTTGCCATAAAAGGATGCGCTGTCCCTTCGGCCGGTTCTCGTCCGCGAGCGGATCTTTCCCTTTTTCCAAAAGGACGAGCCGTTCCTTCCTTCGGGGATTAAATTGAGAAAGGATCGGACTTTCCGGGAATCTTTTGATCCGCATCGAATCGGAAATATCAGAAACGATTCTGGCGTTTCGCTGTTGGATGCCCAGCGCTCTCACCCTTTCAGGCCATGAGGAAGTCTTCTTTCCGCCGTCTTCGGCCCGCAAACGGGTGATCGCAACCCAAAGTCTCTCTGTAAATCCGGAGGGTTGATCCCGGCGGGGATCATCAACCGTAGGACGATCTTTGTCCACCACCTCATCCGCGCCGATTTCCAGCAGTTTTGCTTCATCCCGGCTTGCACCCGCGGCCAGGACCACAATGCGGGGCTGGGTGAGGGAAGACGTGCCCCGGATTTCCCGGATGAGTTTCCCGCCTTCTTTCTCTTCGACCGGCATTGTGAGAATATCGGACCCCATTTTGAGGTCGGTGACAACAAGATCGAAGGGCTCCCCGGCCTTCTGGGCACTCTTCAGTTTCTCCATCGCTTTTGTGTGACTTCTGGCGAGGGCGAGTTCGGCCTCCGGCATCATTTGGGTGAGATAGTCCAATACAGCGGCCAGGATGAGATGACGGTTATCGACAAGTAACACCCGTTTGAAAACATGAGTTCTTTCCGACTCATCTTTTGAAAAAGCACCTTTCCGGATCTCCTCAAGAACGCCCCCCCTCCTTGCGGGAGGTTGTCGGAGAAAACTCCTATCTGGCAATGAAGCAGAGCGCTCAAGCGAAAAGGCCGGAGGAGAAAAAAGTGAGCAGAAAAAGATTTCTGCCACAAGGAGTGACACAAGCCTGATCCGGAAGCGATGTCTGATGTGGGACTGTGTCATTTTTACCAAATATCCCTCCCCGCCACGAATCGTGGCGGGTCGGGATTAATTCGCACAGAAACTTACGTTCACTTCCCTGGCCTGCCTGGCCAGAGCAGGCGTTCCGTAAGTTTCGTGCTCATTAAAAAAGCCAGGTCGCCTTTTTAACTAGGCAACCTGGCTATCCTTCGACTCTGGTTCGATTCGGCCTGACGGCCTCTCTCACCATCGCTCAGGACCCAATGGTTTTGTCCACTCCTCTCCGAAAGAGAGAAGAGGGGGCGTGACGGCCCGCCCCACTTTTGCAAGTGGTTTACCTTTGCTAGTTGACTTAACTCTTTTTAAATAAACAAGATAAGGAGGTAAAAAATAACCCCCTATTCCTTGGAATAAGTATACCATTTGAGCCCAAAGAAGGCAAGACAGAAAATCTTCCTTTTGCGTCGATTAATAGGGACGGGTGGATTCAGGTTCCTAGTGCAACAGTCTATGGAAGGCCTCGCTTGGGGTTTCCCAGTCTAAGGTCTTCCGGGGCCGGGTGTTGAGTCGCTTCTCTGCGTGTCTAATCTCTTTCAAAGAGACCTTGCTAAAGTCAAT
>CAMTXH010000014.1:0-76802 GCA_947085655.1 uncultured Omnitrophica bacterium | reverse complement strand
CAAGCTGCGGCCTGCCTTCAGGGATTGGCTTATTACTTCACGCTCTTTGGGAGTCAAGTGGGTGTAACGTTCCATTTGCAACACTCCTTTCTGCCTGTCATTTTACAGGCAAAGTGTTGCACTTAGAACTTGAACCTACCAACCATGATACGTTATAAGAAGTTATAACAGCTTATTTTTAGTTCTCGGCGAGGGTGCTTCGCTCTTCTTTGGTGAGGGTGAAGATGGTCCTGAAAAGCCGCTCTTCCCGTGCCCCGAGGCGGATCTTCCGGCGCGCCATAACCCGCTCGGCCACCTCAAGCCCCTTTTCAAGCTTATAGGTAGTCAGTCCCTGGGCGCCCCCCCAGGCAAAGGAGGGAATAAATTTCGGCGGGAAACCGGCGCCGAAGACGTTGGAGGAGACGCCGACCACGGTTCCGGTATTGAACATGGTGTTCACACCCGCCTTGGAATGGTCTCCCATCGTCAGTCCCACGAACATCGAACCGGAATCGACCCTCTTCCCGTCCACGTAGACTTTGACGTTTCCGTAGTTATTCTTCAGGTCGCTGTTGGAGGTTCCGGCGCCGAGGTTGCACCATTCCCCGATATAGGCATGCCCGAGGAAGCCGTCATGCTGTTTGTTGGAGTAGGCATGGATGATGGAACCCTCCACTTCTCCTCCGACCTTGCAGACCGGTCCGATACTTGTATTTTCATAAATCTTGGCGTTGATTTTGAGCTTGGTCTCATCGCCGATATAGGCGGGGCCTTCCACGACAGAGTTCGGGAAAACGGTGACATTTTCTCCGATATAAATCGGACCCGCTTCCGCATCCAGGACAACGCACGGCTTGATCTTGGACCCCTTCCCGATATGGATTTTTTCAGGATTCAAAAGATACGCACCCGGATAAATTTTTCCAAGATGTTTTCCCTTTTTCCCGACCAGAAACTCAAAATCCCGGACAATCTCACCGCCATTCGCCTGCACTAAATCCCACGGATAGTGGATCAGTTTTGCCTTGACCTGTTTGGTTTTGATTCCTTTGAGCGCTTGCAGCGCCTTTCCCTCCAGAAAATCCTCGGGCTTCAGACCTTTGGCGGTGGCCTGGGAGAGGCGGGCATAGACAATCGTTTTGTCCACCCTGCTCTGGCTGGCAGGCCAGGGAAGACCGACTTCTTCCGGTCCTTCCAGAGGGATGGGGGAGCCGATCAGGAGCCGGCTGTTTAAAAAGAGGACTCCTGCTTTCCCGACGGTCGTCCGGTTCACGCCGAAGGAGTCACGGCCCTTCAGAAGGCCTGCGATGTAATCCCGGCAGAAAAGCGTCACCGGAGATTTCGGATACCGGCGCGTGATCTTCTCCTGAAGAAGCAAAATGCCGCAGCGCAGTCCCGAAACCGGACGGGTATAGACAAGGGGAAGAAGGTTCCGATAGCCGTTGTCCTCAAAAAGGATGATTTCTCTCATCGGCAACTCCCCACCTTTTGCACGGCCGAGGGTTTCTTGGTGTCGGGTTTCTTCTGTTTCAATACCCTCGGTTCCGCCGGATATTCGCGCGTCAATTTGCTCGCGGCCGCTTTGTCGGCAATGATGGTGGCCTTGGGATGGAGCTGCACAATCGTTGCGGGAACCATCGCAGTAATCGGCCCCTCCACCGTTTTGGCGATGGCATCCGCTTTGCTTTCTTTATTGGCAAGCAAGATCAATTCCCGCGCATCCATGATGGTTCCGATTCCCATGGTGACGGCATACCGGGGAACTTCGTCAATCGATTTGAAAAATCGGGCATTGTCCTGAATGGTTTTTTCATCCAGCGTCTTCACGCGGGTTCTGGAACCGAGACTTGAGCCCGGTTCGTTGAACGCGATGTGACCGTTTGCCCCGATGCCCAAAAGCTGGAGGTCCAGCCCGCCCGCTTTTTTGATTTTCCTTTCGTACTCCTCGCAGGCAGCGGGAATATCCTCCGCCATCCCGTCCGGGACATGCGTGTTTTCTTTTTTAATGTTAATGTGGTTGAACAGATTATCGTTCATGAAGTACCGGTAGCTCTGATCGTGCGCCGGATTAAGTCCCACATATTCATCCAGATTGAACGTGGTCACCTTCGAAAAATCAAGTCCCTCTTTTTTATGCATCCGGATGAGTTCTTTATAGGTCCCGACAGGGGTGCTTCCGGTCGCAAGCCCCAGAACACAGTTCGGTTTCTTCCGGACCAGATCCGCAATCATCTGGGCAGCCAGGGTACTCATCTGTTCATAGGTCTTTTTGACAACGACTTCCATCGATTTCCTCCTTTAATGAGCTAATGATTTATGGAGACAAAAGTCGACATAAATCATAATTGCGAATTAAACCCCGCCCTTTTGGGCAGTGATAAATAACCCTTTTTCTTTAATTGATAATTGAATAAAACGATTCCCTTTGCCTCAATTTTACAACCTGTAGGTCAAAAGCGCGGGGTCAAATTCAGACAACCCTTTACATCAAAAAGATGTAAAGGGTGTCTTCATTTGAGTTGCATCTTCATTATAAAAAGAAATTGCGCCTTTGTCAAGCAAGCGGGGTGGCTTATTGAAACGCCATCTCATCGAGATAAACGGTCCCGGTCCCAGCCCCTTCCGGAAAACACTCTGTTTCGAAGGCAATGACGATGGAGGCAAGCTCCGAAAGGTCAAGAAAGAACTCCTCCAGCGGGATTTCGGCCATCTGCCATTCTGTCGTGATCTTCCCCTCCGCAAGGTAGGCCCCGATATCCTGGGATTTCACCGAATCCCCTATCTGATCCCAGTGCGCATCCGCAAGACCCACTTTGAAATTTTCGTCCCCCTTCTCGCCCTTGACCCAGAAACGGAGGGCGCTGAAAGGCATTGCATCAAAATATTTCTCCTCAATTTTGACCTGGGTGTAAAATCCGCACCACCCTCCTTTGCCGTAAGGCCCCCCGACTCCTTTTTTGTCATAGAAAAGCTTCAACGACTTTCCCCCTGCATCCTGACTTGTCTCCGCCGTCAGCGTCACCCGGGCGATCGAGGGGGCTTGTTGATAGACGCTCGAGCGGCCTCCCAGTTCATTGTCCCTTTTGTCGAAATGACTGATGATGATTTCGGCTGTTGCCGCGCCCTGATCCAAGAGAAAAATGATTCCGAATATCCCGACGATTCCTCTCCATCGCCCTGTCATTTCATCCTCCTTGATCGGTTACCGGCTCAAATGGAATTTGAGGTCATCCACATAAATGACCCCTTCCTGCTTTTTGTAAAAATTAATGACAAAGGAGCCCATCTGCGCAAAATCGAGAAGCCCGAAATCGGAAAGGGGAATGATCACTTCCTGCCATTCGGTGGTGATCCCGCCCGGGAGATATTTGCCAATCGGCCCCGCCTTGACCGAATCGCCGATGGTGAGCCAGTTCCGGTCGGCCATCCCGATTTCAAACATCTCTCCACCCTTTTCGCCCCTCACCCTGAAACTGACCCGGTCGTACCAGGAAAGGTCGTAAAAGTCTCCGTCGATTTCGTTGAGAAGGGTGTAATAGCCGCACCAACCGGTCGCTTTTTTGTCGTAATCAAGCCGGAGGGAACGCCCCGACTCTCCCCAGCGACCCTCTACAACCCGCGAAAACCGGCAGACGGAGGGAAGTTTTTTGTAGGTGTTGCTCTTCCTTCCGAGAAGATTCTGGTCGCTGTGGTCAAAGTTATCCAAAAGGAGATGCCCTTTTTTTTCGATTTCGGCTTCCCGGTCCACGAGTGAGTCTGTATGGAAGACGATTTCATCGATCCAGAAGACCCCCCGTCCCTCCTCATTGAAATTGAAGACGAGACTGAACACCATCGAAAGGTCCGGACCAAACCAGTCCGAAAGAGGAATCGTGACTTTCTGCCATTCGGTGGTGATCCCGCCCGGGAGATACCGGTAGACGGAACCGACATAAACCGCATCCTCCCGTCGGTTGGAAATCACATCGTTCAATCCGATCTCGAAGGTCTCCCCCCCTTTCTGGCCCCTGACAAAAAAAGTGAGCGTCTTGAATTGGGAAAGGTCTGCTGCAAGGATGACATAGGTCCCCACAAACGAATCTTCCCCTTTTCGTTCATACATGTATTTAATCGATTCCCGGTCTTCTCCTTCCGGATAAAATTGATCGTCGTCCAAAAAAGTCCCGTAGCGGGAGGGGGGAAGACTGAAACCGCCGATCCGGCCCCGGAACCCGAAATTCCGCTCGGTCGGATCCAGGATCCCCTCATTGAGAGGGGGCAACTCCGCCAAAGAAACGGCCTCCGCCGCACCCTTGACAGGCAGAAGCAATAGAACCAAAAGGCAAAGAATGAGAATTTTGGGCTTCATTCTTTCAACTCCAGAATGCCGAAGGTGGTCGGGTCTCCCCAGATCCGGTTGGTTGAAGTGGAAAGGAGCGATTTCTGGGGGGCTCTGGCGTCATCCGTATCGCTCATATCGATGCTGACGCCGTAGCGGTCGCCGAGTTTGAAGATCCTTTCGGTCTGGTTCCGCTTGGAGGTGGTAAAAAGGAATGATACAGGAAGCCGGACCTCTACGACATAGCCCTCTTCTGTCTTGCGACAGGCCACTTCCGCCAGTTTCAGGTTTTCCGGATCAAGCGGAGGGGTCCAGATGTAGATTTCGGGGGGGAGGGATTTGAAATTACCCGGGCTGAAGCCGAATTGGAAGTCATCGTCTGAATTCACCGCTTCAAGATAATCCCCCTCAAGGTCCATATCGAGCCAAAATTCCACATGATCCCCTTCCCAGAGGTCTTTTCCTTTTTTCTCCTGCACGTGCTGGTCGTCTGTGATTCGGGCGGCAAAGTAGAGGTTTTGCTCATCCCATTGAAGCATTGTCTGGAAAGAAAGATCCCCTGCCCCCCGCCAGGCCCCCTGTCCGTACACCACATTGTCCTTCTCCGTTACCACCCAGAGGTACTCCTCCCGCTTCCAATCTGAAAGATCGCCGTCAATGACAGGGGGGACCGGCGCCTTCGCGGCGGTGAGGGTATAGAGTATTTTTCTTTCTTTGGTCGGGACATTCCGCCCTTTCTGAAGGTTTTTGTAGCTGATGTCATAATGGATGGCGAACCCTTCAAAGGCGCTGGTGGAGGCCACCTCCTTTTTCACCTCCTTCAAAACCTCTTCCATCCCTTCCCATCCCTCCTCGAAGAAGGTGTTCCGCCGCCCTCCCTGTTTGATGGCAACCAGATCCTGTGTCTCGACGCCGATGGCGAGTTTTTTCCCCATTTCCTCGGCAAGATCCAGATGATACTTGGCATTTCCCAGAATCTCCCGCGCCGTGTCGTAGTAGTCCATCAACGCCACCACATCCACGTTCCTGAAAATCTCCCGCTCAAATTCAGGGCCTTCCGCAGCGTAGAAAACAGGGGCAACCACGCCGAACCGGAACTCCTGCTCCGGGTACTCCTCAATCAGGGCCCGGACCTTCCTTAATAAGGAAAGGAAGCCCGCCTTGACCCCCTCCCGGTCCTCGTTCCACTCCTGCGCCAGATACGGTTCCACATCAAGGGAGATGCCGTCCATCCGGGCCTCCGGAGGACGCTTTTTGTTAAACTCAAGGAACGAACGGACCCAGTTCAGCGCGGTCTCATGTTGTTCCTCCATCTGCCAGATCGGGTTCCCGGTCAACGCCTCGACTTTGAGACCTCTTTGGTGCGCCTCCCGAAGGAACCCCTCAAGCCCTTTTGCATATTCAAGGTCATCCTCTTCGGAGAAATCGCCGACAAAAAGGTAGAGAATCTTGATGCCGGTCCGCTCGCAGAGTTCCAAGAGCTCCTTCCGCGCCTTCAGATTTTGGGCCGGGTCAGTCTTCCAGACCCAAACGCTCCTCGGATGAAGGGGGTCGGTTTCCGCCCGCGGGGCGTTCTCCGCAAGCATCCGCTCGATTTCCGGATCGTTCTTAAACAGGATATCCTCCACATAGACACGCCCCTTCCCCTCATGGCGGAAGAAAAAGACCAAAGATCCCATCTGGGTCAGGTCAATGTCTGCCGCAACCTTGCCGAGCGGAACTTTCACCTCCTGCCACTCAGTGTTGACGCCTTGCGGAAGGAAATGGTTCACAGACCCAAGATAGACGGCATCGATTTCGAGTTCCTGCATTCTCTGATCCGCAAGGCCGATATCGAATACCTCCCCGCCTTGTTCTCCCTTGATCCAGAAGGAGAGAGTATTGAAGGCGGAAATGTCGATTCCGGCCAAAAGGGTGTAATAACCGCACCAGCCCCCGCCCGTAAAATAATCAATGATGAGACTCCGCCCCTTCTCCCCGCGGCGGATGGTTGTTGTCTTGGAAAGGACCGTATAGGAAGGACGCTTTGAAAAGGTTCCCTGATAGGTCCCGAGGGCATTGAAACGCTCTTTAAAAACGCCGCGGGCCGATCCCAGATCAAAATCGTCAACGAGGAGGCTTTCCGGAACCACCTCGACTTGTACGCGAGGAGGAACTGCTTTAGGGGGAACCGGTGCCTCGGTAGGAATTGGAGCGGGGACCGCCGGTGAAACCGCCGCCGATTCGGGGATAGTCATTCCTTTTGTCACGAGCCGCTTCGGCAAAAAGTGCGCCAAAAAGGGCGGCTGTAAGAGAAAAACCACCACAACCAAAACGGCAAAGGCCAGAAAAATGCCGAGGAGAATTAATTCTTTCCGAATACTTCTGAACTTTTTCTCCGGTGTCATGGTTCGACTCGCTCACCATTATATTATACGCCGCTCTCAACCGCAACGGGTCTCTGGATGACGGCAGGATGTATGGCGTCGTGGAAAAAAATCCTTCTCCCGCCATCCGGCTTGCGATCCGGATTTTCCGGCGAGCGGGCCCGCTCCAGCCAATCCCGGACAAAACCTTCTTGGATTTCGGGTTGCTCGATCCATTCGGCAAGGGACAAAAGCCGCCGGAGCATCAAAAAGTCCTCGCGGGGACTCTCTGTAACACGTGCACTGACCCACTCTTGAATGAACCCACGTTCTTCTTCAGAAAGCGAAACGATTCCTTGAGTGAACGGCTGAAGCCCGAGGATTTCAAGGGTCCACTCCTGATCCTCAGTGCCCGCGCCTGTTTCCTTCCCAAACCCAAAACGGGATAAAAGAAGCTTTTCAAACTGAAGGGCCGGGAGAAGGCCTTTTTCAAAAAAGACGCGGGGGACGGGATGATCCACGACAAAGGGGTCGACCCAAAGCGTCCCTTCTGCGTCAAACCGGATGAATCCCTTGACCGGATCCGAAGACCTTTGAATCGGGACGCCCAGCGACCTGAGCGCTTCCTCGATTTCTGCATAAGGGATAAAATTGTCCTTCTCTCCCCCATCCCGCGACGCCTGCCGGCGGAGGAGTTCGTCCCTGGCGCGGGCGCGCCGGGGAGGGATATCGTTGGAGTGAAGGACCTCACGCAGCGCCTCATCCGGAAGAAATTCCGGATCCGGAATGATTCCTTCCTCAAGCCATGCGTATTCTCCGGCGAGAACGCGCTGGGCGAGTTGATAGTTCTGTTCCTCTGCCCGGTCGAGGATTCCTAAACTCGGGAAAAGAGACCGGCCCTTGAGGGCATGATGGGTTTCCTTAACGACACGCTCTGCCAACGCAACCGCATTCGGATACTTTCCTTTAAGCGACTCTGCTCTTGCGAGGGCGGCAGCGCTTAAATACAGTTTGTCGCCGATATCGACAAGCGGAAAGAGAACCGACTGCCTCCTTTCAAGTCCCGGCCCATGACGGAGGATCTGATGGAAGGTATGACGCGCCAGGCGCTGGCTCATGCGGGCAAGATACCGTTCCTCTCCCTTCAGGAAAAGCCGCCGGGGAATCCACTGTTTGGGATACCACGCAAGATAAAAAAGGCCCACCCGCAGGAAAGCCGCCGCTTTTTGAGAGAGGGGGGCTTTCGGATTCAGAAGGGTCTTTGCGCGTTTGAAGTGGAAATCGGTCGCTTCCCGCGCAATGAAGAGGTGCTGAATTTCGGAGGTCCCCTCAAAGATGCGTGTAATCCGGAAGTCCCGGAAAAGCTGCTCGACCGGGATGGGGCGCTCTCCCCGCCCCCCTTTTGAATCTGCCGTTTCATATCCCAATCCGCCGAAGATTTGCACCAAGTCATCAATGATGCGCCATCCCAGCTCCGTGGTCTCCAGTTTCGACGCGGAGGACTCAAGCCGGATATCGAGTTGTTCCTCGGGGACCTGGTCCACCAGGAGGGAGGCATGCCAGAGGACCGCCTCCAGCGCAAAGATGGTCCTTGCCATCCCCGCAATTTTCTGGGCCATGGCCTCGTGCTGGCCGATCGGCTTCCCCCACTGGATGCGCCGGCTGGCGTACCCGCGGGCAAGATTCAGAGAACGCTTCAGGGTCCCCAGGGTGATCGCGGCGATGGAGAGGCGGCCGGTATTGAGCGTTGCAAGAGCGATTTTAAGTCCTTTCCCCTCCTTCCATAAAACATCCTCGTCTGAGACATACACATTGTCCATCAATAACTCCCCATTTTCGATGCCGCGTAGTCCTGAAAATTCCAACCGGGTTCTTTGGAGTCCCGGGGAGTTCGTATCGACGATAAAGGCGGTGAGCTGCGGTCTGCCGTTCTGATCCGGGGTTCTGGCGAGGACGAGGATGTAGCGCGCGATCGGCCCGTTTGTCGTCCAGAGTTTCCTCCCGTTCAGAATCCACCCTTTTCCATTCGGCGCACGTTCCGCGCGCAAAGAGGCCTTTGAAGGATCGGAGCCCGCTTCCTTCTCGGTGATGGAAAAGGCGGAAAGGGCATGCGTGGCCATTTCCGGGTAGTATTTCTGCATCTGGCGCCGCGTCTTCTCGATGATGGCCCTATCCCCCTCTTTCTGCGCCTCTGCATAAACGATTTTAAGCGGCTGGGGAAGCCCGACGCTCTGGTGCACGGAGAGAAGGGCCGACACGATCGGGCTGTAACTTGCCGTAAGCTGAAGCGCCCGCAAATAATTGGTCTGGGAAAGCCCGAGCCCCCCGTACTCCTTGGGAATTCTCATGCCGAAGGCGCCGAGGGCGAAGAGGCCATCGATGACATCCTGGGGGATTTTGGTGTTGCGGTCAATTTGTGACGGGTCAACGTTTTCCTTCAAGAAGCTCTCGAGTCCCGCAAGAGTGGCATCGCCCACCGCTTTGTCGACCGGATCCTGCACCGGATACGGGGAAAGGAGTTCCGGACGAAACTCGCCCATGAAAAGGCTTTTCATAAAACTTTCGCCTTTCCATTTTTCCTCCCGCGCCGCCTCAGCCACTTCCCGGGCCACTTCGGCCGAAGAGACTTGACGCCCCCCATCCTGTGCCCTTTTCGTCCTCACATCAATCCCCAGTCGCGCAAGGGTATTTTCCAGAAATTGGACCAAACCGGGAAGGGGCACCTGGAGGCGGTTAAAAATCCATCCGCCGATGGGGGCTAGAATGGCGTTACTGGCAAAACTCACAATCTGGCGGTAAAAAGGGTCCACCCATCCCTGAATCATGACATGTCTCAAAAATCGAAGCGGTATTTCAAACGCCATCACTGTCACGAATTTCTCGACCTGGCGTCTCGTCCGGTAATGGTCTCGGAAACGGGGAAGAGAACTCATTTTGATTTTTCCGACCATGAGGGCATACACAGCCCCCTTGGCGCTTCCAATGAAAGCGGCAAGTCCCACCCGGCTCCAAAGAGAAAACGGCTCAATCCAGTGGTAAAAAACCCCGTAGGTCCATCCGAACAAACCTCCGAGCGCCGCGGCCAGAACGAGTTGTTTCTTAAGAATGGGGACGCCCTTTGAACGATAGGCCATCCATTGGCCCAACATGTCAGAGAGTCCGACAATCAATGCGCCGGCTGTTACATCCGTCTGCCAGGTATAGTGCGTTCTCAAAAAAGCATACCCTTCCAAAAAATGAGAGACGGACAGATAAACGCTGGGAACAAGGATGAAGGAACCTAACAAAGCGGCCCGCGGAATAGTCCAGCGGGGGATCTGTTTGCCTTCTTCCGGCACTTTGTCCCCGCCGTCCGACACGGAAGCGGAAGGAATGGGGGAGGGCCAGTGACGGAGAAAGTTTTCGGCGGAATAGACCTCGTAGGCCCGGCGTTTGTAATACGTCCCGAGCTCGGGCGAGACCCATCGCGAAATCCTCCTTGCCCCTTTCTCAATGGGATGAAATCTCCGGCTGAAGCCGCCGGTGTGAAGCCGCTCCAAGAGGAGAAGGACATGCGCCCCATCTTGCGTCAGATTTCCCAAATCCCGCAGGACAACGTTGCCGTTTCGGGTTCGGGCGTTTCTTAAGAAAAGGATGTCCAGATTGACAATCCCCTTTTCCCAAAGGGTTTCCTCAAGACGAAAGACCTCCTCGATTTTTTGTCTTGCCTCTTCGGAGTTCTCCAGTCTTTTCAGGTCGTCGATGAGAAAGGTGTTACTTCTTTCCCTCACAATGACAAGAGGCAAATCCACAACCTTCCCCTTCTTCGTTTTGATGGAGACATCCCACAGAACGCGAAAGGGATCGACCAGCGGCCCCAATCCCTCCGCCAGCCGGTAGCTCTGTAAAAGGGCTGGGCCGACCGGATCTGAACCAACGAGATCTTCCCGCACCTGTTGGATAGCCGACTTGATTTTTTGTTTCAGGGATATGGCGAGGGGGAATCCAAGCCGATTGGCCAACTGATAAGAAAATTTCAAAAAAGGATTTTTATCTATTTCCGACCGGGCCGTATCGCTTAAATAAAGTGCCCCGGTGAACCTGGGAACGTACAAAGCAAGATCCCGGCTGAGATAAACGGTTTCGATCTGGGCACCGCCTCTAATCGGCGTAAAGGTCTGGCCCGAAATTTTCCTCCGGAGCTCTGCTTCACTTCCGAAGGGGGTCTCCGCGGGAACATCCTGGGGCGTTTCGATTGAGTCTGCAGTCCGGAGGGAGTCAGTGAGCTCCTGGCGGGAAGAGCCGTCGCTGGCAACGCTTCGGGCCCTGAGCAACATCTGGGAAAAGATGACCGGCTCGGCCCGTACAAATTCTGTGCCGAGGGAACTCAATAGGAAGGTTTCAATGAGGATAACGGAGATAAGACGCCGGATCATGCGGGATTACACCCCGTTTCCGAGGGCTGTTTCGGCGGGGGTCTGTATCTCGTGCAGGGAAGGGGTTGCACTGGGAAGATGGGGCAGGAGATCGAAAAGGGGAAGACTTTGAAGTGTTATTCCCTTTTCTCCCCCATCTTTGGCCACGGGCCAGCCGATCCGGGTGCCCGCCCTTCCTTCAAGGGCCTCGCGCAGATGGGGGCCGTCGGTGATGATGACCTCTGAACCAAAATTATCCAGATAATCAATCGCTGCTTCAATCTTGGGGCCCATGCTTCCGGGAGGGAAGTGTCCTTCCGCCAAATACTGCCTCGCCTTATCCAATGTCAAGTGGGAGAGGGGTGTTTGTCTTTCGGTCCCAAAATGAAGGAAGACCTGAGGAACTTTTGTCAAGATAACGAATGGGTGCGTCCCAATGTTACTTGCCAGAAGGGCCGACGTCCGGTCTTTGTCAATGACAACATGGTCAACAACCTCCAACGTTCCATCTCCCTTCCGAAACACCGGAATCCCGCCGCCGCCTCCTGCAATGACAATCGTTCCTTTATCCAAAAGGCCGTTGATCATCTCTTCTTCCAAAATTTCCCGGGGAGCCGGCGAATAAACCACCCGGCGCCAGATCCCGTTCTGATATTCCTTAAAGGTCCATCCTCTTTCCTGTTCGAGATAGAGAGAATCTCCCCGGTTATACCCCTTCCCGATGAATTTGGTCGGATCCTGAAAGGCAGGGTCTTCCGGATCCACCACAACGTGGGTTAAAAGGTAAACGACCCTTTTTTCAGCACCCCGCTCCTTGAGCAAATTCCGGAGCGTGAGCGCAATCATGCTTCCCATGGAGCCCTGGGTGTTGGCTACAATGTAAGGGAGCCGCATCGAAGGGGCCTCGCCCGCCTCTTTGGCAAGTTCCACCCGAACCGCTTCCTCTCCGACCTGCGGGCCATTTCCGTGTGTGAGGAGGAATGTTTTTCCTTCGGCAATTAACTCTGCGACCGGCTCAAGCATCCTCCGGAGACTCGGGAGTTGGTCGTCTGGGGTTCCCCCTTCAAAGGCGTTTGCTCCGAGGGCAACCAGACCCAAGAAGTTGTTTTTCTCTCCTCCGTCGGCAGAGCGCTGAAGGGCGGCCACGGCATCCAGAATCCGTCTATTTTCCGAAGTTCCCATCTCAAAGTCCCGGTGAAGGAGTTGAAGGGCATCCACTTCACTCAACGGAATGTAGATCTTGTCAAACTCTTCGTCGAACATCTTCATCAGCCGAACGCGTTCCCTCATCTTGTGGTCAAGGATGCCGCTGTAATATTGATTCTCGAGCATCTGTAGTTGTTTCAGAAGATTCAACACGAATTTTTTGTCCCAGCGGTGGATTTTTCTTCCGAAACGCTCCTCCAAAATGCCCCGGGCATGTTCCCAAGCTTCGTCGTCCGTCTTCAAAAGAAGGGTCCCTTGAAGCACACGCCAGTTTTGAGACGAAAAGAGCGCCTCCTCGGGACGATGGGGGAAAATCTGGCTGAGACGGTTCCTGAACGCTTTGAGGATATGGTACAGAATGTACAGGTCATAGGCCTTGATCGCTTTCTGCCGGCTCTGTTCGGTCATGATGCTTTTACCGAGCCCCGGATAGTCTCTCTCGCTGTAAAGGGCATCGTCTCCTTTCGGCTTCCCGGAAACCGGCGGGCGGGTGAGTCGATCCCTTGCCTTAATCATTTCGTCAATCACTTCCGGGGTAAAGACGCGGGTATCGATTTCATCCTCCGTTCCCTTCTGTCGGACGATATGCCGGTGGTTGGATTCAAGGCGCGCAAAGTAGTAAGGGAGAAGATAAAGGCCTCCGCCGGGGAGGATCTCATTCCATCTCGGGTTGGCGGAGGTTGTGATCACCGAGAAAGGAAAGTCAATCTCCTGGGAGGGAATGGTCATTTTCTGCTCATAAGGATGGACTGATTCTTCGTCCGGAAGCGGACCGATTTCCTCAGGAGAAAGGGTGAGACTCGCACCCACAATAAGGCCGGTGGCGGCCCTAAAAGGATAAAGAACATCCGTATTGGTTCCGAAAAATGCAAATTTGGGATACCACGCTACATAGGTTGGGCCGGTTCCGGCGTGGTTACTTCCCGTATGCTGCCCTCCGATATTCCCCCTCCCCTCAAGCCATTGAACCGCAATCAAAATCGAGGGGTGGTTTTTTCCGACAAAAGGCCCGATGGAAGAGGCGACTACATGTCCGAACCGCATGATGGAATGCGGGGCAATCCACGACTCTTCCACCTTCACGCCATCTGCAGCGCCGGAGTGCTTCAAAAGAATCGCATGACTCACATTGGAATGCTCCCCGACGTAACTTCCCTCTTGGACAATCGCATGCCGGATAATGGCGCCGGAGTTGACATGCGTCGGAAATTGCTTCGTGCTTAAAATAGAGGCGTCCCGGATTTCCCTGGCGTTTTCAATGTGCGCAAACGGCCCCACCCTCACATTCTTGAGAACCGGTGTCCGGTCAATCACAGCTCCCCTCCCCACGCGGCCTCCTCTGGAAGCAACTTCCTGAACATGTCGACCGACCTTTTCCCGGAAGCCGGTCAGGAAGGCGGTGTCCGCTCGCCGGGTGATGACCTCTTTTGCCTCTTTCCATGTGAGTCCGTCATAGGCAAGGACTTCCCATTTTCCCTCTTTCTCGGGGCCGGTCCGGATTTCAACGCCGTTTCCAAAGGAACTCTCACCGTCCATCGAAAGGGAGGCATGAATCACCCGGACATTCTCTTCCAAATCGTAGTCGCTCACCTGGGCGTTTTCAAGGTAGGCATTTCTCCCCACAGTGGTATTGATGAGTTTACTCTCTTCAACCACCGCTCCTTCCTCAATCGCCGTATCCCGGATTTCCCGTCCCCGGTAAATCTGGACGCCTTCTGCAATCACGGAATTATGGATGGTTCCGCTGAGGTGTGTTCCGGGGCCGATTTTGCTTTTTCCGGTGATCTGGGTACCCGCAGCAATCTCTCCGCCTCTAAAATCGCTCAGGTCCACTTCCGGTCCGATGGTAATCTCTCCGGACGTGAGCCGTCCGTGGAGAATCACATTCCGATGACGGAGTTTCCGGGTGAGAATCCGGTTACGGACCCAATGCGAAAGATCTCCGATATCCGTCTGCCCCAGCTCAACCAATCTTTTGAACCCCTCCCTGATGCCGCCATCCTGCGCATGGTGAAAAGCGGCTTGAAGCTCCCGTTCAAGCGCTGCCTGGAATTGTATGGTATCGCTTGAGACCTTGGCCGCGCGGGAGACCACTTCTGGAAAGATGTCGTCCGATGTTTTGGTGCCATCCTTCGGCGGAAGATGTTGATAGACCCGGGCTGCGGTCAGGACGGTGTTCAGGGCCTGAAGCGGCGCCTCCTCTCCCAGGCCGCCAAAGGCATCGGTCAGAATCTCATTAATGCGCCCCACCGTATCCGGAAACAAAAGTTCCTCAAGAAATTCCGAGACGATGTTTTTGAACTCCGAAATATCGTTTGCCCCTGAAAGCTTTCGGATATCGGATGCCTTCAAGAAACGGACTCCCTCGATTCTTTGATCCTGCTTCCTTAACTCCGCAATCACATCCGTCACATACCACTCTTCGAACCGTTTGTCGTTTTCGACTTCCCGGAGCGCTGCGAAAAATGTCTTCGCTCTGGCAGCATAGACACCCAGGTTGATCTCCTTAATCGCGCGGAGTTCTTCGCCGCTCAGCACCTTTCCGTCTGCAAGAGTAACGGTCTTTCCCTCCTCTATGACTTGGTCGATATCCGACTGCTCCATAATCCGGTCAATGATGCCGTTTTCCCTTCGGATAATTCGCCCCTTGCCTTGAGGATTCTCAAGGTCGGTGGTGAGAATGGAAAGAGCAGCGCCCGAGCGCCGGTGTTCCCGAATCAAAAGTTTCAGCGCCTCCTTCGGAACCACTACATCTCCTGACGTAACAATCACGTATCCGGGGTAAGTTTTCGGAATCGCATATGTTGCAAAGAAAGCGGAGTGGCCGGAACCGCGCTGGACCGACTGACGGACATAGCGGTCCACGTACCCTGTCCCGATTTTTTCCATGACGCGGTCGGATTTGCCATCCGGGGTGGGATGACCCCCAACAATTCCAATCGTAAAGGTGGGAAACCCTTCATGACGGAGATCCCGGATTCCTTGCAGCGTATACCAAGCAAGGGGTTCATTCCCGATGGGATACACCACTTTCGGCGGACTCTCTTCTCCCACATGAAAACGGCTTCCCTTTCCGGCCAAAAGAGAAACAACAATGAAGGCGTCTTGAAGCTGTCCTTCCTCCTCCAGTTTTTCCCAATCGGGGAGTTCCGGAAGCCGCCGCCGGTCAATCTCCTCCGTCTTTGACAAATCCTCCCTTACGATATCTTCAAGTCTCCGGATTCCGGCAAGGGCTTTGATTCTTGGTAGAAGTTCAACTGAGACCCGGGAGTGGGCCGCAATCAAAATGCTGGTCATATCTCCTCCCGGCGCGCCGCTTTCATATTTGTAATGGTAAAGGGCCTTCAGTATTTCTTGAATGCTCAGAGATATCTGTTCCTCACCGTAAGGCCGGACGGTTTTTTGGATTTTCTCAAGTTGCCGTACGACTTTCTCCCAGACCTCTCCCGAATTGGGAATGGGGCGCGTTACTCCGCCCCCCCTCTGGAAAAGGCCTTCATCAAGAAATTGATAGAGTGTTTGCGCTTTGACAAAAACTTCCCGCCACCTTTCTTCGGTGCTCTTTCTTTTTCCGCCGTCTTCCGCCCTAAGATCGTTCGGAGTCGAAACAAAGGGGGCATCAAAAAAAGGAGAGTGCGCTTTGGAGGCCCTGGGCCGGAGCGTATTAAAGGAAGGACGGGAGGAAGCATAAGCAGAATCGATCAGGAGGAGGGATCCCAAAAAAAGCTCCGTAACCAGGAGCGCAAGAAGATTGAAGGGTAAAAGGAAATTTTTCCTGAATCGGTCCATCTTTTGGCGTTTTTCCTTATTTCACGATTTTATAAAGATGTTAGAAGTGGTTGCCAAAAAAGCCCCTTAGAACATAAGGGAGTGTCTCGCCATTACGCTTAGAAAAGGGGACAATACAAGGATACACCAAAATCAAGCTTTATGGAAGTAACTTTTGTCTTGTTTTACTTACATAACATTTAATTTTTCTAAGGGTTACAGGCAGGTATATTTTAGACCTGCTTTTCCCGCATCGACTGAAGCTTCTGCTGCTCCAATTCCAACTGTTGCATCTCTGGGAAAACCTTGAGGATAAGGCCTTCATAGGTCGTTGCATGGATGGTTTCAAGAGAAACATCATCGATGGCGCCGAGTTGATTTAACTGGAATCCGGAAGGGAGATGAATATCTCTCATCCCTTCCCCGCCATTGAAGTAATGGGCTAAAAGTGCATGGAGTTTGACGAGCCGTTCGGCGGTCAATCGATCAGATCTTTCTTCCGGAGGAACAAGACGCCGTAAAGCGCTTGGGTCTATTTTGTCTTGAATCTTTCCGACCAGTTCGCGGGTTTCAGGATTGAGACGGCTGACAGGATGGATATAGAGCGACGAATCGGTCTTCGAAGGCGTCAGAGACTTTGCGGTGGTCTGAATTTGATCCAGTTGCTGCCTGATTGATTCTGACACGTCGATTTTTTGTTTCACACGGTCAAACAGATCCCGAACGCTCGGTCCGGTATATTCGGTTTCTCCCTCGCTCCTTCTCAAACGGAGTTCCGAAGGGATCGCGCCCTGAATCAGTTCTTCCGGATTCTCTCCGAGATGTTCCAGCCGTTTCAGGTCCCTTTCAAAGGAAGCGCCGACCTGAGACGCATTGAAGGCGTCGCGCTTTGTCGGAAGTCTCGGTCTTGAAGTCCCGATCCGAAGGCCGAGACTAAACTTTACCTTCTGATTAGGATCTATCTCGTTAGGATTTATTCCGAGCGATGCGAAAAGTTTTCCCCGGGAGGTGATTTCCCGCGAAATACCAACGTCAACTCGGGGTGAGGCATGTCTTGCAAGAACCGTTTGAGCATTAAACGGCACACCCAAAAGAATCCCCTGCAGCCGCAGATGATACGCCCCCCCGAAATCAGTCCCAAATTCGGCACTTCCTTCCCCTTTATCCCATAGATAGGAAAGAAGGCCGAGAGTGTAGTCTCCCTGAGTATGGAACGAATTTCCGAGACCCTTTTCTCTCAAGGCCGCAAGGATCCCTTCCCGA
Organism: uncultured Omnitrophica bacterium; assembly: GCA_947085655.1. Lineage (GTDB taxonomy): Bacteria > Omnitrophota > Gorgyraeia > JACQQV01 > JACQQV01 > CAMTXH01. The sequence goes on along the minus strand of CAMTXH010000014.1, from coordinate 59,529 downwards.
TAAGTCCCCCCGCCTGTCGCTTCTCTGAGGTAATCATAAAATGAAACATCGAATCCGACGTCACCCCGTTCAACAGCAAGTTGGAAAGAGGAGCCAAGATTCAGACGGGCCTGCGTGGAAAGAGCCCAAAGCGTCCAGAAGTCCGGGTCGGTTACGAGCATCCCGCTTCCGCCGAGTTCCAAAAGATCGCTCGGATGAACCCATGCAAGAGTGTTGGAGACTTCATAAAGCCGCGGGAGACCAAACCGGAGCCGCTGCGACTCGCTCACTTTTGTTCCGCGCTCCTTCAGTCCCGGAAGATGCCCGTATCCGGGGAGCACTTCTTCGAGCCAGACCGGAGAGCCGTACCCGGCGAGCCGGAAACTTCCGGCAAGATGCCGGTCCGAAAGAAGGTAAAACCCTTGGAGGCCGTATCGGAGATTCTCCTCCAGATGGAGGACCCGTTTCAGATGTTCCAGTTCAGCGATGTTTTCTTCCAAGGCAAGCTGTTGGTTTTTGAGAGAGTCTCTTTCCTGATTCAGCCGCCTCGCCACTTCCGGATCCCGCTCCGCTTTAATCCGTGCCTCAATGTCATCCAGCGCTTTTTGGACTTCAGCCGCCTCGTCGCGGAGTTGGTCTTTTTCCGATTTCCCCGAAAGATAAGGGGCTCTGAACCGGTATTCAACAAAGGGGGAAAGACCCACCGGCCCGAGACGGATCCAGTCTCCGAGTTTCAAATGAGCAACCGCATCCTCCGTCCCTTCCAAATTAAGACCGGTGATCCGAGCGGTTGCATAAGGAGCCGTCTGTTTTTTCCTTTGTGTTTCAAGCCATTCCATCGTCGCTACCTCTGCCTCCGCTCCCTCCACCCCTTGAGCGGCCTGGCGGACCTCGTCTGCGCGCGCAAGGAGTGTTTTCTCCGCCTCTCTCAAATCTTGGTCGTTCCGTAAAAGATGAATCAATTCCATCGGAAGATGCCGCATGGCTTCAGGCAGAAGGAGAAGTCTCGGCTCCAAAATACTTCTGCGCCGTTCGCTTTCTTTTTTGGCTCTTTCCAACTCCTGTTTGAGCCGTTCTTCACGGACTTGAGCACGGGTCGGTTCTTCTGCAAGGACCCCTGCTTCCGGAATCGAAACACCGGCTACGGGAGCAGAGAGGGCGCCTCCTGCCTGTCTCGGTATGGTCAGCAAGACCCTTTCAATCTGAAGGGTCGTTGTAGGACCGGTATCGTTCACCCATTGCAAGCGGAACCGATGCACCCCTGAAGGAAGATCGAATGCCGGCGTCCCGCTTGTCCGGACCAGACCGTCCGGATGAATCGGAACGCGGATCACATGAGGTGAGCCCCGACCCAGATCGAGCGGCTCTCCGTCGACAAAGACCTCCAGATCGAACGTGCCCGTGGGGCCTGGCGTCCGGTTCCTGGCATAGACCACAAGACCGAGATCTTCGAGCGGATTGGGACCAAGGTCGATTTCGTACTCTGCCCAGACCTTTGTGCCGGGACCCCTCCCTTCTGTATAAATGGCGCTTCCATCCACAAACCATTCCCCGTCCGTGGCCACTGCATTCGACCCGGACTGAACACGGCTCCCCACAAACAAAAGATTCGGGCGGACCACCGGGCCTGCAAGCCGGTCGTTGGGTTGCAGCGGAGACTTTGTATCCAAATCGAGAATCGAAAGCGAAACGATATAAAATCCGGTCGGAACTTCGGAAACCTCACCGACCCGCTGACCCAGAAATGTCTCCACAATCGGACGGTCCGAAAGCCGGAAGCGGAGCGTTCCGGTCTCCCCACGGCCCAAGAGGGATCCCATCTGGCCGGAGACCACAAAGGTTCTCCGACGGTCGGTGGTGAGGGTAAAGGTCAACTCATACAAACCATGCGCCTTGGAAAGAGGAGCAAGCGTCGGTGAATCGGCGTAGCGGATTTGGTATTCAAAGGGAAATCGATTCAACTCCGAAGAACTTGGGGCAATGCCGACATCCTCCATATTGTTGGTGAGAACCTGGAAACTCCCCGGACGGAGGACCCCCTCTGCCAGCACAAACGGGATTTCCAACGAAACCGGTTCTCCCCTCGGAAGGAGACCGATCCCGTTCCAAAGGGCATTGAAACTGACATTGGCAATCACCCCTTCCTCGATCCGGGAGACCTGTCCGCTCCCCAAAACCACATCGTCTCTTTCCGTTTCGGTTCCTTTCGTATCAATGAGCCGCCTCGTGATCTTTCCCTCGTTTCGGAGTTGAAGCGTATTAAAGTGAAACGCGATTTTTCCCGGGTCCTTAAGGGTTGCTGTGACAGGAAGTTCATATTGATAAACACGCTGATCCGGACCCCGTGCAGTGGTCACAGTCAAAATGCCCTCAATCTGGACCCCGTCCTGAAAATCAAGTTCGGTCGTTGCGGTGATATCAAAGGAGACCTGATTCAAAAGATCGGGCGGCATATAGAACTCTCCGGGAGCGTTCACATCCTGCCGGATGAGCCGCGCAAATTCGTCAAAGGTGACATTCCCGACACTTCCCGGAATAAAGGTGTGAAGCGCAATCACTTTATCCATCGCCGTTACTTCGAATTTCACAAACTGCCGGATCGCTTCAAGCGTCCGGAAAAACTCTTCATCCACCCTGCTCCAGGCAGCATCCTCCTGAACCGCCCTTAACGACCTATTCTGTCTTGAAAAGGCCTCCTGATAGTTCAAATAGGCATTCAGGTATGCCTGCTTCGTCCGTGCAAGTCGTACTGCTTTTAAAGAGTCGGGTGCTTGAACTTCCACCTGTGCCGGGGGAGAAAGAGGAAAGGCCGCATGGGTGATGGCAGGTATTGCGGCGCCCGAGCCGGCCAAAAGTCCGAGAAGACTCAGTCTCAAAACGCCCCGTCGGAAAGAATCCCTTGCCCCCTCAGAATTGAGCACGGGGGGGCTGGACGTAACTTCCCGAAGATTTTCGGTAGGAGCCCCCCCGGTCAATTTCGCCTTCAGTTCCTTCATTCCCCCATCCTGAGAGGCAAGGGGCCTCTGGCGAAGATGATCGTAAGGGTTTCGACGGAAGGCCCAGGCAGTATCTGTCAGCAAGGTGCCAAAGACGAATGCTTGAGCCACCATAAGGCCAACCCATCGAATTCCAAATTGTCGTTTCCTGTTTCGGTTCATCATGTTCCTTTAGAACTTCGTCAAGACGTGCATCATTTCAAGCTGCTGTTCGGTAAAGACCGCCCGGATCAAATCCGGGGAAATATGCGCATCAATCATATCAAGCCCGAAGAAGTCGATCTCTCCGAGTTGATCCAACGTAAAGCCTTCGGGCAATCGAATCTCTTCGATATCCTTTCCGCCGTTAAAGTGATGGGCGAGGAGAGCATAGAGTTTGACAAGCCGTTCCGCGGTCAACTCTTCTGTGGCGCTCCCCGGCACAATCATCCGCGCAACGTCTTCATCATTGACTTTGTCCTTAATCTGCCCGACCAACTCCCGCGTTGTAGGATTCAGGAACGAAACATGCTCGATAAAGAGTTCGGCATCCATCCCCTGGGGCGCCAAAGTCACAGCGATCTCTCTCTCATAAGTGATTCCTTGTTCGGTAAGGAGGGGCTTTGATTCTTCGATATACCTTCTCCCGCCATCGGACGCATCTGTCACCTCAATCAGTTCTTCAAATCTTCCAAGAACCTCGTTGACAGAAAATGTCGGTCCACGCCCAGTTTCATCCCACACTCTCCAAAGTCGTTGCGTTGCATTGATGACTTTGATCGCTTCGGGATTATTCATTACAGAATTTCTATCCTCAAGTCCTAATCTTTCGTTGGTAATATTGACAATCGTATCCTGCAAGCGATTCAAGGCCTCGTTAATAGAAAATCCTGTATCTTCCCTTTCTTGCCAGAGCACAAGGACTGACTCAAGCGCTTCCCGGGTAATGTATTGTTCAGTTCTTATCCACTGTTCCCAGAGATTTTCAATCACTCCTACTATTTCTGGGGCAATCGATACAGAAGTTCTATCCGTGCCACGGATGCGACCGACTTGGATTTGAAGTGCTTCTTCCATGTTATGAATAGTTCGTCTATTCCTCATCCACTCTCTCCAGAGGTTCTCCACCGCCATAGTTATCTCTGGGTTCATGCGAATAGAATTGACTTCCTCCGCTAGATGGCCGAGTCCCAGCTGGCGGTGAATATTGTCTTGAAGATTTTCGCGTTCCCACTTATTCCAGAGCATAGCTGCAGCCGCCACGATTTCCGGATCGACCGGATAATATGCTTCCGGTTCCACTCCGAAGCGCTCACGGACCGCCTCACGGATCCTCTCCTGAACCGCATCCATCACCTGATAAAATCTACCTTTGAGGTACCTGTTATCCACAAACCTACCACCTAATTGTTCATCCAAAGCATGATACCGGTCAAACTCCCGGAACGCCTGAGCATCGCCGAGACCGAATTCGGTGATATGCTTCCCGACAAGGTCCCGGTTTGTAAAGCGCCCGAAAATGTAACTGAAGAACCCGGCGCTCTTGGCAGAAGCGTCCACATCCACCTGATTATCGTCAAATGCTTTCATAAAGAACATGTTCCGGAGGAATTCTGCAAATGGGGCGAACGCGTCCCCGACATACGGATCATCGCCGCGAGCCAGCGCCTCAATCGCCTCATAAAGTCCTTTCCCTTTCGCATAAAGGAGGGCCCGCTGCGGTGACTGGTTGAACCGTCTAAACGTGTCGATCGCCATGAGCCCTTCCATCCGGAGTTCCCCTTTGGCAGGCATCACCGGCTGCCAGACCGGCTTCGTGACCCCTATGCCGGAGAGGGTATCCTCGGTGTAGATGAGGACCACCTTAAAACGCTGGATGATTCCCTCGAGGAAGTTATAGCCGGAAACCGGAAGGGTCATCGGCGGCTCATGGAGTTTCGTCAACATCGCCGTGAGCGACAACTCGCTCGGGACGCGATGCACATGGAACTTCCTTGTGAGAAGGGGAACCACAAATTTGAAGTGACCCGGAAGGAACGGAATCCCGAAGACAAGCGGATACTCCGCCTCGCCATAGTAGTTTGCCAGGAATGCTTTCGGCTCATGGCCGTACGCCCTCACCAATTTCACAAAACCGCGGCTTAAGACCACATTTTCGATATTCACAAACCGGCTCAGGAGAGGGATCGGCCGGTTCCCAAACCGCTTGTGCGGTTTTTCAATCCAGCCGATGAGTCCGATGAATTTTGTGGCAGTAAAAGTAAAAGCAATTTTGACCGCGGTTCGTGCCAAGGAGCCGACAATGAGTCCAAAGACACCGGTGGCCAAAATAAAGGTTGCCTTGACAAGAAGAGCTCCCAGACCGGTTCCCGCATCAAAGAATCCCAGGCCCGGGATAAGCCAGGCCGCTGTGAACGCGCCGACAAAGGCCGCTTTTCTGGTCATCCAACTCAATGCGCTTCCGATTGCAGAAATGCCTCTCATCAAGCCGCTAAAGACGTGGACCGATCCTTGCTCGACTTCTTTTTGAAGCCCAAGCGCCCTTAAGTTTTCTGCGTCCTCTCCCCGCAGAGCTTTCTTTCCAACTTCCCGAATGGTCTTGTCTAAATCTTCTCTTGCCTGCTCGACATCGGAGTTTGCCGCGACCGATTCAGCGTAATCGCGTTGCGGAGTTTCAACCAAATGTATCTCAGGAGCAGAGGCCCGCCGGACCGTAATGGTGTTTTCATCTTCAATGACTCCATTAAGCCACTCGGCCGTCTCTCTCACAACCTCAAATCTGTTCCTGTCTCCATCTACAAATCCGTTTTGCTTTGTCCGGTGGGCTTCGTTCACCACAAAGAGCGGATCCAGCCGGCTGCTGGCCCGGCCTTTTTCACTGATATCTCCTTCGTAAATCCGAACCGGCGAATTCCCGGAGATCGCCCTTTGAATTTCCTCATCCAGTGCTGCTTTCTTTTCAGAGGCGCTGATGGCCGGATATTCGTCGCTGTCCCCAAACCACCGCTTGGCAAACTGAACGACTTGGATAACAAAGCCCGGAAGCGCAAGAGTGCCGGCTCCGAGCAGCGCCAACCAGTAGAGGGCGATTCCTCCGACGGGCGCAGTCGCCAAATAAAGGGCGGTATACCCTGCTGCGGCGATGCCGAGCGTTTTGGAGACACTGTGGAGTTTCTTGGCAAAACTGGATTCATCCTCCTGATGGCGAGACCAGAGCCAACTGGTTCCGACGAGGCCCAATGCGGAAAGCGGGCCCAGAGCAAGGAGTGCTGTCGAGATAAGGGGATCTTCAAGGGATGATAAGAGTTTCGCGGCCAGCCCGCCTATTCCGGCCATGAGCCCATATGCCGCTGTACCGGAGAGGATTGTAATTCCGAAAAAGTTCTTGAGCGCCGGTGCCATCAAAGAATCAGACCGTATTTTCGACATAAGCCATCCCAGCGCAATGAGTCCTGTTCCTGAAACCGCACCGATGGCAAGCGCCGGAGCGGAAAGGGCCGGAACACCAAAGAGGGCGGCAAGACCATAGGCAATGGTGCCGAGGGTTCCTACCAAAAGATAACTCCGGCTATAGGTGACGAAGCCGTTTCTGAGTCGTGAGAGCCATGTCGGGGTGGCCGGTCTTGCTTTTCTCGCCCCATCTTGAGCATCCACATTCAATTCTTTTGTCCGATAGAGATCGTGGTTTCGCAACACGTCATATTCCGCAGGGCTGAAAACAATCACCCGTTCGAAGGCATGGCGAATATTGAGTCCGTGCTCACCCAGAATCCGTTCAACCCGTTCGTTTCTCCGCTTCATCGGTTTCCCATCGAAGAAAAGGGCTCCGTCTTTTTCCTTCAACCGACTGTAATTCTGTGCCCCCGCATAGTCTGCGACAACGACGAGATCTCTCCCCCGCGTCACATGAAGCCGCTGGATGGAAAGGCCCTGGTCGCTTGCGGCACGGAGAAATGCTTCGAGATGCGACTGAAGCCCCGGCTCGGCATTCCTCGAAATCCGGAAAAGTTCGGAGCCGAGTTCTGAAGCGCCGTGGGTTGCACTCCGGCGACCCAGCCATGTCCAGGACCGATCCTGTCCGAAGAAGCGATCCCGGATTTTCTCCATCAGGTGGAGAGCCCCCCGCCATTCTCCGAATGTCTGATCGCCGAGCCGCATGACGCCTGCTTTGCCCGATAGATAATAAAGGTCTCTGGCAACGCCTGAGCCAACCGCACTCCGTTCACCCCGCTCATCGGAAAGGAGGAAAAATTCCAAAGCGGTGCTTTCTTTGAAGCCGGTGAGCCGTGTGGGAGCAGCGGATGTTCCGATTCCTGCGGCAAGGGAATCCACCGCCTTCACAAGATCGCGCCGCTTTGTTCCTTCGACCGTGACATAAGGATCCGCGATGGAGCGCGCAATCGCCTTAAGATAGAGTTTGCTGGTGGCAAGGAAAAGGCCTTCGTAAAGGAGCCGGTGATCCTCGCCTTGAATGGCCGCTTCATCAATGTCCAAAACCGCCCGCACCACATGCTGAATGAAGGTCGGAAGTGCCTCAAGGGGATGCGTTAGGGCTGGCGCATGGGCCCTTAAAATTCTTTCAGGAACATCAATGCCGCGCATCCGGAGAAGTTGCCCAAGATAAAGGGCGTACGCTTCTTGCGCTGCCGGATCAAGCGTTGCCGAAGAAAGATGCAGGATGTCCGGGGTTTCCTTTTCAATTTTGAGGGTCACATTTGAAAATGAGTCCCTCAGCGAAGCAAATGTCCCCGCTTTTCTCTGATCTTCCTTGATTTGCTCCTGCACAAATCGGATCACCTCTTCCGGATCATAGAATGCCTTGACGACCTGTTCCAGATTGTTGTCCCCTGCACCGCCGTAAAGGGAAAGGGGAATCAGACCAAAGATTTTGGCCTTGCCCCGTCGGAAGAAGTGAGCCATGCCGTAACTGTCCGGGTCGTAACCGACTCTTGCGCCGAGTCGGATCTCTTTTCGGTCTCCTTCCGGATCAATCGTATAAGTCTGACCCATCTGCCGATGAATAAACTGTTGGGCCCGCTGGGCACGCGCTTCGCTGACCTCTCTGGATATCTCATCGGCTTCCCTAACCTCGTGCGCATAGGTTTCATAACCGCTGGTCGTCTCATTTTCGAGGACCGGGCGCCCGTTCACAATCGAAAGTCTTGGAAGAACCCGGACCCGTCCGGAGAGATACACAATCAGAAGCATCCCGAGGGCAGCCCCTTTTGCAATCCGGTTCAGATAGCCGGGATTCGCGACCCGGAAAAGGAAACTGTCGCCGTTCGGGAGAATCACAAGAACGCCGTCGTCCCGGATGAGCCGCGAGACGATAAGGTCGCGGTGGAGAGAGGTCCTCTCCGTCTCGCCGTCCTTCCCCATCGCACTCCGGCTATCCTCGGTGAGTCGTCCAAGGTAAATCAAATCATGAATCCGATCCACTCGGGCGCCGGGGAAAAGGGTATTGGTCGTCTCCGGATTCCCCATCGCATCCAGCATCGCGGCGAGCTGGTCTTCGGGGGGTCTGGAAGGATCAAGTTCCTGGGCAAATTTTGCATAGAACATCGGTACCCGGATGCCGGTTACCGGATCTATCCATCCCCCTTCGTTTTTATACTCAAACCGGTGCGGCGCAATCAGGTCACGGAGAAAGATTTCGCCTCCCACTATTTCAGGGGCAATCGTAAATAGGTGGCCATAGATCCAGCGGGCAAAAACACCGAAGGTCCAGGACCAGATATCCAGTTCCGGATCGCTTTCGGCAATCATCCGGAGACTAAACCGCTGGTTCGTATCTTTTTCATAGCCACGGAGCGGCCGGAGAGCAGCCGCATTCGGGTAATAACTCAAGACCTGGGTCAATGGCGTGAGAAGTAGCGCCAGGATTCCTTTCCGGAATGGGATTTCCCCTGTCCGTGTCTTATGGAATATTTCCATCCACAAGCCCCATCCGGTCCAGACAAAAAGACCCGGGTTTAAGGCGATTTGTGTTTTATCCTTCCGGAAAGAGAGGTAAATCTGACTGAGGGAGGCCCCTCTCACATAGGCCCCAAAGTCAAAATGCGATACATCCGCGTGCTGTGCGGTGGTATCGAGGCGGTAATGAGCAAAGAGAGCAGTCAATGTCTGTTTGACGCCATCGTCTCTTCCCCATGGGGTCAGTGAAGGATTCCCAAGAGAGACTCTCCGAACTTCCTCACGCACCCGCATGATGGCAATCAAATCATCCGGGTCAAGACTCTTGAAGAAATTGGTCCGCTCTTCAGGGTTTAGCCACGGCCTTTCACGCTCTAGCTCTGCAATCGTGGCCTCAATTCTCCCTTCCTCTGCTTTCCCAACCAATCCCAACTCATCATTGAGATGCAATTTCACTACATGAGGATATTTCATGAGAAGTTCCGCAAGAAATATCTGCTCCTCTTCTGTGAGCGGATCGTAGTGTTGTCCTTGGTAAGGGTATCCGGTTTCAAAAATTCCCTGATGAGCGGCGATGGCCCGGTCTGAGATTTCTCTCTCCGCCTCCGCCTGCATCCGAAGGGTCTCTTCTTTGAGTCCCCTCTCATACTCAAGGAAGGCATTAAAGAGCTCCGCTTTCTCTTTTTCGCTTCTGAATTTCCTGTTTTCCGCTCTTTCTTTTTCCCTTTTGAAATCATTGTAATCGTCGCTTAACTCGCGTAACTCCCTGCGGTTAAACCGGTCCTCCGAATCCTGAAGACTCCGCCCACGGAGAGAAGCGATCGCCGCAAATTGTGCTTCTGTCAAAGGAGGCCGTCTCAAGGAGAAGAGAAGTTCACCAAACCCGAAGAGAAGATGATTCGCCGGAATCCCTAAAAACCACCAGGGACTCGAAACGATGCCAAGAAGAGAAAAGCCAGCAAGACCTGCGCCAATGAGAAGTGTCCGGAGAGTGACGTACGTTTCTCGCCCGAACCTCGCTCGTCCAATGTGCTCTCCCGATTCCCTGAGCGACGTGTGGGAGACGGCAAAGTGCTGGTAGAAGTTCTGAACGGCATGCCGCAGGGTGACAAAACCGCTCGGAACAAATTGAACCGCAAGCACCGATTTGAAAAGAAGCCAAAAACTGAAGGGGAGGCCTCCAAGCGCCATGTTTCCCACCACGAGCGCCACGGTGGCAAGCGGCTTAATAGAGCCAGGGAGTAGGGCTAAACCGCCCAGCATGGCCGTTGCCAAAAGGCCGACGCCGGGAAAGGCGGATGCGGCAAGAAGGGTGGCAGTGCCGAAGAGGGCCCCCTTGGTGATCCGGCGGACCCATGTTCTGATTTTTGCTTGAGTCTCCGTTTCAGGATTGGCAGGGGTGATATCCACAAGGCCCATTCTGTTCCAGATACCGGTGCCGAACGTAACGACGTTTTTCACAACCTTCTTCGGCTCTTCCCACTGGCTCACGCGCCGTGTGGCGTATCGCTTGGCAGTGAAAGGAGCGACTTTCTGCGTTCTGAACTCTTTTGCCACATTTCGAATCGCAAAGATCCCTTTATTGCCGCCGTCTTTGGCAGATTCTCCCCACTCCCTGCTTTTGCGGAGGAGCCAGGCAAGCCAGAGGAGCGCCGTTCCGCCAAGGACGGTCGGGATCGCTTTGTTTCCGCGAGATTTCGAGGCGGGGGTTGCGGTACCCGTTGTATCAGGAGAAACTTTCGCAGTAGTGTCTGCCGGTGTAGCGCTTCCCGGAACCGGCGGTTTCACGTACCGGTAATTTCCGGTCCCCTCTTCCGCTTCCCTTTGGCGCGCCATCAAGACCTTCAGACTGTCAAGCGCGGCAGCGCTCCGGAACGCCTCCAGATTGGCTCTTTCAAGTTCAGAAGCGGCCCTTGTGGAATCGGCCTCAAGCCGGCGGATAAAGCGCCCAAGGAGCCGCTTTTCCTCTTTTCTCCGGGCAAGGTCTGCTTTCCCCTTCTCCAAGTCGCTCGTCCTTCGGGAAAGATCCTGCACGCCCTGTATCAACTCATCCGCATATTCCTCCGCCATCACACGGGCGATGATGTAAGCCGCCTCTTTTGAGGTGAGGTATTTTTTCGCAAGGAGTCTTTGATCCTCTTCACTGAGTTTAAAATTGATTCCGACACCGACCGGGAAAGTCGGTCTTTCATCCCGGAGTCCTCTTTCATATTCATCCAGCTGCTTCAGGTAGTCAGGTATCGAGATCGCCCCTGCACCCAGCGTCAGTTCCTGGTCCGGGCTTGAAACGGTCACAAGGCCCGTTGTGAACGAAAGGAGCGGATGCTCCGGATAGGGGAATCCGGCGGCGGTCATCGCTTTTTTGCCCATTCCGCCCGGAATCTCTTCGCGACCGAGGAAGAAGGCGGCCCCTACGCCGGCAAATGTCTCTAATGAAAAAAGCTGTTTCGGATTTTTAAGAAGATGGAACGGGGTATGGAGATGCCACTTCCCTGTTGCCTCATATCCTTTTTGGGCGCGGACCATCGCCTCGGACGCCTCAAACCGTCCGACAAGATGCCGGTAAAGGATCTGTGCCGATGCATCGAGTTCTTCCGCAAGGGAATCGGCGACTGCCGAGTCAAACGCAATTTGTGCTTCCCGGAGTTCAAGCTCTTTTTGATGGACGAGCGCGGCATCTTCGGCGAATTGTTTATCGCGCTGCACCACGTCAAGCGCCTCACGGGCTCTATCCCTCGCTTCTCTGGAGGCAATGAGATTCTGGGTGACCTTCTCTTCTGCGGTCACCACCTTCGGCGCTTTGGCATGCGATTTCTGAATCGGCTTCTCCGTCAACACCCCAAGCAGGGATTCATCCGCCTTCAGCTGGTTCCTTTCCTCCCCAAGCGCACGTTCCGTCTCGCGAATCTTCTGCTCAAGGTCGAATGCCTCCCGGTCCGCTTCGCGGCTTGGGGTGTGTCCGGCGAAGAGCCGGTCAATCAACCGCTCTCCTTCCCCTTTAAAGGAAGGCGCGTAGGGTTGGCTTTCGGTCGTCATCCGGACCGCATCCGCACCGAGGGTCAACTCCCTAAGCGGGCCTTGCATCGGTGCGCGGCCATCCGGAATCGTCACGTTGAAAACCGGAATCAATCCGATCACGCCGAGTTTGAGTTTGTCCCGGACAAAGGAGAGGGCCAGATTCACGCCGGTGACTCGGAGGGAAAAGCCGCTTACCGACTCATACGCCTCATCCAACACCTCCTCTGCCTCCACCAAAAGGGAGGAAAGGTCGTCTCCTTCCTTCATTCCGTGGAGTTTTTGCCGGAGGGCAAAGAGTTTGTCCAGATATCCCTGGAACGCTTCAGCCCGCTTCTCGTCTTTCTTCTTCTCCCGCTCTGCACGGAGCATCTCCATGGATGAAATGGCGACCGCCAAAAATCGGTCTGTCTGCGCAAGGGTGATCTTTGTCGCCTCGACTTTTCCGACCGGAAGGCCCTCTTCTTTCAGTTTTTCATCCGCTTTCTGCCATCCCTTCCTCGCCTGTTCAATCGCTTCCTTCACTTCTTCGGATTGCGCGCTTCTGGGATGAAGCGGTTCAAGGGCAAGGACCTGGTCAAAGGAGCGTTTTGCTTCTTCATATTCTTTTTTCTTCAGGGCCTGTTCCCCCTCCTCCGAAAGCCGGATGATCTCGGGTATGCTTTGATCCCGAAGCGCCTCAAGTTCCTGCTCAAGTTGTGTCAGCAGTTCGCGGGGCTCAAGGTCAACCGAAATCTGCCTTGTCAGTGCTTCCCGCCGCTCTCTGAGCCCGGCGAGTTCTGCCTCCAACCGACGGACCGCCTCTTTCTCTTCCGCAATCGCCACCTCAAGTTCTGCAAGGACCGAGTGGTACCGCGCCCGCAATTCATCCGCATTCAAAGGAAGGGTCTCGCCCAGCCGCTTTTTCAACTCGGCAAGATCTCCGGCCAACCGGTCGCGATGCGTCCTTGCCTCCGGAAGTTTTTCATTTTCAAGCCGCCCGATGGAAGCAAGGGTTCTTTGAATCGCTTCCTCCCTTCTTTGGCTATCCGAGATTTCACGATCCATCGATTGAATGAGTTGCGCGAAAAGGGTCTCGGGTAAAAGTTCTCTCGCTTGGACGACGGCATCCCGAAGACTCGAAAGATCGGTAACCGTCACAACCGGCGCTTCTTTGCCTTGCAGCGTAAGAACCATTGTAACCAACCGCCAGATTTTTTCGGAGACTCCGGCCACTCCGCCGTGCCGCTCCAGAATCCGGTCGACCTCTTCATTCGCCGCAATCAAGGCCTCTTTTTCTGCCACATCTTTATAGTTTGCCTCAAGCTCTGCGTTTAACTCGGAAAGTTCATCCCGAAGGGCGATGAAATCCATCAATTGAAGCAGAGAACCTTTCCCCTGCTCTTCCAAACGGGTCCGGGTGGCATTGAACGTCGCCTCGCGGAATGCTTCCACGGACGCTGAATCAGGGAAGAGTGCGTGAAGCATCTGATCCGGCGGAACCCGCTTTTCCCCCTCCGAAAAGAGTGAACCGATAGCACGGACTGGCGCGGCAAACGGTCTGCCCAAGACATACCCAACCTTCCCGAAGAATCCGCGCTTTTTCGGTGTCAGGTCATCCCCGTTTAATTCCGCCACTCTCACAGCAAGGGAGTCGTTCATGACGGTGCTGATGGCATTCTCCAGATCCGCCATGAGCGTATTTCCGGACAAAGCATCTAAAAGGAGATTGCCGGCCTGTGCCGAAACGGCGGCCGGGCCTGCCCGGAGGGACCGTCCCAGATACGCCCTCTCCTCTTCAAGACCTTCTCTCTGCCGCTCCCGATCCGCCTCCAGTTGGAGGATGCCTGCTTCGGCCCTCCGGAGGTCATCCATCTGTGAGGCAAGCCCCTCGAATTTCCATCTAAGGAGCGACTCGCTTTGAACCTCGTAAAGAAGGGGCTCGGTCCGCGCAAGAATCCCCCGGTCGCCCAGGTAAGCGCCGTCTGCTTCGGTTTTTTCTTTCGGAGAGGTTTTGCCAGTGTCCACAAAAAGGACCCTTACCCCGTAAACGGCGTCGGAGGCCTCTCGAAGTCCCCTTGAGACGGCACCGATGGAACCGGAGGCAATCCGGGAAATCATTTCAGGGTCATCTGTTTCGGAGATGTCCTGTCTCGCCTCATCCAGCCCATTCAAGGCCGCTTCAAGTTTTTGGGTCCCCTCCCGGAGCCCTTTGAGCGCCTCATCCAGATCTTTCGTGTTCTCTCTATTCCTTTCAAGTTCCGAACGGGTCTCAAGATGACGTCTCTCATCCTGCCGGCGGCTCTGAAGTGCTTCTTCCCCGACCGATTCCGCCTGGTCAAAAAGTGCAAGGACCTCGCCCCTCACATCAGAAAGGGGCCGTTCAAAATCAAGTTTGCGAAGACTCACCAGAATGGCGGTAAAATCACGCTTTTCTTTATCCAGCGGATCCTCCGGAAGCAAAAGTTTCACCCGGACCCTCATTTCTTCGCCCGCTGCAAGCGTCACCGCTTCAAGCCGCTCGCCAGTTGAAGTGACAAAGTAGGCCTCATGCGGGTCGCTCCGATCCTCATCCGTTGTAATCACCCGGCCGGTCCGCTTATTCTGTGAGACGCCGACCGGATAGACTGTGACCGGGGCGTCCCCGTCATTCCGAATGCTTGTTTCGACAACAGCCGCTGCAGGAGAGTGGGCCCTCGGAAAACCATGGCCGCCGGGCGCACCGGTTGAAAGGGACGGCTTTCCGACCCGGAAACTGCCATGAATTCCGAAAACTTCGTCCGCCTCCGGCGCAGCGCCCTCCGCCAGCCGGATCCGTTGGATCTCCTCGCCTGAAAGATGGACCGAGTAGACGATGCCGCTCACTTTGTATCCGCCCGGCGGCAGATGCCGGAGGTCAAGGTAGGTCTCAAGGTCGCTCTCCGCCTCGGCTCTAAGCGATCCTCTCAGCATCCGCTCATCGTAAATCATGAAAGGCGTTCTGAGGCGTCCGGAGTCGTGCGTCGGTTCAAGGATGATCCGGTCCCCTTCAACATAACCCCGAAGCGAATAATCAACGCCGGTTTTTGTGTCGGGGCTGTTCACTCCCACCTCGAGTCTTTCAACAACGACATGGGAGGGTTGCAGTTCGACATTGTCAACAAGCACCGGCTCGGTAATCAATCCTCCCTCATGAACGAGCGTGAGCCGGTTTCCTTCCATCCGGCCGGCGAAACGCCTGCCGTCGATTTCCACAGAAACGGTTTTTCCATCGGTCGGAACACCGAGGATTTCTTTGGGAATGGGGGCGGGATCTGCCACAAGACGTCCCTCTCCCAACCGGGCATGCTCAAGGATAATCCGATTTCCCTCAAGTCGCGCAAGAAAATCGACCTCTTTCAGCTTGATATGACGCGAGACAAAAACGGGAGGTGAGAAAACCTCTCCCCCAATCGATACTTCCCCGTTGAAAGAGCCGTCCACCGGTTCAAGGATCACCCGTTGTCTTCCGCTTTCCTCATCCGTCTCAATCCAGGCGCGAAAGCGTTCTTGATTCAACACCACTTCCCGTGTTTCACCATTCGGCGGAAGGGTCACCCCCGCATCCTGATTGGTGAGGACAAGGTGATAAAGATACCGGGAAACCGGAACCGTCCCGCGGTTATGAAATTCAAACGGAAAATAGGCGGTGGTATCCGCGACACCGTAAAAAAGCGGGGGAAAGACGACCTCATGGCCCTCCCGGACAACTTCCTCCCCGCTGATTTGGAACCGCTCTTCCCCGAACATAAAGCGCGGAATTTCACGGCCGCTGATTGCTTCACGCGAGATGAATTCCAGATGGGGCCGGACCTCACTCACTGCAAACATCCGCATCTGACTGACCTGCCCTTCTGCGATCGGGGAGCGAACAGTGATCTCCCTTTCTGCAACACCCGCCGGGATGATCACTTCTTCTGAAAATGTCTCCTCCCATCCAAACTGCGTCGGAAGATTGGACGGAATGACGATGTTGCCGCTATAGATCCTTCCTAAATCTTTGGGACGGTCATCCAGTCGTTTGGCAACCGTGAAGGTCGCCTCGGCATACAATTTGCCTCGGTCTCTTGGGAGAAGAAGAGCCCTTCCCGCTTGGGTCAATGCCCGGAGTTCCTCCGCGTTGAGGGACGGTCTTTCATTTCCGTCCGCATCTTTCAAAGGGACAACGTTTCCGTCCGCATCCACCACCCGCAGACTGAACGTCTCCTTCTGGATATCTGCCACATGGGTAAAGGCAATGCCACGGAGTCCCGTCATGGTGCCGTAAAGAATTCCTAGATTATCCGCAAGGGGCACCTCAAAACTCGCCCCGAAAATACCGCCGGAAAGTCCTTTTCCCTTCAATATCAGAAAATCGCCCGTTTGGGTGAGAAGAGGCCGGCTCACCTCTTCGGTCCGCTTCGGTCTCACGCCCGGCCGGATAAAATTCACCGCATCTTCAATCGCTTGGACCGTCCAACGAACGGCCGGGTCCACCACCTGAAGCCGGACACCCTTCGCCCAACTCGTCTTACCCCCTTTCAAAACGTGCAGTTGGTCCTGGAAGGAATTGAAATGGATGCTTCGCCCTTCAAAGGTCTCTCCGTCCGTTCCCTCCAAAAATGCGGCTGTTTCCCCGGTCACGGCGGCAATCCGGTCCTCCTGTCTAAAGAAACTCCGGTCGCCGTCTTCAAGACGCGGAGAGGTTCCGACCACAAACGTATAAGGCCGTTCGGCGGTCCGGGCGGTGCCGAGGGCAGGTTCGAAGGCCTCCCGGATTTTTTTCAGAAGTTCAAGTCCCTTCTGGAAAGCCGCTTCCGCCGGGCCGCGGCTTGCCTCGTGGTTTCTGACGGCAGCGAGCCGCTCCAACTCTTTGCTGACGGACCTCGCCTGCTCTAAAAGAGACCGAACGCCATCCGACACCTCCACTCCGTCAAAGAGGGATGCCGCAAAACCGAGTTTGGCCTGATAGACGTTATGGAGGATTCCCGCCTCTGTCGTCGCGTAGGCCTTGACCATGTATCCGACGCCGTCCGGAAGGTTCCAGTATTCGGCGTGAGAAACTTCCTGAGGATCGACTGAAACGAAAAGGTCCCCGCCGCCGTTTACCGCAAGGGCGGTCTGAATGAAGCGGACCGTGGAGACGTAATTCGCCCACTGAAGATCATCCATCGGCTGAAGGTCAACCAGATGGAAATCGAACGGAAGGACTTCGTCCGCCAAAAGGTTGAAATATTTCCGGATCAGTTCAACATCGTCGAGCGCCATCGGGAGAAACGGATCGCCCATGAGAACCACGTCAGAGACCCAATTCCCGGTCCGGATTCCCCTCGCCCTTGCTTCAAGAAGGAGGAAATTGTATTTGGCCCGCGCCTCCGGCCGCTTGGCCTCATCCAGCATCATCAAACCGCCTGTGTTGACAAAGAGGGTATTGACCCCCGCCTTTGAAAGCCCCGCCACATACTCCGGGATTCTGGCTGCCGGAATCCCAAGCGGATCCATGAGGAAAACCGCATCCTGAACACCTGCGACAGGGAAAGGCGCGAACAAAGAGGCCTTCCACTTTGAGACATCCGTGGAAGGGGTTTTAGAAACCGCCTCGTTCACAAAGTTTTCGGCCTCTTCAATCATCTCCCGGGCGCCTTCTGCATTCCGCCAGAGGGTCTGTCCTAGACTCCTCCAGACAATGGCTCCGGTTCCTCTGTATTTTCCGGGAAAGGCCGGGTCTTCTCCCCGCAAGGCCCGTCTGACCTGCCGGCTCTCCTCTTCCGTGAATCCGCCGAATCGTCCTTTCCGTCCGTCTCTGTCTTCCGTAAGATACATCGGGTACTTGGACAAATCGCCCGAAACGTAATCATAAGTCAGAAGCGGAACGCCCGAAACCTGCAAAGTATCAGCGGTCGCGGCAGCCGTGACCGAAAGCGTATCGGCGGGAGAAGGGGGCGTCGGAGGGGTGCCGGCGGGTGAGACTGCTGTTTTCGTAACAGGGGCAACGACGGCGTGGGTGCCGGGCCGAGCGGATGTGGGAACAGGGGACGGAGCTGCCGGTTGAAAGGCGGCTGTCATCGCGACATCGGACATGACATCAGGTGTCAGTGACGCAAGGAGCGGCCCTTCGGTGACATCATGCGGCTCCTGCGGGAGAAGATTTTCATTCAGACTCGCCCTTGCATGGATGGGCGTTCCGACTGTCTCTGAAGCACTTTCGAGTTTCGGCCAAGTCGCTGGACCAACATCCCCATCCTGCGTCAGTCCGTATTTCGTCTGGAAGGCATAAACCATCGCCTCGGTCCGCCAGCCGTAAAGACCGTCGATTTTCCATCCTGCGATCAGATTCGGGATATCCACACCTGTCCCTGCAAGGAGTTGTCCAAGTTCGTCGAAATGAACCGTCTTCTCGAGCATCCTCTGCAAATCGGCAACCGATTCTCCACGGCTTCCTCTGGAGAGAATCGGTTTATTTGACTCATCAACCGCCTTTGTCTCAACCCTCGGTTCTGAAAACTCGGGTTCTGGAAGTTGCACAGAGACCGTTTGGTGTACAGCAACTCTTGCCGGAAGGGCCGCGGCAGCAGATGGAGGATTGACGCTCACTGTCACCGAATATACCAACTGCGTCAAAAGGAGGAAGTTATGAAATGCTCTCCTGAGGCGTCCTCTCGCCCGACTCGCCAGCCGGGTGCCGCCGTCGCGGGTTCTCTCAGAGGGGCCCTTTTCGTAGTCCATTGTGAGGACAGTTTTCACGACACGCCCGAGCAGATACTGATCCACCCGCTTCAGTTTTCTTCCTTTGCCGGCAAGCAAACGGGAGACTTTTTGAACGACCTCATCCGTCTTTTCAGGAGGAAGGAGTTTTCCTTCGGGGTCATAGAGAAAACGCTTTTCCCCTTTTGTGATATCCTCCGTCACCTCGTAAATAAATGCGTGGACGTTGGATTCCACAAAAGGATAGAGTGCGCCGAATAAATGAAGGGGGGTGCGCGGATCCTCAAAGTGTTCCTTTCTGGATTCCCGGGTCGCAATATGCCGGAAGAAATCGTACACAATGTTCGCCTTTGTCTCATCCGTGTATTTGCCGCTACCCGCTGCCTCCAAAACCGAGATAAGCGCTCCAAAGTCCACAAACCGCCTGCTCCCATTTTCG
This sequence comes from uncultured Omnitrophica bacterium, assembly GCA_947085655.1. Classification (GTDB taxonomy): domain Bacteria; phylum Omnitrophota; class Gorgyraeia; order JACQQV01; family JACQQV01; genus CAMTXH01. The sequence goes on along the minus strand of CAMTXH010000014.1, from coordinate 40,527 downwards.
GCCGGGAGGACGGCGCCCAGCTTTTTCGGATCAAAGCCGGCATGCCGGATGAGCGCCTTGGTCCAGTAGGCCTGGGTGTTGGTGATGGCACCCCGATTCATCAATTCATAAAGCTCTTTTTGATAGGGCACCCCTTTGAGAGAGGGGGTTTTTCCATGCTGGATCAGGGTAATCGGTTCGATGGCAATGGCCTCTTTTGCAAACCGAACCCAATAAATCCGGTCTCCCTGATGGGCTCTTTTTTCTTTGTCGGTCAGCCGGTCGCTCAATTCCGTAATTTGAAAGATGATCTGATCCGGGGTGATTTGCCCTTTCTGCAGCGGTCTTCGGAAAAGTTCAAGTGCGTCATTCGGGAGCGGATAACCGATCTCCTGGACAAAAAGATCGCGGATGACCGACAACAGCTCGTTGAGCGGCCCGCTGCTTTCAGCAGTTTGAGATTCCGGTTCTAGAGGAGAAACAGGCGGGCGGTCACGGGATGCAACAGCGGCTCTTCCCTCTGTTCCTTCCGGAGAGACCAAGGCATACTGCTCCAAAAAGCCGCGAATCTCCGGACCCATCTGAAGCAGCGCATGTTCATATCCCCGCAGATCCTCTGGACTAATCCTTTGCACAAGTCCTGCCCGGGCTTCCTCAAACTGACGACGTGCCGTTTCAACAAGCCGGTCAGGGTGCTGATAGGCCTCCACCAGAAATTGGGAGATCTCCTCGTCGCTGAATTGGGAATCGCGAAGTGTCGGTTTCGCCAGCACTTTCGCAGGGGATCCCTTTCTCAAAACAGAAAGAATCAAAAGGCGGATGTAACGGTTAAGCCCCTTTCTGAGTTGCTCTTCGTTCGGAAGCCGGCCGGACATCACTCGCGAGACGCCCATAACCCTTTGGAGGTGAAAAAGATCTTGGTCATCCAATTGGAAGCGCTTGGCAAAAGCGACGGCCGCTTTCTCTTTTTCAGGAACGGTCGGGAGGTCGGCAATTAAACGGAGAATCGCGATAAGCCGCTGATTCGGCTTGGAATCCGGAAGGCGCATCTTACCTTCGCGAAGATCGTCCACGGTCTGAACCGCAAATCGGTCGTTGGCCCTCTGAATCATCCCGAGGACCTTTTGGAGGCGATGTTTCACGCCATCGTCCAGCGTTTCGGTTCTGGTCGCCAAGATACTGCTTAAACCGATTGTCGCTTTGCCTGAAAAGGTGACTTTTTCAAGCAAAGGGGGAATTTTTGCCTGAAGTCCATGAATCGCTTCTTGGATTTCTTTCTTCTGCAAAGCCGTTTGTTCAAGTTCCTTCTCCACGTTTTGAATCAGAAGGAGATTCTCAAAACCGACCGCATGGAGTGCTTTGAAAAAGAAGAGGATTTCCGGAACGCTCAGTCGACCCTGCAGGTCAAACGCCGCATCCGGATGCATCATAAAGCGGACAAGGGCAAGTTCGGCCGGGCTGAAGTGCTGATGCATGTACTCAAACGAAGGATAGCCCCCCTCAATGGTTTTTCTGGCGCCGTCCGAAGCGGTCTCCGATCCCCTTTCCGCAAGCCCAAAAATTTTCACAAGCTGCAAGCTATTCTCCACGGAGAAAAGATACCGTGCGGTGAAGGCCACGATGGCCTTCCGTTTGGCCTCCGGTGTCTGGAGCTCTGCGATCAATTCGAGGATGCGCAGCAGCCTTGCTTTGGAGGGGTCCCCTTCTTCCAAAAGCTCATTTCTAAGATGGGCTAATTTTTCTACCGGTGTTCCCTTGACTTCGCTTGCCTTGGCAAACGCGCCGCTCAAGCGGCTCTGGAGGGAATAATTCAACTCTTCTGTTCCGCTCAATAAAATTTCGGCGAGTCCCTCATCGAAGGGATTGAGAACGTAGGGAAGAACAGGAACGACTTTTTTCTTGAGACTTGGAACAGCACCCTGAAGAAGCCGCCTCCGGTCTCCTTCCGGTACCCGGTTAAGCCGGTCATTCATATTTTGAATCATCATGAGGTCTTCAAAACCGACCGCTCTCGCAAAGCGGAAGAAGGCGGCGGCCTCTTCATTGCTCAATGACAGGCCTTCATTGGAGCCGGCGCTCGGTGCAATGGCCATCTTCATGATGTCCGTTTCGAAACCGGACAGTTCAAGACCGCCGGTTTCGCTGGGTCGGTGCAGGAAGTGGAGGGTCGGATATTTTCCCCGGAACGGCTTTCCTTTTCGGGCACCGTCCTCAGCGACCGAGGGTTCGGCAGGCAAGTCCAAAAGTTCCTCTCCGCGGAGCGCTTCCCGGAGTCCCTTCACTCCGCCGTCTTTCAGTGTGGAGGCCTTCGGGCGGAGATGAACGGCGGCGTGATGTTCAAAGGCGAGTGCAATATCAAAAGAGAGAGTCGTCCATAAAAAGGTTTCGACCACAATGAAGGCAAGAGGTCTAAACCAAGATGGAAATCGTCCCTTGATTTCTGGACTTTTTTCTTCTGAATTTTTCACTGAAGGAACTGTCCTTTAAGAAGTTACGTCTTCTATCTTAAGTATATCACGAAATGCTCTTTTTTAAACAAGAATTTGTTTCGTTTAACATTTTAAGATGTTTATTTTAAAATATTTACATTAAAAAACTTTGTTTCAATTTGAAACTTTGTTTATTTTTAAGGAAAACAAAAGCCGGATGAATTTTTAGTTCACCCGGCTTTCGGAAAACGCCTTGGAGCCCCCGTTGATTTAGACGTTCCGCAAAAGTTCTACCTTCACTTTTTCCACAAAGAGTTCTGCATTGAGGGCGCCCTTTGCAGCATTCAGGAAAAGAAGAAGGTCCATCGCTGTGATCGGAATTTCTCCGATTCCGTATCCCTCGAAGAATTTCTGCACGTCCGTGATGTTGACTCCGTTAATCTTCACCCCGTCAAGCACGCCCGCTTTGTGAATACGGCTCACGAGAATCAGAAGTTTCAGAAGTTCCGCCGGCCTCAGTTCTCCCTGCTGGATCCCTTCCTGGAAATGTTTCGGAAGTTCAATCCGGTCGATATGATCATAGAGAAGGTCGCGCGCCTCGGGATTCGCCCGGAGGATTTTCTGGATGGTTTTCCGTCCCTCGGCCGGAATGCCGCCGCTTTTTCTGGCAATCTCACCGACGACGAACCATTCGCGCATCTCAGGCGGGACCGCTTCCTGTTTGGGCCGCATCTCGCTCAGTTGAACCGGTTTTGCCTGAGCGGTTTTCGCCTCTGCCTCCTCCACCCACCGCGTCCGCGTCGGTTGCTCCGTCGCCACCGGTCCTTCCTGAGCAAAGGCCCGTTTGGCAGAACGGACTGATGCGAGTTGAACGACATTGCCATCGAACACAAACTGGTCGTCATTATCCTCATCCACCGGAATGACCTCAAGGCCTATGTTGATCTTAGGCAAATTGAACGACATCGGAATCGACGGTTTTGGCGGTGCACCCGGAAGAAGCGGAAGTGTCTTGAGTTCCTGGCCGCCCGTATGCTGCATCGACTCAAAATTCGTGATTTTGACCCCTGCATCCCGAACAGCCGCTGCCGCCTCTTCTCCTGCAACACCCAGCACCTCCGCAAGGAACGGCGCTTCCAGCTGTCTCAGCTCTAACCGGATCTCTTCGATAAAGCGACGGGCATTCTGGTCAAGCTTGCCCTGCAACTTCCCGAGGAACTGCCGCGGCTCGCGGAAGTGGGCGTGGAATTCTCTCACGATAAGTTCCGGATCGCTGGTTTTATATTCTCCGTTGGCGCTCAGGACCATCTTCACAACCTCAAGACCGTTCATGGCTTTCCCCTGAACCGTCACTGTCCGATTGGCAAGCGATCGGTGGTAGTTCCTCAACGCATCCATGAGCGGCTTATGGGTATGCTGGAACGTATGAATGATTTCATGCACAGCGAGGATGAACGAGGATTCATCGCTTGATTTGCTCCGGTCGAATGCGGCAATGGAGCCGGGATTCTCCGGGTGTTTGACAAAGTAACGACCCGTCTTAAGATCCCGGTCGATGAGGTCTTTCAGCGTGAGGATGCTTAAAACTGCCTGTTCCGCCTCGTTCGGTTTGATGCCCCGGCTCAACATTTCATTATAGAACGTAACGAATTTCTCGATCGGGAATGCGCCTCCGTCGAAGATATTCTTTCCGCGGCTCCGGATGAGTGCCGAAAGCTCCCTGTCATTCAGGAGCCGTCCGCCCTGTTTGTCGAAGAAGAAGGCCATCCGGTTAAACGCCTGCCCAAACGCCTTGTCATCCCTAAAGATGAGCGCAAAGGTCCGGAGGGCGGAAAGTAACGATCTTGTCTCAAACAACATCCCCTCACCCACCTCAATGTGCGCAACCTGCCGGATAAGCGCTTCAAGGGCCTGCCCCACTTCATAGACCAAGGCATCCCGCTCAGCGGTTGGACCGGACCGGAAGGCGGAGGCAAGGAGCCGGGCCCCTTCAATGACCTGGTAGAGTGAAGTCAGCCGTTCGGAGAGGGCGCGACGATCCGCAATGGAAAGCTCTCCGAGTCGGCTAAGCCGCGCTTCAACCGCACTCTGAAGGTTGCCCAAATCAATCGTGTCTGTTTCAAAGAAAAGGGACATCACCCGCACAAACGGCGAGTTCGGATCGGCCAGTTTCTCTATTTCATAATCGCCTTTGATCCTATCGTAGGTTCCCCGGTCCACGACCATCAGACCCTGACCGATCGACATGATCATCGGAACCATCGCCGGAATATCCAGGATGGAATGTCCGCTCTCAAGGCGGGTCTTGGGCGGCTCAGGAGGCGTCAGGGAACGCTCCGGCTCAACCCCGTAGTAGCGCGCCAGGCGGTGTGTTCTCTGTTCATCAAGTGATTTGAAGTGGCCCTCGCTGAAGCGCTTGGTCACATGCTTCACATCTTCCTTCAATACCGGATCATGAATAAGAGAGAGATAATCATCCGCCTCGCGCGCACCGTACCGATGGACCATCTCCTCGATATTCTGGTCAATCCGGTCAGCGCTGTGCTGCTCCTGCTTCAGACCGAAGAACCACATGAAGCGGGCCGCATGATCGGTCGCCCGGTAATGCGCGCCGCTCAGAGTCTCCGCGATCCGCTCGCTGGTCTGAATCTTGTAGGAGCCGTGGCTGTCAAAATGCTTGAATCCGCTGAAGCGCCCGTTTGCATCCGTCAATTCCGTGCCGAGCGTCGCAATGTTGTTGGAATCATCCAACCCGACCAAAACATCCCCGTTTCGAAGCCGGATTTCCAAGATGCCGGGACGCGCTTCGGATGGAACCACCGTGATTCCGAGTTGATCCTTCTTTGCCAAAATTTCTTTCAGGAGATCCTCCGTCAGGATGCGTGATGTAAGACCCAGTTCTTTTGCCACTGCCTCTTTCAGGACGGGGCTCTCAAACCGTAGGTGTCCGCGGAACTCGTGGATATTCATCCGGTAAAAGAGGGAGAGGAATAGATAGAGTTTCTTGTCAACGCCTGCAACGGTATGGCTGCTCTCCGGGTCGAATCCGAACCGGTTTTCAAAGGCGTCCATCAGCCCGGGATGATAGTTGATGCTGACCTGACTTTCAAAATTCTCGACTTCTCCGGTGGGCGAGTCGTTCCGCATGTCAATCGAGTCCTTCTGCATGAAGTCAAGTTCCATCACAAGGAGTCCGGGCTTCCGCTCTTCGGTGGAGACCTGGCTTGTCACGGCTCTGCCGAAGAGATGGCGCGCCGTCGTCGGAAGGGCGGCATTGCCCGCTTGAATGGCGCTCACATGCAGGATTTTCTCCCCGCCCACATCGCTCAGATCATTGCCGAGATGATCCTGGAAAGTCCGGATCGCCACCGTCTGGTCCGAATGAACGCCGTGACGGAGGAGTCTTCTGTAGAGACTCTCCCGGCCCGGTACGGTGCTGAATCTGAACTCTCTCAAGGGCATCTGCTCAACCCGAACCTGTCCGATTTTTCTTTCACCACCCAGGGAGTCCCTTGCGAAAACAGCGCTTTGGACCAGATTTTCTCCTTCTTTGTAATAATTATGCACCAGGAGCCGGTCGCCCTTCTTGAGTGCTCCTGCACCCGGGAAGAGGAACCCAAGACTCCTTGCAAGGTCTTCGGTATAAAGAGGAATATCCACCGCTGCATGGAGGATGCGATCCGCCTCCGGAGCAAGGTAATACGTTTCCGTGAGGAGGCCTTTTTCGTAATTCACCACTCGGACGGCGCCGTCTTCCCCAAGGCCGCGAGCCGCGAGGGCAGCCCGTACTTTTTCATCCTCAATCTCCCTCACAGCGACTTTCTTGACAGGCGGTTCCTTGACCAGCTCACCGGTTGGCGTGCGCGTTCCCCGGCTATCCCCTGTCAGGATAAGCCGATCGTCTTCCTCCCGGTACTGAAGGGGACTCGTGCCAAACTGATAGACCATCCCGTTCCCGGTCAGGGTGGGCCGATGCGAAACAAGAAGGAAATTCCGTCCGGCAAGAACGTTCGTTGTGAGCCCTCTTTGAAGCACCGCTACCGTATCAATCTTTTCGCCTCTCGTGGATTCCCTGATTTTTGCAAGGACCGCTTCCTTAAGTCCGAGTTCTTCGAGCCGGCCGACCTTCACCACCTGTCCGAGGGCATCCATCGCATGCCCGGCCTGTTCCCGTTTGCTGTGGCTCATCAAGGGCTGCATGGCGCTTAAAAGGTCGAGTGCGGAGACTTCCGGATATTCCGGTTTCGCCGCAATCTGCATCATGGTGAACATAAACTCTTCAAAACTTTTCGGCTCCTCTTTGCCATCCACCGTTTTCATCAGACTTCCGGAAAGCTCGGTAATGGCCCCCTTGAGGTGTTCCGCACGCTCCCGCTCGATCGGGGATAAGGTATTCCCTGCCAAGGCGCGGTCAATCCGGGCAAGGACCAGTTCAGTAAATTTCTCTGTCAGCATGAAGGCAGGGACATCCTTATGGCTCTTCTGTACCTCTTTGATCTTGGTGACCAGTTCCTCGAAGAGAACATTGAATTCTTCATCTGTCAGATCCTCGGCCATCGCATCCGGAAGAACCTCGAGTACCGCAAGAAGTGCCTCGTTGAAGGTCTCCCGGAAAGCATTCCGCGCCCCGGCAAAACTCAACGGGTCCATCATAAAGGGATCCGAGGAATTCGCATATTCCATCCACCCTAAAGCGATAAAGGCCACATCCGCCGCATATTTCTCCGGTGCCTCTCTAAGGGTCGCTGCCGCCCCATTCAATTGTCGGAGCTTGTCGACCACAGAGACCTTTGCGCTGGCGATGAGCGCAAGAGCGTCCTCCTTCAGTTCATGCGAAGCATCGAACTGAATCAGGTCATCCATGAGCCGAAGGAATGCGGTCCCCTCTTTTGTAAAGTTCCCGTCCTCGTCCAGAAGGCGATGATTCCCGAGCCGGAACCCTTGAATGGCGTTCACCACGTCCGGGATAAGCAGGACAGGGATGCCGAGTTTTTCAAGTGCTTCTCTAAATTGGGTGATATTTTTAACCGCCTCTTCAAACGAAACTTCCGCTCTCCGCTTGGACCGTTCGAGCGCTCCCTTGACCACCCGGTCGTAAATCCGGTGCTCAACCAGACGTCTCTCCGCATGCGTGAGGGAGACCTGGACCACCCGGACCACATTCTGGGTATCAATCTCCCGGTCCATTCTCCGGGAGGTGTCTCTCCAGAAAGCTTCCCGCTTGGCCGGGTCGGTGATGCGGCCAAGCGTTACCCGCTCGGTATCGGTCAGCTCCCGGCCCTGTTCATTAATAATGGTGATGAAGCGTCCGGTTTCACGTCCCTGGACATCGGCTCTGATAACGCCGTTCATCCGGGCGCCCAGCTGCTGCCGGTGGGTTTCGCCCCGGAGACCCATTTCAATGATGGTCGGCTTGAGAGATCCGGGCATCTTTTCCCCCGTGAGAACATTCTCAATGAAAGCAAAGAGGTTGGACCCGGCGCCAAAATCGGGAACCAAGATGAGGTGATTCTGGTCAGGATGACTTTCAAACCGCTTCCGGACCGCATCAAGCGCTGTGGTAATATGGGCGCTTCCTTTCTGTCCGCGGATTCTTGTAATATGAAGCTGTTCGCCGAGGCCTGCCTTGATGAGTGCCTCACGAATCTGCGCAAGAAGTGCGCCATCCGCGCCTGTAATCACGATCTTGACCCCTTTTGCATTTGCAGCAAGCGCCTTTCTCACCTGCTTGACTGCTTCCTTGATCGAGTCGCCTTCATTGGCTACAGGCACTTCCAAGACATGCTCCAAATTCTCCTGATACTTAATCGGCGATTCCTTCTGGATTGCGTAGACTAAAGCACCGATTTTCTTAAGGGTATGCCGGATCCCTTTGCTTGTTCCGGTCACAAAGGTCGTCTTTTCAAGCCCGACCAAGGCAAGGGCATTCAAGGTGGTGGTCCGGTTGAATTCATGGTGGAGATAGCTATCGGCAATGCTGTTGAGAATGCTTTCGTTTGTCGTGAAGCGTCTTGCCATGGCATTGACACTCTCGCCGGCACGGACAAAGTTTCTTTCGGGATTCAGGTATTCTTTGATGAGGACCGCTGTGCCAAGCTCCCGGTTTCCGAAGACCGTCTCCAGTTGGTTGACGCCGAAGCGCCCTGTGGAATACCGAAGGGCCTCGCCCCTTGCTCTGATAAAGTAATCGGTTCCCTCCCGGTACATGAGGGCATTGGCCGTCGCATCGGCAAATTGCTCAAACTCGCTTCCCCTCCCCCGCTCGCCGAGTGAGGCAACATCCGGATCGTGTTTCAACCGCTCAGAGACCCTTTGGACCACCTCGGCTCTAAACTGGTACTGGCCCCGCACGCGCCTCTGGCCATGAAGGACATTTTCAATCGCATCGTAAGGATTATCCGTCCTTAAGAATTCCTCCTGAAGCGCTTGGAAGGTTTTGATCCGGCCCCGGATATCCGCCCGGATGCCCTCGATTTTCGTCGGGTCTTGAGTTTCAAGGAGAGCGCCCCCCGGCCCTTCAATAAGGTCCGAGTCGGCAAGTGCCTCCTGAATCTCGTCAAAAAGGGTGCCACCTTCTTTTTTGACTTTTGCAAGGTAATGATCTTCGATCTTGGCTTCCACTTCCTTTAGCCGGGTTGCAATCTGGTACCAGTCTGCTTGTCTGCCGACCACCGTCCTCCTCGCTGTACCCAACTCGGAAGCCGCATCCAAAAGGGAGGGGATATTCCGTCCCGTGTTCGCCCGGTATTGTGCCTCTGTTGCCCGAAGGTCTTGTCCGGCTATCTCAATCTCCTTCTCCTTGGCAAGGAGCTTCGGCTGAAGCGCTTCCTTCTCCTGGTAGAGTTTTGTGAGACTCATGCTCAGCCGTTTGAAGTTATAGTTATCCATAACGAGGAGACTCCGGGGACCGACCGGTCCGATGTTCTCCACGTTTTGGACTTCTTTGGAGGAGACATTCCGGATCTCGACTCCGAGTGTATCGCGCATATGGTCAATGACCCTCCGTTCAAGGGATCCTTCCTTGAAATACTGGAAAGCCAACTGATCCCTGGAGGTCACAATCAGGTCATGGAAGGAGGCGTTCGGTTTCTGTTTGAGATGAAGCGAGTAAGCGGCCTCTTTTCCGATTAAGACACCGAGTGTTTTTCCGCCTCCTTGGACCAACTGGAGAAGGGCTGTCGGAACGCTTTCTCCGTTTAACCGGAGGAAATCACGCTCTGTAATTAAATAAAGGAAGGTGAGTTGGTCACCGGAGCCCCTCCGGTCAAGTTTAAAATCGGGATAGACATTGACAAGGAGATCGACGACTTCCGCCAGCGCATGATTCCTGAGCCCTTCGGGATTAACGCGGCCATCCGGTGTCAAAAGCTCGGTCCTTCGAAGTCCGTTCAGGAATTCTTGTAACCCGGCCGGATTTTGACGATACTGCCGGACCGCGTGCCGGATTTCTCTTCCGGTCAGTTTCACCCGCTTCAGTTCCGACCGGAGCCATTTGGCCTCTGCTTGGGATTCGGGAACGCCATTTGCTTTCGCCCACTCCTTGGCCTTCGCCCGATGATTCTCGGCCGCATTCATCTGGCTTTCGAACTGTGTCCGGACCTGCTCCGGGGTGCCTCCATATTCACCGGGGGCGCTTTTTCCGCTGCTGGTGGAGGTCACCGGTTTCCAGAAGTCCCGATAGGGATTTCCAAGGTTGAACAAAGAGGGTTTATTGCCAAAACGGCTATTGTAGCTCTCCAGTTTGGTATGGAGGAGTTTAAACAAATGGCTCTGAGGCGTCAGCCGATAGTCGGCAAGGGGCGACCCACGGAGAAGCCGCGGCATCAATTCAGCCGGAAGAATTTCCCTTAACGTCTTTCCGTAATTGGCCGGGTCAAAGATGATTTTTCCGAGAGCATTCAACCGGTTCAGGATTTCAGCCGGATTCCGGAGCCCTCTAAAGAGCCCTTCAAAAAGAAGATTCGCCGCCCGCTCACCCTGTACTTCATAAATCCTTCTTGCCGCGGCCAAACGGACCGGGGTTACCTCGACTTCTTGGCCGTTGGAAAGCCGGACAGTCCGGTAGACTCTGCTATAGTTTGCATCGCCGCCCGGAAGGAGAAGATCGATCGGTTTTCCCTCCCCGTCAATGATGGTTCGAATATCCTGCGGGCTGTAACCGGGCATCGTCCGGACCATTTCATAGACAAACTGGTCAAAGGCGAGTTGCTGGACCCGTTCCGGAAGCCGGAGCGTATTGTTAAATTTCTGTGCAAGGTTTAAGATGCCGCGAAGCACACTGGTATTCACAATTTCAATGCCGGCGATTCTTCTCGGGCCCGCGCCTCCGCCATTCAGGGCGTCGAGGACTGCTTCCCGGATCGTCTCCGGCATCATCCCTCTTTGAAGGAGTTCACCAAAGACAGAGACGGATTCGGCGTGTCCTGCCGTCCTTAGAAGCTCTCCGAAATAAAAGTTGGCGGCCCTCTGCATCAGGTTGGCAAGCGGTTCAAGATTGGAGATCCGCTGACCGAAGAGTTCATTCCCCCTGCCGGAACCAAGATCGATGAGTCTGTCAAGTTCGCCTCTTTGTCCTGCCAGTTGCAAAATCGCCGTATCGATCCGGCCCAACTGTTTGGTGAAGTGCTGAAGGGCAAGCTGCAAACTTTTCTTCTGAATCCAATTATTGCCCCCCTTCAGCATCTCCGCCGCGGTCTTTTGCAAGAGATACGCCTCGGCCTGACTCTCCAGAAGCCGCTCGGGGCTTGCATCGGCAAAGCGGAACTGGTTCATGAAAGCGGAAACATTTCCAAAGAAGCCGTTTGCTCTGACAAAGGCAATCGGATGATTCAGGGAAAAGTTAGCAAGGTAAGAACGGAGGGCATTGCCGCCCAATGCGTTGAATAGCTTCCCAAGCCGCATGACGCCGGCAAACTGTAATCCTTTTCCGATGATGCCAAGCGTCATTGTAATCGGGAAGGTCACCAGGTGCACCGGAAGCATGAGAGCCGAACGGATACCGTATGAAACGCCTGCAGTGATCGATTCACCAAGCGCCCTCGCCGCCAAAGCAGGTCTATTGTGGGCCTTTGCTGCCTGCTTCATCACCCGGAACAGGCCCGCACCCTTTAGGAAACCGCCGACGGCAAACGAAGCGCCGAAGACCGCCAGTTCACCGAGCCCGAACCAGACATTCGTCTTCAGATCCTGCGCAAAAGTTCTCGCCATCGAAGTCAGGATAAAATCGGGTGAGTTGGGATCGAGTGTTTTCTTGATGAGCTCCCAGGGCTTGCCCACAAATTCAGCGATAAACTGCGGCATGGCGAGTGCAAAGAAGGCAAATCCGCTGAGGAAAGAGGTAATGGCCGGGAGAATGCCGGGCTTTGCCAATGCCTGTTTCCACGGCCCGCCAAGAACCGCCTGGTTCATCTGTCCTTCCCTGGCGAGTGCCTCGCCTGACTCGATCCACCCTCTATTATGGAACTCCTTTCCAAGCCGGATGACAACATTCCCCCAAACAACCTTCATCGCCTGAACGAAAATCCGCCCGATCGAGGCATCCAGGACCGGCATCGCTCTTACGGTGTCGCCTCCTATATTGGCATTGACCAACTCGCGGGCGGTGTTGAGTTCTCTTCCTGTCCCCGCGTCGGAAGGGACAATGTCGAAATTAGGGGCAACGTCACTGTCAAATCTGGGAGCCGCGGCTCTTTCGTCATCCACCATACCATCGAATCCGGCGCTATAGCGTTGCGGCATCGTCCGCTTCTGCCGGAATGTCTCTTGTGCGGCAAGGACCTCTCCCGTAATATCCCGTGCCACCGCGCCGATAGGCGTTTTCCCGTCTTCGCCGAGGCGGCTGTCAAATTCAATCACAATCACCCGGCCGATTTCGGAGGTGGCTGGGTCAAAAGTATCTCCAAGAATGATTGCTTGCTGATTGCCGAGCAGAGCGATCCGCGAGCCGGGGACCACCAAAAGCCGGGCAAAGTCCTTTACTTCAATCCTTCCGGTCACCCAGTAGTTATTATTTTCATCCACATCTAACTCGACCTGGGTGATGCCGGTTGAGACCATTTCGCCGGCCTGCGGTTTCTGATCATCCTGTGGCGCCGGTATTTCCGGATTAAAGTCCCGGTAGGCCAGTTTGAGATTCCCGACCCGGAGAACGCCTGTGTGGACCGCATATCCTCCGGTCTGCGCATCAATTCCAAAGATGGCGTTCGGTTCGATTTTGATGACCTGATTCCGCCCGCCGACCTCCTTTTCAGATGTAATATCGACAGTCAGTTTCGGTGATCTGTCATTATTGACAAAGACGACATTCTCGCGGGTGAGCCGGGTTGTGTCATACCCTTGCGCCTTCAGCGATTCCAGAAGATCCGCCGCCACCAGATCCTGCGCCTCGGCAATTTGGATTTCGATCCTTGCCAACTCCTGCCGATGGAGAACGACCTGCGCATCCCGCCCGTCCTGCCCCGGTGTATCCCGCGCATCCGAGGAGGCGGTCAGATAAAGAATCAGGGCGTTCAGGTAGTCCCGCTGCGCGACAAGCGATTCAAGCGTCTGGAGCCGTTCGGCGTAGGGGCTTTCGACCCGGATCAGTTCGCCAGTTTTTTTGTTGAAAATAGCAGAGGTTTCGATAATTTCATTGCCGGACAATGTGAAGGTGGTGAGTTTAAAGGTGTCCGTATCCTCTGTCCGGAGCATGAGACTCGTGATTCTGTCCCCTTCAAGGGTTGCCACAAACTGCTTGCTGAAGTCCTCATTCACCAGAAGATGGAAATCTGCCTGGACGGCACCATTCAGTTTCTGAATGACTTTGTAGAGGGTGTGCTGGTCGCTTCCGATCACATTCCGATCCCTGAATACACCAAGACTCGATTCATCAAAGAAGACCGGTGCGTAGAGATCCAAATGTTCGTCAATGCCGCCTTTCTTATTCGGCGTCCAGGTGGTAATGGTAAAAGCGCCGTTTTCCCCTTCGGTCCGGAAATTGAGTGATTCGATTTTTCCGCTCCTAAAGTTCACGCCGTACTGTTTGTTGAAGTCGTTGCTCAGAAGAATAAACTGGCGGCCGTCCGCTTCAAAGAGATTGGCGAGAGGAATAGTCGGAACGTGGGCCGGAAGAAGGGCGGCACTGTGCTGAGTCGGTGATTGCGGCTGACGTTTGCCATCAATATATTTGACCACCTCGTAAAGGGTGAAGTCCTCGGGCGAATATCCCGCTTCCCTCATTCTGGAGCGGTAGACTTCCAAATCCCTCCGGTTAAACAGTGTATTGAGATGATGCGTCTCCACGTCGTGGAATTCGCCGTTGATGACATCCAGGGAGGTCACAATGATATTTCCGGTCTTGGGATCCTTTTTGGAACCGAGCGGGATCCTGGTAATCTCTGTCTGGGTTTCGTTCAACTCTACCGAGTATTGTCTGTTGAAGTCGCTATTGATCAAAACATAGGAAGGATCCTCTTCCACCCCGTTCACGATCCGGTTGAGTTTGTAGACGGTAAGCGCTCCGACACCGAGCCGTCTTTCCGCCTCCGGCAGATTCCCGAGCACCAAATCAAGTTTTGTGTAATGGCTGATGACATCATCGAATTGGCCGGTTTTTTCGTTGAGGACGAGGGCGCGCCCGGTCAGGGTCTTCCGATCAAAGGAGATTTGACCCCCGATCACCCGGGTCCTTTCTTCATTCAGCGAGACACCGAACTGCTGCGTAAACTGATCGTTCACCAGCACAAATGCCGGTGCCTCTTTTTTGCCGTCCACCGTCTGCTCAAGGAGATAGAGTGAAAGTTTCCCTTCGATCTTGAGACCTTCGGCCGCTTTCAAGGCGGCAATCGCTTCGGGGAGTTTCTCCACGGCCAAATCTGACAGTGTGTATTTGCTGATCGTATCTTCAAAGCGTCCCTTGTCAAAGATGAAGGAGCGGGAGGTGGCGCCCTCGGCATGGCGCTCGAAGGAGATATGAATCGCTTCGATTTGTCTCCCTTCCATCGTGACGCCGTAAATATCGGAGAGATCGTCGTTCGCCATGACCATGGAGGTTTCTCCGCGGCGAATACTCCCATTCGCCAATTTGACCGTCTCTGTCACCTCATAGAGATGGAACCCTGCCAAAAGCGGGATTTTTTGAGCCGAGGAGAGATTTGCGGCACTCTTCCGTCCGAAGAATCTTTCTGTAACGACAAATTCGCCGTTTTCAAAGTCAAGGGAAGTGACTTTCTTATTATTGCCTTCCGTCTTAAACTGGACTTGGATACTCTTAATCTGTCCATTTTTGCCGAGCCGGATACCGTATTGTTCCGAGAGGTCCTGAGTTGCAAGGACATAGGAGGCCTCCCCCACCTGCTGCGTTCCATGAATCCGGGTGAGTTTATAGAGATGAAGGCCGCTCACTTCAAGGAACCCTTCCGCCTTCAGTTTGAGTTCGGCCGATGCAAGGTTCTTCGGATCGGAGAGTCTTGCATATTCAAACCGGTCGCTCACAAATTTTCCGTTTTCAAGAACCTCAAACGGAACAGTGATATTGCCGGTCAGGGGATCGACGACAGAATCATAAATGACCTTGGTAATCTGAATCGCATCCCCTTGACGCGTGATCTCCACCCTGAACTGCTCGGAGAAATCATCATTGGCAAGGACATGGAAGGTCTCTGTCTTTGGCCCTTCCTCTGTCTCAACCGTCCGGGTCACTTCATAAAGTGTCAGGAGTTTCTCTCTTCCCCTAAGGCCCTCGATCTCCCCGAGATTCTTCGGGTCATCCAACGCGGTAAACCGGAGAGCGGCTCCGGAGGCATCCACTCCGTTCAATTGATTCTGGAGCTCTTGCGGATCCAAAGTCCCAAGGGGAATCCCTTCGAGACTCTTCAGGACCTGATTCGAGCTGATGAGTTCGTTATCCTTTATAATGGAAATCTCTTCGATGAGAACTTCTTGCCGGACGCCGTTCAGGGTCGCGAGGGTCGTGTAGGTCCTGAACACTTTTGCATCAATCAGGTTAAGCCCGCCCGATTTGTTCAACTCCATCGTTCCGGTATAGGCGAAATTCGTGATCCGGCCGGTGACCAGATCCTTGACGCTCACTTGAAGGTAGACAAGTTTCTCCCCTTGGAAGTAACGGTCAATCGTTGTGAGGGTCTGGGTGTCGTTATTCTGGATTTGAAGGTGCCGGTGCTCGTTATAGTTAACCGATGTGCCGTCGGCTGTTTTGACACTACCCGGTTTCGTGATGGTGTCATCTTCATGGATCACCTCTGCCGCATTCACAGCGTTCACCACCGCGGCCACAGGAATAGAATCGCTATCCGTCATCCGGAGCGTTGGGCTGCGCTGGGCTTGCGAAAGCGTCAGTTCCTCTTCGGCAACAATATCCCCGAGTTGACGAAGGGTCCGGCTCAGATTTGCCGTTTCTTCCGGAGACATCTGCTCTCCGAAGATGCTGGAGGGAACATGACTCAGCGCGTCCATCACCGAGCTGACCTCGTTGAAGAAGGCGGTTATGTCGGTAACAAACGCCCCAGAGGACTGGAGAAGCCCTTTGGCCGCATCCAAATCGTTATTGTTGATTGCAGTAATAATGTCGTCGGTAAATGCCCCGAGCCGGTTGTAGGCGCTTTCGGCCCTTGTGATGAAGGTGTCGTCCGCTGTGTTCAGCGCAAGCCCAACCGCCTCAAGACTGACCGGCCGGTTCGGGATGGTAGAGCCCTCTTCAAGTTCCGGCTGGACCAATGCCCTGCCAAAGTGGGCCTCGTACCCTTCTCCGATAAGAGACCGGAATCCGTCAAGGTTCGCCTCCGCAAGGCGCATCAGGACCCTTTGGAATTTCGGATGGGTTGAGAGGTCATTAAAGTCTCCCCCCTCCTTTTGAGCCAGCCGTGTATAAAGTGCGCGTAAGACGTTTCGGGCGGCAATCGTATGAGGCGCCCCTTCCGGACCATGTTTGGCCATCCCCCAGAGATCCTTAAGCGATCCCCATGCCTCTTGGAATGTTTCGGCGCCGGCCAATTCCCGGAAGTAGGCGGCTGTCTCCTGTGCCGGGGCATCCGTTGGATCAATATGTCCGAGTAGCCGCTCGACCGCATGACCCACTTCGTGGTCTGCAGTGAGGTTTGCAATGACCTGATACCCTGCCACGGTCAGTGCTTGGCCCGCGACCAAGCCCTCAAGGCGCTGCCCTTCCACATCCCTGAAGGTTGAGTCGTTGATCACTTCCACAAACCGGCCAAGGTTATCCTGGAGAACCACATTGTAATCCCCCATGCTGTATCCGTAATGGCTGAGCCGGGTCTCAAGATCATGGAGGGCGCCGCCGGGAACACCCGAGTCGGCCCCCGGATAGGTCACAAAGAAGACGCGGAATTCATGCGTTTTCCCGTTGAGGGTGATTTTGTACCGGCGGATTTCATTGATATCCAGAACACGGCTTTCCACCCTGCGGCCGTCCGCAGACGGCACCGCATACAAAAGATACCCCTGCGTCTCGAGGAATCGGTTCAACTCCAACACCGCCGGAATGAGTTCGGTCCGGGTAATGTTTACAACCCTTTCAGCCCGGGCTTCGGAAGAAAGTTTCTCCATTTCCGGACTGGTGATGCCGGCAGAAATACGAATGACGTTTTCCAGTCTCTCCCTGAATGCCGGACTGATTTCTTCCGCCTTCGCAAGGAGGTCTGCTTTTAGTTTCGTAATATCTCCTCCTGCCGCCTGGGTCCTCAGCAGTTCCGGAAGGGCCTGTGACAAAAGAAGCCGGACTCTCCGCTGGGGAGTCAAAAGAATATTCTGCAGTTCAGGACTGATCAGGCCGGTGTTGATGGCGGAATTAAGGTAAGAGATCGCCTTGGTTAAATCCTCGATCCGTGTCGTATCCGGAGCGGCTGTGCTCCTCGCCTCTTTCAATTCGGCTTCATAGAGTTTCAAAAGGGTCTTGAGGGCATTGACTCTACCCTCTTGGATCCCGCCCTGCTTGTAAAGAAGTCCCGCCGCTTCACTCCGTAGGGTCAGAAGACTCGGAAGGTTCATCGCGTTTGAAAGGAATACATCCGCCGCATCAAAATGGTTTTGATCGATGGAGTCCTCCAAATGGGTCAGTGCATTTGTCGCCTGAACCAATTGAGTTTCCAGTTTTTGGAGATGGTTCTGATAATCCGCAGCCCCGGGGCCGGTTGCATTTTCCTTCAAGATTGAAATGGTCTTTTGGACGGCACTTATCTTATATTCCACAACCTGAATGGCAATTTGATAGAAGGTGGTTATGCTATTCTTCAGAGTCTGGATCTCATCGCTTCCGAGAAGCCCTTCCAACTCACCCATCCTGGCAATGAGCAGTTGAACCAGCGGCCGGATCTGGTTGACCCGCACCTCCCGCTCCGCCATATCCATATCCGGATTTTGGAGCTGGCTCAGTTTTTCGCTGAAGAAACTGAAGAGATTCTTTGCCGCATTCGCATCCAAGCGGTTCGGATCAATTTGGTTTTCAGGATGCGCCGCGTTCCACTCATGCAGGACCTGCCCCGTCTGGTTACCGAGGGCGATCTCAAGGCCCTGCGGATGGATGAAGGAGACGGCCAGTTCCCCTCCCTCCAGATCCAGCGAGAGGATTCCCTGTCCCTTGACAGCGTCAAAAATAGTCAGAAGCGGTCCTGCGGCGGTCTGCTGCATCTGGATATTTTTAAGATTCAGTTCAATATGCTTGAACAGTTCCGGCAGGGATTGACGGACCGACTTTGGCCCACCTGCGGCACTCACATAGAGATCAACATCGTTTTTCTCCCGTCCCTCCACCAGCGTCCATCCCGAAGCAAGGTCGTGGATGAAGAGAAGTTTGCTCTTCTCGTTATCCGCATAAACATAAACCTGCGTGCCGAAGCGGATATCGAGCCGGTCCCTGGTGATTTCCACGTCCCGGAGGGCTTCAGGAAGCTGATTCCGGAAGGCCTCGGAGGAAAAGGTCCTTTCTGAAAGCCCTTCCGGATGATAGGTAAAGGTCGGTTGTCCTTTTTTGTCAAACGTGGCCGTTGTCAGAGGAACGATGTTCTCCCCCCATCCCTCCATAACTTTATTCAAGTCATACGTCGCGATATCCCCGTTCTTCCCCTGAATCCTCAGGAAGGGACCGTCCAGCTGGGTATTGGCAATGGCCTGAGGGAATGTGAATTGGACAAACGGGAAAATCGGGTAAATCGGTATCGGTATGACGCCGCGTCCGACAACGGTCACCGTGTTATCCAGGTGGTTGATCCGGACGGTGTGATCTTCGCTATAAAGTTCCGTCGCAACCGGTTTATTGTTTTGGAAGAAATCAGTCCGGTATGTGACTTGTGTCCCGTCCGGCTTATACGTATGAAGGGAAATGGTGGACTTGCCGCCCGGATTGAGGAGATCGGTCCGGAACGGTTTTGCGCCCCCCTCAAAGAGGCTGTTGAAGTATTGAATTTGGGTCTGACCGCCCAGCCGGCTGATCGCCATCTGCTGGGAGCCGAAGATGAGTTTTTTCGGATCCGCCGGATCCGGCAAGCCGCTCCAGAAGGCGATGTGGGAGGCGCGGCCTTTCAGGAAATCGCCGAAGGTATTGAATTGAAGAGTCTGGTATTTTCCGCCGGGGGTCGCCTGTTTTTCAATCAAGGGGCCCTTGCCGAAGGTGAAGTGGCGGATGGCGGTGAACATCTCGTAGCCGGTCAGGGAACGGGCGATCGAAATTAAGATGTTGTCCCCGAGAGAAAGGTCGCCTTTTTTCTTTTCAAGAACGTTTCCGTAATCATCCGTCTTGAGGATCACATCCGGCTTGAGCGCTTCGCCGAGTTCCGCAAGGAGCTGGTCCTGAAGGGCCTGATAGAGCGACTGCGCGATAAAGGCCCCTTTACTGACAACAGCGGACAGTTCACCCGCCGCATTCCGGAAAAGATTCAGGAAGTCGCCTCCAGAGGCCTGAAGCCCGACGTTAAAGGCATAAAGCGCATAGACCGCATAACCCATATCCTCCGGATTGTTCCCCTGGATCATCTCCTGTCCGATCGGGAGGATGAAACTATTCACCACATTTCCGAAGTAGGCGCCGAGGGCGAAGAGGGTGAGGAGCTTGGCGGTGTCGGAATCCCGGAGCAACTTAATCTGCATGAAGGCGGCGGTCACAAGTTGCCGGACCACATCCTGCATAATCTTTCCGGCGGTTGAAAGGGTGATCATTCCACCGGTCGCCCCTGCGGTTCCGCCGAATTTCTCGATGAATTTCCGGAGAGTCTTTGTATAGGCGGTATTCAGCGCATCATAAATCTTTGTGCCGACATCCTTCACAAATTTCAGGGCGATGCCGATCAGTTTCGGAATCGTGGTCAAGATGTCCCACCCGAGTCTCGCTATGGAATCGATGACGCTGGCAAATGCTTCAAGCCCCTGCATGAGGCCCGCGGTGACAACGGCGAGGGCAAGCCCCTTCGCAAAGGCGATAAGGGCATCTTTCACGGACATGCCGTTTGCCACATTCATCATGAAGGCGGCTGCACCGGTCACGGCCGCCACAAAAAGGGCGTTCCCAAGCATCATGCCGAAGGTGAGCGACTGGCCTCCGGAGAAGGGCGCGGCGAGTATGGCAGCGATCATAATGCCGACCATCTGAAGAATCGGGGTAATCTGACGGACAAAGTTGGCGCCCTTCTCCCACCCGAACGCTTCGAAGATTTCTGCGATCGCATCAAAGACAAACCCGCCGAAGAGATTGTGGACTACATTCGCCCAGAAGCCCCGTTTTATCTCCTGGTCATAATAGAGTCTCCTTTCGCGCTTTTCCTGTCCGTTGGGCCCGTAGGTGTAGGTGGTCCGCCACCCCTCCTTGATGGTGACCTTGTGGTCACCTTTCTTTGTGTTGCCCTTGAAGACGCTGTGGGTCTCTTCCCAGGCAATCCGGCCGAGTTGGTCGTACCCATAGGTGACGGTGGTTGTCTGCCAGCCCTTCACATCTTTATTTTCTATATAGGCCCGGCGGGTTTCGCCGACTTTCCGGCCGAATCCGTCATAGCGGATATTGTAAACTTTGACGTATTTCGTCTCCCCTTCAAAGAAGTGCATCTCATAGCCGGTCACCTGGCCGCTTCGGTTATAGGTATAATTGGAGGTGATTCCCTGCTGATTCCGGCTCCAGATCAGTTGATCGAGGCGATTATATTTGAATGCTTCGACGAACGTTTTCCCATCCTGCTCAATCGTCTGACGGATGAGCCGGCCTCGCATGTCGTACTGTTTGTTGTACTCGGTCCGGACCTCCGGTTTTTCCAGCGTCACCCCGTCCCGGACATAGGTGGTCCGGATCTGCCTCACCACATTTTGGGTGACCGGATGGATATAGATGCCGGAGACTTCGTTATGATCGACGACGTTCCCTTCCGCATCGCGCGTGATCTGCCGGTATCCGATCACATTCCCCTGCTCGTCATATTCAAACCGGTCCTGAACCGTTTTCCGGGTAAAGGGCTCGGCATCCCGCTCGGCTGCCAGTCTCTTTTTCCGCTCTTCTAATACCTTCAGTTCGTTCCGGAGTTTGATGAGTTCCTTATAACCGACTTTCCCTTTTAGTTTCGCTTTGATTTCGGCGACCCGTCTGTCAATGGCATCGATCCCGGCCTGGACTTCCGCCCTTCTTTCATCGGTGATGCTGTAGGTATTGACCGAGGTCATCCGGATGAGCCGGCCATCCGGGCCGTATTCCGGCGTGACATCCCGTTCGACTTTCAATCCGGGGGTCACTTCGCCGTTTTCATTCACGCCGATGAGGGTTTCGCGATAGCCGATCAGGACCCCGTTTTCGCTGTAGCGGTAATCGGAGCGCTCGATGCTGTAGGTCTGGTCAATGACCTTTCCGTCATTGTCCCTCCCGAAGCGGTGGACCCTTTCAAGGGATTGGGAGATGCGTCCTTCCTCGTCATATTCGAAGATAACGGTCCGCCTTTCGATGATGTCGCTTGTGCTGGACATCACCGTTTCGGTATAACCCATCGAGCGGAGTTCGACCTTGGAGAGATTGCCCGTCAAACCGGCATCCCTTAAGCGGCCGATCAGGGCATCCATCTTGGCAGGATCCTGCTGAATATCGGCCAGAACGTCTGCAAGATTGTCAAAGAGGTTTTCGGCAATTTGACGTGCCGCCGCTTTGAGGTGATCCGGCATCCTGTCGACAAAGTTATTGATAACCTTTGTCCTCCGATTCTCCGCTTCCTCATCCGCGATATCCTGTCCCACATTCTCGGCGTAAGTCTTAACCACCTCAAAGAGAAGCGCCATCAACGCACCGGCGACCAGCGCATCCACTGCATCCGGGTCCATCTGGGCAAAAGCGGCCGCAAGCTCGCTGTCTCCGGTAAGACCCAGCAGCGTCTCAAGCGGCATGCTGATGCCCATGGCGGTCAGGAAGTTCTGGGCATCCAGAGTGCCGTTGACAAAGGTTTCGAAATTGATCCCAAGAAGAGGAGCCAGGGCGACAAAGCGGCCGTCCAGGTAAAGGGCCATATATTCGGGCATCTCACTCTGACGGTAAGTGGTGGTGTCAATCAATACGCCGTTTTCATACACTCTCGTGGTGATCATCGCGTCACCCGTCTCGGAATCCACCCAATGATCATAAACCTCCCGCCGATGCACCATCTCCCCGCCGCCGTCCGGCAATCCGACAAAGCCATCCGTTTCAATGGTCCGCCGGAAGGACACCCATTCGTTGTCTCTGCCGTAAACGATCCCTTCGATCGTGATCGTCCGGAAGTAATCATCCTGACCGCCGAAGACATGTTCGTTGATTTCAAAGCCGGTGGCGCGGCCCTGGTCGTCAAAGCCGGTGGCGTGTCCTTCGGTCTCGGTGGTACGGACCTCTCCGGTCCGGAGATTCGTGACGGTGGTGGTTTCTTTCCACCGGGTCTTCTGGTAGGCGGTGTCGCGCTCTTCGATTTCAAGGACGTAGCGGTTTTCGATGTCCCCGACCGTGGAGACAGAGATGAATTTAACGATCTGGCCTTCCTCATCCCGAATCGCTTGCTGGTGGAGCGTCATCCGGAAATTGTTAAATGGTCCGGTCACTCTCTCCAGGTCTTCGTCGTAGACAAAGCCGTTCAGGAGAATTTCAATATCCCGCGTCACCAGCCGGCCCCGGTCATCATAGCCGAACTTGGCCATCTCCACCTTGGTGCCGGTGGTGCCGTCCGCATTCTCATAATTGGTTGTGGTGGTCCGTCCGATGAGTCGGAGTTCTCCGCGGTGGAGGGTGAAGGTCTTTTTCACATAACGGGTATAGGTCGAGACCACATTCCCGTCCGCATCAAACTTAACTCCGACCTCTTTCGCCACATACGTGTAGGAATCTTTGGTCGTCTCCGGGCCTTCCGCAAGACGCCTCTCCATTTCTTCCGTCAGATTCTGGAGAAAGGCGTCAAACTGGGCGTTGCCCGAACTGGAGAATTGGAATCTGTCTCTCGGGGTATCCTGCTGGCCGGGGTTCGGTGGCTCTTGGCCGTCCCGTTCGCGTTTTCCTGTGAGGTGGGCCTTGGCGATCCGCGCCGCTTCAGGATCGGTCCTTTCGATATTCTCCAGTTCCTCCGCCTCCTCGAGGAATGCCTTGAGGGCGGCGCGGCCTGCCGCATGGAAGAGTTCGGAGAGACTGTCGATGTATTTTTCAAAACTGGTCTTCGCCTTGCCGGTCCGGGCATCGATCACCGGAATCTGCCCGTATTCGTCTTTGAATGTGTCAATATCAACCGGAAGGGTACTGGAAGTTTCGGGTAAAACGGTTTCTGATTCGGCAACTTGGGTTTGCCTTTGAATGGTTTCGCGCAAGGAAGCTTTTTCGGGTGTCTCTTCCCTCATATGAAGGATGGGGGAAAGACTCGTAATCAGTTCTCCGCCCAAAGTCTCCCTCGCTTCAAGGAGACCTGCTCCTCCGGCAAGGCCCTCGGCAAGATAGGTTCCCGGCGCAACCGGTTTTTTCTCTTTGGCGGGCACTTTCGTAAATAAGGAAGAGCCGATGGTGGCATCTTTCAGAGCGCCGTCCTCGGTTCGTAAGGTCACATGGCCAAAACCCGCCTCGTCCGTCGTCCGCCCAAGGACTTCAACGCCGACCAAGGGACCGCGGGCGAGTTGAATGACCTTGCGGTCATCCTTTTCCTCCTCCCCCAGCCGGTAGACCGGCCGCGGAACCGAATCTTCCGTGAGCGGCTGACTTTCCACATCCGCAAGCGCCAAGAAGGAGGAGTCGGTGTTGCCGAAGTTCTCAATCACAAGGTTTTTCCGGTCAAGGGCCGCCTGCTGTTCCTGCCGTTTCCGATCCATCTGTTGCGGAAGCATCATCCGTTGCATCTCAAGGGTCCGCTGCCGGAACTGCCGTTTGAAGGCATTGATATGATTCAAGTCCAGGGCCCAGGCGACCTGTGTCACGAAAAAGAGCTCCGCAACCACAAGCGCCAAAGCCCCCAGAATCGGCTTCAACCGAGGGGTTTGCCACTTCTGGATAGAGGTGTCCCGCTCCTCTATTCGTGCGACATCCAGGTTATGATCAAGAAGATTGTTCTTCATTTTATCTTGTCCGGCCAAACATTCTTAAAATCCACCCATGGGGCAGATCAAAGGGATGAAAGGGTGTCGGGGCATCTCCGTTGCGAAGAGTCCCGGAAGTCTCCGAAAGAAGCGTAGGTGATGCATTCCCAAAGAACCGCTCAAAAATCTGCTCAGGCGTTTCCGCATCCGGCGGAATCGGACGGACAGTGACATCCTGATACCAGATCCGCTCAAACCCGCCCTGGCTCGGATTTCTATTGTCCACTTCATGAATTCTTCCGAAATCGTCGTAACGGGTCCGGTCCTCCCGGACAACCACCCGGTAAGCACCGTCATTCCGGTCTTTTGTCACTTCCACAATCTTGAGAATGGAGGGAAGAATCCGGTTGTCATCCGTCAGGAAATATTCCGTCTCGATGTAGGATTCGGTCCGGCTCACGCCGTATCCCCATTCATCGTCCGAAACGCTTCTGGTAACGCCCTTGGCGCCGAGAACTTTCCCGACGCTGTTTAAGTTCTGGGTCAGTACTTCGCGGACCACCGTCCGGTCGTGCGACCGGACATCCAGGTTGTCTGTCACCGTTTCCCGGGTCGTAAGACCGAGCGCATTCGCATGCTCAAGGCCGACAAAATGCTCGATGCTTTCCGTCCGGACCGTGACCACCGGAATCAACTCATCCGGGTCGCCTCGGTCCCCCATCGCCGGCGTATAGACATCCCCCCTCCGGACCTTGACCACATTCCCTTCCTGGTCTGTGACAAAGGAGGTGCTTTGGGTCCGGCCCTCCCCGCCCAGAATCCGTCCGGTGGCCTTGTCCGCATCCACCGTCTGAATCTGGGTCGCCTCGGTCAAAAGAAGATCGATCGCATTAAAAGCGGTGGTGGTGACCGTGGTCTTGACCGCATAGGGCCGCAGAGTTCTTTCGCTGACGGCATATTCAACGCGGCCGGAAGTCCTTGTCCAGCTTCCGACATTATCCAAGGTGGTTCCGCTTCCCTCGATCGTCTCTTCCGCGGAAAGAACCCGGTTAAAATCATCATGGGTCTGAAGATAAATCCGGGTCTCTTCTTCATCCGTCAGGTCAATTTCATTTTTGGTCCGGTTTGTGGTGACCCGTCTGATGAGCCCCAAGTCATTCACAAGGCCCGCCCGGTCATAATCCTCAATCACGCGAAGGGTCGAACTGATGCTCCCGTCCCCGTTGGAAGAAAAGGTCTCCGCTTCACGGGTTCCATTCAACACCTCCCCTTTTGCGCCCAAGCGGACGGTGAGCGTCGAGGCGGTCGTCGAATCCGAATTCCGGTTCATGTCTTTGGTAAAGGTCTTGTCGCTTCTTCCGGTGAGGTACGGCTGGTCTGCCACCACCGTAAAGTCCATCGTGCTTTCGGTGGTCTGGGTGACGGAGCCGTCGAAATTCACGGTGGTGCCGCTTTCAAGGCCCCGTGCGCTCAAAAGGTTCCCATGTTTATCCCTTGCAAAAAACTGCTTGGATTCGGAGCGGACCGTCTGGACTTCGAGGAAATCCTCCGTCAGGGTATTGGAGAGCGATTCCACCAGTTCCGGAATCCCGAAGAAATTCTCCATCACCTGCGTGGACTCGGTGACGGTTTTGAAATCGCGGGTGATGTTTCCTTCGCTATCTGTCGAATAAATCGTTGTGGTCGTTTTTGCATCCACTTGGGTCCCGCCGCCGTAGGAAACCGATTGGGTACTGAGCTGTTCGGTCAGGGTGTTCCGGTAAGGGTCGAATGTTTTGCTGGTCGAGACGGATGAAACGACACGATTGCCGTTGAAACTGCTGTCTGTTTTGCTTTCGGTCACCACCCCTGTCAGGGTGTCGGTGATGCGGGTTTTCGCCCCGATGACATTCCCTTCCTTGTCGTATTTCATGTCAAAGGTTTCCTGCAAGATTGGGTTGTTCGGCCCGGAAAGGTCGAAGATTTCCGCTTTCTGGGAGACCACCTGCTCCTCGTTATAAACAATGTCATAAATGCGGGTCCGGGTTGTTTGGTCCCCGGTCGGATGATGCGTGGTGCTCACTTCCGTCCGCGTCGCTTCTTTATTTTTGCTGAGGAAATTCCGGAGAGTCTCACCCTCCTGGTAAGTAATATCCGAAATGATGGCATCCGTCACCCGGCCTGCCTGATCCACCGTTTTGCGGTTCATGCCGGTGATGTTCAAAAGGTCGTTAAACGTAAAATCGGTCATTTCGCTCCGGGATTCGTTAGCGTAGAGGTCTCGGGAGAGGACATTCCATGCCTTAAAAAGAAGCCCCACCTTGCTCCACCAGTAACCGCCGTCTTTGTCCGCGCTATATTGGTCGATGCCGGTGGTCCGGTTGTAGATGAACTCGCCGTCCTGATGCTGGTGCTGGGAGGTGGCCTGGCTGACCTGCTTTTCCTGGGCCACATGCTGCTCGATGCCAAGTGCTTGGCCGGTCACCATCTCTTTTTCTTCGCTCCGCTCCTTTGTCCGCTCCTCCCGCCGCGCTCTTTCCTGAAACTGAATCACCGCCCGCCTTGCATCAAACTGGGCATCGCGCGTTCCGCCTGAGCGGGCGTCGCTTCCGCCGGTGACACGGGGGGTGTAAGGTTCAAAAGTCTGGAAATCAACCGCCGCACAGAGGGGTGCAAAAGCAAAAAAGAGCACCCCCCATAGAAAGCCGACAAGGGCCGGGTTTTTCCCCGGCCCTTTCGGTCGGATCGTGTTCTGTCTTTTTGAAAGACGATCCATCAAGATGCCTCCTGACAGCGCTTAAATAGGTCTACGCAACGGTTGGAAGAAAAGCCGCGCTGCATAATCAGCGTTGGTTTCATTGGCACCCTGAACGCAATTGCCCGCTGCACAATAGGCGATCACATCCGAGAGACTGTTCATCGGAGCGGTCGGTGGCGCTTCGAATGTGGCATTCGGCCCATCAAACGGATCGGTGCGGGTCCTGGCAAGGTCAATGGATGCGACACCCTTCAACGGGTTATACGCGGTGGTGGTGACATTTCCGTTGAATTGGAGGGCTGTGACCTCTCCTGCCGCATTCTTGGTAAGGGTGAGAGACCCGCTTGTGGTGACGCGATCCTGCGCCTCGTTTCCGATGACCGCAAACACGGTGTGCGATTCCGTCCTCGTGTAGCTGTAGCCCCACTGAGCGATCCCGCCGCCTGCTGCATTTCCCGTCTCGAAGACATCGTCGCGGAAGGAACCCTCTTCCAAAATGGCCCCTGTGGTCATATCCACAGCCAGGATCGTGCGGGATGTTCCACTCGTGACCCTCTGAGTGTCTTGTCCGGGACGGTTATCCACCCCGCTAATCGTCGTGGAGATGTCGTTAAAAACCGCCTGATTGTTGACAACGATCGCCTCCATCGTGGTGTTCTGCGTTGTCCTCGAGAGAGGATCACCAGTCCGGTCATAACCCGGTCCAGTCTCTAACGGTCTCAGCACCCGGGAATCGGTCACAACGGTTCCCCGCGCATCCTCAAGGCGCCCGGTCAAGGTCCCATCGGCGAGTCTGCGGTAGTCAAAGTGCTGCCTCTGGATCGAAGTGCTCACCTGGGTCGCTCCCCTTTCTGGGTCTTCCTGCAACTCTGAAAAATCCATGAGCTCCGGATCCTTCAGGAAGCTGACGCTTGCAGCGAGCGAATCAGTGGCAACCAAATTCCCCGCGTAGGTGAGTGCCAGCGTTGTGTTCCCTGTGGTATAAGTGGCCTCGCTCAACGTGGTGTCGATAATCTCTGTTCCTGCTTCGTTCCAAATCAAGCACTCATTATTCGCTCCGCAGGACTCATACAAAGAGGTCTGGACAGAGGTGAACCTTTGACCCCCGCCGGTAATCTGCCCGGTCACCGGGTGATAGATCGTCTCCTGGCTTTGTTCTGACGTTGTCGTGGTCTCGGTTTCAAAATTGTAGGACGATGAATCTGTCGTGGCCAGGATCACACGGATATCACCGGCAATGAACGCATAATCATTGACCGTTTCCGCAAGGGTCATGACCTCATAGCCGTCCACCATCCTTCTGTTCGCCGGATCCGTCGGATCCCCCGCCGGATCGATGAGTTGCCAGTTCAAATTGTTGGTGAACGTCCTTGAGCCGCCCGTGGTGGCCTCCGGGTCAACGACGCCGGTGGCCCGGTCGTTCGCCCGGTCCTCGTTGCTCAACGTGACCGTGTGGGTCATGAGCAGTTCATCGAAGACCTCCTGAATGTTGGAGGACTTGTCCAGCATCGCAAGCCCGCCGGCACCGATTTCAAAGGACTGCGAGCCGTAGATGGTGCCATGCGTCAACCCGCCGTTTGAACTGAATGTTCCCTCCACGCGGCCGGTCTGAGCAGCCAGTTGTCCGGTAAAGGTGTATTCGGAAATCGACGTCTGAATCAGATCCTGTATGCTTCCGAAAATATCTTCAGTATGGCTTCCGATTACCGTCTTAACCGCAACGAGCCGGCCCCTGATTTTCTTGAAAATCTGGTCGATGATCTTGCTGACTGTGACGGATTCAAACGCATAACCCGGTCCCTCCGGTGGCAGCGCCTCCGCTTTTCCCTTCACCTCCGCTTTTCCCTCGATGAGGTCTTTTCCAAAACCGGTGTCAGGGATGACGCCATCATCCAGAGTACACTTCGGTGGACACACTGCGTAAGCACTCGACGCGAGAATGAAAGCACCGAAGAGCGCAAGTGTCATCACTCCTATTCCCTTTGTTACCTTCCTTCTTCCCATCATGTTACACCTCCATATTTGGCGGCGCTCGCCGCCAAGTTTTTCATTCATTATTGCGCAATCCTATGGGGATTCGGCCGCTCCGGAAGAATCGGCTGTTTCATCTGAAAAGCGTTCGGAGCGGTGAGCCGCAGCATCGTCTCCCGGAAGAGAATCCCGTTCAGTTTTGCAACCGCAACGTCCTTTCCGGGAATCACGCGCCGGGCTCCCCCCTTGTCGTGATAAAGGTGTCTTGAAACCTGTTTTTCATTCTGAAGCCCCGGATGGGGTCCGATCGCGGCATCCAATGCCGATGCCGCACCCGTCATCCCTAAAAATGAAATGAGGGCTGCCAGACTCACCGTCAAAATCGTTAAAGGCGTTATCCGTTTCATCACGCTACCCTCATCTCAACCGGAAAAGCGGATCTTGGGACGACATCGACTGCCTCCGCTCCCGCTCTTCCTCGGTAGGAAGCGTTTTGGTCCGATTCCGGGTTACATCCCCCGGAAGAGGCAATCGTTCTACCGAGACCGGTGTTATTTCCCGATCAGGGAACCTGATGTGGTGCATCCAAAATTCCATTGGATCCAATTCTGGGTACATCGCCTGCCACTCCAAATACTCCCCGCAAAGTGAAGGATCACCAGAACAAAGAGGTCTCAATCCTTCGTTTTGTCCGACCCCTCTATCCGCCTTGGCATCTTTTTCGTTCCCCGCAGCACCCTGTCCTGGAATTCCCGCCCCGGGCTTGATTGGATCATAGCGCACAGAAATTTTCGTGACCCTATTGTCATGGTAAACCAGTTTCCCCGTCTCCGGGTCCGGGAGCCAGCCTTTTTCGATAATTGTCTGATCGTATCCGATGACGTTTCCGGCTTCGTCATAAACAAAATCGGTGTAAATCCACCGCCTGCCTCCGGATTGGTCCTTGTTTTTAACCCTTTCATACCGGACGATCCGGCTGACGCGGCCTTGCTCATCGTAATAGACTTTTTCGTCCGCATACACGCCGGGTTCGGCTTCCCGATACTTCTCCATCCCCTTCGCAACGAGACTGTTGAAAAGCTGCTGGATCCGGGGGTCTATCCCGTAGATTTTCGGAAGCGTCACCGGCTTGATCTGAACCGCCTTGATGAGCGGTTGAATATTGATCTGAAGTTCACGCATGTCCATCGGATCAACCGGTTCTGCCTGGCCGATGCCGGACAAAACAAAAATCGAACAAATCGCGAGGCCCAGTTTCTTCATGATCCTTTACCTCCGCCCGATTCCGAAAAATTGATTCTTGAGGTCGGTCGGTTTGAAGCGGTTCCGCTCCTCCTCGGTCGGCATCTTCGGGGCGCGCTTCCGGACCACATCCCCCGCAATCCCATTTGGCGAAGTTTTGATCCCGCCGCCATCCACGCGTGCGGTTTCCGGTGGTCCGATTGGCCTAGTCTCTTCCGGAACAGGCATAATCATCCGAGGGCCGCCTCCATCAACCGGTGCGGTAAGCGGCAGGCCGATCGGCCTTGTCTTTTCCACTTGCATTCCCGGCCCTTCCCGCCCGATGAGGGTTCCCGCCTTGCCGACCACTTTGCCCACATTCGTCTGGCTCATCTCTATGGCATTCTCAATACCGGTAACTCTTTCAACCGGAGCAGGCGGCTCCGGAATATCCACAACCCTCCCCTTGATCGGTTCGACTTTCACCACTTGGGGGATAATTCCCATAGCCGTCACTTCGTGAGGGAGAAGAACCGCCTCTGCTTGTTCAATCGGGCCGTCAATCACGATAGGATTAATTTTCACTCTTTTCACCGGCTTGACCTCATCCACCGGCTTCACATCAACCAGCTTGGCTGGCTCAACCTTGATCGGTTTAATCAATTTGGTTGGGTCAACCTTGACCGGTTTCATCACAAGATCCCGTAAAGCGCGGTTATGAAGCGGGTCAAACGGATTCGCGTAGGCCGCTTCCGCCCCCATCGCCAAAACGAAAAAAGCGGCTGCGCTCAAAAGCCCGATTGTTTTTATTTTTTTCATCTTAAAACCTCCTCCAATAAAAATGGCCGAATTGCCTAGACTCTTCGGCAACTCGGCCTCCCGTTTCCGGGACCGTAGTTTTGTCATCCCGCCCTCATTTTTGAATCGCGGGATGATCCCCCGCCCCTCTATTTCCATATGGGGTGAGGGATGCCCCTCAATTGCTTGAGGTTTACCTTTGTCGGAAGTCTGTAATGTTCTTGTAAGCGCTTTTTAAAAGATGCAAGAAACTCGTCTAAAAAAAGAATGACTTCCACGTACAAGGTCCGCTTCAACGATGCACTACAAGAATACCATGCGAAGGGGCAACTGTCAAGAAATAATTTCTTGCTTTTGTCTCCCTTAACTTTGTTTCTCTCACCGATGGAGAAAAAGGGTGTTGAAAGGGGGAAAAACTTTGTTCCGAGTCCAAAATATCGCCATATTTTTAGGGACGTTTCTACACTTGGCTCTAATCTGGCCCCGACCTGTCCCCCTGGCCTGCTGGCCAGGGCAGGCTGGGGACACATTGGGGCCAGAACTAGAAACGTCCCTTGATATGATACAGTTTGATACGGATTTTTGGGAGATTAGGCCTGCAGGAAGGTGTCGCGGATGGCAAGACTTGCCGCACCAAGGGCAACCGCATTCTCCCCAAGGCGGGAGGGGATGACTTTGCAGGCATTCGCCATCTCCGGAAAAGCCCAGCCGGAAACGGTCTTTTTCACCGCATCCATCAAAAGGGCCCCCGCCTCTTCAAGGCCGCCGCCGATCACCATGATCTCCGGATTAAAAAGATTGATGAGCCAGGCCGCCTTAACACCGAGGCGGCAGCCGGCATGTTCCACCAGCTCTACCGCAAGCCGGTCGCCGAATTTGGCCGCCTTGAAAATGGCGTCCAGGTCCACCTTTTCCACGGTGCCGGCATACTTCACGATTTCAGACTGCTGCCCCTCCCGAAGGGCCTTCTTTGCAAGGGCGACCATGCTCATATCGGCGGACCACTTTTTGAGGAAACAGGGATTCCCTTCGTAGCAGTTGAATTTGTCGTCCTGGACCGGGTTATGAATCGCGAATTCGCCCGCGTTGCCGTTGGCCCCGCGGTAGATTTCGCCGTCGATCACAATCCCGAGTCCCGCCCCCGCAAACATGAAGAGGAGATGCTTGATCTGCGGATCGAGGGAAAGCCAGTATTCGCCGAAAGCGGCGACCGTGGCGTCGTTTTCCAGAAGAATCGGAATGCCGAAACGTTTTTCAATCTCTTCGCGGAGCGGCATATAGAGATACCCGAACCCCTCTCCTTTTTTCTCCGGCCAGCGGAGACTCCCGCCCCCTTTGTCGAGGAGTCCGGCAATTCCGATTCCGATTTCGCGGATCTTTGTTTTGTCCACTTTGGCTTTGGCAAGGACTTCCTGAATCACCTCTGCCAGACGATCCACCACGCCCGAGGCCTTCTCTTCTGGAAGATGCAATTTGACTTCGGCGAGGATGTTCCCCTCCAGGTCAACCAAAAGCCCGATGGAATGAAAAAGGTTGAATCCGACCCCGATAACATACCCCGCTTCCTTGTTGAGCTGGACCAGGACCGGCCGCCGGCCGCCGGTCGAGACGTCGATGTCTTTTTCAAGGAGAATCCGCTTCTGCAAAAAATCGTTCACATAATTCGAGACGGTCACGATATTCAGTCTGACCAGTTTGGAGATGTCGGTCTTGGTGAGGGGCCCTTGCCGGCGGACCGCTTCAAGAATGGCAAGACTCTTCCGCCCGCGACCCGACGTCAGTTCATCATCCAACCCAATGTCCCTCATCCAAACCTCCGCTCTTCAGGGCCTGCCCTGACCTGATCTTTCTTCGTGTCAGGGTTTCAGCCGGGATTCGATCTCCAGTAAAATCCGGACGATCCCGCCGACTGTTTTAAACAAAAGAAAAAGAACCCCGCCCGCCAAAAGACTCCCGACCACCGCTCCTAGCGTGGGACTTTCTGGACCCCCTTTGCCAGCCAAAATAATAAAGGGACTGATCACCCCATAGAAAACAAGCGCGATCCAGCTTAAGCCATTGAAAATGGCGCTGCTCGTCCTCAAAAACCGGTAGTCGTTCCCCTCCATGTAACTCCTTTATCTCTGTGTCTTGCCGGCGGTCGCCTCACCTGATGCCGCACGGCGCTTCCGGTACTGCCGCATATATTCACGCATATAAAGCCGGTAATATTCCCGGTGGGTCTTCCGGTATTCGCGGATATGCTCTGGATGGGCCAGGCGCCACTGACGGGAGCGGAGACTCCGCTTGTTCCGCCAGTGAGGATTGGCATGAATATGCCGGAAATAGGCCGGGTTCCGGTCCCGCCAAGAGAGAATATTCTGTCGCTGTCTTTCCTTTTGACATTCAGGTCTGGAACAGACCTTTTGGGCAGGGCGGTATTTACTCGGGGTGAACTCCTGATGACAAATTTCACAGTTTCTTGGAGGCCTTGAATGAGATGTTGGCGCAGGGGCCTGAGGAGTAGGATATCCCTCTTTTTCTTGGTCCTGAGGATCGTCTCTCAACTCCTGCATTTTAAACCTGTTACAGAATATGATACGGTTATGATACGGTTATACATGCCCTTCCTCGCCTTTTGGCAGGCCTGGCTTAACCATTCTCTGGCTACCTGATTCGGCCTTAAAGGTTTATTAAGTTTTGTAAAGAAGTATACCACCAAATCGTTAAAACGTCAAGATAGTTAGTATCATGACCTAACTTTTTTGACTCTTCGTCCGGTTTCTTTTACAATAAAGGCGGTACTGCTGATGGTTTCTCTCTATCCTGAACACAAAGTCCGACGCCTGGGATATCTTTTTTTCTTTGTCTCCGGCGGAACGGCCCTGATCTACGAAGTCATCTGGCTCCGCCTGTTGGGCCTAGTTTTTGGAAACACCACGCACGCCGTCTCGACCATCCTTGCCGCCTATATGGCGGGGCTGGGGTTCGGGAGTTTTTGGGTTGGATACCGGGTTGACCGGTGGAAGAATTCTCTCGCCGCTTACGGTTTGCTTGAAATCGGAATCGGTGCGTATGCGGCTCTCACCTTTGTTCTGCTCGGTTTGGTTCAGACGCTCTACGTGGCCTTTGTCCAACAGGTTTCGCCGTCTCCCCTCCTTTTTACTGCAGCCCGTCTGATTCTTTCCTTCGCCGTTTTCTTCATCCCGACTTTTTTCATGGGGGCGACGCTTCCTGTCCTAATCACCTTCTACGTGAAACGCTCCAAAGCGGTCGGTTCAGAAACAGCGCTTCTGTATGGATTGAATACGGCAGGGGCGGTCCTCGGGACCTTCCTCACAGGATTCGTGCTTCTGCCTTTCTACAATATGCAGATTGTCCTCTGGATGGCGGTCACCCTCAATATCGGAATCGGCCTTTTGGCTTGTCTTTTTTCAAAGGGATTGAAAGATTCCGGAATCAGGGTTCCGGAAACCGGTATCCATGAAGCCAAAAACCCGGTTTCGTCATCCGCGGTCCATTGGCTCCCGATAGGGCTCCTCATCTCCGGGATCACCGCTATGATCTACGAAGTCTCCTGGACGCGGATTCTGGCGACGGTTCTCGGAAGTTCCACGTATGCCTTCACCCTGATGCTCGGGACATTCCTTTTGGGGTTGGCGATCGGAAGCGCTGTGTACCAGCGGGTTCTCGCAAAACGGAACGCCGCCCTCTCGGATTGGGGATGGTTGCAACTTTCCATTGCTCTTTCCGTCTTGGTCACTCTTCCTTTTTTTGCGAAAGTGGGTTTTGTGAGCATTCGTCTCTACGCCCTGAGCGTAGGGAACTTCACGACCTTCCAACTGCTCCAGTTCCTGGTCTGCGCTTTGTTCATGTTCATTCCGACTTTCTGCTTCGGGGCGACCTTTCCGGTGAGTACCGCCATCTATACCCGCGATCCGAAGCTCGTCGGACGGAAGGTGGGAACTTTATATCTGGCCAATACCATCGGAAACATCATCGGTTCGCTCGGGGCAGGGTTCCTTCTCATCCCTTTCATCGGCATCCACCATTCTTTCCTCGTGGCCATCGGGATAGGGGGGGCCGTCGGACTTTTCGCACTGTGGGGATCTGGTCCGTTCCCCGCCCGGCAGAGACTTCTTTCGGGCGGATTGGTGCTTTTTTTGATTGCGGGAATCGGGTCCATGCGAAAAGGATGGGATCCGCATTTCATCACATCCGGTTTTCATATCCGACCCCAAGACATGGTCGGCTGGGATGTCCCCTCGATTCTCGCCCGAAGTCACAGTGAAGAAATTCTCTTTTACCGCGAAGGGTTAAACGGCATCATCAGCGTCAACCAGCAAGGAGATCAGCGCACTCTGAAAGTGAACGGGAAGCCGGACGCCTCAAACGGAATCGACATGGCGACGCAACTCCTCTCGGGTCACTTGCCGCATCTTCTCCATCCGGATCCCAAAAAGACCCTGGTGATTGGTTTCGGAAGCGGCACCACCCACCGTGCCTGTCTCATGCATCCGATTGACCGTCTGGATTCGGTGGAACTGGAAGCCGCCGTCCTGGAAGTCGCACCGTATTTTGACGCCATCAATCACCGCTCATACGAGGGGCCGCGGTTCCGTTCTTACCTGAATGATGCGAGAAATTACCTCCTCATCAATCGGGATATTTACGACATCATCATCAGCGAACCCTCAAACCCCTGGATGGCGGGGACGGCCCACCTTTTTACCGTCGAATTCTACAGACAAGTGGCAGAGCATCTTTCTGCGGACGGGATTTTTTGTCAATGGATTCAGGGTTACGGGATCCTTCCGGATGACGTGCGGATGGTAGTCCATTCGGTTCAAACCGCCTTCCCCCATGTCACTCTTTGGATGTCCCTCCCGGGGGATTTCTTCATCATCGCAAGCCCCCAGCCGATTCGCTTTCCCCTTGACCAGGTTCGGGAAAAACTCAATCGCTCCCCCGAGATCCGAAAAGAACTGGTCCCCTTCGGCCTTGAAAAGGAGGGGGGGTTTTTAAGTCTTTTTCTCCTCGGCGAAAAAGATGTCCGTCATTACGTCCGCAACGCAGACCTCAATACCGACCGTCGCCTCCTTCTTGAATTCAGCACCCCGAAGTCTCTCTATGACGAAACGGTGGCCCTTGTGCTTCAGTCCATCAAAGACCGCCGGACGGAACCGTTGCCACCGATTGAAACGCTGGGTGTCCCGATCGGCCGTAACCCGGAGTTTCTGGTTCAAATCGGCATCGGATATCTTCACAAGGGAATGGTGGGAGAGGCGCAGGAAAAATTCGAACAGGCGCTGGCGCTGGATGCGCATCACGCGCCGGCCCTTGTCGGCCTGGGACGCTGTGAGATAGCAAGCGGCCAACTTCTGAAGGCCCTAAAGCATCTTGAAGAAGCGGTGGACAAAGCACCGGCGTCCGGAGAGGCCAAGGCGTATTTGGGGCTTGCGCGGCTAAGAGGAGGGGATGCAGCCGGTGCCTGGGAAGCGCTCCGGGAAGCGCTAACGATCGATGAGAGAAACTGGGAATTTTTCTTCTGGACAGGAGAGGCGCTCGAAGCGCTGAAACGCTGGCCGGAGGCGGCGGAGGCGTATGCAAAAAGTGCTGCTCTGGAACCGGATCGCCTTGCCATCCGTCTTCAACACGCCCATGCCCTCACCGAAGCGGGACATCCGGAAGAAGCGGCCGCCCTCCTGGAATCCCTCCGGAAAAACAATAGGAGGTACGCTCCCCTCTATAGTGAACTCTCATTCGCTTATGAGAAAACAGGAAGATTTGAGCCGGCGACAGAGGCGTACGAGGAACTGGTGCGGCTCAATCCCTACGCCTGGCAGCATTGGTCCCCTTTGGCTTCACTCTACTTCAAGCAAAAAGATGCGAAAGGATACGCGCGGGCCGTCCGGGCGGGTAAAAAATTATACCGATATTTTATGGATGCGATTGCGGTGCCGAAGCGGGAGGAAGATTAGTAGCCCCAACCGGATTCGAACCGGTGTTTAATGGCTGAGAACCATTTGTCCTAGACCAGGCTAGACGATGGGGCCGGATGGTGCCGGGAGAGGGACTCGAACCCTCACAGCCTTGCGGCCACTAGCCCCTCGAACTAGCGTGTCTGCCATTTCACCACCCCGGCGTCGCTTTGGCCTCCGCGTCCGCCTTCGGCGGACTGCTCGGCCTTCGTTCCCCATAGGGGGCAACCTACGGTTTCTCCGGCCGCCTCACCAACTCGGCGGCGCTCGCAAGCTTGGTCGCCCTTATTCGGGCGACTGCTCGCCCCTCTGGTGGCCCACAATACGAGGGTTATACCTTTGTGGGCCGGTCACCCCCTTCCCTATACAATCTATCACGCTAAAATAAGAATTATAACACCACAAGACGAACTTCCGCAAGGCGGCCTACTTCCCCAAGATCATTCGCAGGGCGAAGAAGAGAAGCAGGGTCCCGAAACAGCGTCGAAGGACCAGATCCGACAATCGGTCCGCCATCACTGCCCCAACCCAGCCCCCGAAGATAAATCCGAAGCAGATAAAAGCGGCGATGCTCAGTTTGACATTGCCGCTTGTGTAATACTTCCAGGCGGCCAGAAGTCCGATGGGGGGAACCATAATAGCAAGGGTTGTCCCCTGCGCCTGATGTTGGGTCAGGTTAAACAAATATACCAGGGCCGGAATCAGCAAAATCCCGCCCCCAATCCCCATAAATCCGCTTAATACCCCTGCCAAAAGTCCAAGCCCAACAAACGCAACCCACTGCATCACACCCCCTCCCAGGGACGTTTCTAGTTCTGGCCCCAATGTGTCCCCAGCCTGCCCTGGCCAGCAGGCCAGGGGGACAGGTTGGAGCCAGATTAGAGCCAAGTGTAGAAACGTCCCTAATGTTGAAAACGTGATGGTGAAAATGCGCGGATCAAATGCGGATCCGCTCTTCTTCTAAGAAGTAGATTGGAAGCGAAATCGCCGATGGCGGGGCCGGTGGTCATCCCGTGTCCGTCAAGCCCCGCGACCCAGAAAAAGTTCTCCAACCGCCCATCCCACCCGATACAAAAAGAGCCGTCCGGGGAAAAGGTCCGCAACCCCCCCATACACCGACGGAGAGAAATTTCCGGGAGACTCGGAAACACGCGAAGCCGGCTTTGAAGCCGTTTCCAGGCAAGCCGCCGGTCAACCGGACAGAGGCAGGGCCGGAGCCGATCCTCATCACAGGGGCTGAAAAGAAGACCGCCCGATTCAGGACGGAAATAGACCCGGTCGCTCATGTGCCAGACAAAGGGCCATTTCGGATTCACACCCCGGATCCGTCTGGAAAGAAGGAGATGGCGGCGGAAAGAGCGAAATGGGATGGAACTCGCTTTTGCCATCTGACCGATGATGCCGGCCCATGCTCCTGCCGCATTAACCACCACTTCCGCCTCCAACGGCCCTTTGGATGTCTCAATCCGGAATCCATCCGAAGCGGACACAATCTTTTTGACCTTTGCCTTCATCCATACCTTAACGCCCAATCGCCTCGCCTCTTTCAGATACCCCAAAAGGAATGGATGCAGCTGAATCACTCCGTCCGTCGGACAAAAAAGGGCTTCCTCAAAGTCGGTCCCTTTCAAAACAGAAACCTTCCGAACCGTCTGCTCGGCGGAAAGCCACTGAAGCGGAAGGCCGGCACGTTTGGCGAACGCGGCAGAACGGTGGAGCTTGATTTTTTCTTTCCCTTTGGCCAAAAGGAGAGAGCCGTGGGGTCGGAAGGAAACTTTCCAGAAAGGGGGAAGGGACCGCAAAAACGAAGCTCCCTTTCGGGCCAGCTCCCCGACCGCCGGATCCGGCACCACCTGCCGGATCATTCCCGCATTCCGTCCCGAGGCATGAAGACCGGGCCGGCTCTCCTGCTCAAGGAGATAAACGCTTTTTGCCCCTTTTTTCGCCAGAAAATAGGCGGCCGAGAGTCCCGCAACCCCTGAGCCGATGATGGCGTACTGAACCTTTTTCATTTTTTTCATTATAACAGAAGTTTACCCATTCGACGAATGTCAGGATTGACTCGGTTCGGGAATGGCGATAGAATAGGACTATGTTCCCTTCCTCTGAAAAAATTTATGTGCCGGGCAAGCGGTACCCTGACATCCGGGTCCCGACGCGAAAAGTCACCCTCACTCCTACCCAGGAGCCGGAACAAGGCGTCACTCCGAATGAGCCGGTCTATCTCTACGATACAAGCGGTCCCTACACCGACCCGAATACCACGACGGATCTCCGCAAAGGGCTCCCTCCGATTCGCCGTCCCTGGACAAAAGGACGAACAGGGAACGTCACCCAGATGCACTATGCCCGAAAGGGAATCATCACCCAGGAGATGGAATATGCGGCCATCCGGGAAAATCAATTGATCGAGGAATACAAGGACCACTCCCTCAAGGCCCGGCATCCCGGGAATGCATTCGGCGCTTCCCTCCCGGAGCGCGCCACGCCGGAATTTGTGCGGGATGAAATCGCCCGCGGCCGCGCCATCCTCCCGGCCAACATCAACCATCCGGAACTCGAGCCGATGGTGATCGGGCGGAATTTCCTTGTCAAAATCAACGCGAACCTTGGAAATAGCGCGGTCACTTCCTCCGTCGAGGAAGAGGTCGAAAAGATGATTTGGGCAATTCACTGGGGAGCCGATACGGTCATGGACCTCTCCACCGGAAAAAATATCCACGAAACGCGCGAGTGGATCATCCGGAACTGCCCGGTCCCGGTGGGGACCGTCCCGATTTACCAGGCCCTTGAAAAAGTGGGCGGGAAGGCGGAGGAATTAACGTGGGAAATTTACCGCGACACCCTGATTGAACAGGCCAAGCAGGGAGTGGACTATTTCACGATCCATGCCGGTGTCCTCCTCCGGTATATTCCCCTCACCGCTAAACGGGCGACCGGAATCGTTTCGCGGGGCGGTTCCATCCACGCCAAATGGTGTCTGACGCACCATAAGGAAAATTTCGCTTACGCCCATTTTGAGGAAATCTGCGAGATTATGAAATCGTACGACATTTCCTTCTCGCTGGGGGACGGCCTCCGGCCGGGAAGCATCGCGGATGCAAACGACGCCGCGCAGTTTGCGGAACTGGAAACCCTCGGTGAACTGACAAAAATCTCCTGGCAACAGGACGTGCAGGTGATGATCGAAGGGCCGGGTCATATCCCGATGCAGTATCTGAAAATCAATATGGACAAACAACTGAAAGAATGTCACGAGGCCCCTTTTTATACCCTTGGACCGCTTTCAACCGACATTGCACCCGGATATGACCACATCACCTCTGCCATCGGCGCTGCCATGATCGGCTGGTACGGCACCGCCCTCCTTTGTTACGTCACCCCGAAGGAGCATCTGGGACTTCCGAATAAAGACGATGTGAAAGCAGGCGTCATCGCATATAAAATTGCGGCCCACGCCGCGGATTTGGCCAAGGGGCATCCGGGCGCACAACTGCGGGACAATGCCTTAAGCAAAGCCCGGTTTGAATTCCGCTGGCAGGATCAGTTCAACCTCTCCCTCGACCCCCCCACCGCAAAGGACTTCCACGACGAAACCCTCCCGAATGAAGCGGCAAAGATCGCCCACTTCTGCTCCATGTGCGGACCCCAGTTCTGCAGCATGAAGATCACGCAGGATGTCCGGGACTACGCCAAAAAGAAGGGGCTGGATGAGAAGAAGGCGATCGAAGAAGGATTGAAGGAAAAGTCCGAAGAGTTCAAAAAGGCCTACCTCACTCCATAAATGACTAGTTAATTGACGCAATAGGTAGAAATTTCCACTTGTTTTTCGCCCCTTTTTGAGGGATACTTTATGCTATGGATCGGGGGCTTTTTATTACCCCCTTTCTTTAATCCTTTACTAAAGTATTTACAAGGAGTTAAAACACTTCCCCAATCTTGT